>NZ_JAVIZX010000001.1:3883532-4571377 GCF_031453675.1 Paracidovorax wautersii | reverse complement strand
GCCGGGCCAGCGCGCGTGGGGCGGGTTGCGGCCGTAGCCGATCAGGTCGCGCGGGTAGGGCAGGGTGGCGTCGTAGAGGGTCATGGTGCGGCGGCCGCCAGGGCCAGGGAGAGATCGTTGGTAGGGCGCTTGTGCTCGTCGAACGCCAGCCCGGCTTCGACATGCAAGAGGTGGGCCTGCATCAGCTGCACGGCACGCTCCTCGTCGCGCGCCGCGAGGGCCGCGACGATGTCGCCGTGTTCCTCGTGCGAGTGCGCAGCGGCGCTGTCGGACTGGTACATGAGCGTGATGAGCGCGCAGCGCGAGATCAGATCGCCCAGCATCTGGGCCAGCACGTCGTTGCCCATCAGCTCGGCCATGCGCACATGGAAGTCACCCAGCAGCTCTGCACGCATGCGCGCATCGGTGCCGTCCATCGCGGCCTGCTCGTGCGCCACGTGCTGGCGCAGCGCACGGATCTTGGCCGGCGTGCTGCTGCGCGCGAAGGCTCGCGTCATCTCGGTCTCCAGCATGCGGCGCACGGCGAACACCTGGCGCGCCTCTTCCACCGAAGGCGTGGACACGAAGGCACCCCGCGCCGGCTCCAGCGTCACCAGCCGGTTCTGCGCCAGCTGGAACAGCGCCTGCCGCACCAGCGTGCGCGACACGCCGAAGTGATCGGCCAGCTTCTGCTCGCCCAGCTTGGTGCCGGGCTGCAGACGGTGCGTGGCGATGGCGCGGGTCAGCGCCTGGACGATGGCGCCGGTGGAGGAGGATTCCATGGCCTCTGGCGGTGAAAGGAGGGGGCAGCGGATGCGTAAAAGTGTATACACTTTTGGTCGACAAACATCGGCGTTCCGGCGTCCCCACCTCAGGAGATTCCCCATGGGCCTCAGCACCCACGTTCTCGACACCATGCACGGCTGCCCCGCTGCGGGCATGGCGGTGTCGCTGTATGCCACTCAGGGCGATCAGGCCACGCTGGTCAAGCAGCTGGTCCTCAACCACGACGGCCGCACCGACGCGCCGCTGTTCGACAGCGCCGGCCTGCGGGCGGGCACCTACCGGCTCAGCTTCGACGTGGCCGGCTACTTCCGTGCGCGGGGCGTGGAACTGCCCGAGCCGAACTTCCTGAACGTGGTGCACCTGGACTTCGGCATCGCGCATGCCGACCAGCACTACCACGTGCCGCTGCTGGTGAGCCCGTGGAGCTACTCCACGTACCGGGGCTCCTGAACGCTCTTTTTTTGAGAGCTGCTTGCGCTTGAAGTGCGGGCAGTTGCGATGGAAAAGTGCCTGGAAGTGGCGTTGGTCAAGTGTAGTCAGCTCCTGATTTGCGATCGGAAGTCCTACCCTGGGCGTCCGCTCCATGGGCGTCGCCACGGGTCTCTGCACGCATCGAGCGGCGCAGTGAATCGCCCAGAGATTCCCTAGCGCTGGCCCTCGGTCAGGGTGTCCAGCTGGAAGTTGCCGCTCTTGTCCCAGAGCCACGTGTCGGTATAGGTCACCTTGCCCATGCGCGCCGGAACGGGAAAGGGCGCCGCCGCGCGCACCGTGCGCTCGATCTCGGCGATGACATCCGGCGCATGGCGCGGCGCGCGCAGCCAGCGCACGGCGGTCACGCGGCCGGCGCGGTCGATGTCCACCTCCAGCACCCCGATGGCGTGCAGCAGCGGCGGCAGCTGGCCCTTGTAGATGCGCTGCGCGTTCAGCCCGTACAGGTGCGTGGCGGCGTCCTGCCGGTAGGCGCGCGGCGTGGCGGCGGCCGAGCTGCGGGCCGATCCCTGCTGCGCGGGCACGGGGCCGATCACCGGTGAGTCGCTGCCCGGGTGGCTCTCCGGTGGGGGCGGAGGCGCCTCGGGCCCGGACTTGCAGGCGGCCACCAGGGCCGTCACGGCGGCGACCAGGCTGGCGGGCAGCCAGGAGGCGCGCTTCTTGCGGGCGGCGGGTGCACCGGTAGGACGATCGGAAGAGGGCTGAGACATGGCTGGGCCGCTATGCTGGATGAACAACAACAACAATCCGGTGATTGTGCCGGTGTTGCCGGCACCGCGCTGGCGGGCGATGGCCCGCGCCGCCCTCCTGCCGGCGCCTCCTGTCTCCATGGAATCGAAAGGACGTGATGGCCGGGCCATTGCATGAATTACTGCAGCGACTGCAGGCTGCGCCGGCCTGCCTTGTGACGGTGGAGTCCGTGCAGGGCTCCGTCCCGCGCGAGCCGGGTGCCTGGATGGCCGTGTTCGGCGAAGGGGTGCCGCTGGTCGGCACCGTGGGCGGCGGGCACCTGGAGCTGCAGGCCATGGCCGAGGCACGCCGCCGCCTGGCCGACCCGGCGGCGGCCGCGGAGCGCCCGGCGGTGGAAAGGCACGCCCTGGGCCCCAGCCTGGGCCAGTGCTGTGGCGGTGTGGTCCATCTGCGGTTCGAACGGGTCACCCACGCCGACATTCCGGCGCTGCGCAGGCGCCTCGCGCCGCCGCTGGCGCCCGTGGCGCTGTTCGGCGGCGGGCATGTGGGCCATGCGCTGGCGCGTGTGCTTGCGCCGCTGCCGTTCGCGCTGCACTGGATCGACAGCCGCGACGGCGTCTTTCCGCCCGAGCCGCTGACAGACACCTTCTGCGAGCACTCCGAGCCCGTGCAGGCCGCCGTGCCCACGCTGGCACCGGGCAGCCGGGTGCTGATCATGAGCTTCAGCCACGCAGAAGATCTGGACGTCGTCGCCGCCTGCCTGCTGCGCCAGCGCGAGCGCGGCGACCTGCCCTTCATCGGGCTCATCGGCAGCCGCACCAAATGGGCGACCTTCCGCCACCGCCTGGAGGCGCGCGGCTTCACGCCGGACGAGCTGGCGCAGGTGACCTGCCCCATCGGCGTGCCGGGCATTGCTGGCAAGCAGCCCGAGGTGATTGCCGTGGCGGTGGCGGCCCAACTGCTGCAGGGCCTGGGTTGAAGACGCTGGCGCCGAAATTGCTTGATGCACGGCAGGGCGTGGATACACTGCGCTGTGTTTTTTCGATGGTCGCAGCGGTGCCGGGGGCGGAACGGTCTCTCAGGTGCGCGGCTTTTTTTCTCTGCTCAGAGCGCCCGCAGTGGTGAGCAGTCCGACGGCGTCCCACGCGCCGTGTGCGGGAACGGGTTCGCGGGTGGTCCGCAACGCGTTCCGAGGAACAAGACCATGGAAAGCTATCTTCTCGACTGGGCCAACCTGCTGCTGCGCTGGGTCCACGTCATCACCGCCATCGCCTGGGTGGGCTCGTCGTTCTACTTCGTGTTCCTCGACTCCAGCCTCACGCCGCCGGTCGACGAAGACCTGAAGAAGCAGGGCGTGAGCGGAGAGCTGTGGGCCGTGCACGGCGGCGGCTTCTACCACCCCGTCAAGTTTGCGGGCGCGCCGCCGCAGCTGCCCAAGAACCTGCACTGGTTCTTCTGGGAGAGCTACAGCACCTGGATCAGCGGCTTCGCGCTGTTCACCGTGTCGTATCTGTGGAGCGCCAGCACCTACCTCATCGACAAGTCCCGCATGGACTGGGCGCCGGCCACGGCCATCGTGGTGGCCCTGGCCTTCCTGGTGGTGTTCTGGCTGCTGTACGACGCCATCTGCCGCCTCTTCGGGCGGCGCAAGAATGGCGATGCCATCGTCGGCGCGCTGGTCTTCGTGCTGGTGTGCGCGGCCTCGTGGCTTGCCTGCCACTGGTTCGCGGGGCGCGCGGCCTTCCTGCTCGTGGGCGCGATGATCGCCACCAGCATGAGCGCCAACGTGTTCTTCTGGATCATTCCCGGCCAGCGCAAGGTCATCGCGCAGATGAAGGCCAGCCAGCCCGTGGATCCGATCCACGGCCAGCGCGGCAAGCAGCGCAGCGTGCACAACACTTACTTCACGCTGCCGGTGCTGTTCTGCATGCTGTCCAACCACTACAGCTTCACCTGGAGCCATCCGCAGAACTGGCTGATTCTCATCCTGATGATGTTCGCCGGGGCGGCCATCCGCCAGTTCTTCGTGCTGCGCCACGGCTGGAAGCTGGGCCGCAACGCCCATCCGCTGCCGTATGCCCTGGTGGGGTCGGCGGTGATCGTGGGCGCCGTCATCGGGCTCAAGCCATCGATGGCGCCGGCCGCGGCCGCGGCAGCGGCGCCCGCCGGTGGCGCGGCCCCCGCGGCGGTGGGCTACCAGCAGCTGCAGCCTGTGCTGGCCCAGCGCTGCTACCTGTGCCACGGCGAGCAGGTGCAGATGAAGAACCTGCGGGTGGATTCGGCGGCCTCGGTGCAGCAGCACGCGCAGGCCATCTACCAGCAGGTGGCGGTGCAAAAGCTCATGCCCATGAACAATGCCACCGGCATCACCGAGGACGAACGGGCGCTGGTCAAGCGCTGGTTCGAGGGCGGTGCGTCCGTGGCCCCTTAGAACTCTTTCTGGCCTGGCCTTGCCGGCCGCCGCATGCGAAGGCCCGCCCGGTGGCGGGCCTTCGGCTTTCCGGCGGCGGCGCTGCGTTAGAGTACCGCTGCTTTTTTGAAAGGAACCGGCTTGGAAATCGTGAGCTTTTTGATCGACTTCATCCTGCATGTCGACAAGCACCTGGCAGCCTTCGTCGCTGCCTACGGGCCGTGGGTCTATGCCCTGCTGTTCATCATCGTCTTCGTGGAGACGGGCGTGGTGGTGATGCCCTTCCTGCCCGGGGACTCGTTGCTGTTCATCGTGGGTGCGCTGTGCGGCGCCGGGCTGATGAGCTTTCCCATCGCCGTCACCGTGCTGCTGGTGGCCGCCATCCTGGGGGACCAGTGCAACTACACCATCGGCCGCTATTTCGGGCCCAAGGTCTTCCAGTGGGAGGACTCGCGCTGGTTCAACCGCCGGGCCTTTAACCAGGCTCATGAGTTTTACGAGAAATACGGCGGCGTCACGATCGTGATCGCGCGCTTCATGCCCTTCATCCGCACCTTCGCGCCGTTCGTGGCCGGCGTGGCGGAAATGGGGCGCACCAAGTTCACCGCGTACAACGTGGGCGGCGCGCTGCTGTGGGTCCTGGGCATCTGCACGGCCGGCTACTTCTTCGGCAACTTCCCCTGGGTGCAGCAGCATCTGGACAAGATCATCTGGGCGATGATCTTCATTCCGGGCCTGATCGCGATCTATGGCGGCTGGCGCGCGAGCCGCAAGAGCGCCGCTGCGCCTGCCGCGCCGCAGTGATGCGCTGAGTGTGCGACAGACATGACAAAGGCCGCCCAAGGGCGGCCTTTGTCATGGGGGATCACGGAGGGGCGGGCGATCAACGGCGGCCGTTTTGGCGGTCGCGGTCCTTGCCCACTTCGTTACCGATCAGTGCGCCGGCTGCGGCGCCGCCCACGGTGGCGGCGGTGCCGCCCAGTGCGCTACCGACCACGCCGCCGGCCACGGCACCTACGCCGGTGCCAACCTGCTGGCTGGTGGGGTTGGTCGAGCAGCCGGCCAGGCCCAGAACGGCAACACAGGCGGCAGCGGAAACGAGATGACGATAGTTCATGGTGTGCTCCTTCAGCGTTGTTGGCAGACTGGACAGGGCATCGCTGCCGCCATCCCATCCGTGTACCAACTATTGCGCCATCGCCGTGCCGCAGGTGTAGGCAGTCGAGGCCGGACCCTGTAGGACTCAGCCCGCCTGCAAGCAGATGGTGACGAGAAGCGATGCGTCCTTGAGCGCACGCAACGAATGCTCCGCGCGCGGCTCCAGGTGCAGGAAGTCGCCGGCCTGCAGCAGCCGCGCCGCGGTGCCGGCATGAAACTCCACCTCGCCCTCGATGCATTGCACCGTGATCTCGCCGGGGGTGTCGTGCTGGCGCAGTTCCTTGCCCGCGGGCAGCACCACGCGGATGACCTCCAGCTGGGCGGCCTTGATGATGGCCGACGTGGCGGCCTCGGCCAGCCGCTCGCCCAGCGGCAGGATGCTGACGACTTCTCCGGACCGTGCGTGAGGTAGTGCCATGGGGTTCTCCTGATGGACCATCGAGCTTGCCCGCCCCGGCGGCCTGGGATCAGACCGACCGGCTGCGTGCCAGGGGCGGGTTCTTGGCGAAGTATCGCGTGATGCCGCGCATGAGCGCGTCAGCCAACTGCTGCTGATACGCGGCCGACCGCAGCTTGGCCTCTTCCTCCGGGTTGCTGATGAAGGCCGTCTCCACCAGCACGCTGGGGATGTCGGGCGCTTTCAGCACGGCGAAGCCGGCTTGCTCCACGCGCGGCTTGTGCAGCTTGGCCATGCCGCCGATCTCGCCCAGCAGCGCGCTGCCGAGCTTGAGGCTGTCGTTGATCTGCGCGGTGGTGCTCATGTCCAGCAGCATGCGCTGCACGTGCTGGTCCTGCGCCTTCACGTTCAGGCCGCCCACCAGGTCGGCCTGGTTCTCCTTGTTGGCCAGCCAGCGCGCGGCGGTGCTCGAGGCGCCGCCCTGGCTCAGCGCGAACACGCTGGCCCCGCTGGCCCTCGGGGTGGTGAAGGCATCGGCATGGATGGACACGAACAGGTCGGCCTGCACGCGGCGCGCCTTTTCCACCCGCGTGCCCAGTGGCACGAAGAAGTCGGCGTCGCGCGTGAGAAACGCGCGCATGGGATTGCCGCCCACGGTGGTGGCGTTGATGCGGTCGCGCAGCAGATGCGCGACCTTGAGCACCACGTCCTTCTCGCGTGTGCCGCCCGGGCCGATGGCGCCGGGGTCTTCGCCGCCGTGGCCCGGGTCGAGTGCCACGATGATGAGCCGGTCGGTGGCCTTGGCGATGGCGGGCGCCGCGGGCTGCGCGCGCGGCGGTGGCGGCGGGGCGGCCGCGGTGATGGGGGGCGGCGTGACAGCGGGGGCTGCGCCGTGTGCGGGCGGCACGGGCTGGTCGGCCGGCGTGCTGTGCTTGGCGATCAGGTCGCCGAGCGGGTCGGCGGCCGTGCCGGGCCGCGCAACGGCGCTGGGCACGGGGGGCGGGGGCGTGCCCTCGCGCAGGCGCTCGGCGATCAGCGCCTCCAGCGGGTCCTCGGCCACGGCGGGGTACAGGTCGAACACCAGGCGGTGGCGGTACGCGGCGATGGGCGGCAGGGTGAACACCTGCGGCAGGGCCGCATGCTTGAGGTCGATCACCAGGCGCACCACGCCGGGCGCGTTCTGGCCGACGCGGATGCCGGCGATATTGGGATCGTCCGGCTTGACCTTGGCGACCAGCTCGCGCAGCTCGGGGTTCAGGTCGAGCCCTTCGATGTCCACCGCGAGCCGGGGTGGCGTGGCCACGAAGAACTGCTTGGCCACCAGTTGCTGGTCGGATTCGATGGTGACGCGGGAATAGTCCTGCGCGGGCCAGACGCGCACGGCGACGATGCCGGCGCCGCGCGCGATGTGCTGCGCGCCGAGCAGCAGCACGAGGGTGCCGGCCTGCAGCAGCGAGCGGCGGGATGCGCCGGGCGCGCGGCGGCTGCGGTTGGGGCGCGGCGAGTGCTCGTCGCTCATCGGAGATCCTCCATGCGGCGTGCGTCGGCGGTCGGGGGCAGGGTGCGGTGGTGTGGCGCGGCGTGTTGGTTCTTCATGCCTGCAGCCCCAGCAGGATATCGTCGCCACGGGCCGTGCCGGCCTGCAGCGTGACGCGTCGGGTGTCATCATCCTCTGCTTCAATGTGAATAGCAAGGTCCGCAGGCGGAATCAGGGCTGCAGCCTTCTCGGGCCATTCGGCGAGCTTGAGCCCCGCACTGGCGAACACGTCGCGAAAGCCCGCGTCTTCCCACTCGCGCGGGTCGCTGAAACGGTAGAAGTCGAAGTGCCAGATGGCCAGGCCGGGCGCCTCGTGCGGCTCCACGACGGCATAGGTCGGGCTCTTGATGCGGCCCTGCACGCCCAGCGCGCGCAGCAGGTGGCGCACCAGGGTGGTCTTGCCGGCGCCCAGGTCGCCGTGCAGGGTGATGAAGGCGTTGCGCAAGGCCGGCTGCGCGGCCAGACGGGCGGCGAAGCGGGCGGTGTCGTCTTCGCCGTGCCATTGCTGATCCATGCGCAGGTGCGGCGGCGCGGCGCGCGCAGCGCCGTCAGCAGAGGGGCTTTCTACAATCTGGCCGTGATGTCGTGCAGCAGTCAACTCGTTCCTCAAATACAAGGCTGGGCCCGCGAGCTGGGATTCTCCCAAATCGGCGTGGCGGGCGTGGATTTGTCGTCCGCCGAAGCGGGATTGATGCAATGGCTGGCCCAAGGGTTCCATGGTGACATGCATTACATGCAGGCGCATGGCCTGAAGCGGGCGCGGCCGGCCGAGCTGGTGCCCGGCACCGTGAGCGTGATCACCGCGCGCATGGACTACCTGCCGCAGGGCCGCGACCCGCAGGGCTGGCAGGCCGTGGAGTTCGACCGGCTGGCCCGGCCGGACGAGGCCATCGTGTCGGTCTACGCCCGGGGGCGGGACTACCACAAGGTGTTGCGCGCGCGTCTGCAGAAGCTGGCGGACCGCATCGGCGAGGCCGTGGGGCCCGTAGGGCACCGCGTGTTCACCGACTCCGCCCCGGTGCTGGAGGCCGAGCTGGCCAGCCGCAGCGGGCAGGGCTGGCGCGGCAAGCACACGCTGGTGCTGAACCGCGATGCGGGCTCGATGTTCTTCCTGGGCGAAATCTACATCGACATGCCGCTGCCCGCCAGCGCGCCGGTCACTGCGCACTGCGGCAGCTGCCAGGCGTGCATCGACGTGTGCCCCACGCAGGCCATCGTGGCGCCCGGCCGGGTGGACGCGCGGCGTTGCATCTCTTACCTGACCATCGAACACGCGGGCGCCATCCCGGTGGCGCTGCGGCGCGCCATGGGCAACCGCATCTACGGCTGTGACGACTGCCAGCTGATCTGCCCCTGGAACAAGTTCGCGCAGGCGAGCCGCCTGCCGGACTTCGACGAGCGCCGCGGGCTGGTGGGCCAGCAGCTGGTGCACCTGTTCGCCTGGGACGAGCCCACCTTCCTGCGCATGACCGAGGGCGGCCCCATCCGGCGCATCGGGCACGAGCGCTGGCTGCGCAACGTGGCCGTGGGCCTGGGCAACGCGCTGCGGGCGACGGGCGATGCCGGCGTGCGGGCGGCGCTGGCTGCGCGGGCGGACGACCCGAGTGCGCTGGTGCGCGAGCACGTGGCCTGGGCGCTGGCGCAGGAATCTGAATAAAATAGGCCTCTGGCGCTTATCTGATAAGCGCAGGCAGCTATATATTTGATAGTGATGATGACCGGCGTCGCTGCCCGAGGCGGCTACGACTGCGGCGTCCGCAGCCATCCCGCGACCCGCAGCCGCTGGGCCAGCCCTTCGGCGAACCGGCGGTAACCCGCCGCGTTGGCGTGCACCGCGTCCGAGCGCAGGCGCGCATCGCCCAGCACCTCGGACCAGCCGCCGCTGTACACCGCCACGTTCAACTCGTCGGCCAGCTCTTCGTACAGGGGATGGTCGCTGAGAGGGCCGCCTGCCGCGGCGATCACGGAAAACTGGGGCACGGCCACCAGCAGCACAGGCACGCGGGCAGCCTGGATGGCCTGGACGGTGCGGCGGATGGTGGCCTGCGTGGCGGAGGCGCTCTGGCGCCGCAGAAAGTCGTTGCCGCCGGTGCACAGGATCACCAGCGCGGGATCATGTTCGGCCATCAGGCCCGGCAGACGCTCCAGGGCCTGGGCTGCGGTGTTGCCCGAGATGCCGGCGTTGACGACGTGCCATCCGGTCAGCTCCTGCAGCACGGCGGGGTAGGCGTCCTGGGTGCCGGCGCCGGTGCCCCAGGTGAGCGAATCGCCCAGGGCCAGCACCGTGGCGCCTGAGGGAATGGGCTGGGTCTTGGCCGGCTTGCGGCCGCAAGCCGTCGCCAGGACGGTCGCGGCGCCGGTGGCCGCCAGCAGGAGCGTCCGGCGGCGCAGGGGAGAGGAGTGGAGCAGGGGACGAAGGGACGGAGTCATGTACGGGCGGTGTATGCCTTGGAGAGATCAGCGCAGCACGCCCAGCGCGAACGGCAGGCTCACCACGCCCAGCACGGTCGACAGCGTCACCAGTCCGGCGACGTACGGCCCGTTGTAGCCCATGCGGGCGGCCAGCACGTAGCAGGTGGAGGCCGTGGGCAGGGCGGTGAAGGCCAGCAGCACGGTGGTCTGCACGGTATCGAGCTGGAACAGGTGCGCCATCCCCAGCCCGATCAGCGGCGTGATGAGGTGCCGGATCAGCAGCACCGACGCCGACAGCGCCTTGCCCCGCGTCAGCAGGCCGAACTGCATGCCCGCGCCCGCTGCCATGAGCCCCAGGGCGAGGGACGAGGCGCTGATGCGGCTCACCGTGGGCTCGATCCACGCGGGGATGCGAAAGCCGAGCAGGTTGGCCACCAGCCCGGTCGCCGTGGCCACGATCAGTGGATTGCGCACCAGCTCGCGCAGAAACCCGTGCTGCCCGGCGCGCGCCATGGGCCAGACGGCGGCGATGTTGAACATCGGCACGCACACGCCGATCAGCACCGCGATCAGCAACAGGCCCTGCGGGCCGGCCAGGCGCTCGGCCAGCGCCAGGCCGATGAAGGAGTTGAAGCGGAAGGCGATCTGCGCGCTGGCCGCATGGTCGCGCGGGTCGATGCGTTGGCCGATCCAGGGCAGCCGCGGCAGGCTGTACGCCAGGCCGATGCCCAGCAGGCCGGACAGCACGCCGGCAGCGATCAGCCCGGAGGCCTCGCCCACGTGGATCGGGCTCTTGACGATGGACTGGAACAGCAGCACCGGAAAGAGCAGGAAGTACACCAGGCTCTCCACCGGTTGCCACACGGAGCGGTTCAGGGGGGTGTAGCGGCAGAGCAGGTAGCCGATCAGGATCAGCGAGAAATCCGGGAGAAGGAGCTGGGCGTAATTCACCGGCCGAGGATACCGTGGCGTGTGTGTCGGACGGCGCTGACGGTGGCTTGCAATTGCCTGACGCGGGGCGCGCCGACTCGGGAAATCCCTGACGGATCAAGGACTTGCACCCCCCGGTTCCACAAGGCGGTGCGGATAGGATGCCCGCTTACTGTTCGCACAAGCACATTGAGGAGGAAAACCATGCAACGTCGAATCTGGCTGGGCGTCGCCCTGACCGTGGCCGCAGGCACCAGCTTGGCCCAGGGCTATCCCAACAAGCCCGTGCGCCTCGTCGTTCCCTTTGCCCCCGGCGGCACGACCGACATCATCGCGCGCGTCATCGCCGACCCGCTGTCGCGTGCGATCGGCCAGCCCGTGGTGGTGGAGAACAAGGCGGGTGGCGGCGGCATCATCGGTGCGTCGGAAACCGCGCGCTCCACGCCCGACGGCTATGCGCTGGGCATCGCCACGGTGTCCACCACGGCGGCCAACCCGGCCATCAACCCCAAGACGCCGTACAACCCGCTGACCGACTTCACTCCGATCATCAACATCGCGGCCACGCCCAACATCATTGCGGTGAACCCCAAGTTCCCCGCCAAGGACTACAAGTCCTTCGTGGCCGAGATGAAGAAGTCGCCGGGCAAGTACTCGTACTCGTCGTCCGGCACCGGCGGCATCGGCCACCTGCAGATGGAGCTGTACAAGAGCCTGACGGACATCTTCGTCACGCACATCCCCTACCGTGGCGCCGGCCCGGCCCTGAACGACACCGTGGCCGGCCAGGTGCCGATGATCTTCGACAACCTGCCCTCGGCGCTGCCTTTCATCAAGGACGGCCGCCTGGTGCCCATCGTGGTGGCGGCACCCCAGCGCGTCGCCGCGCTGCCCAATGTGCCCACGTTCAAGGAAGTGGGCCTGGAGCCGGTGAACCGCATGGCCTACTACGGCATCCTGGGCCCCAAGGGCCTGCCGAAGGACGTCGTGGACAAGATCAACGCCGGCGTGCGCAAGGCGCTGGAAGACCCGGCCGTGCGCAAGCGCATCGAGGACACGGGCTCGCTCATCGTCGCCAACACCCCCGAGCAGTTCACCGAGCAGATCAAGGCCGAGTTCGAGGTCTACAAGCAGGTGGTGCAAAAGCAGAAGCTGGTGCTGGAGTGATGCCGCAGCCGGGCGCGCACCTGGCGTGACATGCCCGCCGGCGCTGCCACCCGCGCCGATGTGCTCTCCCCAAGCCGCCTGCGGGCGGCTTTTTTACGTGCTAAGTTCGCCCGATGCTTCCCGACAGCCAGTCCTCCATCGATGCCTTCATAGACGCCCTGTGGCTGGAGGACGGCCTCTCGCGCAACACGCTGGCCGCCTACCGGCGCGACCTGTCGATGTACGGCGACTGGCTGGCTGCCCAGGAGCCGCCCCTGGCCGTAGACGCCACGGAGGAGCACCACCTGCACGGCTACTTCGCAGCCCGGCACGCCACCACCCGCGCCACATCGGCCAACCGGCGCCTGACGGTGCTGCGCCGCTATTTCCACTGGGCGCTGCGTGAGGGCCGCATCCAGGTCGATCCCACCGTGCGGCTGCAGGCCGCGCGCCAGCCGATGCGCGTGCCCAAGACGCTGTCGCAGGCGCAGGTCGAGGCGCTGCTGCACGCGCCCGACACGGCCACGCCGCTGGGCCTGCGCGACCGGGCCATGCTGGAACTGATGTACGCCAGCGGGCTGCGCGTGACCGAACTGGTCACGCTCAAGACCTTCCACCTGAGCCTGCAGGAAAACGTGCTGCGCGTGATGGGCAAGGGCGGCAAGGAGCGGCTGGTGCCGTTCGGCGCCGAGGCGCAGCGCTGGCTGGAGCGCTACCTGGCCGAGGGGCGCGGCGCCATCCTCGCGGGCCAGCAGACCGATGACCTGTTCGTGACCCAGCGCGGCGCGGCCATGTCGCGCGTGATGTTCTGGGTCATCGTGAAGAAATGCGCCCAGCAGGCCGGCATCACCGTGCCGCTGTCGCCCCACACGCTGCGCCATGCGTTCGCCACGCACCTGCTCAACCACGGTGCCGATCTGCGTGTGGTGCAGCTGCTGCTGGGCCATGCCGACATCTCCACCCACGACCATCTACACCCACGTGGCGCGCGAGCGGCTCAAGCAGCTGCATGCGCAGCACCATCCGCGCGGGTAAGTCCTGCTTGCGTCTCGCGCCATCCGGAGCACGATCACGGCGACCACAGGAGACCACGACATGACCCGTTTCAAGCAATGGGCCGGCGCCTGCGCGATGGCGCTGCTGTCCACCGCCGCGTGCGCCCAGGCCTGGCCCTCGGCCAAGCCCATCCGCCTCATCATCGGCTACCCGCCGGGCGGCGGTATCGACTTCACCGCACGCACCGTGCAGATGCCGCTGCAGGCCGCACTGGGCCAGCAGATCGTGATGGACTACAAGCCGGGCGCCGGCGGCATGATCGCCGCGACCGAGCTCACCCGCGCCGCGCCGGACGGCTACACGCTGCTGCTGGCCAACACGGGGCCCTTCGCCATCGCGCCGTACCTGCAGAAGAAGATGCCGTACGACCCGGTGCGCCAGTTCACCTACATCGGGCAGATCAGCCTGGGGCAGCTACATCGCGGTGACCCGGCCCGACCATCCCGCCAAGGACCTGCGTGGCTGGGTGGAATGGGCCAAGGGGCAGGGCGGCCAGGCCAATTTCGCCTCGGGCGGCGCGGGCACCTCGACCCACCTCAACGGCGAGTTGATGAACCAGGCCACCGGCCTGAACGTGACCCACGTGCCGTACAAGGGCAGCGCTCCTGCCATCCAGGACCTGATCGGCGGGCAGACCCAGCTGCTCATCGATGCGGGCACGGTGCTGCTGCCGCAGATCAAGGGCGGCAAGCTCAAGGCCCTGGCCGTGACCGGACCGCGCCGCGACCCGCAGCTGCCCGACGTGCCCACCGTGCGCGAGCTGGGCCTGGGCGCCATGGAGTCCGTGGGCTTCCAGGGCCTGGTGGGCCCGGCCGGCCTGCCGCGCGATGTGACGGAGCGGCTGTCGCGCGAACTGGCGCGCGTGCTGGCACAGCCCGAAGTGCAGGCCAAGTTCGCTGCGGCGGGCTCGGAGGTGCATCCGGCCGGCCCGGCCGAGTTCGAGGCCTTCGTGAAAGGCGACAATGAGAAGTGGTCGCGCCTGATCCGCGAGCGCAAGCTGCAGCTGGCCGACTGACCCGGCAGGTGCGGCGCCCCGTGGCGACCGCTCCCACCCTCTTTTCTCCACGCTTTTCGCCATCTCCATGCCTCGACACCTTCGCCGCCGCCTGCTGGCCGGTCTGCCCGCCCTGTTCGCCGCAGGCCTTCCCTTCTCTGCCCTGGCACAGGCCCCTGCCTGGCCGTCCAAGCCGATCCGCATCATCGTGGCCTACCCCGCGGGCGGCGTCAGCGACGTGGTGGCCCGCGCCCTGGGCGACAAGCTGTCGTCCCAGCTGCACACGCCCGTGGTGGTGGAGAACAAGGCTGGTGCCGGCGGCAGCATCGGCATGGACATGGTGGCCAAGGCCGCACCGGACGGCTACACGCTGGGCTTTTCCGCCATCAGCCCCCTGGTGCTGAACCCGCACCTGGGCAAGTCGCCCTTCGACCCGGCCAGGGACATCGCGCCCGTGGCCAGCGTCATGTATTCCCCCGTGCTGCTGATGGGCACCCCCGCCACCGGCGCCAAGGACTTCCGCCAGCTGCTGGCCACCGCGAAGGCCCGGCCGGGCGAGGTGCGCTGGGCCACCTCGGGGCTGGCGTCGCTAGGCCACATCATGCTCGAGCAGATCATGCTGACCGGCAAGCTGCAGATCACGCACGTGCCCTACAAGGGCGGCGGTCAGCAGCTCAACGATGCGCTGAGCGGGCAGTTCGAGGTGCTGTCGACGAACGCCGGCCCGGCGGTGATGCAGCAGATGAAGGCCGGCAAGCTGCAGGCGCTGGCCGTGGGTGCCCCCAAGCGGCTGGAGACCCTGCCCGATGTGCCCACGCTCGCCGAGCTGGGCTTTCCGGCGGCCAACATGAGCTCGCAGTTCGGCGTCTTCGCGCCCGCGCAGACGCCTGCGCCCGTGCTGGAGCGTCTGAATGCAGAGATCAACAAGGCCCTGGCACTGCCCGACATGAAAGCCCGTCTGGAAGCCACGGACAACGTGCCCACCGGCGGCAAGGCCGCGGACTTTGCGCGGCAGATCGCCGCCGAGTCGGAAACCAACGCGCGCATCATCCGCGCGGCGAACATTCAGATGAACTGAGGGGTGGGCCGGCCGCGCTGCGCAGGCCATGCGGGCCGCGGCAGCGTGGCTGAGCTGATGATTGGCAGCCGGTTGCTCGGCGCCCGGCGCCGCGCCGGCGGCGCGGGCCTTGCGGCTCAGTCTTCTCCGCCCAGGCCCTCGGCCCAGGTCAGCGCCTGCAGGTGCGCCCAGTTCACCTGGCGGTTGGACAGGTGCAGCGCATCCGCGGCGCGCGCGAAGGCGACGTCGTCGCCGCTCTCGCAGGCCTTCGTCAGCTCCAGGAACGGTGCGAACACGCCGGTGTTGTGCAGCAGCGCGTCCACCACGGGCTGTGGCAGCGCCACGGATTCCAGCGCCTTCTCCAGCGGCACGCCCAGCATGGTGTCCAGCAGCGAGAACACGCCCACCACGAAGGCGTTGTCGCACTCCTCGGGGGGAAGCAGCTCGGCGGCCAGCAATTCCATGAGACGGCCGCGCACCACGGCCGTCTGCCCCACCGCCGGGGGCGACCCGCTGGCACGCGAGGTGGTCATCAGCAGTGCCGCCCAGCGGAAGAGCTTCTTGAGGCCGAGAATCATCACCGCGTGGCGGAAGGACGTGACCTCGCACGACAGGCCGAAGCCCGACGAGTTGATGAAGCGCAGCAGGTTGAAGGACAGCGTCGGGTCCTTCTTCAGCAGCTCCTCGATCTCTGCCGTGGTGGCCTGTTTGCGCACCAGGTTGATGAGCTGGATGATGGTCGCCTGCGACGGGCGGATGGTCTGCGCCTTCACCAGCGCCGGCTTGGCGAACCAGTAGCCCTGGAACAGCTTCACGCCCAGGCCCGCCATGCGCTCGTGCTGTTCGGCGGTTTCCACTTTCTCGGCCACCAGCGTGGCCTGCGTGTACTGGCGGGCGAACTTCACCAGCGGCTCGGTCAGCTCGGTTTTGAAGGCCTGCATGTCCAGCTTGATGAAGGCGGCAAGGGGCAGCCAGCTGGCGTAGGAGCGGCGCAGCACGTTCTGGTTGAACGCCAGGCGGAAGCCCCGGGCGCGCAGCGCCTCCAGCGTGGGCACGCGGCCCGCGATGTCTTCGGGCGTGGCGCCGTCGGCCAGCGTGGGGACTTCCAGCACCACCTTCTCGGGGTGGATCAGCTCCAGGTGGCCACCGGCCAGACTCTCATGGGTGCAGTTGATGAAGACGGTCTTCTTGCCGACCAGTGCTTCGGTACCGGCATACGAGAGCGCGTTGAACAGCAGGGCGGCGTCGCTGGCGGCGGTGTGCGCGTCGGCGGCGGTGGAGCGGTCGAAGAGCTCGTAGCCGAACACGGCGCGCTGCTCGTCCAGGATGGCCTGGCGGGCGATGATGATCTGGTTGCCGGCATCTGCGGCCGCGTCGGAAGCGGCGGAAGGGTCAGCGGCGGCAGGGGCTTGATCGGAGGTGCTCGACATGAGGCGCTAGGAGGCAGTGGATAAGGGGATTCTAGAAGCAGGGGGCGAACGGGCCGCTCAGCCCTCGTCCGAAAGATGGTCGGCCCAGGCCAGCGCCTGCAGGTGGGCCCAGTTGATCTGCTGGCTGCTCAGGCCCAGGCGGGTCGCTGTCTGGTCGAAGATCTCGTCGTTGCTGGTCTCGCACGCCTCCGTGAGCGTCAGCAGGTCGCCGAGCACGCCCGTGCGGTGCAACAGCGCTTCGGCCACTGCCTCGGGCATGTGCAGCAGGCCGACGGCGGAGGCGAGGGGCATGCTCAGCATCACGTCCAGCATGGAGAAGATGCCGACCACGAAGGCCTGGTCGGCTTCCTCGGCGGGCAGGATGTCCTGTGCCAGCAGTTCCATCAGCCGCCCCCGCACCACGGCGTTGGAGCCGATGGAGGAGGGAATGCCGCCGTTGCGCGAGGCCGTGAGCAGCAGCGCAGCCCAGCGGAAGAGTTTCTTCAGCCCCATCAGCATCACGGCCTGGCGGAAGGACGTCACCTCGCGTGACAGTCCGAAGCCGGACGAATTGATCAGCCGCATCAGGTTGAAGGCCAGGCCCGGATCTTTCTTGAGCACTTCCTCGATCTCGTCCGTGCTGGCCTGGTTACGCACCAGGTTGATGAGCTGGATGATGCTGCCCTGCGCAGGCGTGAGCAGTTTGGCCTCCACCAGCGCGGGGCGCGAGAACCAGTAGCCCTGGAACAGCTGCACGCCCTTGCTGGACACCATGTCGTACTGCTGGGCGGTTTCGACCTTCTCGGCGATCAGCTCGGCGGTGGAGTGCCGGCCGGCGTAGTTGATGAGCACGGCCAGCTGGTCGTGGGCCAGCACCGAAAGATCGAGCTTGATGTAGTCGGCCAGCGGTAGCCAGGGGGCGTAGGCCGACTCGAGCACGGTGTGGTTGAACGCGAGGTGGAAGCCCCGCTCCCGCAGCCCCGTCAGGATGGGCAGGCGCATGCTCACTTCCTCGGCGGCGGCATGGCCCAGCGGAGGAATCTCCAGTACGACCTTGTCCGGGTCCACCAGTTCCAGGTGGCCGCCGGCCAGGCTTTCGTGGGTGCAGTTGACGAAGATGAGCTTCTTGCCGACCAAGTCTTCGGTGCCGGCATGCGACAGCGCCGTGAACACCAGGATGACATCGCTGGCGGCCGTATGGGCCACGCTGGCGCGAGAGCGGTTGAAGAGTTCGTAGCCGATGACGGCCTGCTGGGCGTTGACGATGGCCTGGCGGGCGATCATGGCGCCGGTCGTTCCGGTCGGCGCAGTGGGGGAGGAGGGGGACTCGAAGGCGGCGATGGACGTGGTGGAGGACATAAGGGATACGGGGAGAGGAACGCGCCGCGGGTTCTGCCGCCAGCGGTCGGGCGCACTGCAGTCGAAGGGGCGGGCGCCGCGAGGACCGCTGCACCCATTGTAGGAACGGATGGTGGTTCGCGATGCCGACCGCGTCAACCGTGCTGCAACCACTCGAGCTCGGCGTCGGTGAACCCGGCGGCGCGCCGGGCCGCATCGTTGAAGGGCGGCTTGAGACGCGGGGCCTCGTACCGGCGCACCAGGACGGCGTAATGGCTCTCGGGCTCCAACCCCTCCCGGTCACACAGCCAGCGATACCAATAGTTACCAATGGCTACATGTCCGACCTCCTCGCGCAGGATCACGTCCAGGATGTCCACCGCCGCCAAAGCGTCGGGTGTGCCCACCTGCCGCAGTTTGCGCTGGATCTGAGGCGTGGCGTCCAGTCCGCGGGCTTCGAGCGTGCGTGGTACCAGCGCCATGCGGGCCACGGCGTCGTGCGCCGTCTTCTCGCACATGGTCCACAGGCCCTGGTGGGCGGGAAAGTCGCCGTAGTCGTGGCCCAGCGTGCGCAGGTGGTCGCGCAGCAGGCGGAAGTGCTTGGCTTCCTCGGCGGCCACGCGAAGCCAGTCTAGGTAGAAGGGCGCTGGCAGGCCGTCGAAGCGCCAGATGGCGTCGAGCGCCAGGTTGATGGCGTTGAACTCGATGTGCGCGATGGCATGCATAAGCACCGCGCGGCCTGCCGGGGTAGCGGGCGAGCGCCGCGCCACTTCCGTGTGGGGACGCAGCTCCGGCCGGTCGGGCCGCCCCGGCAGTGCGGCAGGATCGACGGGGGGCTCGGGCGCCAGGGGTGCTATTGAAAAAGTAGCTGCCCGCGCATACATGTCAAGCGCAGCAGCCGATTTTTGGTCAGGGTCTGCCAGGCACAGGACCTGCAGAGCACGTTCACGAAGCTCCATCCCTACAATTCTAGGGAGGCTCTTCACGACTCTGGTGGTCGGCGCCCTGCTACTTGAGGGCGCACGGCGCCGTTTCCCCCATTCCAACCACTACAGGAGACAACATGGCTTTGTACGAACTGGACGGCGTGGCGCCGCGCGTGGCGGAATCGGCCTGGGTGGCCGACAGCGCCGAGGTCATGGGCAACGTGGTGCTGGGGGACAATGCCAGCATCTGGTTCGGCGCCGTGCTGCGCGGCGACAACGAGACGCTGACCATCGGCGCGGGGACGAATGTGCAGGACGGCAGCGTGCTGCACTCCGACCACGGCCAGCCGCTGACGCTGGGTGAGCGCGTGACGGTGGGCCACAAGGTCGTGCTGCACGGCTGCACGGTGGGCGACGAATCGCTGATCGGCATCGGTGCGGTGGTGCTCAACGGCGCCAGGATCGGCAAGAACTGCCTGGTCGGCGCCGGGGCGCTGGTCACGGAGGGCAAGGAGTTTCCCGATGGATCGATGATCCTCGGCAGCCCCGCCAAGGCCGTTCGCCAGCTGACGCCCGAACAAATGGAAGGCCTGCGCAAGAGTGCGCAGACCTATATCGACAACGCCCGGCGTTTCCGCGCCGGCTTGCGCCAGACCGGCTGATACGGCCGGGCAGCGCTTTCACATCTCATCAGGAAGTCCCACGGTGTCTGAACTCCACAAGTTTCTTTTCGATGGCCTGCCGGTGCGCGGCATGGTGGTGCGCCTGACGGACGCGTGGACCGACATCCTCGCGCGCCGCGCCAACAACACCGCCACCGGCGCCTACCCGGAGCCCGTGCGTGAACTGCTGGGCGAGATGGCGGCAGCCGGCGTGCTCATGCAGTCCAACATCAAGTTCAACGGAGCGCTCGTGCTGCAGATCTTCGGGGACGGTCCGGTCAAGCTCGCCGTGGCGGAGGTGCAGTCCGACCTGAGCCTGCGGGCGACGGCATCGATCACCGGCGAACTGCCGCCGCAGGCCGGCCTGCCCCAGATGGTGAACGTGGGCGGCGTGGGCCGCTGCGCCATCACGCTCGACCCCAAAGACCGCATGCCCGGACAGCAGCCCTACCAGGGCGTGGTGCCTTTGAACGGCGACCACGGCGAGAAGCTGGAGCGCCTGAGCGATGTGCTGCAGCACTACATGCTGCAGTCCGAGCAGCTCGACACGACGCTGGTGCTGGCGGCCAACGACAAGGTGGCTGCGGGGCTGCTGATCCAGCGCATGCCGATCAAGGGCGAAGGCAACCTGGCCGCAGAGATGAGCCATGGCGAGAACGAAGACCAGATCGGCCGCAACGAGGACTACAACCGCATCGCCACGCTGGCGGCCAGCCTGACGCGTGAGGAACTGCTGTCGCTGGACGTGGACACCATCCTGCACCGGCTGTTCTGGGAAGAGAAGCTGCTGCGCTTCGCCCCTCGCCAGGGCGAAGACGCGCCGCGCTTTGCCTGTACCTGCAGCCGGGAGCGGGTGAGCGCCATGCTCCGCAGCCTGGGCCCCGAGGAGGCCGAGAGCATCCTGGCCGAGCGCGGCGAGATCGAGGTGGCCTGCGAGTACTGCGGGCAGCAGTACCGCTACGACGCAGTGGATGCGGCGCAAGTCTTCACAGGCAAGATGCACCTGCCGCCGGGCACGGATGCCGTGCAGTGATCTTTGAGGCCAAAACGGCCGCCAGTGCCGGTACATAAAGCGCTGGCAGCTATATTTTTGTGAGCGGTGGCGCCACTGGTGAACCTCTGCGCAGACCACCGCAGCGCACCCCTCCGCTCGATGGGGGCAGAGGTTCCTTGCGGTGATTGCGCTTTCCCCGCTTCAGAAACTGTACTTGGCGGTGACCTTGAGCTTGCGCGGTTCGCCGTAGATGTCGGTTCCCCACTGGGTGGAGTAGCCGACGGCGCGGTAGTACCTGCGATCGAACAGGTTCGTCACGTTGAGCTGGAGATCCAGCTGGGCCGTGGGCTGGTAGCCCAGCAGTACGTCCGCCACGGCGTAGGCCCCTTGCTCGTTGCGCCAGGCGTTGCCCGCCGTCGTGCCCTTGTTGTACAGGCGGCTCTGCCAGTACAGGCTGGCGCCCGCGCGCCAGCGCTGCAGCTCGCCAGCGAAGCGGTACAGCGTGGTCAGCTTGAACATGTTCTGCGGGTTGGTGCCGGTGCTGAAACGCTGGCCGATGTTGGCGGCGTTGCCGTCGCGCACGTAGCGCGTGTCGGCATAGGTGTAGCCCGCGCCGATCTGCCAGCGCGGCGTGAGGGCGCCCAGCACCTCCAGGTCCACGCCCTTGGTGCGCACCAGGCCCGAGGCCTCCGAGCACGCGGTTTCGGGGTAGGTGGGGCAGGCGCTCTGGTCGGTCAGCGTGCGTGCGCGGTTGGTCTGGTTGACCTGGAAGTACGCCAGCGTGGTGTTCAGCGCCCCCCCGAAGTACTCGCCCTTCACGCCCACCTCGTAGTTCTCGCCCACGATGGGCTTGATGATGTGGCCGTCGGTGCCCTTGGCGGTCTGCGGATTGAAGATGTCCGTGTAGCTCGCGTAGGCCGTGTGGTGGCGGTCCAGATCGTAGGTGACACCGGCATAGCGCGTCACGTTGCGGGTGACCTTGTAGCTCCCGGGGCCGCTGCGGTTGTCGTACTCGTACCAGTCCAGCCGGCCGCCCAGCAGCAGCTTCCAGCGGTCCGCCAGGTGCAGGTGGGTGGTGGCGTACACGCTGTCCTGCGAGATGACGTTGCTCGTCGTGGTGGTGGGCGTGCCCACGGGTTCCGGGGTGCCGTAGGGGTCGTAGCGGAACACGTCCACGCCCAGGATGCGCGACGGCGTCCAGCTGCGGTTGTGCGTGGTGCTGTCGAGGGCCTGGTGCGTGGCGCCGGCCACCACCTGGTGCCTGCGGCCCAGCAGCTCGAACGGGCCGGACACGGATACGTCGTAGTTCTGGCTGCGGTAGTCGTATTGGCCGCCCCAGACCGATTGGTAGAAGACGTCGTTGGTGGCGTTGGCCGATTCACGGTAGGTGGCCGTGCCCAGGATGTCCAGGTCGCGCCAGCTCTGCAGCGTGGCCAGGCGCAGCTTCCAGTCGTTGCCCAGTTCGTGCTCCAGCGTGGCGAAAGCGGTGGTCACGCGGTTCTTGGCGTATTCCCAGTCGTTGCCCAGGAAGGTGGAGCGCGGCAGGTTCAGGTGCCCGCCGCGGCCGCCCATCGGCAGGTCGTACCAGAAATGGTTGGAGTAGTCGGTCTGGCGGTGCACGCCCAGGGTGAGCAGCGTGCGCTCGCCCACATCCGCCTCCAGCACGCCGTAGAGCAGACCATGGTCGTGCTTCTCCACGTCGCGGAAGGTGCCTGCATCCTGCCCGGCGGCCACCAGGCGCCCGCGCAGCGTGCCGGCGGCGTTGAGCGGGCCGCCCACGTCGGCGGTCAGCCCATAGTCGTCCCAGCTGCCGGCGCTGGCGCTGACCGCGCCGCGGAAGTCGCGCGTGGGCCGCTTGTGCACCATGTTGATCGCGGCCGACGGCGAGCCCGCGCCCTGCGCGAGACCGGTGGCCCCGCGCACGATCTCCACCCGGTCGAACAGCGCCATGTTGGCCTGCGAGCTGGGCAGGAACGAACTCCAGGCGCTGGTGAAGCCCTCGTACATCACGTTCGCGCTGAAGCCGCGCGCCGTGATGTTGGGCCGCCCCACGCCGTCGGCCCCACTCAGGAACAGGCCCGGCGCGGCCTGCACCACATCCACGATGCTGGTCATGGCCTGATCGTCCATGCGCTGGCGCGTGATGACGGTGGCGGCCTGCGGCGTCTCGCGCAGCGTGAGGGGCAGGCGCGTGGCGGTGCTGGTCGCCCGCGTGGTGTACGAGGCCGTGCCCTCGGTGGTGCCGCTGGTGTCCGCCTCGGCCACGACCTTCACTTCCGACAGCGTGGTGCTGGCGCCGCCCGCCGCGGCCGCCGGTGCGGGTTCCACAGTGAAGGTCGTCGCGTCCTGCGCGCGCAACGCCAGGCCGCTGCCTGCCAGCAGCCGGTCCAGCGCCTCGCGGGCCGTGAACTCGCCGCGCAGTGCGGGCGCGGTGCGGCCCTGCGCCAGGTCGGACGAAAAGAACACCTGCACGCCCGCCTGCCGGGCCAGCGTGCCCAGCGAGCGGTCGAGCGGGGCGGCCGGCAGGTCGATGGCGATGCGGGAGGACTGTGCTTGCGCCGCGCAGGCCAGCAGCAGGGCGGCGGCGACGGGCGTGATGCGGGCCAGCCGCCAGGGGCGGGGCCGGAAACGATCGGACATGCGGAAAGACTCCTTGGGACCGGTGATGAAAGGGTTCACCAGGGATGTCGTTTGCCGGACGGCGCAACCCTACCTGCCCGAGGAAAAAAAGACGACCGATGGCGTGCGTCAGCGGGACACGTCCACGCTGCCATCGGCCCGGCGCTGTACGCGCGCGCCCAGCGCATGGGGTAGCAGATCGAGCAGTTGGTCGGTCCGGGTGGTCTCGAATACGCCCGAGACGGCCTGCTGCGCCAGGCGCCCGTCGCCATGCAGCCGGATGGGGGCGCTGCGGTAGCGCTGCACCTCCGCCAGGGCATCGCGCAGCGGCACGCGGTCGAACACCAGCCGGCCCTGCGCCCATCCTCCTGCGGCGTCGCCCTGGGACGGGGAGGTGTCGAACGCCTCGGGCGCCGCAGGCTGCGCGCCGCCCGCCAGGAGGCGCTGGCCGGGGCCGAGCACCCAGGCTGCGCCGGCGTGGGCGGCGTCGCGCACCTGTACACGGCCCTCCAGCACCGTCACACGGACCTGGGGGCGGGCCGAATCCTGCACCGGCCCTGGCGCATACCCCTCGCGTCGCACATCGAACACCGTACCCACCACACGCACCTGCACGCTGCCGGCTGCCACGTACAGGGGGCGCAGCGAGCTGGGCGCGACGTCGAAACGCGCGCGGCCCTGCAGCAGTTCCAGCCGGCGGCTGCGCAGGTGCCAGCGCACGCGCACGCCGGTGGCGGTGTCCAGCGTCAACCGGGTGCCGTCGGCCAGCGCCACGGTACGCTGCTCGCCTATCGCGGTCGCATGCTGTTCGGTATGCCAGGCCGGGTCGAGCCCCACCACGACTGCGGCCGCCGTGGCCATCACGGCCAGTGCGAGGCCGGCATTGCGCGTGCGGGAGCGCACGGTGCGCCGGCCGGGCGAGCGCGGTGCCGGCAGCGGGAACAGCGCGCGCAACTCGTCGCGCTCGGCCTGCAGCGCGTCGTTCAACGCGTCGCCAGAGCAGGCCAGTTCGGAGGGGGCGCGGGGCGGTTGCGGCGTCAGGGCGGCTGCAGCCTGGCCCACCCCGTCCTGGGCGGCGGCGCTCATGCAAGGTTCTCCAGCGCATGCAGTTGCTCGCCCAAGGCCGTGCGGCACAGCGCCGTGCCGATGCGCAGGTGTTTTTCCACGGTCTTCAGCGAAATGCCCAGGTGCACGGCCACCTCGGCCTGGGCCACGCCGTGGATGCGGTGCATCACGAACACATCGCGGCAGCGCGGCGGCAGGGCGTGGATGGCATCGGCCAGCAATGCCAGGCGCTGGCGCCCCTGGAGGATGTGCGCAGGATCGGACGAGGGTGGAGCGGGTGCGTGCGGGAGCGCGTCGCCCGCCGGGACCAGCCACAACGTCTGGCGCTCTTCATGGCGGCACCGGTCGATGGCGCGGCGGGTGCATACGGTCCGCAGAAAGGCCAGCGGCACACGGGGCGCCTGCGCGGGTGGCGCTGCAAGAATCTCGGTGCACACGTCGTGCACGACCTCGCGTGCCAGGCTGCGGTCGCCCCAGCGCGCCACGGGGCCGCGGCGCACGTGGACGACGAGTTCCTCGTAGTGGCGGACCAGCGCGGTCAGCAAAGGGGAGTGGGAGACGAGCGAAGACACACGGACGAGACCAGCAAGCCCGCCATGTTAAATGAGAATTATTATCGGTATTGCGCTGGAGTGGCAGGTTTCAGCGCGATTGCAACAGTCGCTGAAAAAGCGCGTGCTCGCAGGCAGGGTCGCTGCATTTCTCGCATCCCCAGGCCCGCAGCCGCTGCGGACTGTCGGCAGCGGCAGCGGCAGGGGGTGGGGGTGGGTCCGCGGACAGGGCCGGTGCTGCTGCAGCCGCACCGCGCTGCGCGGTCTGCCGGGCGATGGCCGCGGCGGCCTGGCTGAAGCGGGCGGCTGGCGGACCGTAAAGCACTTGAAAGGGCACGGCCGCCCGCGTCAATGCCGTGCGCAGGAAGTCGTCGGCCCGCGACGGGGCGGCGTCTTCGTGGCCGAGCAGCAAGGTCCATTCATAGGCGGCGCGGTGGTCCGCCGCGCAAGCCAGGGCTGCTTGGTGGGCATCGTCGCCGAAGCGGGCCGCAGCGCCCACCTGCTGGGCCAGGCGCTGCAGCGGTGTCTGCGCGTGCCAGGTCACCGGCAGGGACGCCTGGCCCTCCCGGCGGGCCGCCCAGGCATCGAGCGCCTGCGCCAGCGCCCTGCAGGCCGCCTCATCGGCCCCGACGATGGCCACATGCAGCGCCTGGGGTGCGGCCGTTACTGGGCGCGCGAGCCCGTGGCGGACGGGCGCGGCAGAGGAAACGCTCGGGTCAGGCGGCATGGCGTAAAAGGGGGCGGATTGGGTGGCCGGCTTGTGCAGTGCCAAGGCCGGCGGGGCGGCGGCGCGTCGCTGGGGGCGCCTGCAAGGCCCGCCGTGCTATCCAACCAATAGCGTTCAGCGCACGTCCTGTGGGCAAATGCCGGTCAAATCAATCGAAAAATCAATGGAGACGAGCGCTGGCAGCTCTCTTTTCAGGAGCGGTGCCTCAGCGGCGCGGGCTGGCGACCTGCACGTAGATCTCGTTGGGCTTGACCATGCCGAGTTCGCTGCGGGCCTTTTCCTCGACCATGTCCAGGCCGTCCTTCAGATCCTGGACCTCGGAGCCCAGCCGCTCGTTGGCCTGGCGTGCCTGGGCATTGGCGGCGTGCTGTGCCTCGATCTTCTCGCGCATCTCCTGCACATGCGCGATGCTGCCGCGCCCGGTCCATAGCTGGGCGTGGATGCCCACGAGCAGCAGCAGCAAGACCAGCGGAACGATGCGGGAGCTCATGGGTAGGAGAAGTCAGGGGCAGGGGCCGCCATGGTACGCCGCAGCCTGCACCCGCTGTGGGGCGCTGGCTGCGGATGGACGGAGCCGCCGCACAGGCCAGGCATGCGCCGCACACGTGCCGCTGCCGCTGGGGCAGCGAAAGGCGCGGCAACAGGGGCCATGGCGACGGTGCAGGCGCTCAGCGCAGGTTGTAGAACGCTTCGCGGCCGGGGTAGTGGGCGATGTCGCCCAGGTCTTCTTCGATGCGCAGCAGCTGGTTGTACTTGGCGATGCGGTCGGAGCGCGACAGCGAGCCGGTCTTGATCTGGCCGGCGTTGGTGCCCACCGAGATGTCGGCGATGGTCGAGTCTTCCGTTTCGCCCGAGCGGTGCGAGATCACGGCCGTGTAGCCGGCGCGCTTGGCCATCTCGATGGCGGCGAAGGTCTCGGTCAGGGTGCCGATCTGGTTGATCTTGATGAGGATCGAGTTGCCGATGCCCTTGTCGATGCCTTCCTTCAGGATCTTGGTGTTGGTGACGAACAGGTCGTCGCCCACCAGCTGCACGTTCTTGCCCAGGCGCTCGGTCAGGTGCTTCCACCCGTCCCAGTCGCCTTCGGCCATGCCGTCTTCGATGGAGATGATGGGGTACTTGTCCACCCAGGTGGCCAGCATGTCGGTCCATTGCTGGGCGGTCAGCTTGATGCCGCCTTCGCCTTCCAGCACGTAGTGGCCGTCCTTGAAAAATTCGCTGGCGGCGCAGTCCAGGCCCAGGGCGATCTGCTCGCCGGCTGTGTAGCCGGCAGCGTCGATGGCCTGCAGGATCAGCTGGATGGCGGCTTCATGGTTCTCGACGCTGGGAGCGAAGCCGCCTTCGTCGCCCACGGCGGTGCTCATGCCCTTGTCGTTGATGATCTTCTTGAGCGCGTGGAACACTTCGGCGCCCCAGCGCACGGCCTCGCGGAAGCTCGGCGCGCCCACGGGGATGATCATGAACTCTTGCAGATCGAGGCTGTTGTTGGCGTGCGCGCCGCCGTTGATGACGTTCATCATCGGCACGGGCAGCTGCATGCCGCCCATGCCGCCCAGGTAGCGGTACAGCGGCAGGCCGGACTCTTCGGCGGCGGCGCGGGCCACGGCCATGGAGACGGCCAGCATGGCGTTGGCGCCCAGGCGGCTCTTGTTGTCGGTGCCGTCCAGGTCGATGAGGGTCTTGTCCAGGAAGGCCTGCTCGGAGGCGTCCAGGCCCAGCACGGCTTCGGAGATCTCGGTGTTGATGTGCTCCACGGCCTTGAGCACGCCCTTGCCCAGGTAGCGGCTCTTGTCGCCGTCACGCAGTTCGATGGCCTCGCGGCTGCCGGTGGACGCGCCGGACGGCACGGCCGCACGGCCCATCACGCCCGACTCGAGCAGCACGTCGCATTCGACGGTGGGGTTGCCACGGCTGTCCAGCACTTCACGGCCGACGATGTCAACAATCGCACTCATGGGTTTCCTTTACGGGGAGTTTCAAATCCGGGGTGTGGAGGCATGGCCTTTGAGCCAAATCGGCCTCCAGCGCTTGATCTGTATGCGCGAGCAGCTATCAATTCAGGAGTTAACGAGCTCAGACACCTTCGACGCACACCATGCGCATCACGGCCGCGCCTTCGCGGGCAGCCTTGGCCTTCTGGTATTCGGGCGTGGCGTAGAACGCCTGGGCGGCCTCGAAGGTGGGGAACTTGAGCAGCACCAGGCGGCCCGGGTTCCAGTCACCTTCCAGCACCTCGACCTTGCCCCCGCGGATGCACACCTCGGCGCCGTGCACCTGCATGGCGTGGGTGCTCCACTTCTTGTACTCCTCGTACTGCGTGGGATTGGTGACGGTGACGCTGGCGATGACGTATCCGCTGGGCATGGTGCTTGTCTCTTTCGTTCTAGGTGGATAGGGGCCGAAGGTCGTAGCGATCAGGCTTCGAAATCGTTTTCGAGGAAGCCGTGCTTCTTGGTGACCTCGTCGAGCGCTACCAGCGTCTCCAGCAGCGCCTTCATGCGCGCCAGGGGCACAGCGTTGGGGCCGTCGGACCAGGCTTCGGCGGGACGGGGATGCGTTTCCATGAACAGGCCGGCCACACCCACGGCCACGCCGGCACGCGCCAGCACCGGCACCATGTCGCGCGCGCCGCCGCTGACGGTGCCCTGCCCACCGGGCTTCTGCACCGAGTGGGTCACGTCGAACACCACCGGCGCGCCGGAGTTGCGCATCTCCGCCAGGCTGGTCATGTCGGCCACCAGGTTGTTGTAGCCAAAGCTCACGCCGCGCTCGCAGGCCAGGAAGCGGTCTTCGGACAGGCCCGCTTCCCTAGCGGCAGCGCGGGCCTTGTCGATGACGTTCTTCATGTCCCAGGGCGCGAGGAACTGGCCCTTCTTGATGTTCACCGGCTTGCCCGACTGCGCCACGGCGCGGATGAAGTCGGTCTGGCGGCACAGGAAGGCGGGCGTCTGCAGCACGTCGACCACGCTGGCCACCTCGGCCACGTGGGAGGTGTCATGCACATCGGTCAGGATGGGCAATTGCAGCTGGCGGCGCACTTCGTCGAGGATCTTGAGACCCGCATCGATGCCCACGCCGCGCTTGCTGGAGCCCGACGAGCGGTTGGCCTTGTCGAACGAGCCCTTGTAGATCAGCGGAATGCCCAGGGGCGCGCAGATCTCCTTGAGCTGGCCGGCCACATCCAGGGACATCTGCTGGCCCTCGATGGAGCAGGTGCCCGCGATCAGAAAGAAGCGTTGGTCGAGGCCGACGTTGAAGCCGCACAGTTGCATGGCGAGTCTCCTGCGGTGTCAGACGGCCGCAGCGGCAGCCGTGGCGGACGCCAGCGCCGGGGCGCGGGCCGCCTGGTGCTCGATGGCCGCCTTGATGAAGGCGTTGAACAGCGGGTGGCCGTTCCACGGCGTGGACTTGAACTCCGGGTGGAACTGCACGCCGATGTACCAGGGGTGCACATCGTGCGGCAACTCGACGATCTCCGTGAGTTGCTCGCGCTGCGTCAGGGCCGAGATCACCAGGCCTGCCTTGCGCAGCTGGTCCAGGTAGTTCACGTTGGCTTCGTAGCGGTGGCGATGGCGCTCGGTCACCACGTTGCCGTAGATCTCGTGGGCCAGCGTGCCGGGGGCCACGTCGGAGCTTTGCGCACCCAGCCGCATGGTGCCGCCCAGGTCAGAGTTGGCATCGCGCTTCTTGATGGTGCCGTCGGCGTCCTTCCACTCGGTGATCAAAGCGATCACGGGGTGGGGCGTGGCGGGTTCGAACTCGGTGCTGTTGGCGTTCTGGAGGCCGGCCACATGGCGGGCGTACTCGATGGTGGCCACCTGCATGCCCAGGCAGATGCCGAGGTAGGGCACCTTGTGCTCGCGGGCGAAGCGGGCGGTGCTGATCTTGCCCTCGACACCGCGTGCGCCGAAGCCGCCAGGCACCAGGATGGCGTCGTACTTGGCGAGCTTCTCGGCGGCATCCGCCGCGCCGATGGTCTCGGAGTCGACATGCTCGATCTTCACGCGCACATGGTTCTTCATGCCGGCGTGGCGCAGCGCCTCGTTCACCGACTTGTAGCTGTCGGACAGGTCGACGTACTTGCCCACCATGGCGATGGTGACCTGGCCTTGCGGGTGTTCGGTCTCGTACACCAGCTGGTCCCAGCGCTTCAAGCTGGTGGGCGGGGTGTTCAGGCGTAGCTTGTCGCAGATGAGGCCATCGAGGCCCTGCTCGTGCAGCATGCGGGGCACCTTGTAGATGGTGTCCACGTCCCACATGCTGATCACGCCCCATTCGGGAACGTTGGTGAAGAGCGAAATCTTCTCGCGCTCTTCGTCGGGAATGCGGCGGTCGGCGCGGCACAGCAGCGCGTCGGGCTGGATGCCGATCTCGCGCAGCTTCTGCACCGTGTGCTGCGTGGGCTTGGTCTTGAGCTCGCCTGCCGCCGCGATGAAGGGCAGGTAGGTGAGGTGCACGAAGGCGGCGTTGTTGGGGCCGAGCTTCAGGCTCAGCTGGCGCACGGCCTCCAGGAAGGGCAGCGATTCGATATCGCCCACGGTGCCGCCGATCTCGACGATGGCCACATCGACCGCGTCATCGGTGCCTACGCCGGCGCCGCGCTTGACGTATTCCTGGATTTCGTTGGTGACGTGCGGGATCACCTGCACGGTCTTGCCCAGGTAGTCGCCGCGGCGTTCCTTCTCCAGCACGGACTGGTAGATGCGGCCCGTGGTGAAGTTGTTGGTCTTCTTCATGCGCGTTTCGATGAAACGCTCATAGTGGCCCAGGTCGAGGTCGGTCTCGGCTCCGTCGTCTGTGACGAACACCTCGCCGTGCTGGAACGGGGACATGGTGCCCGGGTCCACGTTGATGTACGGGTCGAGCTTGATGAGGGTAACTTTGAGGCCGCGCGATTCGAGGATCGCAGCAAGGGAGGCGGAGGCGATTCCCTTGCCCAGGGAAGACACCACACCGCCGGTGACGAAGACAAATTTGGTCATGTCTTTTTTGGTGGTGGGAAATTGGGATTATAGAGGCCTGCCCGCCGGGCTTTGCCGCCCCGGCTCCCAAGCCCACAAGCTCCGTCTGCTAAATTCCGGCCCCATGAACGAGCTTGCTGGCAAACACATCGTCCTGGGCCTGAGTGGCGGTGTGGCCTGTTACAAGGCGGCGGAACTCAGCCGCCTGATGATCAAGGCAGGCGCCACCGTGCAGGTCGTCATGACCGAGGCCGCAGCACAATTCATCACGCCGGTGACCATGCAGGCGCTGACCGGCCGTGCGGTCTACGGTTCGCAGTGGGATGCGCGTGAGCCCAACAACATGCCGCACATCAACCTCAGCCGCGAGGCGGATGCGATTCTGATCGCGCCCTGCAGCGCCGACTTCATCGCCCGCCTGGTGCAGGGCCGGGCCGACGAACTGCTGAGCCTGCTGTGCCTGGCCCGCCCCATCGACCGCGTGCCGCTGCTGCTGGCACCCGCCATGAACCGCGAGATGTGGGCCCACCCCGCCACGCAGCGCAATCTGGCACAGTTGGCGAAGGACGGCGCGAGGGTGCTGGGCGTGGGCAACGGCGACCAGGCCTGCGGCGAGACCGGCGACGGCCGCATGCTGGAGCCCAACGAGATCCTGCAGGAACTGACGGCCTTCTTCGCTCCCCAGGTGCTGGCAGGGCAGCAGGTGCTGATCACGGCCGGCCCCACCTTCGAGGCCATCGATCCGGTGCGCGGCATCACCAACCGCTCCAGCGGCAAGATGGGCTTTGCCATCGCCCGCGCCGCCCGCGAGGCGGGTGCCGAGGTCACGCTGGTGGCCGGCCCCGTGCACCTGCCGACACCGCGCGGCGTGCGGCGCATCGATGTGCAGTCTGCGTCGGAAATGCTCGCAGCCGTTGAATCCCAAGCGCCTTATGCTTCTGTTTTCATAGCAACGGCCGCCGTGGCCGACTGGCGTCCGGCGCAGGCCGCGGCGCACAAGATCAAGAAGGACGGCTCGGGCGAGGTGCCGCCTCTGGCCTTCGTCGAGAACCCCGACATTCTGGCCACCGTGGCCCATTCTGACCGGGCGCGTTCCGGGGCGCTGTTCTGCGTCGGCTTTGCGGCGGAGAGCGAAGACCTGCTGGCACACGCCAGCGCCAAGCGCCTGCGCAAGGGCGTGCCCATGCTGGTGGGCAACATCGGCCCCGCCACCTTCGGCCGGGACGACAACGCCCTGCTGCTGGTCGACTCGCAGGGACACCGCGAGCTGCCGCAGGCCTCCAAGCGCGTGCTGGCCCAGCAGCTGGTGGCGGACATCGCACGCCGGCTGCCGACCTCTGCCTGATCCGTTCGCACTCCATTTCCGAGAGGACCGCCATGTCCGCCTTTTCGCGGCCCGAATGGGACACGCCGCCCGACGGCGATTTCGCCAGCTATGTGGAGCGTCTCACGCAGTCGCCCCGCCAGCCGGTCGGTGCCGCCGGCACTGCACAGCAGCCTGCGCGCGCCCAGCGCGGCGGCGATCGCCGCAAGACGGGCGCTGCCGGTCGGCCGGCGGCGCCGTCTCCATCGACGGTCTCGCAGGCCTCCAGGGCGATCCTGCTGCGCCTGTTGCGGGCTCCGGCGCATGCTGGCTGCGGGCCTGCTGGTCCTGGGGGCCTTGTTTTTCCTGCACGGCACGGTTTCCATGGTCGGGCTGGCCTTCCTGGGCTTTTTGCTGTGGCTCGGGCATGCAGCCGTGTCGGCGCTGTCGGGCCCCGCATCCCCTCGCAGTGCCGAGGCCCCGCCTTCCTCTTTCTTGCAACTCCTGTGGCGCGGCCTTCAGCGGCGCGCACCGCCGCAGTCCTCGTCCCGCCCCCGAAAGTGATTCCCGCGTGAAACTCGACGTCAAAGTTCTCGATCCCCGCCTGGCTGACCAACTGCCGGCCTACGCAACGCCCGGCAGCGCCGGCCTGGACCTGCGGGCCTGCCTGGAGGAGCCCTTGACGCTGGCCCCGAACGCCTGGCAACTGGTGCCCACGGGCATGGCCATCCACCTCAAGGACCCGGCCTATGCCGCGCTCATCCTTCCCCGTTCAGGCCTTGGTCACAAGCACGGCATCGTGCTGGGCAACCTGGTCGGCCTGATCGACAGCGACTACCAGGGCCAGCTGATGGTCAGCGCCTGGAATCGCAGCGACGTGCCGTTCACCCTTCAGCCCATGGAGCGTCTGGCGCAACTGGTGATCGTGCCGGTGGTACAGGCGCAGTTCAATGTAGTGAATGCCTTCGCCGATGTCTCCGAACGGGGCGAGGGCGGATACGGCTCCACAGGAAAGCAGTAGTAGCAGGCCACCTGAGTGGGGGCGGCTCTGTAAGGCTTTGGCCTACGGTCCGGCCTGATGCAGGACGGCAGGGGGCGGCGGTATCTCCGCGCAGTGTTGCAAGTGTGTGCAATGGTGCAATGGGTCAACGCAGCGGCCAGACCGGCCATTGCATAGACAAAGGAGTTCAACCATGCGTAAACCGTCTTCCCGCTTCATGTCTCTGGCTGCTTCGGTGGTCGTGGCCGGCACCCTGGCCGCCTGTGCCCAGCCCGGTCCCTATCCGGCCCAGTCCGGCGCCGGCTACCCAGCCTACCCGGCACCCAATACGGTGCCGGCCAACACGCAGTACGGCACGGAATACGGCACGGTGGCCCAGATCGAGACCCTGCAGGCCCGCGGCCGCACCAGCGGCACCGGTGCCATCCTGGGCGCGGTGGTCGGCGGCGTGCTGGGCAATCAGGTCGGCGGCGGCAGCGGCCGGGCAGCCGCCACGGTGCTCGGCGCGGTGGGCGGCGGTGTGGCCGGCAATGCCATCGAGGGCCGCGGCAACAATAACGGTCCGGTCGAGGGGTACCGCCTGATCATCAACCTGGACCAGGGCGGCCAGCGAGTGTACGAAGTGGCTTCCCCGGGTGACCTGCGCAACGGCGACCGCGTGCGCATCAACGGCGGCCAGATCTCGCGCATGTAAGGGGAACACTCTCCAAGAAAAACGGGCCCTGCGGCCCGTTTTTTCTTTGGGTGCGTCCAACGCTGATCAATGCAGCAGATCGTTGCCCGGCGCCTGCGGCTGGATGCGGAAGAAGCCGGTGCCTGCCGTGCCGCGGCCGATCTCGTCTTCCGTCGCTTCGCGCACGCCGTGCACCTGCAGGTGCAGGCGCAGTGCAATGCCTGCGAGAGGGTGGTTGCCGTCCAGCACCACATGGTCCGGATAGAGCTGGGCCACCGTGTACAGCGCATCGCGCGGCGCGTCGGGGTTGCTGCCCTCGGGCAGCGCAGAGCCCTCGAAGGTCATGCCTTCCTCGATGTCCGCAGGGAACAGGGAGCGCGGCTCCAGGAACAGCAGCTTCTCCTGGTAGTCGCCAAAGGCTTCTTCGGGCTCCAGATGCAGGGACAGCGACGCGCCCGCGGAATGGCCCTGCAAGGCTTCTTCCAGGCGGGCGAGCAGATCGTCCCCGCCCACTAGAAACTCCACCGGCTCGTCGAGCACGTCAAGCTCCTCGCCAAGCGTGTCTTTCAGGATCCAGGTCAAGGCGACCACACATTGTTCGGTAATTTCCATAGGAGAATTGTCGCAGTTCGACCCGGGCCGCGACAGCGGCATGCAAATCTCCATGGATATCCAACAACCGCTGGCCCTGCTGGGCGGCCTGACGCCTGCGCAGTTCATGCGCACGTACTGGCACAAGAAACCCCTCCTCGTTCGCCAGGCGATCGCGCAGTTCGAGCCGCCCGTGGGGCGCGCCGAGCTGTTCGCGCTGGCCGGTGAGGAAGGCGTGGAATCGCGCATGATCCAGCACAAGAAGGGCCAGTGGTCCTTGCGCCATGGACCGATTCCGCGGCGCTCTATCCCGCCGCTGAAGACGCCGGAATGGACGGTGCTGGTGCAGGGCGTGGACCTGCATGACGACGCCACGCACGCGCTGCTGCAGCAGTTCCGGTTCGTGCCCGAGGCGCGCCTGGACGATCTGATGATCAGCTATGCCACCGACGGCGGCGGCGTGGGCCCGCACTTCGACAGCTACGACGTCTTCCTGCTGCAGGCGCACGGCCGACGCCGCTGGCGCATCGGCCGGCAAAAGGACCTGAGCCTGCGCGGCGGCCTGCCGCTGAAGATCCTGGCGAACTTCGTGCCCGAACAGGAGTTCGTGCTGGAGCCGGGCGACATGCTCTATCTGCCGCCCGGCTGGGCCCACGACGGCATCGCCGAGGGCGAGTGCATGACCTACTCCATCGGCTTTCGCTCGGCCAACCGCGCCGAGCTGGCCCGCGAGGTGCTGATGCGCGTGGCCGACGAGGCGGGCGACGAAGAGGATTCGCCCATCTACCGCGATCCCAAGCAGCCCGCCGTCGACCGTCCGGGGGCCATTCCCGCGCAGCTGCAGGAGTTCGCCCGCGACGCGGTGCAACGCGCGCTGGCGCAGCCGGGCGGCCTGGAGCGCGCGCTGGGCGAGTGCCTGACCGAACCCAAGTCCAACGTCTGGTTCGAGCCCGCCGAAGCCATGCAGATGCTGGAAGGTGTGGCGCTGGACCGGCGCACGCGCATGATGTACGACGAGCGCCATGTGTTCATCAACGGCGATAGCTACCGCGCCGGCGGCCGTGACGCCACACTCATGCGGCGGCTTGCGGACCAGCGCTTCCTTACCGCCGCGGACCTGGCCCGGGCCAGCGACGACGCGCTGGAGTTGCTGTCGGCCTGGTGCGAAACCGGCTGGGCGCATCCCGATCCGCAGTCCTGAACCCTGAAGCTTCGCATGCCCAAGCTGCCTGCCGAAGGTGCTGACGCACCCGTACCGTGGGGTGGGGGACTGCCCTCTGGTCGGTTCGACGGGCGCGAGGCCTTTCGTGGCCTGGTCCGCGATGCTCTGGCTTGCGCGGCGCGCGAGGGATGGCCGGAATTGGTGCTCAGCGATGCGCAATTCGGCGACTGGCCGCTGAGCGAGCGCAGCGTGACGGAGTCCTTGGAGGCCTGGGCGCGCAGCGGGCGGCGGTTCGTGCTGCTGGCCGGTGGCTTCGACGAGATCGTGCGCGCCCATCCGCGCTTCGTGCACTGGCGTGGCACCTGGGGTCACATCATCGAGTGCCGCCGGGCCGCCGCGAGTTCCGTGGAGTTGCCGAGTGCGCTCTGGTCTCCGAGTTGGGCGCTGCACCGGCTGGACCCGCAGCGCTGCGCGGGGGTGAGCGGATCCGAGCCCGAGCGCTGCCAGCGGCTGCGGGAATCGCTGGACGAGTGGCTGCTGCGCCGCAGCAGCCCCGGCTTTCCCGCTACCACGCTGGGTTTGTGAAGCGCTGGCAAAGCCGCGTATTTCCTGCTGTCAGCGTTAGTCAGGATTGACAAAACCTCCCTATAATTTCGAACTGGTTTCAAAACCAGAGCGCCCTTGAGCGCATACAGCCACAGCGCACCGCTGCAAGAGGTGGACGTCATGGCCATTCAAAGAATCGTCTGTCCAATAGGAAACACTGAAATGAAGAACTCCGTCGTTCTGGCCGCCCTGATCGCTGCTGCAGCCCTCGCCGCTTGCGGCAAGAAGGAAGAGCCCGCTCCTGCACCGGCTCCTGCCGCTGTCGAAGCCCCCGCTCCTGCCGCAGCTCCCGCAGAAGCGCCTGCTTCCGACGCCGCTGCCGCACCGGCTGCCGATGCCGCATCCGCTCCCGCCTCCGACGCTGCTGCCGCCGCTGCCGATGCAGCCGCCGCCGCTGCTGCAGGCGCATCGGCTGCCAAGTAAGCCGATTGGCCCCCTGTCCGGAACCTGCTTCCGGACGGCGAAAGCCCCGTACCGCGCGGTCGGGGCTTTTTCTTTGGCGGGACCGGACGGATTGCGGCCCTGAAGGCCTTGCTGGAACGCTACGTCGTGCGGCGTGCAGTCCTGGTGGCCGGCGCGGGCCCAGACCTTCTGCCAACCGGGTCAGGCGAGCAGGCCTTTGAGGCCGGGATCAGTTGACGGCAATCCAGTCCGTGCCTTCCCGCGGATGGGCGACGTCGATGTCGCCGGTGCTCCAGCCGAGCGCCTCGGCCAGCGCGGCCTGCGCCAGCTCCGGCCGGTTGTTCTGCGCGCTCAGGTGCGCGGCGACCACGCGCTGCAGGCCGTCGTGCCGCACGGCTTTCAGGATGTCTGCCGAGACCGTGTTGGGCAGGTGGCCCAGCCGCCCGCTGATGCGCCGCTTGAGGAAGGCCGGGTAGCTGGACGCCTGGAGCATCTCGGGGTCGTGGTTGGACTCCAGCAGCAGGGCGTGGCAGCCCTGCAGATGGTGCAGCACATGCTCGGAGGCATGGCCCAGGTCGGTGAGCAATCCGATGTGGGTGGCGCCGTCGCTGCAGCGCAGGTGCAGCGGCTCGCGCGCGTCGTGCGGCACGGTGAATGGCAGGGCCTCGAAGGCGCCCAGGTCGATGGGCTCGCCGTCGCAGGCCACGCGCAGCAGGCCGTCGAAATCCGGAGCGCCCAAGGCCGCATGCGTGCCCTGGCTCATCCACACCGGTATGCGGTGGCGCAGGGCCAGCTTCAGCGAGCAGCCGATGTGGTCGGAATGCTCATGCGTGATGAAGATCCCGTCGAGCTGCTGCAGTGCGATGCCGGCAGCCGCCAGGCGCCATTCCAGCTGGCGGATGCCCAGGCCGCAGTCGACGAGGAGGCGGCGCGTCTGCGTGCCGCTGCGCCCTTCGACGACGGTAGCGTTGCCGGTGCTGCCACTGGCCAGATTGCGAAAACGCAGCACCGATCGGCAACGCCTTCCCGGCTTACTTCAGGTCGTCCGCCAGCACGCGCACGATGCGCTCGGCGTTGGCCGAGGACTCGGGCGCGCCAGCGGCGTTCAGCACGGAGGCGGTGCTCTTCTCGCCTTCGCTGCGCACGACGATCCGGTACTTGAGCGGCGCCACGGCATCCGGAGAGCGGCTGAAGATCTTGCTGAAGAAGCCCTGTTCCTTCTTCTCGGTCGGGGCCACGTAGCGCACGAAGTACACGCCCTGGCTGCGGTCGCGGTCTTCCACCGTGAAGCCGGTGCGGTCCAGCGACAGGCCGACGCGGCGCCATGCGCGGTCGAAGCCTTCGTCGAGCTGCACCACCGGGGTGTTGTTGACGGTGGCCATGCGCGCCGTGGGGATGACGGGTGCGGGCGCTGCGGCCACGGCCTTTGCCTGCTCCTGGCTGACGCCCAGCTTGACCATCAGGCGGCGCAGGAATTCGGTTTCCAGTTCCGGGTCCACAGGCCGGGGCTGCCAGACGGTGCTGTCCTTCTGCGTGGACGAGTAGACCTCGATCATGCCGCGGTGGCTGATGAAGATCTCGGTGCTGCCGTTGGCGCCGCGCTCCAGGCGGGTGCGGAAGCGATCACGCTCGCCGGTCGAGTACAGCGAATCGAAGACCTTGCCGATGGTCGAGCGGATGATGTCCTGGGGCAGCTTGGCGCGGTTCTCGGCCCAGTCGGTTTCCAGGATGCCGAGATTGGCTTGCTCGGTGGTGAAGATGAAGCCGTTTTCCAGCCAGAAGTCGCGCACCGGTTCCCAGAGCTGGTCGGCCGGACGGTCGACCACCAGCCAGCGCTGGTTGCCGTCGCGTTCGATGCGCACGTCGCCGATGGCCTTGGGGGCGGCTGCAGCGGATGCGGCAGGGCGCTGGGCCTGGCCGGCTTCGTAGGCGGCGGCGGAGACCGGGGCGCCCGGCACCACGTAGCGCGTCTCCCGCGCGATCTGGTTCAGGTCCGGCGGCACTTCCAGGGTCGATCCCTTGGTGGCGCTCTTGTAGTCGATCTTGTCGTTCTCCAGCACGGAGCAGGCCGACAAGGCCATAACGAGGCCGAGCAGGCCCAGGCGGGTGGAAGCGTTCACGCGAAAATCCTCGTAGATCTGGGAGAGTTGCCGAAAGGGGCCGTGCGGAAAAGGGTCAGAGCAGGCCGGCGGAGCGCAGCGCGGCCTCCACCACCGGTTCGCTGGCGGGGCTCAGGGGCGTCATGGGCAGGCGCATGGTGCCGCCGCAGCGGCCCAGGCGGGCCATGGCCCACTTGACCGGGATGGGGTTGGCCTCGACGAAGAGGTGCTTGTGCACGGGCATCAGGCGCAGCTGGATGTCCATGGCGCGGCGCACGTCGCCGGCCAGCGCGGCCACGCACAGCTCGTGCATCAGGCGCGGGGCCACGTTGGCCGTCACGCTGATGTTGCCCTGGCCGCCGCACAGCATGAGGGCCACGGCCGTCGGATCGTCGCCGGAATACACGGCGAAGCCCTGGGGCACGTCACGGATGAGCCACTGCGCGCGTTCGATGTTGCCGGTGGCTTCCTTGATGCCGATGATGCCGGGCACCTGCGCCAGGCGCAGCACGGTGTCGTGCTGCATATCGGCGACGGAGCGGCCGGGCACGTTGTAGAGGATGGTGGGCAGGTCGCCCACGGCTTCGGCGATGGCCTTGAAGTGCTGGTACTGGCCTTCCTGCGTCGGCTTGTTGTAGTAGGGCACGACCTGCAGCTGCGAGTCGGCGCCCACCTTCTTGGCAAAGCGCGCCAGCTCGATGGCCTCGGCCGTGGAGTTGGCACCGCAGCCGGCCATGATGGGCACGCGCTTGGCCGCCTGCTCGACGGCCACGCGGATGATCTCGCAGTGCTCCTCGACGTTCACCGTGGGCGATTCGCCCGTGGTGCCGACGACGCCGATGCAGTCGGTGCCCTCGGCGATGTGCCAGTCGATCAGGGTGCGCAGCGTGGGGTAGTCCACGCTGCCGTCTTCGTGCATGGGGGTGACGAGAGCGACGATGCTGCCGGTCAGAGGAGCGCTGGGAAGGGTCATGTCCGCGTTGGAAAACGGTAAAAGAGCATTCTAACTAGAGCGGGGGCTGCAGCCGGAGGCGCTCGAGAGGGGCAGACTCGGCATCTTCCCGGAGGGCGGCCACGCGCTGCATACACCGGGCAGGGCTGTCGAGATAGCCGTCCTCGAAGGCCACGGTACGCAGACCCGTGCAGGCGGCCAGCAGTTCCCCGGGCCGCAAAAGAAACTCCGGGCGTGCCGGCCGGCCCAGCCGCTCGTTGCCTGCGGCGAAGGTCTCGTACAGCAGCACGCCGCCGGGCGCCACGCTGGCGACCAGCACCGGCAGCAGCGGCCGCCAGAGGTAGTTGGTGACGACGACCGCGTCGAACCGGCGGCCGGGCAGCGGCCAGGGGCCGCCTTCGATGTCTGCGCAGACCATCTCGCCCAGGGCTTGCAGCGGCGCCAGGGCCGCGGCGTCCCGGTCGACGCCGGTGACGCGGTGGCCGCGTGCGTGCAGCCAGCGCACATGCCGGCCGGCGCCGCAGGCCACGTCCAGCACCGAACCGCCCTGCGGCAGCAGGTGGGCCCAGCGCTCGATCCAGGGCGACGGGGCCGCGGGCAGGTTCTGTGGCATGGGTTTGCTATTGAAATGGGAGCTATATGCGCTTATCCAATAAGCGCTGGAGGCCGATTTTGCTTGGATCTTGCCTCAGAAGCAGGCCCACACCTGGTCCGCCATCATCACCACGAAGCCGGGCTCGGTGTACAGCAGGAAGACCAGTGCGAGCACCGCCGCGCCCGCCAGCGCCCAGGCCCACCGGCGCGGGCGAACGCGGGCGCGGCGGGAGCGGGCGTCGGGGCAGCGGTGGTGGGCATGGCGGTAGCGGGGTTGGAGGGTCAGGCGGCCTGGGGCGCGCGCAGGATCGGGGCTTCCTTCACGGGCAGGTTCACCAGCCCCGCGAAGACGCCCAGCGCGATGGCCAGGTACCAGACCACATCGTAGCTGCCGGTCTGGTCGTACAGCAGCCCGCCCAGCCACACGCCCAGGAAGCTGCCGATCTGGTGGCTGAAGAACACGAAGCCGCCCAGCATCGACAGATGCTGCACCCCGAAGATCTGCGCCACGGTGGCGTTGGTGGGCGGCACGGTGGACAGCCACAGGAAGCCGATGACGGCCGAGAACACATACACCGACAGCGGCGACAGCGGCACCAGCAGGAAGACGCTGATGGCCACCGCCCGCGCGAAGTAGATGAAGGCGAGGATCTTGCGCTTGGCCATGCGCTGGCCGAGCGTGCCGGCGATGTAGGTGCCAAACACGTTGAACAGGCCGATCAGCGCCAGCGCATAGCTGGCCACCTGGGGCGACAGGCCATGGTCCTTCAGGTAGCTGGGCATGTGCACGCCGATGAACACCACCTGGAAGCCGCACACGAAGTAGCCGGCCGTGAGCAGCAGAAAGCTGGGATAGCGCAGCGCCTCGGACATGGCCTGCCCCACGGTCTGGCTGCGCTGGAGCTTTGCACCCCCGGCAGCGTTGCCGAAGCCCGGCTCGCGCAGGCCGAAGGCCAGCGGCACGATGAGCAGCACCATGGCCGAGAGGGCGAGCAGGGCCTCCTGCCAGCCCAGGCCGGCGATCAGCTGGCCCTCCACGGGCACCATCAGGAACTGGCCGAACGAACCGGCCGCGGCCGCCACGCCCATGGCCCAGGAGCGCTTCTCGGGCGCGATCTGGCGGCCCAGCACGCCGTAGATCACGGCATAGGTGGTGCCCGCCTGGGCCGCGCCGATCAGCACGCCGGCGGTGAGGGCGAACAGCAGCGGCGTCGGCGACAGCGCCATGCCGGCCAGGCCCAGCGCATAGAGCACCGCCCCGCCGATCAGCACACGGAAGGCCCCGAACCGGTCGGCCGCCATGCCGGCGAAGATGCCGAACACGCCCCAGGCGATGTTCTGCACGGCGATTGCCAGGGCAAAGGTCTGGCGCGTCCAGCCCATGTCCTGCGTGATGGGCTGCAGCCACAGGCCGAACCCGTGCCGGATGCCCATGGACAGCGTGACGATGGCGGCGCCGCACATCAGCACCTGGGCCATGGACAGTTTCTGTGTGTCTTTATGCATCCGGCGAATGTAGCCAAAACCCGCCTTTCGCGCTGGCGTGGCTGCGACAGCGGAGAGCGGGAGGGCGCCCGGCGGATAAAACCGGAGTGGAGAAAACTGTTGTTATATCCAGCACTACAATCCGCCGCCATGGCAGTCAAACCCGCATCCACTCCCGCCAGCGAATACTCCGAAGGCTCGATCCGCGTCCTGAAAGGGCTGGAGCCCGTCAAGCAGCGCCCGGGCATGTACACCCGCACCGACAACCCCCTGCACATCCTGCAGGAGGTGCTGGACAACGCCGCCGACGAGGCGCTGGCCGGGCACGGCAAGAAGATCAAGGTCACCCTGCACACCGACGGCTCGGTGAGCATCGAAGACGACGGCCGGGGCATTCCCTTCGGCCTGCACCCCGAGGAAAAGGCACCGGTGATCGAGCTGGTGTTCACCCGCCTGCACGCGGGCGGCAAGTTTGACAAGGGCAAGGGCGGCGCCTACAGCTTCTCGGGCGGGCTGCACGGCGTGGGCGTGAGCGTGACCAACGCCCTGGCCCTGCGCCTGGAGGCCAGCACCCACCGCGAAGGGCAGGTCGCCCGCCTGGTGTTTCAGGGCGGCGACGTGACCGAGCCGCTGGTGGCCCGACCGCTGGAGCCCGGCGAGCGCAAGCAGGGCACGACGGTGCGCGTCTGGCCCGACGGCAAGTACTTCGAGACGCTGGCCCTGCCCATGGGCGAACTCACCCATCTGCTGCGCAGCAAGGCCGTGCTGATGCCGGGCGTGACGGTGTCGCTGGTGAACGAAAAGACCAAGGAGACCCAGACCTGGCAGTACAAGGGCGGCCTGCGCGACTACCTAGCGCAGACGCTGTCGGCCGACCCGGTGATTCCGCTCTTCGAGGGCGAGGGCTTTGCCGACCGCCACCACGAGAGCTTTGCCGAAGGCGAGGGGGCCGCGTGGTGCGTGGGCTTCACCGACGAAGGCGCGCCCGTGCGCGAGAGCTACGTCAACCTGATTCCGACCAGCGCCGGCGGCACGCACGACGCGGGCCTGCGCGACGGCCTGTTCAACGCGGTCAAGAGCTTCATCGAGCTGCATTCGCTGTTGCCCAAGGGCGTGAAGCTGCTGCCCGAGGATGTGTTCGCCCGCGCCAGCTACGTGCTGTCGGCCAAGGTGCTGGACCCGCAGTTCCAGGGCCAGGTGAAGGAAAAGCTGAACTCGCGCGATGCCGTGCGCCTGGTCAGCAACTTCGTGCGCCCGGCGCTCGAACTGTGGCTGCACCAGCACGTCGACTACGGCAAGAAGCTGGCCGAACTGGCCATCAAGGCCGCGCAGACACGCCAGAAGGCGGGCCAGAAGGTGGAGAAGAAGAAAGGCTCCGGCGTGGCCGTGCTGCCCGGCAAGCTCACCGACTGCGAAAGCCGCGACATCTCGCACAACGAGGTGTTCCTGGTCGAGGGCGACTCCGCCGGCGGCAGCGCCAAGATGGGCCGCGACAAGGAAAGCCAGGCCGTGCTGCCACTGCGCGGCAAGGTGCTCAACACCTGGGAGGTGGACCGCGACCGCCTGTTCGCCAACACCGAAATCCACGACATCTCGGTGGCCATCGGCGTCGACCCGCATGGCCCCAACGATGCGCCCGACCTGTCCGGCCTGCGCTACGGCAAGATCTGCATCCTGTCGGACGCCGACGTGGACGGCTCGCACATCCAGGTGCTGCTGCTCACGCTGTTCTTCCGCCATTTCCCCAAGCTCATCGAGACCGGCCATATCTACGTGGCGCGCCCGCCGCTGTTCCGCGTGGACGTGCCGGCGCGGGGCAAGAAGCCGGCCTCCAAGCTCTACGCGCTGGACGATGGCGAGCTGGAGGCCATCCTGGACAAGTGCGCCAAGGACGGCGTGCCGCGCGAGAAGTGCCAGATCAGCCGCTTCAAGGGCCTGGGCGAGATGAACGCCGAGCAGCTGTGGGAAACCACGCTCAACCCCGACACCCGCCGCCTGCTACCGGTGCAGCTGGGCGACATGGACTTCGCCGCCACCGAAGGCCTGATCACCAAGCTGATGGGCAAGGGCGAAGCGGCCGCGCGGCGTGAACTGATGGAACTGCACGGCGACGCCGTGGAAGTGGACATCTGAAGCCATGGCAGGCCGCCTTGCCGCGCTGGGTTCAAGCCTTGCTGGTCTTTTAGGCCGCTGGCGCTCGTCCGTATTGGGCATGCTGCTCCTGTTTTCGCAGCATGCCGCGTGGGCGGATCTGTGGGCCTATGTGGACGAGCGGGGCATCACCCACTTTGCGGCCGAGCAGGTGGACGAACGCTATGCACTGTTCTTCCGCGGCCGCGAGTTCGACTCCGTGCGGGACGGCGGTGCCGCTGCGGCCTCGGCCGCCGCATCGGGACCCGCACGGCTGCAGACCTACTTCGACATCGCGCCGGGCTACAAGAGCGTCCGACACCATCTGCGCGCTGCGGCCGAGCGCTACGGCGTCGAGGTCGAACTGCTGCAGGCGGTGATCGCCACCGAGTCGGGCTTCGACCCGGCAGCCGTGTCCCCGCGCGGCGCCGTCGGCCTGATGCAGCTGATGCCCGCGACGGCGGAGCGCTTCGGCGTGGCCGCCGATGCCAAGCGCACCGCCGCCCAGCGGCTCGTCGATCCGGCCACCAATGTGGCGGCCGGCACGCGCTACCTGCGCCACCTGCTGGACCTGTTCGAAGGCCGCATGGACCTGGCGCTGGCCGCCTACAACGCTGGCGAGGGCGCCGTGCAGCGCGCGGGCCAGCGCATCCCGGCCTACCGCGAAACGCAGAACTACGTGAAGAGCGTGCTGGGCCTGTACGGCCAGCTCAAGCCGCCTGCGGCGCAGGCGATGGCCCGGCGCTCCGCCCCGGGCCGCGTACGCATGCAGCTACCGGCCACGCCTTCCGCTCCAACTTCTTCCTCATCATCCCGTGACGCCGCGGCCGGCCTGCCCGCCCGCGTGGCACTGGGAGCTACGACTTCTCAGCCCTCCAACGAATGAGCGACCAACCCACTCTCGATCTTTCCCCGGCCGATCCCGGCGACGGCCTGGGCCTGGCAGGCTACGCCCAGCGCGCGTACCTGGAATACGCCCTGTCCGTGGTCAAGGGCCGCGCGCTGCCCGACGTGTGCGACGGCCTCAAGCCCGTGCAGCGCCGCATCCTGTACGCCATGGACCGCATGGGCCTGGGCTACAGCGGCCCCAACCGCAACGTCGCGGCCAAGCCCGTCAAGAGCGCCCGCGTGGTGGGCGACGTGCTGGGCCGCTTCCATCCGCACGGCGACCAGTCGGCCTACGACGCGCTGGTGCGCCTGGCGCAGGACTTCAACCAGCGCTACCCGCTGATCGACGGCCAGGGCAACTTCGGCAGCCGCGATGGCGACGGCGCCGCGGCCATGCGCTACACCGAGGCGCGCCTGTCGCGCATCACCGGCCTGCTGCTGGACGAGATCGACGAAGGCACGGTCGACTTCATGCCCAACTACGACGGCAGCACGCAGGAGCCGCGTCAGCTGCCGGCCCGCCTGCCATTCGCGCTGCTCAACGGCGCCAGCGGCATCGCCGTGGGCCTGGCGACGGAAATCCCCAGCCACAACCTGCGCGAGATCGCCGACGCCTGCGTGGCGCTCATCAAGAGCCCGAAGCTGACCGAAGACGAGTTGCTGGCCATCGTGCCCGGCCCGGACTACCCCGGCGGCGGCCAGATCATCAGCAGCAGCGCGGACATCGCCGACGCCTACCGCACCGGCCGCGGCAGCCTCAAAGTGCGTGCGCGCTGGAAGATCGAGGACCTGGCGCGCAGCCAGTGGCAGCTCATCGTGACCGAGCTGCCGCCGGGCGTGAGCACGCAGAAGGTGCTGGAGGAGATCGAAGAGATCACCAACCCCAAGGTCAAGACCGGCAAGAAGGCGCTGTCGGCCGAGCAGGTGCAGCTCAAGGCCACGCTGCTGGCGGTGCTGGACGGCGTGCGCGACGAGTCCAGCAAGGACGCGCCCGTGCGCATCGTGATCGAGCCCAAGACCGGCAAGGTGCCGCAGCAGGAGTTGATCACCACGCTGCTGGCGCACACCAGCCTGGAAACCTCGGCCCCCATCAACCTGACCATGGTGGGGCTGGACGGCAAGCCCGTGCAGAAATCGCTGCGGCTGATGCTGGAGGAGTGGATCGCCTTCCGCCAGACGACGATCACGCGGCGCTCCCAGCACCGCCTGAACAAGGTGCTGGACCGCATCCACATCCTCGAGGGGCGGCAGACCGTGCTGCTCAACATCGACGAGGTGATCGCCATCATCCGCGCCGCCGACGAGCCCAAGGCGGCGCTGATCGCGCGCTTCAACCTGTCGGACCGGCAGGCCGAGGACATCCTGGAAATCCGCCTGCGCCAGCTGGCGCGGCTGGAAGCCATCAAGATCGAGCAGGAGCTGAAGGAACTGCGCGAAGAGCAGGGCAAGCTCGAAGACATCCTGGCCAACCCGAATTCGCTGCGCCGGCTGATGGTCAAGGAGATCGAAGCCGATGCCAAGACGTTCGCCGACGCGCGCCGCACGCTGATCCAGGCCGAGAAGAAGGCCGTGGCCGAGGTGCGCGTGGTGGACGAGCCCGTCACCGTGGTGGTGTCCGAAAAAGGCTGGGTGCGTGCGCGCAACGGCCACGGGCATGAAGCGGGCAGCTTCGCCTTCAAGGCCGGCGATGCCTTGTACGGCACCTTCGAATGCCGCACGGTGGACATGCTCATCGTGTTCGGCAGCAACGGGCGCCTGTATTCGGTGGCCGTGTCGCAGCTGCCGGGCGCGCGCGGCGATGGCCAGCCCATCACCACGCTGATCGACCTGGAGAGCGGCACGCAGCCTCTGTACTACTTTGCCGGCCCGGCCAACGCCGTGCTGCTGCTGGCCAGCTCCTCGGGCTACGGCTTCCTGGCCGCGGTGGAGCACATGACGGCGCGCAACAAGGGCGGCAAGGCCTTCATCACGCTGGGCGAGGGCGACCAGCTCTGCCGTCCGTCGCACGCCGCTTTCACCAGCGGCAGCCAGCCGCTGGTGCCGGCCACGCACGTGTGCTGCGCTTCCACGGGCGGGCGCATCCTCACGTTCGAGATCGGCGAACTCAAGCTCATGGCCAACGGCGGCCGGGGGCTGATGCTGATCGACCTGGAGCCCAAGGACACGCTGGCCGGGGCCGCGGCGTACACGCGCAGCATCCGCATCGAAGGCATCGGCCGCGGCGGCAAGGAGCGCGAGGAGTCGCTGGAGATCCGCTCGCTGAACAATGCCCGCGCGGCCCGCGGCCGCAAGGGCAAGGCCGCGGACCTGGGTTTCAAGCCGGCCCGCATCACCCGCGTGGAGTGACGCAAACAGCCGCGCGGGCCCCGGCCCGTGCTGCTGCGCGGAACGCCGTGTGCGCGCAACACACCGGCGCCCGCGGGTTCTTCCGGATAGGAAAACTGCGCCTGCCCCGCGCACCATCGCTGCAAGCACAACAACGACTGCAGGGGTGGCCACCATGTTCCAACGCGTCCGCATCGCACAGAAGCTCTGGCTCGCCGTTTTCCTGATCGTCGTTGCATTGGCCGGGGTGGTCGGCCTGGCGGGCTACCGCACCGTGCAGGTGCAGGCGCAGGCCGACGCCATCGCACGGGAGATGCAGGCGCGGGTGTCGGCCGCCATGCGCTGGTCCGGGCTGACGGAGACCAACGCCGCGCGCACGCAGGCGCTCATCGTGAGCGGCGATCCGGCGGTCGAGGCCGAGTTCAAGGACCTGATCGCCGCCACCAGCGCGCAGATCACCACCGTGCAGAAATCGCTGGAAAGCATGGCCCTGGCCGACGCCGACGAGGCGCAGATGGCCAAGATCGCCGAGGCCCGCAAGACCATGATCGATCTGCGCGGCCAGGCCCGGCAGACCAAGGCGGCCGGCCGGCAGGACGAGGCCGTGGCGCTGGTCAAGCAGCGCTACGACCCGGCCGTCGGCACCTATCTGCAGGCGCTGCGCGACTTCGTGCGACTGCAGGAGCAGACCGCGCAGGCGCGCCTGGCCGAGATGGCGGCAGCCCGCACGCTCACCCTGCAGATCGCCGGCGTGGCTGTGGTCGCCCTGCTGCTGGCCATCGTGGCCGGCGCCCACTACCTGATCGGCAGCATCCAGCGGCCCCTGGCGCAGGCCAACGACCTGGCCGCGCGCATCGCCGGGGGCGACCTGAGCGCGCAGGGCACCGTCACGCGCGGCGACGAGTTCGGCGATCTGCTGCGCTCGCAGTACGCCATGAGCGAGGCGCTGGCCGGCGTGGTGCAGCAGGTGCGCCACAGCACGGACAGCATCGCCATCGCCAGCGCCGAGATCGCCACCGGCAACCACGACCTGTCGTCGCGCACCGAGCAGACTTCCAGCAACCTGCAGGAGACGGCGGCGGCCATGGAGCAGTTCACCAGCACGCTGCAGCAAAGCGCCAGCAGCGCCCAGCAGGCCAGCGGCCTGGCGGCCAACGCCACCGGCGTGGCGCGGCGCGGCGGCGAGGTGGTCACGCAGGTGGTCTCCACCATGGAGGACATCCACCACAGCAGCAAGAAGATCGCCGACATCATCGGCGTGATCGATGGCATCGCTTTCCAGACCAACATCCTGGCGCTGAACGCGGCGGTAGAGGCCGCACGGGCGGGCGAGCAGGGCCGGGGCTTTGCCGTGGTGGCGGGCGAGGTGCGCAGCCTGGCCCAGCGCAGCGCCGAGGCGGCCAAAGAGATCAAGCAGCTCATCGGCACCTCGGTGGAGCGGGTGGAGGCGGGCAGCCGCCTGGTGCGGGATGCGGGCACGACCATGGAAGACATCGTGCGTTCGGTGCAGCGGGTGAACGACATGATCGGCGAGATCACGGCGGCGGCGTCCGAGCAGAGCGCCGGCATCGGCCAGGTCAACCAGTCGGTCGGCCAACTGGACCAGATGACGCAGCAGAACGCAGCGCTGGTGGAGGAAAGCGCGGCCGCCGCGCAGAGCCTGCGCGAGCAGGCGGAGCAGCTGGCACGCACGGTGGCGGTGTTCAAGGTGCCTGGCGGCGCCCCTGCCCCGGCGGTCGCTGCGGCATCCGCATCGGTTGCCGCATCCGGCTCAGCAACGGCCGCTGCCTCGCGCAGCACGCCTGCCCTCGGGGCGGAAGGCCGGGCAACGGCCCCGGCTGCGGGCAAGTCCGCTGCGGCGGCGCTGCGGAGTCCCCACGCTGCCCAGCCCGTTGCCGCCGCGGCTGGCAAGCCGGCACAGGCATCGGCTGCGGCTGCGGCGCGCCAGCCGGCGCTGGCGGGCCAGGGCGGCAATGACGATTGGGAAAGCTTTTGAGGTGCCGTGGATTAGATGCTATGGATAAGTGAGCTGTTAGCGCTTGATCCATAAGCGTTTTCAATAGAAAAGTGCCGGAAGTCGTTGTTTAACAAGCGCATAAAGCTATTGATTCAATAGCGTTCCACCGGCGAGACGAGGGCCTTCGGCAGAGGGCCTGCAATACGCAGACACGCAGGCACTTAGGCACGCAGGGACATCCAGCAGCCCGCTTGCCTTCTCCCGCCTGGTGCGTCGATGATCCCGGCTTTCGTCTGCCATCACGCCTTCCATGTCTGCATTGCTCTCCACCGCCCGGCGGCTCGCCATCGCGGCCCTCTTCGTTTCCACGGTGGCCGCCGTCCAGGCACAGCCGCAGCAGCAGCCACCGCTGCGCATCGGCGCCATTCCTTCCGTCGCCAACGAGGCCACGGAAAAAGCCATCGAGCTGGCGCGCGCGCAGGGCCTGAATGTGAAGCTGGTGGAGTTCACGGACTGGGTGCTGCCCAACACGGCCCTCGCCGAAGGCTCGATCGACGCCAACTTCTTCCAGCACTACCCGTTCCTTGAGCGCTTCAACCAGAGCCGGGGCGTGCATCTCAAGCCGATCGCCTATGGCTACTCCACCACCATCGGACTGTTCTCCAAGAAGCTGAAGAAGGGCGACGCCGTGCCCGATGGCGCCACCATCGCGATCCTGTCGGACCCTGTGAACAACGCGCGGTCGCTGCTGCTGCTCGAATCCATGGAGCTCATCAAGCTCAAGCCCGGCGCCGGCCACCTCGCGACGACGGCAGACATCACGGCGAACCCCAAGAAGCTCAAGCTCATCGCCGTGGAAGGCGCGCAATCGGCCCGTGTCTTCGAGGACGTGACCGCCGTGGTCACCTACACGACCTTCGCCAAGCACGGCGGCGTGGACGAGAAGCAGGGCCTGGCGTTCGACAACACCGTGCCCGAGAACGTGAAGCGCTACGCCATCCGCTGGGTGACGACGCCGGAGAAGGAGAATGACCCGCGGCTGCTGAAGTTCATCGCCATCTACCAGCAGTCGCCCGAGGTCAAGGCGATCCTGCGGCGCCTCTACGGGGACTTGATCGACTTTCCCTGGTGAGCCGGTGGGCAGCTCTCGCTGCCGGCCGTGGGCTTTCCCTGCGGCCGGTCACGCACCCGTCCAGGGCGTGGCCTGAAAGCGCTCCGCGGGCGCTGTGATCTGTTCGCGGCAGGCCACCAGCGGGAGATCGCGCTGGCCCGGCGTGGTGCGCGACACCAGGGCGTACAGGCTGCTGACCGCGCTGGACACGGCATCGGGCTCCGATGCACCGCGCAGCAGATGGCCCAGCAGCACCGCAGAGAACACGTCGCCCATGCCGTTGGGCAGCGGCTGCAGGTCGATGAACGGGGTCTGCACCAGCCACGCGTCGCGCGCCGTGACGGCCAGCGTGGCCAGGCGGTCCGTGGGCAGGTCGGGCGTGCGCAGGCTGGTCACCACGATCAGGGACGGACCGGTGCCCGGCGTGCTGCCCAGCAGTGCGCGCGCAGCGGCGATGGCGTCGTCCACCGAGCCGAGCGGCTGGCCGTGCAGCATCTCGAATTCATACTGGTTGGGCGTGAGGATGCTGGCCTGCGCCAGCGCGCGGCGGCGCAGGAACTCGGGGATGCCGGGGCGCACGAACACGCCGCGGCCCACATCGCCCATCACCGGGTCGCACAGGTAATGCGCCTCGGGCCGCTGGGTGCGGATCTCCTGCACGGCCGCCAGAATGGCCTCGCCGACGCCTGCGTCGCCCAGGTAGCCCGACAGCACGGCCTGGCAGCGCGCCAGCACGCCGCGTGCGCGCAGGCCGTCCAGCACGTCGCCGATGTGCGCCGGCGTGAACACCTGGCCCTTGAATTCGCCATAGCCCGTGTGGTTGGAGAACTGCACCGTGTGCACGGCCACGGGCTCGATGCCCAGCAGCTGCAGCGGCAGCATGGCCGCATCGTTTCCCACATGCCCGTAGGCCACGTGGGACTGGATGGACAGCACGAGCGGAGGCTCGGCAACGAGGGGCGGGGTGTTAGCAGGCATGGCGGAGCGAGGTAATGAAAAACGCCGCAGCGCCAGGACAGCGGTGCGGCGCGGTGCGGACGAACCCGGAAACTCAGGCCAGTTCGGCGATCAGTTCGATCTCGACGCAGGCGCCCATGGGGATCTGGGCCACGCCGAAGGCGCTGCGGGCGTGCTTGCCCTTGTCGCCGAACACTTCGCCGAACAGTTCGCTGGCACCGTTGGTCACCAGATGCTGCTCCGTGAAGTCGCCGGTGGAGTTGACGAGGCTCATCACCTTGACGATGCGCTGAATGCGGTTCAGGTCGTTGCCCGTGGCCGCGTGCAGCGTGCCCAGCAGGTCGATGGCGACCGCGCGGGCGGCCTGCTTGCCTTCCTCGACCGTGATGTCGCGGCCGAACTGGGCCGACCAGGGCTTGCCGTCCTTGCGCGCGATGTGGCCGGAGAGGAACACCAGGTTGCCGGTCTGCACGTACGGCACGTACGCGGCGGCGGGCACAGCCACCGGGGGCAGGGTGATATCGAGTTCTTTCAGCTTGTCGTAAACGCTCATGGCAATCCTTGCGGCAAAAAACAAAACATCCAGCGCGGCGGCCGGCCGTGGGGCCCAGGCAGGCGGCGGGGCGGCGCCCTCGGCGCTGCGCTGCAGGCAGCCCCGCATGTTACACACGCCGAGGCCGCCGCACCGGTGCGGCGGCAGGCACTAGCATGTGCGGATGGATGCCTTGCACCGCCCGAACCTGCAGCCGGCCGCCGTTGCTGCGGACGGCAAGGCGGCCGTTGCAAGGCCACCTGAAAGGCATGGCGCTGGCCAGCCCTGGCGACTGCCCTGGTGGTTGGCCGGCGGCCTGCTGGGCACGGCCGCACAGTTGCAGCAGGCGGCTCTGTGGCCGCGCAGCGCCTATCTGGCGCTGGTGGCCGCTGGACTGTCCTGCTGCGCAGCGCTATGGCTGCTGCGTGCGGCGCCGGCGCGCCCGGGCGGGCGCCCCTGGAGGCACGGCCGTGCCGGCGCCGCGGCTGCGGCAGCGGGGGGCGCTTTGCTGCTGTTCGGCGTGTGCGGACTGCGCGCCTCGATGTTCCTGGCCGACGCCCTGCCGCCCGCGCTGGAAGGCCGCGACATGCGCATCGCCGCTGTGGTGGCGGCCATGCCGCAGGCGAGCGATGCCGGGCTGCGCCTGCGGATGGCCGTGGAAGAGGCCCGCCTTGACGGGACGGTTGTGGCCGTGCCGCCGCTGATCGACGTGTCGTGGTATGCGTCCTCCTCGTTTACACGCGATGCGCCGGCGGCGGCCGCCCCGTCAGAGCCGTTGCCCGCGGTGCGCGCGGGCGAGCGCTGGGCGATGACGGTGCGGCTCAAGGCCCCGCACGGCGCGCACAACCCGCATGGGTTCGACTACGAACTGCTGCTGTGGGAGCAGGGCGTGCAGGCCGTGGGCTATGTGCGCGACGGGGCACGCCATGAAGCGCCCGTGCGCCTGGCCAGCACATGGCGATACCCTGTGGAGCAGGCGCGGCAGCACGTGCGCGATGCCATCGTGCAGCGTCTGGCGGCATCGCAAGACCCGGCGGACACGGCGCGGCGCCGTGCGGCCGGCGTGGTCGCTGCGCTGGTCACGGGCGACCAGCGCGCGATCGACCGCGCCGACTGGGATGTCTTCCGCGCCACGGGCGTGGCCCACCTAATGAGCATCAGCGGTCTGCACATCACGCTCTTCGCGTGGATCGCCGCGGCGGTGGCTGGCGCGCTGTGGCGGCGTTCCCAGCGGCTGTGCCTGGCCGTGCCGGCACCCTCGGCGGCCCTGGCATGCGGCGTGGCGCTGGCCGCCGGCTACGCGCTGTTCAGCGGCTGGGGCGTGCCGGCGCAGCGCACGGTGTGCATGCTCGCCACGGTCGCGCTGCTGCGGCTGTCCGGGCGGCGCTGGCCGTGGCCGCAGGTGTGGCTGCTGGCCTGCGCTGTGGTGGTGGTCGCCGACCCGTGGGCGCTGCTGCAGGCCGGCTTCTGGCTGAGCTTCGTCGCGGTGGCCGTGCTGTTCGCGAGCGACCCCGTCCATGGCGCGCGTGGCGCCCCTCAGGGATGGCGCGGCCGGGGCGTGGCCTTGCTGCGCGAGCAGTGGACGGTCACCCTGGCGCTCACGCCGCTCACCTTGCTGCTCTTCGGGCAGATGTCCGTCGTCGGGATGGCCGCCAACCTCGTGGCCATTCCGTGGACGACGCTGGTGCTCACGCCGCTGGCGCTGGCGGGAGTGCTCTGGGCCCCGCTGTGGGACGCGGCCGCCTGGTGCGTGCTGCCGCTGTCTGCCGGCCTGCAATGGCTTGCGCAGTGGCCGTGGGCCCAGGTGTCGCTGCCCATCGCCCCTTTGTGGGCCGGCGCCGTGGCGGTGGTGGGTGGCACGTTGCTGGCGCTGCGTCTGCCTTGGGGCGTGCGACTGCTGGGCCTGCCCTTGTTGCTGCCCGCCCTGTGGTGGCAGCCGGCGCGGCCGGCGGCCGGCCAGTTCGACCTGATGGCGGTGGATGTGGGCCAGGGCCAGGCCGTGCTGGTGCGCACCGCCGGCCACGCGTTGCTCTACGACGCGGGGCCGCGCTACCACCAGGACAGCGACGCGGGCCAGCGCGTGCTGGTGCCGCTGCTGCGGGCCCTTGGCGAGCGGCTGGATCTGCTGGTGCTGAGCCACCGCGATCTGGACCATACCGGCGGCGCGGCCGCGGTGCTGGCGCAGCAGCCCCAGGCGGCGGTGCGGGGCTCCATCGAGGCCGGGCATCCGCTGCAGGCGCTGCGACCGGTGGTGCCGTGCGTGGCCGGTCAGCGCTGGCAGTGGGATGGCGTGGCGTTCGAGGTGCTGCATCCGTCACCGGCGGACCGCACAGAGGCCGCCAAGCCCAATGCCGCGTCGTGCGTGCTGCGCATCGCTGCCGCACCGGTGGCTGCGGCAGGCGGGGGACGGGGCGCCGTCGCGCTGCTGGTCGGCGACATCGAGCGTGCACAGGAGTCCGCGCTGCTCCAGCGTGGCGAAGATGTGGCGGCCGACGTGCTGCTGGTGCCGCACCACGGCAGCAAGACCTCGTCCAGCGAGGCGTTTCTGGACGCCGTACGGCCTCGCACTGCACTGGTGCAGGCCGGCTATCGCAACCGTTTCGGCCATCCAGCATCCGAGGTGGCGGCCCGCTACCGGCAGCGGGGGGCGCTGCTGGTGGAAACGGCCCGCTGCGGCGCCGCGACGTGGGCGTCCGACCGCCCACAGTCCGTGCAGTGCGAGCGCGAGGCGGGCCGCAGGGTATGGCACCACACGCTGCCAGCGGCGGCGCCCACCGCCGAAGACTGAGCGCGCGGCGCCCGCAGGCGCGGGGGGCAGGGCGCGGCCTGGCTGCCTACGCGGGCCCGGCCGCCTGTCTTTCACACGGCTTTCCGGAAGTGGGCGCGCAACTTGCTATGCTGCTGATAGCGTGCTGGCACTTCATGGGCGCGCTCGCTGGTGTGCGGCCTGTCTGCATGTGTCCTGCAATGTGCGTCCCATGAACCGTGTCACGCGTTTCCACAGGAGGCACCGCTTTATGCAGAAGTTCGACGAGATGTACGCGATGCTGCCGTTCGAGGGCAGCGACGTGCGTGCACATTACAAGCGCTATGGCCAGTGGCTGGCCAAGCAGCCGGAAGAAGCGATGCAGGCCCGCCGATCGGAGGCGGAGATGATCTTCCGCCGCGTCGGCATCACCTTCGCCGTGTACGGCGCCAAGGACGAGGACGGCGCCGGCACCGAGCGGCTCATTCCCTTCGACTTGATCCCGCGCATCATTCCCTCGCACGAATGGCTGCGCATGCAGCAGGGGCTCGTGCAGCGCGTCACGGCGCTCAACCGCTTCATCCATGACGTCTACCACGGGCAGGAGATCATCCAGGCCGGCATCGTCCCCGCCGATCTGATCCTGCAGAACGCCCAGTTCCGCCCCGAGATGGTGGGCGTGGACGTGCCCCAGAACATCTATTCGCACATCAGCGGCATCGACATCGTGCGGGCGCCCGACGCCAAGGGCGATGGCGTGTACTACGTGCTGGAGGACAACCTGCGCGTGCCATCCGGCGTGTCGTACATGCTGGAGAACCGCAAGATGATGATGCGGCTCTTTCCCGAGCTGTTCTCGCTGCACAAGGTGGCGCCGGTCGCCCATTACCCCGACCTGCTGCTGGATACGCTGCGCGCCAGCGCGCCGCCCACCTCGGCCGAGCCCACGGTGGTGGTGCTCACGCCCGGCATGTACAACAGCGCCTACTTCGAGCATGCCTTCCTGGCCCAGCAGATGGGCGTGGAACTGGTCGAAGGGCAGGACCTGGTCGTCAAGGACAACTTCGTCTTCATGCGCACCACGCGCGGCCTGCAGCGCGTGGACGTGATCTACCGCCGTGTGGACGACGACTTCCTCGACCCGCAGGTGTTCCGCCCCACCTCCACGCTGGGCTGCGCCGGCCTGATGAGCGCCTACCGCGCCGGCAACGTCGCCATCTGCAACGCGGTGGGCACGGGCATCGCCGACGACAAGTCGGTGTACCCGTACGTGCCGGAGATGATCCGCTTCTACCTGGGGGAGGAGCCCATCCTGTCCAACGTGCCGACCTGGATGTGCCGCAAGGAGGGCGACCTGAAGTACGTGCTCGACCACCTGCACGAACTGGTCGTAAAGGAAGTGCACGGCGCCGGCGGCTACGGCATGCTGATCGGCCCGGCGGCCTCCAAGGCCGAGATCGAGGAGTTCCGCGCGGCGCTCGTCGCCAACCCCTCGGGCTACATCGCCCAGCCGACGCTGTCGCTGTCCAGCTGCCCCACCTATGTGGAATCGGGCATCGCCCCGCGCCACATCGACCTGCGCCCGTTCGTGCTCTCGGGCCAGAAGGTGCAGATGGTCGCCGGCGGCCTCACGCGCGTGGCGCTCAAGGAAGGCTCGTTGGTCGTCAATTCGTCCCAGGGCGGCGGCACCAAGGACACCTGGGTTCTGGGCGAGGACAGCGCCGCGCCGCCGTTGCCGTGGCCGGAGCAGAGCCAGTCGCTCGGCGGCACCGCCCAGTCGCTGGGCGCCATGACGCAAACGTTGGGAGGGGCGTGAGATGCTGAGCCGTACCGCTGATCATTTGTTCTGGATGTCCCGCCGCGCCGAGCGGGCAGAAAAGCAAGCCGTAGGCGCGCTTTCGCTACAACACAGCCAGCGCGCGCAGCGCGTGCGGTGTTTTCTGCCCGAGGAGGCTGCATGCTGAGTCGTACCGCTGACCATTTGTTCTGGATGTCCCGCTACACCGAGCGGGCAGAAAAGCAAGCCGCAGGCGCGCTTTCGCTACAACACAGCCAGCGCGCGCAGCGCGTGCGGGGTTTTCTGCCCGAGGAGGCTGCATGCTGAGTCGTACCGCTGACCATTTGTTCTGGATGTCCCGCTACACCGAGCGGGCAGAAAACACCGCCCGCATGCTCAGCGTGAGCTACGAGACCTCGCTGCTGCCGCAGTCCGCGGCCATGGCGCAGGAAAGCTGGCAGGGCCTGCTGTCCATCAGCGAACTCATGCCGGCCTACACGGCCAAGCATGGCGAGGTCACGCCGGCCGGCGTGCTGGACTTCATGGTGCGCGACGGCAACAACCCGTCGTCCATCGTGTCCTGCCTGCGCGCTGCACGCGAGAACGCGCGGGCCGTGCGCGGCGCGCTCACCACCGAAGTGTGGGAGACGCAGAACCAGACCTGGCTGGAACTCATCCGGCAGCTGCAGGGCAATGCCTTCGAACGCGATCCGGCGCAGTTCTTCGAGTGGGTGAAATACCGCTCGCACCTCTCGCGCGGCGTGGTGCTGGGCACCATGCTGCAGGACGAGGCCTTCCACTTCCTGCGCCTGGGCACCTTCCTGGAGCGGGCCGACAACACGGCGCGCCTGCTGGACGTGAAGTTCCACGCCGTGCAGCGCGACTTCCACGGCTCGGTGGAGAACCCGCGCCGGGCCACGCCGGAGTTCGACTTCTACCACTGGAGCGCCATCCTGCGCAGCGTGTCGGCGTTCGAGGTCTACCGCAAGGTCTACCGCGACGTGATCACCCCGGAGCGCGTGGCCGATCTGCTGATGCTGCGGGCCGACATGCCGCGCTCGCTGCACGCCAGCCTGCGCGAGGTGGCGGACAACCTGGCCGTCGTCGCCAACGACCAGTCGCGCGAAACGCAGCGCAAGGCGGGCCGGCTGCTGGCCGACCTGCGCTACGGCCGCATCGATGAGATCCTGGCCACGGGGCTGCACGCGTACCTGACGCAGTTCCTCGACCGAGTCAACGAACTGGGCGCCGGCATCAGCCGGGACTTCCTGGTGCCCGTGCCGCACTGACACCGGCCGGGCCTGCCGGTGCCGCGCGCTGCGGCGTCGGCGGCTGCAGTACCGACCGGACCCAGGCGCCTGCTTTGCATCTGAAAAGATAGCGGCAGGCGCTTGTCCTATATGGACTTGATGGTGAAAAGGTACTGAAGTACTTGAGCATCAAGCGCAAGCAGCTACCTTTTCGATAGCGACGCTGTAGCGCCGATGACTTCCGAAGTGCCACAGGCTGGGCTGGTTATCAGCCCCTGCGCCACCCGCTGCAGCCGTTCGCTGAACCCGCCGACGCTCAGCGCTGCCCTCTGCGCTTTTGCTCGCGCAGCATGAACAGGTACAGGCTTTCCACCTTCTCCCGCGCCCAGGGCGTCTTGCGCAGGAACTTGAGGCTCGACGACACGCTGGGGTCGCTCTCGAAGCAGCGAATCGGCACCTCGCGCGCCAGACCGCCCCAGCCATAGTGCTGCTGCAGGGCCACCACGATGGCCTCCAGCGTCATGCCGTGGAGTGGGTTGCGGGGCTGTGCGGGCGGCTTGGCTGCCGGCTGGGCGGGTGCCGGTGCAGGTGCCGGCGGTAGGGCGGTGGAGTCGTCGTCGTGCATGGGCGGCGAGCATACGCGCTCCTACGCGCATGCCGGCTGGCGCGTGCCTGCGGCCCGGCCTGCGCCCACGTGCACTCCCGGCCCCTTCGCCGGCTGGGTGGCCGCGCCGCGCCACAGGCAAACCAGGCGGCGCGCCCACCTTTCACTGCCGCTGCAGATGCGGCTCGCTGGCGAACAGTTCAGCCGCCCAGTCCACGAAGGCGCGCACCTTGGCGCTCAGGTGGCGGTTGGGCGGGTACACCACGTAGACGGGCAGAAGCGGGTGCGACCAGTCCTCCAGCACGCGGGTCAGCTTGCCTTCGTCGAAGTAGTCCTGCGCCTGGAAGGTGGTGATCTGGCCCACGCCGCGGCCCGCGACCAGCGAGGAGACGTAGGCATTGCTCTCGTTCACCGCCAGCTGCGACGGGCCTGCAATCTCCAGCACCTCGCCGTCCTTGTGGAATTCGAGCGGATAGCGGCGCGTGGTGACGGGCGAGAAATAGATCACGTTGCGGTGGCCGTTCTCCAGCTCCAGGGGGTGCTTGGGCGTGCCGTGCTGCGCAAGGTAGTCGGGCGAGGCGACGGTGATGAATTCGAGGTTGCCGATGCGCCGCGCCACCAGGGACTGGTCGGCCAGCTCGCCGCCGCGGATCACGCAGTCCACGTTGTCGCCGATCAGGTCCACGGTACGGTCGCTCACGCCCAGGTCGATCTGGATGTCGGGGTAGCGGTCCTGGAACTCCGCCAGGCGCGGAATGATGAGCAGCCGGGCCACCGCCGTGCCCACGTCCACCCGCAGGCGCCCGCGCGGATTGGCGCGGGCCTGGCTCATGCTGGCCTCGATGTCGTCGAAATCCGCCAGCAGCCGAACGGTGCGGTCGTAGTAGGCCGCGCCATCGGGCGTCACGGTGACGCGCCGCGTCGTGCGGTTGAGCAGCTTCACGCGCAGCCGCTCCTCCAGCGCCTGCACGTGCTTGGTCACGCTGGCCTTGGGCAGCTGCAACGAATCGGCGGCGCGCGTGAACGTGCCGGCTTCCACCACCCGCACGAATATTCGCATGGCCTGTATCTGGTCCATGGATTGATTCCCCTTTGTTCTCTTCTCCGTCTCTTGCAGAGACGGAAAGAATTCTCACACGCAGACCGTGGCCGCATTGTTCGAAGTTTGGAAACAGTGCTGTGGCGTTTGGCTGGTTTATCGTCGGTGACCGCGTCGCTACATTTCACATCACCCGGTCCTTGTCCGGCACCACCACCATGACCCGCTCCACCACGCCATCGCCCACGCCGTCCGTCTGCACCGACTCCACCATTGAGGTGGCGAAGGGCCAGGCGGTGGATGTGCGCCTGTATGGCCGAAAGCGGGCCGGCCAGACCTTGCCGCTGGTGGTGCACTTCCACGGCGGGGCGTTCGTGTCCGGGGACCTGGACAACGGCTGCACGGTGGCGGGTCTGCTCGAAGCGGCCGGTGCGCTCGTGGTGTCGGTGGCCTATCCACTCACGCCGTTTCCGCAGCCGCTGGAAACCGGCTACGCCGTGCTCAAGTGGGCCTTCAAGCACCGCACCAAGCTCGCAGGGCAGGGCGCGCTGGTGTACCTGGCAGGCGAGGAGGCCGGCGGCAACCTGGCTGCCGGCGTCGGGCTGATGGCACGCGACCAGGCGCATCCGCCGCTGGCCGGGCAGATCCTGCTGTCGCCCATGCTGGACCCGTGCGTCGGCACCCCCTCGGTGCGCGCCGCCACCGGCGAGGCCACCGAATGCAAGTGGTCTGCCGGATGGATGAAGTTCCTGGGCTGCGCCCGGGATGCGGAGCACCCTTATGCCGTGCCTGCGGCGGCCCAGCGGCTGGCGGGTTTGCCTCCCACGCTGGTGCTGGTGGGCAGCGACGACCCCATGCACGACGAGGCGCTGGCCTATGCCGCGCGGCTGGAAGCGGCGGGCCAGCCCGTGACGCGCCATGTCTTCAACAAGGCAGCGCAGTGGCCCGACGCCCTGCTGCAGCCCGGTGAGCGCGATTGTCCGTGTGCCCCCGAGGTGCAGGAACAGTTCCGCCGATTCTTCGAGGCCACGCGATGTCCCGCCCCGCAGTGACCTCCTGACCCTGCCTGCGCCCGCAGCCGTGCCTGGTGCTTGACCTCAACCGTGGTTGAGGTCTGAGACTCCGCACGCCTGCTGACCGCACGGCGTTCCCCTTTGCGCCTTTTTTCCGGCCTTCTCGTGCCGGAGGGAAAAGGCTTGCCCTGATTTTTTGTCGTACCGATTCGAGATTGAAAACACGGAGGAATCACCATGAATAAGCCATCCACTCTTTTCTCGCCCGCCCGCCGGTGGTGGACCGCTGCCGGTGCTGCCGCAGCCCTGGCCGCCACGGGTGGCGCGATGTTCGGCCTGAGCGCGTCGCACGCCGAATCCCCCGCGGCTGCGCCCGCCGCCATGCCGGTGTCGGTGGCCACGGTGGTGCAGCAGGACGTCTCCTTGTGGGATGAGTTCTCCGGCCGGCTCGAAGCCGTTCAGCGCGTGGACGTGCGCCCCCGCGTGGCCGGCGCGCTGCAGTCCGTGCACTTCCGCGAAGGCGCGCTGGTCAAGCAGGGCGACCTGCTCTTCACCGTGGACCCGGCGCCCTTCGCCGCGGAGGTGGATCGCGCCGAGGCGCAGGTCGTGGCGGCGCAGGCCCGCATGACCTATACCCGCAGCGAGATGGAGCGCGCCACGCGCCTGTGGGATGAGCGTGCCATCGCCCAGCGCGAGCACGACGAGCGCGTGAACGCCCAGCGCGAGGCCGACGCCAACCTGCGCGCCGCACAGGCCGCGCTGCACACGGCGCGCCTGAACCTGGGCTACACCCAGGTGCGCGCACCCGTGTCGGGCCGCGTCGGCCGCATCGAGGTCACGCAGGGCAACCTGGTGGCCGCCGGTGCCGGCGCGCCGGTGCTGACCACGCTGGTGTCGGTGAGCCCGATCTACGCCAGCTTCGACACCGACGAGCAGATCGTCGCCAAGGCCCTGGAAGGCCTGCGCAGCGGCAAGAGCGCCCGCGCTCAGATCGAGAGCATTCCGGTGCAGATGGGGACCGGCACGGCGGGCAGCACGCCGCACACCGGCCACCTGCAGCTCATCGACAACCAGGTGGACGCGCGCAGCGGCACCGTGCGCGTGCGCGCCGTGTTCGACAACGTGGACGGCGCGTTGATGCCCGGCCAGTTCGCCCGCATCCGCATGGGCCAGGTCAAGAGCACGCAGGCGGTGCTGATCAACGAACGCGCCGTGGGCACCGACCAGAGCAAGAAGTTCGTGATGGTGGTGGGCGAGGGCAACAAGGCCGAGTACCGCGAGGTGCAGCTGGGCGCGCCGGTGGACGGCCTGCGGGTGGTCACCTCGGGCCTGAAGGCCGGCGAGCGCATCGTGGTGAACGGCCTGCAGCGCGTGCGCCCCGGTGCCGCCATTGCCCCGCAGGAGGTGCCCATGGGCACCAAGGCCGAACTCGCGGGCGACGGCAAGCAGGCGCGTGCGGCCGCCAAGCAGCCTGCGGTCTGAACGCGCGCATAGAACCAAGACAAGAAGACCATGAACCTTTCTCGATTTTTCATCGACCGCCCCATCTTCGCGGGGGTGCTGTCGGTGCTCATCTTCCTGGCGGGCCTGATCGCCATGCGCGCGCTGCCCATCTCGGAATACCCCGAAGTCGCCCCGCCTTCGGTGGTGGTGCGCGCCAACTACCCGGGCGCCAACCCGAAGGTGATCGCCGAAACCGTGGCCACGCCGCTGGAGGAATCCATCAACGGCGTCGAGAAGATGCTCTACATGAGCAGCCAGGCCACGACCGATGGCGTGATGACGCTGACCGTGACCTTCGCCCTGGGCACCGACCCGGACAAGGCGCAGCAGCTGGTGCAGAACCGTGTCTCGCAGGCCGAGCCGCGCCTGCCCGAAGAGGTGCGCCGCCTGGGGATCACCACCGTCAAGAGCGCGCCCGACCTCACCATGGTCGTGCACATGGTGTCGCCCAACGGCCGCTACGACATCGACTACCTGCGCAACTACGCCGTGCTCAACGTGAAGGACCGGCTGGCCCGCATCACGGGCGTAGGCCAGGTACAGATCTTCGGCGGCGGCGACTATTCGATGCGCGCCTGGCTCGACCCGCAGAAGGTCGCACAGCGCGGCCTCTCGGCCAGCGACGTGGTGGCCGCCATCCGCGGCCAGAACGTGCAGGCCGCTGCCGGCGTGGTGGGGCAGTCGCCCGGCGCCAAGGGCGTGGACATGCAGCTGTCCATCAACGCCCAGGGCCGGCTGCAGACCGAAGAGGAGTTCGGCGACATCATCGTCAAGACCGGCAGCGACGGCGCGGTGACGCGCCTGCGCGACGTGGCCCGCCTGGAGCTGGGCGCGGCCGACTACTCGCTGCGCTCGCTGCTCAACAACGACCCGGCCGTCGGCATGGGCGTGTTCCAGGCCCCGGGCTCCAACGCTCTGGACATTTCGGCCAACGTGCGTTCCACCATGGCCGAGCTGCAGAAGAACATGCCCGAGGGCGTGGAGTTCCGCATCGCCTACGACCCCACGCAGTTCGTGCGGGCGTCGATCAAGTCCGTCATCCAGACGCTGCTGGAGGCCGTGGCGCTGGTGGTGATCGTGGTGATCCTGTTCCTGCAGACCTGGCGCGCCTCCATCATTCCGCTGCTGGCCGTGCCGGTGTCGGTGGTGGGTACGTTCGCCGTGCTGCACCTGCTGGGTTTCTCGATCAACGCTTTGAGCCTGTTCGGCCTGGTGCTGGCGATCGGCATCGTGGTCGACGATGCCATCGTGGTGGTGGAGAACGTCGAGCGCAACATCGAGGCGGGGCTTACCCCGCGCGAGGCCACCTACCGCGCCATGCGCGAGGTGAGCGGCCCCATCATCGCCATCGCGCTGGTGCTGGTCGCGGTCTTCGTGCCGCTGGCATTCATCAGCGGGCTGACGGGCCAGTTCTACAAGCAGTTCGCGGTCACGATCGCGATCTCCACGGTGATCTCGGCGATCAACTCGCTGACCCTGTCGCCTGCGCTCAGCGCGTTGCTGCTCAAGGGCCACGACGAGCCCAAGGATGCGCTGACGCGCGGCATGCACAAGGTGCTGGGCGGATTCTTCCGCCGCTTCAACAGCGTGTTCCACCGTGGGTCGGAAGCCTATAGCGGCGGCGTGAAGCGCGTCATCGGCCGCAAGGCGCTGATGCTGGCGATCTACGGTGCGCTGGTGCTGGCCACCTGGGGCCTGTTCAAGGTCGTGCCGGGCGGCTTCGTGCCGGCGCAGGACAAGCAGTACCTGGTGGGCTTCGCGCAGCTGCCCGACGGCGCCACGCTGGACCGCACCGAGGACGTGATCCGCCGCATGGGCGAGATCGTCAAGAAGAACCCGAACGTGGAAGACGCCATCGCGTTCCCGGGCCTGTCGATCAACGGCTTCACCAACAGCTCCAATTCGGGCGTGGTGTTCGTCTCGCTCAAGCCCTTTGCCGAGCGCACCCGTGCCGACCAGAGCGGCGGCGCCGTGGCCGGCCAGCTGAACCAGGCCTTCGGCGGCATCGAGGAGGCGTTCATCGCGCTGTTCCCGCCACCCCCCGTGGCGGGCCTGGGCACCACGGGCGGCTTCAAACTGCAGATCGAAGACCGTGCCTCGCTGGGCTACGAAGCCATGGATGCGGCCGTGAAGGCCTTCATGGGCAAGGCCTATCAGACGCCGGAGCTGGCCGGGCTGTTCACCAGCTGGCAGGTCAACGTGCCGCAGCTGTACGCCAACATCGACCGCACCAAGGCGCGGCAGCTGGGCGTGCCGGTCACGGACATCTTCGAGACACTGCAGATCTACCTGGGCAGCCTGTACGCGAACGACTTCAACCAGTTCGGCCGCACCTACAGCGTGCGCGTGCAGGCCGATGCGGCCTACCGGGCGCGTGCGGAAGACGTGGGCATGCTGAAGGTGCGCTCCACGACCGGCGAGATGGTGCCGCTGTCGGCGCTGATGAAGGTCGAACCCAGCTTCGGCCCGGAGCGTGCCATGCGCTACAACGGCTTCCTCTCGGCCGACGTGAACGGCGGGCCCGCGCCCGGCTATTCGTCGGGCCAGGCGCAGGCGGCCATCGAGCGCATCGCCGCGGAGACGCTGCCGCAGGGCATCAGCTTCGAATGGACCGAGCTCACGTACCAGGAAATCCTGGCCGGCAATTCCGCCGTGCTGGTGTTCCCCATCGCCATCCTGCTCGTGTTCCTGGTGCTGGCCGCTCAGTACGAAAGCCTGACGCTGCCGATCGCCATCATCCTGATCGTGCCCATGGGCATCTTGGCCGCCATGGCCGGCGTGTGGCTGAGCGGCGGCGACAACAACGTGTTCACGCAGATCGGGCTCATCGTGCTGGTGGGGCTGTCGGCCAAGAACGCCATCCTGATCGTGGAGTTCGCCCGGGAGCTGGAGTTTGCCGGCCGCACGCCCGTGCAGGCCGCCATCGAGGCCAGCCGCCTGCGGCTGCGCCCCATCCTGATGACATCGCTTGCGTTCGTGATGGGGGTGCTGCCGCTGGTGCTGGCCACCGGGGCGGGTGCAGAGATGCGCAGCGCCATGGGCGTGGCGGTGTTCGCCGGAATGATCGGCGTGACGGCCTTCGGCCTGTTCCTGACACCGGTGTTCTACGTGGTGCTGCGCCGCATGGCCGGCAACCGGCCGCTGCAACAGCACGGCAGCCATGTGGCGCCGCTGACCGATGCCGACGTGGGTGCCGCAGGCCATGGTGCCTCGGCCCACCCCGTGATCGCCGCGCCGCGCGGCCAGCACGAATGAGACGGAGTTTTTCCATGACGACGATGTTTTCCCTTTCCTCCCTCTCGCGGCTGGCCCCGCTGGCCGCGGCCCTGGTGCTGGCCGGCTGCATGAGCACGCCTGCGGTGCCCGAGCATGCGGGCGTGAGCGTGCCCGCCGCCTTCAGCGAAGCCCCCGGGGCCGCATCGTGGACCACGGCGCCCCCGGCGGAAGCGCAGCCGCGCGGCGCCTGGTGGCTGGGCTTCCGCGATCCGGTGCTGGACGACCTGGTGCAGCGCGCCGGCAGTGGCAACACCACCGTGCAGGAAGCCGCCGCCCGCCTGGCCGAAGCCCGCGCCCTGCTGCGTTCGGCCGACGCCAACCGCGCACCGCAGGTGGGCCTGGCCACCGGCGTGGCGCGCCAGGCCGGCGCCAACACCGCCACGGGCGGCCCCGTGCCGGCCACGCTGGCCACGGCCGGCCTGAACGTGTCCTACGAGCTCGACCTGTTCGGCCGCCTGTCCCAGGCCAGCGATGCGGCGCGGCTCGATGCGCAGTCGCGCGACGCCCTGCTGCAGAGCACGCTGCTGATGGCCCAGGCCGACGTGGCGCAGACCTACCTGCAGCTGCGCTCGGTGCAGGCCGAGCGCGTGCTCGTCCAGGAGAGCCTGGATGCCTACGGCGGCACGCTGCGGCTGACCGAGCGCCGCTACCGTGCCGGCGACGTGGCCGAGCTGGACTTGGCCCGCGTGCAGACCGAGGTGGCGGGCACCGAGTCGGATGCGCTGGCGCTGGAGCGCCAGGAAGCGGTGCTGACGCATGCGCTGGCCGTTCTGGTCGGCGAGGTGGCCACGGGCTTTGCCGTTCCCGCCGCCGCCGGCGAGGCCGCGCTGCCGGTCATCCCCGCGGGGGTGCCGGGTACGGTGCTGGCGCGCCGGCCGGATGTCTCTGCGGCGCAGGCATCGGTGCTGGCTGCGCAGGCCCGTGTGGGCGTGGCCCAGGCTGCGTGGTTCCCTGCGGTCACGCTCACGGGCAACGGCGGCTATGCGTCGCCGGAGCTGGGCGATCTGTTCAAGTGGTCGGCCCGCTCGTGGGGCATCGGCGCGCTGCTGTCGCTGCCGCTCTTCGACGGCGGCCAGCGCCAGGCGCAGGAAGACAGTGCGCGGGCGCGGCTGGAGGGCGCGCTGGCGTCCCACCGCGGCCAGGTGCTCACGGCCTTCCGCGAGGTGGAGGACCAGCTGAGCGCGCTGCGCCTGCTGGCCGGCCAGGCGGAGGCTCAGGGCCGCGCCGTGCAGTCGGCCACGCGCGCCACGCAGCTGTCGGACTCGCGCTACCGCAACGGCATGGTGAGCCAGCTGGAGCTGCTGGATGCCCGGCGCAGCGAGCTGCGCAACCGCCGCCAGGCCCTGCAGGTGCGCACGGCGCAGTACACGGCCACCGTCGGGCTCATCCGGGCTCTCGGCGGCGGCTGGGGCGACGCGCCGGCGCCGACGGCGCAGGCCGCGCCGGCGGTACAGGCCGTGGCGCTCCAGCGCTAAGAACGTGTTTACGATCTCCCGGGGGCCGCGCAGCGGCGTTTGCGGGAGGATGCAAGGCGCGGTGCGCTGCCAATAGCTCGGCTATGGGCAAGCGCCGCAACGCCGCAGACCGCCCGCAAACGCCACTGCCCGAAGGGTTGGAGCGAAATCGGGCGATTGAACGCCTCGAATGCTTGCATGGGCATGAGCCCATGCGGCGCATCCGAGGCATCCACTCATCCCGATTGCGCTTCAACGCGGCCCCTGCGAGATCGTAAACACGTTCTAAGCCTCGCGGCCAGGGCGCCAGCCCTGCGCCTGCCCCATTCGGGATACCGGCTGACACAGGGTTGTCGCCCGCACGCCTGCAGCGATGGGCCAACGGGCCTATAGTCATTGGTTGCCGACGGCGCGCCGGCGGCGGGCTTTCCCCCTGTGCGGGAGGGGAGCCCGGCCGGCGCCGCCTTTCCCTCAGAACCCCTCCAGGAGCTTTCTGCATGACCTATCCCAACACGCAACTCTTCATCGCCGGCACATGGCAGGACGCAGCCGATGGCAAGACCATCGCCGTGCACAACCCTTCCACCGGCAAGGAAATCGGCCGCGTGGCCCACGCCGGCAAGGCCGATCTGGACCGTGCGCTGGAGGCTGCGCAAAAAGGTTTCGAAGCCTGGCGCGATCTGCCCGCCATCGAGCGTGCCAAGGCCATGCGCCGCGCCGCCGCCCTGATGCGCGAGCGTGCCGACTCCATCGCCCGCATCCTCACGCAGGAGCAGGGCAAGCCGCTGGCCGAGGCCAAGGTCGAGGCCATGGCCGCCGCCGACATGATCGAATGGTTTGCGGACGAAGGCCTGCGCATCTATGGCCGCATCGTGCCCTCGCGTGGCAACCTGAACGTGCGCCAGCTGGTGCTCAAGGACCCGGTCGGTCCCGTGGCCGCCTTCACGCCCTGGAACTTCCCCATCAACCAGGTGGTGCGCAAGCTGGGCGCCGCGCTGGGCGCGGGTTGCTCCATCCTCGTCAAGGCGCCGGAAGAGACGCCGGCCAGCCCGGCCGAGCTGATCCGCGCGTTTGCCGACGCCGGCGTGCCGCCCGGCACGGTGGGCCTGGTGTATGGCGACCCGGCCGAGATCTCCAGCTACCTCATTCCGCACCCCATCATCCGCAAGGTCACGTTCACCGGGTCCACGCCGGTGGGCAAGCAGCTGGCGGCGCTGGCCGGCAAGCACATGAAGCGCGTGACCATGGAACTGGGCGGCCACGCCCCGGTCATCGTGGCGGAAGACGCCGACGTCGAGCTGGCCGTGAAGGCATCGGGCGGCTCCAAGTTCCGCAACGCAGGCCAGGTCTGCATCTCGCCCACGCGCTTTCTGGTGCATGAAAGCATCCGCAAGGACTTCGTCGCTGCGCTCACGCGCCACGCCCAGGGCCTGAAGGTGGGCGATGGTCTGGCCGACGGCACGCAGATGGGCCCCTTGGCCAACCCGCGCCGCGTGACGGCCATGGCCGAGCTGCTGGAAGACGCCGTGAAGAGCGGCGCCCAGGTGGCTGCAGGCGGCGAACGCATCGGCTCCGAAGGCAACTACTTCCAGCCCACGGTGCTGAACGACGTGCCCCTGTCGGCCCGCATCTTCAATGAAGAGCCTTTCGGCCCCGTGGCCGCCGTGCGCGGTTTCGAGAAGATTGAAGACGCCATCGCCGAAGCCAACCGCCTGCCCTACGGCCTGGCGGGCTACGCGTTCACCAGCTCGCTCAAGCATGCGCACCTGCTGTCGCAGCGCGTCGAAGTGGGCATGCTGTGGATCAACCAGCCCGCTACGCCATCGGCCGAGCTGCCCTTCGGCGGCCTGAAGGATTCGGGCTACGGTTCCGAAGGCGGCCCGGAGGCCATCGAGGCCCACCTGAACACGCGCGCCGTGTCCATCACCAACGTGTGATTCCGTGACCCCGCGGCCCGCGCCTGCGCAGTGATGCGCAGGTCGCCCGCCGGCAAGAGGACGACGAAAGGCCACGCCGCAAGGTGCGGCCTTCTTTTTTTTGCGGGCTCGACGCGGGCTGCGAAGCGCCGGTCAGCGCAGCCCGCAGCACTGCTGCGTATCATCGGGCGATGCTGACCGCTGCCCAACTCCTCGCCTTCCTCGTCGCCGCCGTGCTCATCACCGCCACGCCGGGCCCCGACAACCTCATGGTGCTGGGCGTGGGGGTCTCCAAGGGGCGCCGGCAGGGCATCGCGTTCGGGCTGGGCTGCGCGCTCGGCTGCCTGAGCCACACGCTGCTGGCGGTGGTGGGCGTGAGCGCGCTGATCGCCGCCTCGCCCGTGGCCTTCACGGCGCTCAAGTGGCTGGGCGGCGGCTACCTGATCTGGCTGGGCATCCAGGCGCTGCGTAGCACGGGCGGCGCGCGGGTGCAGTCCGCCGATGCGGCGCCCGCGCAGTCACTGCGCAGCCTGTTCCTCAAGGGCATGTTCGCCAACGCGGTCAATCCCAAGGTGGTGCTGTTCTTCCTGTCGTTCCTGCCGCAGTTCGTGGTGCCGGCGCAGGGCCAGGTGGCGCTGCAGCTGTGCCTGCTGGGGCTGGCCTTCACCGTGCAGGCGGCGGTGCTGTTCGGCCTGCTGGGCTACTTCGCCGGCAGCATCGGCGCCTGGCTGGGCCGTCGGCCCCGCGCGGGGCTGTGGCTCGATCGCATCGCCGGCGCCGTCTTCGTGGGACTGGGCGTGAAGATGGTCACGGGCCGCTGAGCAACCCTGTGCTGATGATTCGCTATTGAAGTTATAGCTGTTTGCGCTTGCTGGTAAAACGCTGCAGGCCTATTTGGCCTGAAGTTGTGGCGCCGGCGCCGGGGCTGCGCTGCGGTGTCAGGAGTGCACCTCCCACCCACGCGCCTGCTGCAGCAGCTGCCGCAGAAAGGTCTCTGCGATGGGCGAGAGGCGCTTGCCCTGCGGCCACAGCACGTACCACGACGAGGGCACGGGCATGCGCTCCGCGCGCAGGATCGCCACGCCTTCGCTCGCCGGATCGGCCGCCAGCGCGTGCCGCGATACCAGCCCCAGCCCCATGCGCGCCGCCACCGACTGCTTGATGGCCTCGTTGCTGCCCAGCTCCAGCCGCACGCGCGGCGCGAAACCCAGGGCCTTGAAGTGCTCTTCCGTCGCCTGCCGCGTGCCCGAGCCCGTCTCGCGCAGGATGAACGGCTCCTTGACCAGCTGGTCCAGCCGCACGCGCCGGCGGGCGGCCAGCGGGTGGTCGTGCGCGGCGATCACCACCAGCGGATTGCCCAGCAGCACCTGCCGGTCGTGCGGCACGTTGCGCGGCGGAATCGAGAGGATGTAGAGGTCGTCCTCGTTGGCCAGCAGGCGCTGCACCACGCCGTCGCGGTTGAGCACCTGCAGCGCCACGTCCACGCCCGGGTGCTCGGCGCAGAAGCGCCCCAGCATGCGCGGGATGAAGTACTTGGCGGTGCTGGCCAGCGCGATGCGCAGGCGCCCCTGGCTCACGCCCTTGAGCGCGGCCACGCGCTGCTCCAGCGTCTCCCACTCGGCGGCAATGGCGCGCGCGGTCTGCGCCGCGGCCTCGCCCGCCTGCGTGAGGTGCAGGCGCTGGCCCACACGCTCGTACAGCGGCAGGCCGATCGCGTCCGACAGCTCCTTGAGCTGCATGGACGCCGTGGGCTGGGTCACGTGGCAGTGGCGCGCGGCGCCGGTGACGGAACCTGTCTCGGCCAGGGCCAGCATCAGCTGCAGTTGGCGGAAGGTGGCATGCATAGAGAAATCCCGATGGGTTGGATCGATAGTATCGATTTTCCAAGATCGGCGCGGCGGCCTAGCATCGCGGCCCATGAACCATCTCCTCGATCCTGCGATCCTGTTCTTCGTGCTCGGCCTGGCGGCCGGCCTGCTGCGCTCCAACCTGGAGGTGCCTGCGCCGCTGTCGCGCTTCCTGTCGCTCTATCTGCTCATGGCGCTCGGCCTCAAGGGTGGCTTCGCGCTGGCCCAATCGGGCTGGACGGCCCAGGTCTCCGCGGCCATGGGCTGCGCGCTGGTGCTGGCCGTGGCCGTGCCGGCCATCGCCTGGTGCGTGCTGCGCAGGCTGCTGCCGCCCTTCGACGCGGCGGCGGTGGCCGCGACCTACGGCAGCGTCAGCGCCGTGACCTTCGTGACGGCCAGCCACCTGCTGGAACAGCAGGGCACGCCCGCCGGGGGCTACATGGCCGCTGCGATGGCGCTGATGGAGTCGCCCGCCATCGTGCTGGCGGTGGTGATGGCGCAGTGGCTGCGCCAGCCCGTGGCGGCGCCGGCGGCGGTGCGTGCGGACGGGCAGGCCGTGCTGGCAGGCGGCCCCCTGGGCGTCAGCGCCCCGGCACCGCAGGGGCCGCGTCTGGCACAGGTGCTGCGTGAAGCGCTCACCGACGGTGGCGCCGTGCTGCTGCTGGGCGCGCTGCTGGTGGGGCTGGTGACCGGCGCGCAGGGCGAGCAGGCCATGCATCCCTTCACCGTGGACCTGTTCAAGGGCCTGCTGGCGTTCTTCCTGCTCGACATGGGCTTGCTGACGGCGCGCAGCCTGTCGGGCCTGGGCGGCCTCGGGCCGCAGCGCCTGCCGCTGGCCCTGTTCGCGGTGGTGGGGCCGGTGGTGCACGGGTTGCTGGCCCTGGGCCTGGCCAAGCTCGCAGGCCTGGCCGTGCCCGAGGCCACGCTGCTGGCCGTGCTGGGCGCCAGCGCCTCGTACATCGCCGTGCCCGCCGTGCTGCGCCACGCCATGCCCGAGGCCCGGCCGGCGCTCTACGTGGGCCTGTCGCTGGGCATTACCTTCCCCTTCAACCTGGTGCTCGGCATTCCGCTGTATGGTGCGGCTGCCCAGTGGTGGCTGGGGTGATGGCGCGCCCCCTGCGGCGGCGCCGGTGGCAGGCGCCCCGGCATCCGGTCACGTCCAGGGAAGGCGCGCCCACCCCGGCGTCCGCTGCCGGGGCTGCGAACCTCAGCGTTGCGGCGCTGCCGGCAGCGCCGGCGATTCCATGCCTTCGGCCTGGGCGAAGGTCAGCGAGGTGAGGTAGCTCGTTTCGCCGAACTTCTCTCCGTTGCGCTCGCCCGGCGTGGGGTCGGAGTGCTTCACCTCGGCCACGTACTGGCCCTTCCACGGCAGGGTGAACTGCACGGTGCCGTCGGCGCCGGTCATGGCCTCGCGGGCCCAGCCGGAGGGTGCGACCAGCGTGACCTGGGCCTTGGGCAGCGGCTGGCCGTTGAAGACCACCCGCAGTTCGCCGACGCGGCCCGTGGGCACCACGTCCAGCGGTGCGGTGGCGGCCACGGGCTGGCCCAGGCCGGCCACCCAGCGCGCGGCGGGGCGCCACAGCAGGGCGGGCTTGCCGCCCTTGCTGCGGTCGATCAGCGGGTACGGTGCCTCGGCGAACAGCGTGTCGGCGGTGGCGCCCGGCAGCGCGTAGGTGAACGCGGTGGCCGTGCGTTCGCCCGGAACGCGCTGGGCCTTGCCGCCCGCGCTCTGCAGCTCCAGCGCGGGCACGCCGGTGAACTTGTCGAGCAGGCCGGGCGAGGTCTCGCGCAGGTTGTCGGCGTACTCGCCGAAGTGCACGCGGGCCTGGTTGGCCGATTGCTCGATCCAGACCTGGTGGGCCTGGGCGGTGGTGCCCAGACAGGCCAGCAGCAGGGCGGCGGCCAGGGAGGTGGTGCGGAGTGGCATGGGTTGTTCCTTTGCGCAGGGTGGATGAATAAAAGAAAGTTGCAGGTGTACTATTAACTTGATAGCTGCATGCGCTTGTGTGGAAAGCGCTATCGGCACTTTTGATGTAGATCCCGGCGGAGACTCCATCAGTAGCGCGCCTTCAGCGTCACCGTGACGCGGCGGGGCTCGCCATAGAAGTTCTGCCGGCCGGGGCTGGAGATCTTTTCGTAGTACTTCTTGTCCAGCAGGTTGTCGATGGACAGGCTCACCGACAGCTGGTCGTTGATCTGGTAGGCCGCATCGGCATTGAACAGTGCGTAGTTGCCGGTGGCGAGCCGCACATTGCCGCTCTGCGCGTACTGCGCGCTGCGGTAGGACGCGCCGGCGCCCAGGCTCAGGCCGCGCAGCAGGTCGCCGGCGAAGGCGTAGCGGGTGCCCAGGTTCACGCTGTGGCGCGGGGTAAAGGTGCTGAATGCCTGGCCCTGCTGCGTGATGGGGGCCCGGGTGTACTCGGTATCGGTGTAGGCATAGCCGGCCAGCACGTCCCAGCCGCGTGCGATCTGGCCGCTGATCTCCAGCTCTGCGCCTTGGGCGCGCACCTCGCCGCCGGCGATGGAGGCCGTGGGATTCGTCGGGTCCGTGATCGCACGGCCCACGTCGTCGATGCGAAAGAGCGCCGCGTGGGTCTGCAGGCGGCGGTTGAGGAACTCGCCCTTGACGCCCACCTCCACCTGCCGCCCCGTGCGGGGCTTGAGCAGCTGGCCCGCGGCATCGAGCGGCGTCTGCACGACGAAGGTCTCGGTATAGCTGGTGTAGGCCGTCATCTGCGGGTGGAAGTCCCACAGCACCGCGGCGTTGGGAATGAACTGCCGCCCGGGCGCCGAGCGCGACGTGACGGCGCCGGTGGACGTGCTGCGGCTTTCCACGTCGGCCCAGCTCAGGCGCCCGCCCAGCAGCAGCTTGAGCGGGTCGGCCACCTGCAGCTGCGCCTGCCCGTACAGCGCGTTCTCGGTGCGGGTGGTGATGGCGCTGTAGCCCGGCAGCGTGATCGCGGGATAGGGCCGCTCATAGTCGGGGCGCAGCAGGTTGGCTCTGAAGCTCGGGCCGAAACCGAAGTTGTTCTCGTAGGCCTTGCTTTCGTTGCGCGACACGCCGACCAGGGCGCGGTGCGTGCGGCCGCCCAGGGCGAAGGGCGTGGTCACGAAGAGATCGTAGGCGCGCGAGCGCACCCGGGTGAGCCCGTCCACCGTCTGCATGGTGAAGTCCCCGTTGGGCGAGAGCACGCTGTTGGCCCGCGCGGACGCGTAGAACGCATCGCGGTCCACGTCGCGGATGGACGCGCGGACTTCGCCCCCGCCCGCCAGCCGGTGCTCCAGCTCGGCGAACAGGTCGGTGGTCTCCAGGTCCTGCCGGTTGGCGCGCAGGCCGGCGAAGGCCGAGCGTGGCAGGTCGGCCAGCCGCCCATCGGCGTACGAGGGCAGGCCCTGGTCGATGACCGATTTCACCCGCTGCCGGGCCGCACCGACGGACAGCGTGGTGCCGGGCGCCAGGTCCCACTCCAGCGTGCCGTAGCCCACGCGCTTGTTGTTGAAGAGCGTGTCCACGAAGCTGTCGCGGTCCTCCGCCACCGCCACGACGCGGGCGCGCACCGTGCCCTCGGCGTTCAGCCCCCCGGTGACATCGACCATGCCGCGGCGCAGACCATAGGACCCCGCAGCCACATCGGCCGCGAGCCCCAGGCCGGCGCGGGCGCGCTTGCGCACCAGGTTGACGGCGCCGCCCGGCTCGCTGCTGCCCTGGATCAGTCCGGCGGGGCCGCGCAGCACCTCGATGCGGTCGTACAGGGCCGTGTCGAGCGTGGTGTAGTTCCCTTGCGGGATCGCCATGCCGTCCAGCTGGATGGCGCCCAGATCGAAGCCGCGCGCCTGGAAGGTGTTGTAGTTGCCCGCGCCGTCGAAGCGGGTGACGGTGACGCCGGTCACCTGCTTCACGGCATCCTCGACCTTGGTGATGTTGCGGTCCTCCAGCCGCTGGCGGGTGACCACGGACACCGACTGCGGTGTCTCGCGCACGGACTGGCCCATCTTGCCCACGCCGACCTCCCGCGCCACGTACTGCCCGCTGCCTTCGGTGTTGCCGTCCGGCGCGTCGCTGACCTGCACTTCGGGCAGCGCGGCATCGGCCGTCTGTGCCTGGGAAGGCGCCAGAGGCAGCAGTAGCAAGGCCGCGGTGGCGGCGATCGGGCTCAGCGAAGGCAGTCGCATGGCAGGGTCTCTCGGACAGGAAGAAAGCTGTGGAACGCTGGCTGCCTGTGCTGACCGGAGACCGTATCGGCATGGGTTGCTGGTAAGGGGTGACTCCTGCCGATGGGTGTCCACCGGCGCCGCAGGGTGCAGCGGCCGGGCTGAATCGCAGCCGCGGCCGGGGCTGGGCTTGCGAAGCACTGCCCGGCAGACAGTCCACGCTCCCGCACCACGGAAAAAGAGTCGCGGTCGATTCTAGTTGTTTCTGAGAGGCATTCTCATCGCTGCGCGAGCGTAGCAGCGCTGTTGACCGCACTAGCCGGCACCGCGGCGCCTGCGTGGTCTTGGCGCAGGGGGCTGCGCCGGCCGTTCCGCGGTTCCTGCCGCAGCTTGTCCTGCGCGTGTGGCCGGGCTGGCGTCAGCTGCGTTCCACCGGACGCGAGGGATCGCTGCACCACTCGCTCCAGCTGCCGGCGAAGAGCGCGGTCGGGCCGAGGCCGGCGACCTCCATGGCGAGCAGGTTGGGGATCGCGCTCACGCCGCTGCCGCACTGGTGCACCACGGTGGCGGGCGCACGGCCGTCCAGCAGCGCCTCGAACTCGGCACGCAGTTCCTCGGCCGGCTTGAAGTGGCCGTCCGGACCGAGGTTGAGGCCGAAGGGCCGGTTCAACGCACCGGGGATGTGGCCGGCCACCGGGTCCAGCGGCTCGACCTCGCCGCGGTAGCGGGGAGTGGCCCGCGCATCGACGATGGTCTGGCCGGGCTGGCCCAGCCGCGTTTGCACCTCCGCCGCCGTGACCAGCTGGCGCAGCGGTTCGCCCAGGGCAAAGTTGGACTGGAAGTGCGCGGGCTCCTCGCCGGTGGCCACCGGCTTGCCGGCGGCCGTCCAGGCCTGCAGGCCGCCGTCCAGCACGGCCACGGCGTCGTGGCCGGCCCACTTGAGCATCCACCACAGCCGGCCGCAGTAGTTGGCGCCGTTGCGGTCGTAGACCACGGCCTGCATGTCGTTGGCGAAGCCGATGCTCGACAGCCAGGTGGCCAGCCGCTCGCGGTTGGGCAGGGGGTGGCGGCCGCCGGAGGCGGGCATGTCGCCCTCGGTGGCGGTCAGCGTGCCGGCGGCGCCGGGCGCGCCGTGCTTGGCGCTCAGGTCGCGGTCGAGATCGGCATGCAGCGCGCCGGGGATGTGCGATTCGAGGTAGCGCACGCCGCCCAGCGACGGCTGCGCCAGGTCGAACGTGCAGTCGAAGACCATCATCGGCCGGCCGCTGTCCATCAGCGCCTGCAGCTCGGCGACGGTGATCAGCGTGGTGAAGGAGGAAGAGGACGTCATGGGCGGGTCACACGGAAGTCGAAGTCGGCCCCCATTGTGTCAGCCGTGGCCGTGCAGCGCCGTGTCGGCGGGTGCCGCGTCAGCGATCCACGGCTGCGCCCGGAGGGCCCCAGGAACTGTTTGCCTCAATGCTCTTCCGCGGGCGTGCCCGGTGCGGCGCGGGCGCGCAGCACCGTGGCCACGATGCCGCTGCCCACGATGAGCACCATGCCGACCCAGCCGATCAGCGGAATCGCGTCGCCGAACAGCACCACGCTGTAGATGGCGGCGAAGACGATGCCGGAGTACTGCAGATTGGCCACCACCAGCGTGCCGCGCTGTGAGCCGGCGCGGGAGTAGGCGCGCGTCATGCACAGCTGGCCGCCCGCGGCCAGCAGGCCGATGGGCAGCAGCCACAGCGCGGGCCAGCCGGGCCAGTCCGACATGCCGGTGAACAGCATGGCAACGCCGCCCGCCACGGCCGAGCCGACGGCGAAGTAGAAGACGGTGCGCGTTTCGGGCTCGCCCAGGCGCGACAGGGCCACGACCTGCATGTAGGCGAACGCGGCCGTCAGGCCCGACAGCAGGCCCACCATGCCGGCAAAGCCCTGGTGGTCGCCGATGCTGGGACGCAGCATGAGGATCACGCCCACGAAGCCGGTGAGCACGGTGAGCACCAGCGGCGCCTGCAGCGGCGGCCGCGGCTGGGCGCCCGAAGGCCGCCACATCAGCAAGGCGCCGCCGATGAGGAAGGCGGCGATCCACACGCTGCTCATGTAGTTGAGCGTCATCGCCGTGGCCAGCGGCAGATGGGCGATGGCGTAGAACCAGGAGCCGAGCGACACCACGCCGATGAGGCTGCGCCACGCATGCATGCCGGGGTAGCGCGTGGCCACGCGGACCTGCTGCGAGCGCGCCAGCGTCCAGAGGATGGCCATGCCGATCAGGCCGCGGTAGAACACCAGTTCGGCCGCGTTGAAGTGGCCGGAGGCGAACTTGACGCACACGCCCATGCTGGCGAACAGGAACGCGGCCAACACCATCCAGAGCGCTTGCATGGGAATCCTCGAAAGTACAAATGAAAATAGCTGCCGGCGCTTATGCAGCAAGCGCGGGCAGCTATTGTAATGGTAGCAAGAAGATGGTGCGCCGCCGTGTCACCTGTGCGGCACGTCGTCGCCCATCTGCGCGCGGTACCACTCGTGGAAGTGCTGCATGCCGTCTTCCATGGGGCTCTGGTAGGGGCCGACCTCGTTGTCGCCGCGTTCGTACAGCGCCTTGCGGCCGGCATCCATGCGCTCGCCGATCTCGTCGTCCTCGATGCAGGTCTCCATGTACGCGGCCTGCTGGGCCTCGACGAATTCGCGCTCGAAGGCGGTGATTTCCTCGGGGTAGTAGAACTCCACCATGTTCAGCGTCTTGGTCGGGCTGAGGGGGTGCAGCGTCGAGACGGTGAGCACGTGCGGGTACCACTCCACCATGATGTGCGGGTAGTAGGTCAGCCAGATGGCGCCGCGCTCGGGCAGCTGGCCTTCGCGGTACTTCAGCAGCACGTCGTGCCAGGTCTTGTAGACATCCGAGCCGGGCTTGGCGAACGTGGAGGCCACGCCCACGGTCTGCACGGAATAGTGTTTGCCGAACTCCCAGTTCAGGTCGTCGCAGGTGACGAAGTTGCCCAGGCCGGGGTGGAACGGGCCGACGTGGTAGTCCTCGAGGTAGACCTCGATGAAGGTCTTCCAGTTGTAGTTGCACTCGTGCAGCTCGACGCGGTCGAGCGTGAAGCCCTCGAACGACAGCTGCTCGCGCGGGCCCATGCCGGCGAGGTCGGCATGGATGTCGCGGCCGTTGTCCTCGAACAGCAGGCCGTTCCATTCGCGCAGGCCGTAGTTGTTCAGGTTCAGGCAGGGGTCGTGCGAGAAGTGGGGCGCGCCCAGCAGCTCGCCGCTGGGCGCGTAGGTCCAGCGGTGCAGCGGGCACACGATGTTGCCGCCCGCGTGGCCCTTGCCGTGGCCTTGCAGCGTGCCGCGGCCCTTGAGCATCACGGCCTGGCGGTGGCGGCAGATGTTGGAGATGAGTTCCACGCCGCCCTGCGCGTTGCGCACCAGCGCGCGGCCCTCGCCCTCCTGGGGCAGTGCGTAATAGTCGCCTTCGTTGGGCACGGAAAGGCTGTGCCCCACGTAGCGGGGCCCGCGCTGGAAGATGGTCTCCAGCTCGCGCTGGAACAGCGCCTGGTCAAAATAGCTCGAAACTGGTAGTTGGCTTGCGGCCTGCTGCAGTTGAAGACTTAAATCAGACATGGGTGACCTGACCTAAAGACTCCCCACAGGGAGGGCACTCGCGAAGAAGTGCACGGAAAAAAGAAAACCGGCTTGCGGGAAGCCGGCTCGACGTGAATGGGATTGTAGCTGGTGGGGTTATTTCCGCGCCTCCCGTATGTGTATTGGCCCGACGTGCTTGTCACGTTCACGCAGGCACCGGCAGGGTCAGGTAGGCGGCGGCTGACGGCCCGCGCAGGATGGAGCGCCTAAAATCGACCGTTTTGACTCGCGCCCTGTGCGCGCCCCACCCATGCCCAAGGCCCCTGCCGCCCCGCCCAAGCTCCCCGATCCTGCCAGCTACGAAGCCGCGCTGGAGGAACTGGAGCAGCTCGTGGGCCGTATCGAGTCCGGCCAGTTGCCGCTCGACCAGATGCTGGCGGGCTACCAGCGTGGTGCGGCGCTGCTCAGCTTCTGCCGCGACCGCCTGGAGGCCGTGCAGGACCAGATCAAGGTGCTGGACGAAGGCAGCCTGCAGCCATGGACGCAGGAATGATGGACAGCGCCGGCATGCAGGCAGCGTCCCCCACGCCGGGCGGCACGACCGCTTTCGACCTCGCCACCTGGAGCCGGCAGCAGCTGGAGCGGGTGGAGGGGGCCCTGTCGCAGTGGGTGTGCAGCGAGGCCCCGGCCGGCCTGGGCGAGGCCATGCGCTACGCCGTGCTGGACGGCGGCAAACGCCTGCGCCCGTTGCTGGTGCTGGCCGCCGCCGACGCGGCCGGCGGCCTGCCGGAAGCGGCCCTGCGCGCGGCCTGCGCGGTGGAGCTGATCCACGCCTATTCCCTGGTGCACGACGACATGCCGTGCATGGACAACGATGTGCTGCGCCGCGGCAAGCCCACGGTGCACGTGCAATTCGGCGAGGCGCAGGCCCTGCTGGCCGGCGACGCGCTGCAGGCGCTGGCGTTCGGCCTGCTCACCCCGGAAGACGGCGTGCCGCCTGCCACCCAGGCCCTGCTGTGCCGTCTGCTGGCGCGTGCCGCGGGCGCCGACGGCATGGCCGGCGGCCAGGCCATCGACCTGGCCAGCGTGGGCGTGGCGCTGACCGAGGACGAACTGCGCCAGATGCACCGCCTGAAGACCGGCGCGCTGCTGCAGGCCAGCGTGGTGATGGGCGCCGCGTGCGGCACGGCCAGCGCGGCGGCGCTGGCGGCGCTGACGCAGTACGGTGCGGCGCTGGGCCTTGCCTTCCAGGTGGTGGACGATATCCTCGACGTGACGGCCGACTCCGCCACGCTGGGCAAGACCGCAGGCAAGGACGCCGCCAGCGACAAGCCCACGTATGTCTCGCTGCTCGGCCTGGACCGGGCACGGGCCTACGCCGACCAACTGCTGGCCGACGCGCATGCGGCCCTGGCGGCCAGCCATCTGCCGGACACGCGCGCGCTGGCCGCGCTGGCAGACATGGTGGTGAACCGGTCGCACTGACATCCGCCCGCGCCGACCGAAGAGCCCGTCGCCGCTGGGTGCGCTGTGTGAATATTTGAATGAAATCGGGCTGTAGCGCTTATCCATCAAGCGCTGGCAGCTATCAAAAGAAGAGCTTATGTCCACGACTTCCTACCCTCTGCTCTCGCGCGTGAACGATCCGGCCGATCTGCGGGGGCTGACGCGCGCGGAGCTCAAGGCGCTGGCATCGGAGCTGCGCGCCTTCGTGATCGACAGCGTGTCCAAGACCGGTGGCCACCTCAGCTCCAACCTGGGCACGGTGGAGCTGACCGTGGCGCTGCACACCGTGTTCGACACCCCGCACGACCGCCTGGTGTGGGACGTGGGCCACCAGACGTATCCGCACAAGATCCTGACGGGCCGCCGCGACCGCATGTCCACGCTGCGCCAGCAGAACGGCCTGTCGGGATTTCCGCAGCGTGCCGAGAGCGAGTACGACACCTTCGGCACGGCGCACTCCAGCACCAGCATCTCGGCCGCGCTGGGCATGGCCCTGGCGGCCAAGCAGCGCGGCGAGGAGCGCCACGCGGTGGCCATCATCGGTGACGGCGCGATGACCGCCGGCATGGCTTTCGAAGCGCTGAACAACGCCGGCGTGGCCGACGCCAATCTGCTGGTGGTGCTCAACGACAACGACATGAGCATCAGCCCGCCGGTAGGCGCGCTCAACCGCTATCTGGCGCAGTTGATGAGCGGGCAGTTCTACGCCAAGGCGCGGGACGTGGGCAAGAGCGTGCTCAAGAACGCGCCGCCGCTGCTGGAGCTGGCCAAACGGCTGGAGCAGCAGGCCAAGGGCATGGTCGTGCCGGCCACGCTGTTCGAGAAGTTCGGCTTCAACTACATCGGCCCCATCGACGGCCACGACCTCGACTCGCTCATTCCCACGCTGGAGAACATCAAGGGCCTGAAGGGCCCGCAGTTCCTGCACGTGGTGACGAAGAAGGGGCAAGGCTACAAGCTGGCCGAGGCCGACCCCGTGGCCTACCACGGCCCGGGCAAGTTCGATCCCACCGTGGGCCTGGTCAAGCCTGCCACGCCGCCCAAGCAGACCTTCACCCAGGTCTTCGGCCAGTGGCTGTGCGACATGGCCGCCCAGGACGAGCGCCTGGTGGGCATCACGCCCGCCATGCGCGAGGGCTCCGGCATGGTGGAGTTCGAGCGGCGCTTTCCCCAGCGCTACTACGACGTCGGCATTGCCGAGCAGCACGCCGTCACCTTCGCCGGCGGCATGGCCTGCGAAGGCGTCAAGCCCGTGGTCGCCATCTATTCGACCTTCCTGCAGCGTGCCTACGACCAGCTCATCCACGACGTGGCCCTGCAGAACCTGCCGGTGGTGTTCGCGCTCGACCGCGCAGGCCTGGTGGGCGCCGACGGCGCCACGCATGCCGGCGCCTACGATATTTCGTTCGTGCGCTGCATTCCGAACATGAGCATGGCCTGCCCGGCCGACGAGCGCGAATGCCGCCAGTTGCTCACCACCGCCTACGAGCAGAACCACCCCGTGGCCGTGCGCTATCCGCGCGGCAGCGGAGCGGGCGTGGCCCCGCTGGCCACGCTGGAAGGCCTGCCCTTCGGCAAGGGCGAAGTGCGCCGCCAGGGCCGCGGCGTCGCCATCCTGGCGTTCGGCACGCTGCTGTATCCCGCGCTGCAGGCGGCCGAGGCGCTGGACGCCACGGTGGTCAACATGCGCTGGGCCAAGCCGCTGGATGTAGCGCTGCTGCTGCAGATCGCGGCCGAGCACGACGAGCTCGTGACCGTGGAAGAAGGCGCTGTGATGGGCGGCGCCGGCAGTGCGGTGCTGGAAGCCCTGCAGGCCGCGGGCGTGCAGCGCCCGGTGCTGCAACTGGGCCTGCCCGACGTGTTCATCGAGCACGGCGACCCGGCCCGCCTGCTGGCCCAGCAGGGTCTGGATGCAGAAGGCATCGAGCGTGCCGTGCGGGCGCGCTTCGGCGGCGACAGCGCGCCTGCGGCCGTTGCGCAGGCCGCCTGAACCAGTGCCTTGGCGCCGGTCTGCACAAAGCTTGCAGAAAGCTGAGCCGGGGCTGCGGCGCATGCTGCGCCGCGGGAAAACCCGAGCGGTGCGCACCGGCCAGCTTCCTACAATCGTTTCCGGCTGAAACAGTCCTGGCGAGGGCGTACAAGGTCCCGCGCTGCAGGTTTTGAACATCAATCGGAGATAAGTCCATGGACCGTCGTTCCATCCTCAAGCATGCAGGCATCGCCGGCGTGCTGGCAGCAGGTGCCGCACCTGCCGTGCATGCCCAGGCCGCCATCCGCTGGCGCTTGGCGTCGAGCTTCCCCAAGTCCCTGGACACGATCTACGGCACGGCCGAGGTCTTCTCCAAGAAGGTCAGCGAAGCGACGGGCGGCAAGTTCCAGATCTCCGTGCACGCCGGTGGCGAGCTGATGCCCGCCTTCGGCGTGGTGGACGGCGTGCAGAGCGCCTCTGTCGAGATGGCGCACACGGCGCCCTACTACTTCTACGGCAAGGACCCCACCTTCTGCCTGGGCTGCGCCGTGCCCTTCGGCCTCAATGCCCGCCAGATGAACGCCTGGATGTACGAGGGCAACGGCCTGAAGCTGATGCGCGAGTTCTACGCCAAGTACAACATCATCAACCTGCCGGGCGGCAACACCGGCGCGCAGATGGGTGGCTGGTTCCGCAAGGAAATCAAGTCGGTCGCCGACCTCAAGGGCCTGAAGTTCCGTACCAATCCCTTCGCAGGCAAGGTTCTCGAGCCCTTCGGTGTGATTCCGCAGTCCATCCCCGGCGCCGACCTGTATCCCGCGCTGGAGAAGGGCACGATCGACGCCCTGGAATGGGTGGGGCCGTACGACGACCAGAAGCTGGGCTTCAACAAGGTCGCGCCGTTCTACTACTACCCCGGCTGGTGGGAAGGCGGCCCACAGCTCGACTTCTACATCAACACCAAGGCCTGGGAAGGGCTGCCGGCCGAGTACAAGGCCGTCGTGGAAGCCTCGGCGTCGCACGCCAACATCTCCATGCTGGCCAAGTACGATGCCCGCAACCCCGCTGCCATCAAGCAGCTGGTGGGCTCCGGCACCAAGCTGCGCCCCTTCACGCAAGACGTGATGAGCGCGGCATTCAAGTCGGCCCAGCAGATCTACGCCGATCTGAACAACACCAACCCCGAGTGGAAGAAGATCTACCCCGACTACTCGAAATTCCTGGCCGAGCAGAACGCCTGGTTCCGCTTCACCGAAGGCACCTTCGACCGCTTCATGCAGCAGCAGAAGCTGTGAGCGCCGCCGCCCGTTCGGCACGCGGTGCCGCATGGGCAGCCCCACAAAAAAACCCGCCGAGGCGGGTTTTTTCATGCGCGATCGCCTGAGGGCGAGGCCGCTTACCCCAGCCGGCGCGTGTTGCGGAAGCGTCCATAGCGCACCAGAAAGTCGTGGATGAGCTGCTCTTGCGTGAATCCCGTCACGTCGTGCGGCGCATCGGCATCGGTCGTCCGGGCCATGGCGCGGTAGTGCAAGCGGGCGCCCGTATCGCGGGCCGTATCGGCCCAGGCGAAACTGGGCATGCGGAAGCCACGCGCGGTCACCGTGAACACGAAAGCGCCCCGGTCGCCATGCTGCACCGCCAGCGCCACGCGGCCGTCGTCCTGCTGCACCGTGGCCTCCAGGCCGCCCTCCCGTACCTGGGCCGCAACGGCTTCCAGCGCGGGCGTCGCCACGTCCTGCAGGTAGGTCTCGATCTCACCGCGGCGGTGGTAGCGGATGATCGAATCCAGCCGCTGCTCCCAGGTCATGCTGGCGTCGTCGTCCTCCGTGGCCACGATGGGCAGACCGCCTGGCGTTGCGCTTTCGGTCTGCAGGGCACGCAGCACGCCGTAGCACATCAGCACCATGATCACCACGAAGGGCAGGGCGCTGGCGATGGCGGCTGTCTGCAGGGCCTGCAGGCCTCCCGTGGCCAGCAGGACCGCAGACACCACGCCGGCGGACACCGCCCAGAAGATGCGCTGCCACACGGGCGACGGCGTTTCCGCGCCCGAGGTGATCATGTCGATCACCAGCGCGCCCGAATCGGCGGAGGTCACGAAGAACAGGATCACCAGCAACGTCGCCAGACCGGCGGTGATGGTGGGCCACGGCAGGTGCTCCAGCAGGGCGAAGAGCGCCAGCGAGATGTTCTCGTCCACCACGCGGGCGATGGGCGCGGCGCCGTCCATTTCCATCAGCAGGGCGGTGTTGCCGAACACCGTCATCCACAGGAAGGTGAAGAGCACCGGCACCAGCAGCACGCCGGTGACGAACTGGCGGATGGTCCGGCCGCGCGAGATGCGGGCGATGAACATGCCCACGAAGGGCGACCAGGCGATCCACCAGCCCCAGTAGAACAGCGTCCATTCGCCGAACCACGGGTTGGGCTCATAGGCGTACAGCGAGAAGGTGCGCGGAATCACGTCGCCGAGGTAAGCGCCGATGTTCTGCACGAACGCCTTGAGCAGGAACACCGTGGAGCCGGTCACCAGCACGAAGACCAGCAGCACCACGGCGATGCCGATGTTCAGCTCGCTCAGACGGCGGATGCCCTTGTCCAGCCCGGACACGACCGATCCGGTGGCCATGGCGGTGATGACGGCGATGAGCGCGATCTGCACCCACAGCGTGGAAGGCACCCCGAACAGGTGCGAGAAGCCGGCGTTGACCTGCAGCACGCCGAGACCGAGCGAGGTGGCGATACCGAACATGGTGCCGAGCACCGCGAAGATGTCCACCGCGTGGCCGATCGGGCCGTGGATGCGCCGGCCGATGAGCGGGTACAAGGCTGAGCGGATGGTGAGCGGCAGCCCCCGCCGGAAGGAGAAGTAAGCCAGCGCCAGCCCCACCACGATATAGATCGCCCACGCGTGCAGCCCCCAGTGGAAGAAGGTGAGGGTCATGGCCCGCCGCGCCGCGGCCAGCGTGCCGCCTTCGCCGGTGGGCGGCGAAACATAGTGCTGTATCGGCTCGGCCACGCCGAAGAAGATGATGCCGATTCCCATGCCCGCGCTGAACAACATGGCGAACCACGAGGGGTAGCTGTACTCGGGCTCGGAATCGTCGGGCCCCAGCTTGATGTCGCCGTAGCGGCTGGCCATCAGGAACAGCACGAAGAACAGGAATCCCGCCGTGCTGGCGACGTAGAGCCAGCTGAAGTCCTCGACGATGCGGGCCTGTATCGCATTGAACACGCGGCCGGCCTGGTCGGTGAAGACGGCGCCGTACACCGCGAAGGCCAGCACGAGGGCGGCCGACAGGTAGAACACGGGCGGGTTGATCTGCATCCGGCGGCGCGGCGCTTCGGCCGAGGAGGATGTGCCGGAGGGCGGTGCGGGTGCGGTCATGGTGGGTCCTTCGAGAGCGGAGCGCATGCGCGGTCGGGCCAACGCATCAAGCGTGGTGGCCGGGCCCGGCGGGTGCGTGGGCATTACGCCATGCGAAGGTCGCTCTGCAGGACAGCGATGGAAGCTGCTGCGTGTAGGAAAGCAGCGCGTGATGCGCACGCGCCAAGGGGCGCGCAGCGGGTGGCTTAGAACAGGTGCTTAAGTGCCTGCAGCGACCGGCGCTTGCGCAGCGCCCTGCTGCACCACCGCATGGCCGAAGGCCACCAGCAGGGCCGGGTCGGCGGAATGGATCCAGGTGATGCTGCCGTTGCGGCGGCGCACCAGCATGCGCGGCGAGACGATGAAGGCCAGCCAGGGCCAGTGCACGATCTTGAAGGTGGCGACCTCGCTCGCCTTCACCTGCTTGTCCCACAGCCAGGTCTGGATGATCTCCCCGCCGTCCAGGCGCGTGCGGCTGAAGACCATCCACCAGCCCACCCAGGCGATCAGCACGGCGGCCAGCGCAAAGGTGGACAGGCTGGTGAAGTTCCACTGCGCCTCCTGCAGCGCCGGTACGGACCAGGCGGCAAACGCGGCCAGCGCTGCGACGATGCCGACCGCCAGCTGGCGCACCAGCGGCGGATAGGCGGCGCTTTCCAGCGCCAGCGCGGAGGACTGCGCGGGCTGCTCGGTCATTGCGGCGTGCTGGCGCCGGCCGCAGGGTCTGCAGCGGCCGGTTCGGCAGGCGCATTGCCGAACGGGTTGTCCATGTCGATGTTGTTCTCAGGCATGGAGTCCGCCGGCATCTCCAGCTGTACCTTGTCCAGGTCCACCTCGACCTCCTTGTCGAGGAACACCGTCACGGTCTGCGGGAAGAAGATCACGATGGCCACCAGCAGCAGCTGCATCACCACCCAGGGGATGGAGCCCATGTAGATGTCGCTCGATTTGACGGGCCGGTCGATGCGCTTTTCCTTGAACAGCGTGTCGGAGATGCCGCGCAGGTAGAAGAGGGCGAAGCCGAACGGCGGGTGCATGAAACTGGTCTGCATGTTGACACACAGCAGCACGCCGAACCACACCAGGTCGATGCCCAGCTTGTGCGCCACGGGGCCCAGCAGCGGCAGGATGATGAAGGCGATCTCGAAGAAGTCGAGGAAGAACGCCAGGAAGAAGATGAAGATGTTCACTACGATCAGGAAGCCGATCTGGCCGCCCGGCAGGTCGGTGAGCATGTGCTCGATCCAGATGGCTCCGTCCACGCCTTGGAACACCAGGGAGAACACCCGCGAGCCGATCAGGATGAACACCACCATGGCGGTCAGGCGCATGGTGCCGTTCATGGCATCCTTGAGCAGGGCCCAGCTCAGGCGCTTGTGGATCGCCGCGAGGATGAGCGAGCCCACGGCGCCCATCGCGCCCGCTTCCGTCGGCGTGGCGATGGCGTGGTCCATGAACGGCAGGCCACCCATGGAGCCCAGCACGGCAAAGATCAGGATGGCCGAGGGGATGATGCCGCGCAGGCACTTGCCCCACAGCGCCCAGCCGTGCAGCGTGCGTGCCGTCTTGGGCAGACCGGGCACGTAGTCGGGGCGGATGCGGCTCAGGATGAAGGTGTAGATCGCGAAGATCAGCACCTGCAGAATGGCCGGGCCCCAGGCGCCCTTGTACATGTCACCCACCGAACGGCCCAGCTGGTCCGCCATGACGATCAGCACCAGCGAGGGCGGCACGAGCTGCGTGATGGTGCCCGAGGCCGCCAGCACGCCCGTCGAGTAGCGCATGTTGTAGCCGTAGCGCATCATCACCGGCAGCGAGATCATGGCCATGGCGATGACCTGGCCGGCCACGGTGCCCGTGATCGCACCCAGGATGAAGCCCACGATGATGACCGAGTAGCCCAGGCCGCCGCGCACGGGGCCGAAGAGCTGGCCCATGGAGTCGAGCATGTCCTCGGCCAGGCCGCATTTCTCGAGCACGGCGCCCATCAGCGTGAAGAAGGGGATGGCCAGCAGCAGGTCGTTCGACAGGATGCCGAACATGTTGATGGGCAGGTTGGCCATGAAGTTGGCCGGGAACCAGCCCATTTCGATGGCGAAGAAGCCGCAGAACAGCCCCAGTGCAGACAGTGAAAATGCGACCGGGAACCCGATCAGCATGATCACGATCAGCCCCGCGAACATGATCGGGGCGAAATTTTCCATGTGCATTCTTGTCTCGTCCTGAAAGGAATCGAAGGGGGCGGTCCGTGCTTACTGCACCGGCTTCTCGTAGTGCGTGGTCATGTTCAGGTGGCCGGTGAGCACGGCGACGCGCTTGACCACCTCCGCCAGTCCCTGCAGGAACATGGCGCCGAAACCCACGGGCAGCAGCAGGCCGGCAGGCCAGCGGATCAGGCCGCCGATGTTCCCGGACATTTCCTTGGTGACGAACATGTTCCAGAAGAACGGCGCGGTGAGCCAGGTAAGAAGGCCCATCACCGGCAGCAGGAAGAACAGCAGGCCGAACAGGTCGACCAGCACCGGCCCCTTGCCGCGCAGCTTGCCGTAGATGATGTCCACGCGCACGTGCTCGTTGAGCTTGAGCACCAGCGGCGCACCCAGCATCACCGTCGTGCCGAAGAGGTACCACTGGATCTCGAGCCAGGCGTTGGAGCTGATGTCGAGGCCGTAGCGGATGAACGCGTTGCCCGCCGATATGACCGCGGCGGCCAGCACGGCCCAGGCGGCCAGCTTGCTGAGCTGGGTGGACAGCCAGTCCACGCCCATCGCCAGTTTGAGGAGTCCTGACACGGTTTGTCTCCGTTGTGTTCGAGTACGAAAAAGGCCCATCGAAACGGGCCAGCAGGGGGGTCGGGCGATTAAAGCGCATCGTACGGCCGACCTGCTGAAAAAAGGCTGACGCGCATGGCTGGGGTTTTCCATGACGCCTGGGCGACATGCACCACGGCGGTGCGACGGCGCGCCGGTTCACTGGGAATCCGCTGCGCGTGATTGAGGAGGAACCGGTACGGCAGCGGTCGCTGCGGATCACCCCAGCGCGGCGATATTCCTGAGCGGCGCGTCGAACGTCTCGCAGTGAGATCGGCGGTAGGCATCACTATTCCTTGCATGGGTAGCGAGAGCCTGCCGATGCGAGCCATGGGTGTCTGCGTCGCGCGGGGGGGCGGTCACGCCCGAAGACGCGGCATGATGGCGCCCATGCAGCAGCGTGTTTCCTTTTCAGATGCCTTGAGCCATGGGCAGGCCGATCGGCGCATCGACATCCTGCGCCGCATCGGCGTGGACGGTTCCATCTCCCAGGCTGCGCGGGCGGTGGGCGTCAGCTACAAGGCGGCGTGGCAGGCGCTGGACACACTGACCAATCTGGCGGGCGTGCCCCTGGTGGAACGGGCCGTGGGGGGCGTGGGCGGCGGTGGTACGCAGCTCACCGCGGCAGGGCGTCAGCTGCTGGATGCGGCCGATGCGATGGCGCAGGCACGCCGCTCCGTGTTCGACGGCCTTGAAGCCACCGGTGGACCGGGCGCCGCGGCGGCGCGCCTGACCGTGCGCACCAGCATGCGCAACCAGTGGCCGTGCGTGGTCGAGTCACTGGAGCGCCTGGGCCCCCTCGTGCGTGTGCATCTGCGCGGCGCTCTGCAGCAGGGCGCCGGGACGGGGCTGGCCGTGTGCGCGCGCATCACCCGCGAGAGTGCCGAGCTGCTGGCGCTGCGCCGCGGTGTGCCGGTGCTGGCGCTGTGCAAGGCCACTGCGGTGCGTGCCGCGGTCCTGCCGGCCGCTTCCGCCGTGGCTGCGCCGTCCCTGCCCAACCAATGGAGCGGCGCAATCACGCGCGTGGCGCGGGGGCCGCTGGAGCATGAGGTGTCGGCGCAATTGGATGCCGGCGTGCAGATCGTCGGCTTCGCGCGGGCCGCGCAGGCGTTGCGTGTCCGCGGCCGTGTGCTGCTGTCGGTGGATGAGTCCGCCGTGGTGCTGGCGGCCATCGATTGAGCGGTGCGCCGCGCCGATACGTGCGCGGCTCTACGCAGTCCCACGCGCAACTGCAGCGCTGCAGGTGCTGCGCTCTCACGCAAGGATGCACGCGCGGTGTGCATGGATGCACAGGGTTGCGGAGCATAGGCATTTATACATAGGCATTTGTCCCAGTTCCTCGCAGGCGTGGCAGCGACATACGATGCGCTGCAACATAACGCAGGCATGAGGCTTTGATCCACACATCGCTTTCACCTGCCCCACCACGGAGCGGCCAAGGCGCAATGAGCGATGTCATTCTCCAAACCCACAGCCTGACCAAGGTGTTCAAGGGTTTCACTGCGGTCAGCGACGTCAATCTGTCGGTGCGCCGCGGCTCCATCCACGCATTGATCGGGCCGAACGGCGCGGGCAAGACCACCTGCTTCAATCTGCTGACCAAGTTCCTGGAACCCACGTCCGGCGAGATCCGATTCAACGGCGAAGACATCACGCGGGAGCACCCCGCGCAGATCGCCCGGCGCGGCGTGATCCGCTCGTTCCAGATCTCCGCGGTGTTCCCGCATCTCACGCTGCTGGAGAACGTGCGCCTGGGCCTGCAGCGCAAGCTCGGCACCTCCTTCCATTTCTGGCGCAGCGAAAAGACGCTGCACCAGCTCGACGACCGCGCCATGCAGCTGCTGACCGAAGTGGGGCTGGAAGACCTGGCCGACGAAGTCACCGTGAACCTGCCCTACGGCCGCAAGCGCGCGCTGGAGATCGCCACCACGCTGGCGATGGAGCCCGAGCTGATGCTGCTGGACGAACCTACGCAGGGCATGGGCCATGAAGACGTGGACCGCGTCACCCAGCTCATCAAGAAGGTGTCGGCAGGCCGCACCATCCTCATGGTCGAACACAACATGAAGGTCATCGCCACCATCGCCGATTGCATCACCGTGCTTCAGCGCGGCGCCGTGCTGGCCGAGGGGCCGTACGAAGAGGTCTCCCGCAATCCGCAGGTCATGGAGGCCTATATGGGTACCACCGACGGCCAACTGCAAGGAGCGCATTGATGACCGCTCCCGCACTTGAAATCCGCGGCCTCGAAGCCTGGTATGGCGAATCGCACGTGCTGCATGGCGTGGACATCGTCGTGCAGCCCGGCGAGGTCGTCACGCTGCTGGGCCGCAACGGCGCCGGTCGCACATCCACCATGCGGGCGGTGATGGGCCTGACGGGCTCGCGCAAGGGCTCGGTCAAGATCAACGGCGTCGAGACCATCCAGATGCCGACGCACCGCATCGCCCATCTGGGCGTGGGCTACTGCCCCGAAGAGCGCGGCATCTTCTCCAGCCTGTCGTGCGAAGAGAACCTGCTGCTGCCGCCGGTGCTCAAGACCGGCATGCAGGGCATGTCGGTGGACGAGATCTATGCCATGTTCCCCAACCTGGCGGAGCGGCGCCACAGCCAGGGTACGCGCCTGTCGGGGGGCGAGCAGCAGATGCTGGCCGTGGCGCGCATCCTGCGCACGGGCGCCAAGCTGCTGCTGCTCGATGAAATCTCGGAAGGTCTGGCCCCCGTCATCGTGCAGGCCCTGGCCCGCATGATCACCACGCTGCGCCAGAAGGGCTACACGGTCGTGATGGTCGAGCAGAACTTCCGCTTCGCCGCGCCGCTGGCCGACCGCTTCTACGTCATGGAGCATGGCCGCATCGCCCTGCAGTTCGGCGCCCCCGAGCTGGAGGCCCGCATGCCCGTGCTGAACGAACTGCTCGGCGTCTGACCGGCACAGCGCTGCCTTCCCCTCGCATCCCACCCATTCCACAGGAGACAACGACATGAAAGCGAAACTCACGCAACTGGCTCTGGTCATCGGCGCCCTGGGCCTGGCCGCTTCCGCCGCACAGGCGCAAGAGAAAGTGAAGATCGGTTTCATCACCGACATGTCGAGCCTGTACGCCGACGTGGAAGGCAAGAACGGCGCCGTGGCCATCCAGATGGCCATCGACGACTTCGGCGGCAAGGTGCTGGGCCAGCCGGTCGAGCTCGTCACGGCGGACCACCAGAACAAGGCGGACATCGCCGCGTCCAAGGCGCGCGAGTGGATCGACACGCAGGGGCTGACCATGCTGTTCGGCGGCACCAACTCCGGCACCGGCCTGGCGCTGGCGAAGGTGGCGCAGGAGAAGAAACGCGTGTTCATCGTCAACGGTGCCGGCACCTCGGCCCTGACCAACGAGCAGTGCAGCCCCTACACCGTGCACTACGCGTACGACACCGTGGCGCTGGCTAAGGGCACCGGCAGCGCGGTGGTTAAGCAGGGCGGCAAGGACTGGTACTTCCTCACGGCCGACTACGCCTTCGGCGCGGCCCTGGAGGCCGACACCGCCAAGGTGGTCAAGGAAGCCGGCGGCAAGGTGGTGGGCAGCGTCAAGCACCCGCTGAATGCCTCCGACTTCTCGTCCTTCCTGCTGCAGGCGCAGAACTCCAAGGCGCAGATCCTGGGCCTGGCCAACGCGGGCGGCGACACCATCAACGCCATCAAGGCCGCGCGCGAGTTCGGCATCAACAAAAGCATGAAGATGGCCGGCCTGCTGGTGTTCATCACCGACATCCACAGCCTGGGCCTGAAGAACACCGAGGGACTGCTGCTCACCACCAGCTGGGACTGGAACCTGAACGACAAGACGCGCGAGTTCGGCCGCAAGTTCTTCGCCAAGACCAAGCGCATGCCCACCGACATCCAGGCCGCCGACTACTCGGCCACCATGAACTATCTGAAGGCCGTGGAGGCCGCCAAGAGCACCGACGCCGACAAGGTGATGGAGAAGCTCAAGTCCACGCCCATCGACGACTTCTACGCCAAGGGCACCATCCGTCCCGATGGCCGTTTCGCGCACGACATGTACTTGGTGCAGGTCAAGGCGCCGTCCGAATCGAAGGAGCCCTGGGACTACTACAAGGTCGTGAGCAAGCTGCCCGCCGACCAGGTGTGGACCACCAAGGCCGAAAGCAAGTGCACGCTGTGGAAGTGATGCTGTCGCTGACGCGCACCGTGCCTGACCTGCGTTGAGTGGCCTGCCCGGCGCGCAGGCGCCAGGCAGGCCGGCTTTGACACCCGAAGAAGAAAACACACAGAACCAGGAGACAAAGACATGAAAGCGAAGCTCACGAAAATGGCGATGGTGCTGGGCGCCATGGGCCTGGCCGCCTCGGCTGTGCAGGCACAGGACAAGGTGAAGATCGGCTTCATCACCGACATGTCCAGCCTGTATGCGGACGTGGAAGGCAAGAACGGCGCGGTCGCCATCCAGATGGCCATCGACGACTTCGGCGGCAAGGTGCTGGGCCTGCCCATCGAACTGCTGACGGCCGACCACCAGAACAAGGCCGACATCGCGGCGTCCAAGGCACGCGAGTGGATCGACACGCAGGGCCTGACCATGGTCTTCAGCGGCACCAACTCCGGCACGGCGCTGGCGCTGGCCAAGGTGGCGCAGGAAAAGAAGCGCGTGATGATCAACAACGGCGCGGCCTCGTCGGCGCTGACCAACGAGCAGTGCACGCCCTATACGGTGCATTACGCGTACGACACGGTCGCCTTGTCCAAGGGCACGGGCGCCACCATCGTGGACGGCGGCGGCAAGAGCTGGTTCTTCCTGACCGCGGACTACGCCTTCGGCCACGCGCTGGAGGCCGATGCCTCTACCGTCATCAAGGCCAAGGGCGGCACGGTGGTGGGCTCTGTGCGCCATCCGCTCAATGCGTCGGACTTCTCGTCCTTCCTGCTGCAGGCGCAGAACTCCAAGGCCCAGGTGCTGGGCCTGGCCAACGCCGGTGGCGACACCATCAACTCGATCAAGGCGGCCAAGGAGTTCGGCATCGGCAAGAACATGAAGCTCGCCGGCCTGCTGATCTTCTACAGCGACATCCACAGCCTGGGCCTGCGCAACACCGAAGGCCTGCAGTTCACCACCAGCTGGTACTGGGACCTGAACGACGAGACGCGCAAGTTCGCCGACAAGTTCATGGAGAAGACCAAGCGCCGCCCTACCGAGATCCAGGCGGCCGACTACTCCGCCACCATGAACTACCTCAAGGCCGTCGAGGCTGCCAAGACCGTCGATGCCGACAAGGTCATGGAGGCCTGGCGCGGCATGAAGATGAACGACTTCTTCGGCTCGGGCTACCTGCGTGCCGACGGCCGCTACGTGCACGACATGTACCTCATGCAGGTGAAGGCGCCGTCCGAATCCAAGGGCACGTGGGACTACTACAAGCTCATCAAGAAGCTGCCGGGCGAAGAGGTCTTCGCCACCAAGGCCGAAAGCAAGTGCGCCCTGTGGAAATGATGGCCTGACGCCGAACCGATCCCCCTCACCACCTTCGCTGACCCATGGAAATCTTTGGTGTTTCACTGCCGGGCCTGTTGAGCCAGCTCCTTCTGGGGCTGGTCAACGGCTCGTTCTACGCGATCCTCAGCCTGGGGCTGGCCGTGATCTTCGGCCTGCTCAACGTGATCAACTTCGCCCACGGCGCGTTGTTCATGCTGGGGGCGCTGCTCACCTGGATGGCCATGACCTACCTGGGCGTCAACTACTGGGTGATGCTCATCGCGGCGCCGGTGGTGGTGGGGATCCTCGGCGTGCTCATCGAGCGCCTGCTGCTGCGCTGGATCTACAAGCTCGACCACCTCTACGGCCTGCTGCTCACGCTGGGGCTCACGCTGCTGATCGAGGGGGTGTTCCGCTCCATCTACGGCGTGTCGGGCCTGGGGTACGACACGCCTGAACTGCTCGAAGGCGCCACCAACCTGGGTTTCATGATCATGCCCAACTACCGCGCCTGGGTGGTGGTGGCCTCCATCGTGGTGTGCCTGGGCACGTGGTACGTGATCGAGAAGACCAAGCTGGGCGCCTACCTGCGCGCCGGCACCGAGAACCCGCGCCTCGTCGAGGCCTTTGGCGTCAACGTCCCCGTGATGATCACGCTCACCTACGCCTTCGGCGCCGCCCTGGCGGCCTTTGCGGGCGTGCTGGCCGCGCCGGTCTACCAAGTCACGCCGCTCATGGGGCAGAACCTCATCATCGTGGTGTTCGCCGTGGTGGTGATCGGCGGCATGGGCTCCATCATGGGCTCCATTCTCACGGGGCTGGGCCTGGGCGTCATCGAAGGCTTCACCAAGGTGTTCTACCCCGAGGCTTCTTCCACCGTGGTGTTCGTCATCATGGTCATCGTTCTCCTCATCCGCCCCGCCGGCCTCTTCGGCAAAGAGAAATAAGGGGCCACAGCATGAAATCCAAGAATCTTGCTTTCATCGGCTACGGCCTGCTGCTCGCGGGGCTGGTCGTGGCGCCGCTCCTGGGTGCGTATCCCCTGTTCGTGATGAAGCTCATGTGCTTCGCCCTGTTCGCGTCGGCCTTCAACCTGCTGCTGGGCTACACCGGCATCCTGTCGTTCGGCCATGCAGCCTTCCTGGGCGGGGCGGCCTATGTGACCGGGCATGTGGTGAAGGTGTGGGGCGCCACGCCCGAACTGGGCCTGCTGGCCGGCCTGCTCTCCGGCGCGCTGCTGGGCCTGGTGATGGGCTTCTTCGCCATCCGCCGCCAGGGCATCTACTCCACCATGATCACGCTGGCGCTGGCCCAGATGCTGTTCTTCGCCTGCCTGCAGGCGCCGTTCACGGGCGGCGAGGACGGCCTGCAGGGCGTTCCGCGCGGCAAGCTCTTCGGCGTGATCGACCTGGCCAACGACACCACCATGTACTACGTGGCGCTGGTCGTGGTGGTGGTGGCCTTCCTGGTCATCGTGCGCACCATCCACTCGCCGTTCGGCCAGGTGCTCAAGGGCATCAAGGAGAACGAGCCGCGCGCCATCTCGCTGGGCTACGACACCAACCGCTTCAAGCTGCTGGCCTTCGTGCTCTCGGCCGCCATCGCCGGGCTGGCCGGTGCGCTCAAGACGCTGGTGCTGGGCTTCGCCACGCTGTCCGACGTGCACTGGAGCGCCTCCGGCCACGTCGTGCTGATGACACTGGTGGGCGGCCTGGGCACGCTCAGCGGCCCGCTGGTCGGCTCGGCCGTGGTGGTCTTGCTGGAGAACAAGATCGGCGAGTTCGGCAACCTGCTCGCTTCTATGTCGGGCGTGGAATGGTTCCGCACGCTCGGCGAGTCGGTGACCATCGTCACCGGCCTGATCTTCGTGGTCTGCGTGCTGGCCTTCCGCCGCGGGATCATGGGCGAGATCATCGCCTGGCTGCACCGCCGCCGGGGCGGCCGGCACTGACCGCCGCGCGGGGCTCCGCGCACCCGCTCTGGGCGGTGAAGGCGCTGTCGATCCAAGACCCTTCCAAGCCACGCAGGACGCATGTTCTACGTGGCTTTGCTTTGTGAGCGCTGAGCGGCAGGGAGCGCTTGGCCTGTCGTGCCGGCCGAAAAAGGGCGTGCCGCGCTTGGCGGCTCAGCGCGGAGTGCCGCTGCTGCGCAGAACACAGTCGCAGCAATCAAAGAAAAATCGGCCTCCGGCCCTTTAATGGCCTGCGCTGTCAGCTATCGAATAAATAGCAATCTAAGCGACCCACCCACCGCGGTGTCCGCCACACCTGTTACGCGTTCTGACATCAACCCGCGCCTGGCGCAGCCCCTTTGGCGTCCCCGCCCGGCACCGTGCTCGGCACCCTTCGTGCCTCAGTCCTCGCTGGGCCGCGGATACCCTGCCTCTGCCCAGCGCTGCGCAGAGGCCCGGTTCAGCCGGTGGTCCGGCCGGACGCGCACCTTCGCCAGTTCGCTGCCGTCTGCCGCCGTGGCGGTGAGCGTGGCGGAGGGGTTGTCCTCGTCGGGTTCGATGTCGAGAGCGACGGTCACACGCGAGCCGCGCACGTCGATCTCGATCTCCTTGTGCAACAGCGCCGCCTGGTGCTGCTCCGCCCGGCGAATGACTTCGTGGGCCGTCTTCACCAGGGTGTTGAACGCTGCCATGTCCAGCGGCTTGGGGTTCTTCTTGTCGCGGCCCATGGTCCAGGGGCCGACCAGGGCGGGTTCGGCCTGCCCATCCTGGGTCATGGCCACAGCCCAGCCATCGTCGTCTTCGTTCTTGACGACGCGGGCCTCCCAGCCGTTGTGGTGCCAAAGACGGTCTTCGAAGACGGAGGCAACGGCTTGGTCGGGTTCTACGGACATGTCTGGGCGATCTTTGGAAGCTGGCGAGCCCGGTATTTTACTGTCTGCTCATACAGTGTTTTGCGGCCTGGGGCTGTCCCGGCATGGGGTGACTTCCGGGCCGCACCGGCCATGGGGACCGATGTGCCGGTGGGCGCACGCGGTCCGTGGGCCCATGAAGCGCCCCCTGGCGGGAAGGGCGTGGGTACCGTGCAGGCGGCTGGAAAAGCGCCTTTGAACGGGCTGGGGGTCAGCGGCATTCCTCAGCGCGTTCCGCTGAGCTCAACCCAACTGCAGCCGCTTCGCATAGCCCGTCATCTCCAGATAGCCCCGGCCCACGGCACGGCCCCCGGCGTCGCGCAGCTCGCTCAGGCCTTCCCAGTAGATCGCGCCGGTCGATCCCTGGCTGTCCAGCTCCTGGTCGTCGAGGAGGGCATGCACGGTGAAGTCGCCGGCAGGCGTCTGTACGCGCCATTCCACGGGGTAGTGCGCATCGCTATGGCCGCTGCGCCAGCGCCGCAGCGGCGTGAACACCACCGCGTCATGCGCAAACACCGAGGCGGTCTGCTCGCCCGCGCCGCGCACCGATCCACCGGCCCACAGGGCGCTGCCATCCGCGCGGCGCAGGCGAAAGGCCGTGAGCGCGCTGCCGTCGGCCAGGTTCATGCCGATCCAGTCCCAGCCCACGGCCTCGGGGTGCATCAGCGCCTCGCTCCACTCGTGGTCCATCCATGCGCGGTTGGTGGGCAGTGCGTCGGCGCCGCCAGAAGAAGCCGGCGGCGCCTGCACCGCCATGCGCTGGCCCTGCAGCATGATGTGGCCCGACACGGCCAGCTGCGGCTGGCTGTAGTAGTAGCTGGCCTGCGCCGCGTCCGGCCCCTTGCGCGACAGGCCGCCGCGCCCTTGCAGCAGCACCGGCTGCGTGCTGTCGAACTGCAGCTCCAGGGCAAAGGCGCTCCCCTGCACCCGCGCGGCATAGCGGCTGCGGCCCGGGCCAGCGGCATCGGTGCGGGTGAGCGACCAGTCGCGCAGGCGCACGCCGGTGTCGCCTTCCTCCGCGCCGGCGATGCCGAAGCCCGCGCGTGCGATGCGCTGGTCATGCACCAGGCGCTTGCCCTGCACGTCGGTCAGCGCGGCATGGCCGAAGATCAGCTGCTTGGCCGCAAATGCCGACTGCAGCGGCTGCGCTGCCTCCACGCGCGAGCGGAAGAAAGTCACTTGAAAGCCCCAAGGCCGCCCGCCCGCCCAGGCCTGGCCGGTGATGTACCACCACTCGGTGCGCAGGTCGGCGTGGCTGCCGTGGTCCCGCGGAAAGGCCAGCGTGCGCTCGGGCAGCGCCCAGGCCGCGCCGACGGGCCACAGGCTGCCGGCGGCCATGCCGCCGCCTAGCCCGGCCAGCGCCAGCAGCCAGCGCCGCCGCGTGGCGGCACCCGGGCCGGGGATGCGGGGCCCAGGAGGCATGGAATCGCCCTGCGTGATCAGCGTAGTTGGCGCGGCTGTCGGGGCACTCGTTGCAGCGCCGCTAACAGCCAGGAACGTCGGGTGGGGGGAGTGCGCCATGGCAGAAGGGGAGCGGCGTGCCCTGGCGCTCAGGCCAGCAATGCGTCCACACGCTCGCGCGCGGCTGCGCAGGATCCCATGCGCGTCTCCACCCAGGCATCGTCGTAGTACGTGGGCAGGTAGCGCTCGCCCGAATCGCACAGCAGCGACAGGATGGAGCCCTGCTGATTGGCCTCGCGCATCTCGTGCGCCAGCCGCAGCATGGCGACGAAGTTGGTGCCCGTGGACGGGCCCACGCGCCGGCCCAGCAGGGTAGACAGTGCGCGCATGGCGGCAATCGAATCGTCGTCCGCCACTTCTTCCATGCGGTCCACCAGCGTGCGGATGAAGCTCGGCTCCACGCGCGGCCGGCCGATGCCTTCGATGCGCGAGCCCGGCGCCGTCAGCGTGGCCACGCCCGTGCGGTGGTATGCGCTGAACACCGAACCTGCCGGGTCGGCCACGCACACCTGCGAGGCGTGGCGCTGGTAGCGCACATAGCGGCCAATGGTGGCGCTGGTGCCGCCCGTGCCTGCGCCCACCACGATCCAGCGCGGCACCGCATGCCGCTCGCGCGCCATCTGCGTGAACATGCTCTCGGCAATGTTGTTGTTGCCCCGCCAGTCGGTGGCGCGCTCGGCATAGGTGAACTGGTCCATGTAATGGCCCCGCGTTTCCGCAGCCACGGCCCGTGCGGCCTCGTACACCTCGCCCGCGCTCTCCACGAAATGGCAGCGCCCGCCATAGAACTCGATCAGCGCGATCTTCTCGGCCGAGGTGCTGCGCGGCATCACCGCCACGAAGGGCAGGCCCAGCAGCCGTGCAAAGTAGGCCTCGCTCACCGCCGTCGAGCCGCTGGACGACTCCACGATGGTCGAGCCCTCGTGCACCCAGCCATTGCACAGCGCATAGAGGAACAGCGACCGCGCCAGCCGGTGCTTCAGGCTGCCGGTGGGGTGCGTGGATTCGTCCTTCAGGTACAGGTCGATGCCGGCCGCGGCGTAGCCCGGCAGGGGCAGCGGGATCAGGTGGGTGTCGGCGCTGCGCTGGTAATCAGCTTCGATGTGGGCGATGGCTTCGTGGAGCCAGGGGGAGGGAGTCGTCATGGGCGGATTGTCCCGCAGCGGCCCCGTGGCGCGTCGGCCCTGGGCGATAGAGAGCCCGATGGGCAGCGGGCATTCACCCCTGCCCACGGCCCCTCTCGGCTGGCGCGGCGGCCGTCAAGGCAGCCGCAGGTCCATGCCCAGCCTGCTGGCAACGCCGAAGGTGAAGAGCAGCACACCCAGGAGCACCAGCACGAAGAGGGCCGCCACCTTGCCGCCCGTGCGCAGCAGCGCGCGCCTGTCCATGCCTTTCTTGCCCTGGTCGTAGTGCCACTTGATGGCGAAGCACATGCAGGTGCCGAATATGAGAACCTTGAACGTCACGAAGACTACGGGGATCCAGTCGATCATCATTTGAGAGTTTCCAGCCTATGACTTGGCAGAGCCCGCCCCGCGGGGAAGGGGCGCGAACGTCGGCAACGGCCCACGTCCGCCTGGCCCTGTTCCGCCTTTCAGCGCATGCTACTTAAAAACAATTTCCATACATCCGAGAGACAACGACGCCGTGGCAACCCTGCAGGATGACCCTTTGCCGATCTGGTGGCCGCGCTGGGCCGCGCAGGGCGGACCCCGCTTTCTGCAGATCGCGGATGCGCTGCAGGCGGCGGTGGCCGGCGGTTCGCTGAAGCCGGGCGACCGCTTGCCGCCGCAGCGCCGGCTGGCCGCACAGTTGGGCGTCGACCTGACGACGGTCACGCGCGCCTACGAAGAGGCCAAGCGCCGCCACCTGCTGGAGGGGCGCGGCGCCCGCGGCACGTATGTCGCGGCGCCGAAGGTCGAATGGACTGCTGTCCTGGATCTGAGCATGAACACACCGCCGCCCCCGGCGGGCGTGGACTTCGGCGACCTGTTGAAGCAGGGCATGTCGCAGGTGCTGATGACGGCGGATACCGGCTTGCTGATGACGTACCAGTCTGGCGGGGGCAGCGATGCGGACCGCCAGGCGGGCGCTCGCTGGCTGGAGCCGATGTTCGGCGCTCTCGATCCGGCGCAGGTGGTCGTCTGCCCGGGCGCGCAAGCGGCGATCGCCGCATTGACCCTGGCCCTGACGGTGCCGGGCGATGTGATCCTGGCCGAGCCTGCCACCTATCCCGGCCTGCTCGCGGTGGCGGCCCAGTTCGGCCGGCGCGTCGTGGCGGTGGGCGCTGACGGGCAAGGGATGATGCCCGAGATGCTGGAGCAGGCCTGCCGCCTGCACCAGCCCCGGCTGCTCTACCTCAACCCGACCTTGCAGAACCCGACCGCCATCACCATGCCGCAGCGCAGGCGGCAGGAACTCGCAGGCATCGCGAAGCGCTGCCACGTACGCATCGTCGAGGACGACCCCTACTGGCTGCTTGCCGAAGCGCCACCGCCCCCCGTCGCCGCGCTGGCCCCGGAGCAGGTCTGCTACATCTCGACGCTGTCGAAGTGCCTGACGCCCGGCCTGCGTGTCGCTTTCGTGCTGCTGCGCGACCCGCAGGAGCGGGAGCGCTTCCTGGCCGCGCTGCGGTCCTTTGCACTGATGGCCGCGCCACTGACGGCGGCCCTGGCCACGCAGTGGATCCTCGACGGCTCGGCGTACGGCCTGATGGAGGGCGTGCGCAACGAGGCGCGCGAGCGCCATCGCATGGCGCAGAACCTTCTGGCGGGCCGGTACAGCGGCGCGGGGGACGGGCTGCATGTGTGGCTGGAATTGCCGGGGTATTGGAGCTCTTCGCAGCTTGCCAGCGCGGCCGCCCGCGAAGGCATCTCCGTCACGCCGGCCGAGGCCTTCGCCTCCGGCGGGGCCTCTGTCAACGCCATCCGCATCTCCTTGGGCAGCATCCAGGACCGCACACGTTTGCAAGCGGGCCTTCAGCGGCTGTCCCATCTGCTGGCGCGGCGGCCGGACCCGTTCAGTGGCGTTGCGGATTAGGCGTGCTGCGCGGCATCACGGCCACGAAGGGCAGGCCCAGCAAGCCTGCAAAGTAGGCCTCGCTCATTGCCGTGGAGCTGCGGGGCGACTCCACGATGGTCGAGCCCTCAGCAGCCGAGCACGGCACAGCGCAAAGAGGAACAGCGACCGCGCTAGCCCGGTGCTTGAGGCTGCCCGTGGGGTGCGTGGATTCCTCCTTCAGACATAGGACGATGCCGACTGGCGCGTAGCCCGGCAAGGGCAGGGGTACCAGTGCGTATCGGCGCTGCGGTGTTAGTCGGCTTCGAGGCGGGCGATTGTTTAGGGAGCCAAGAGTTACTGGAACTGGTCATTTCAAATTTACTGATATGTAAACACCTGGGGCTAAGCGGGCTGTATTAATCACGATTTTCGGAAGACTGGCCTAGCTTTAGTACGAGAGTCACGCTGAATGGCTTTGCGTAGTAGTAACCGGGCTCGTGGAGAATCGCCGGTGATCTGCTTTTGCGATTGGTTAATCTCTTCACGAAGCTTGCGTCCAGAGTTGTGAATGACCAAGCTCATAGTTAACAAATCTGCACTTTCTATTCCATCGCACAACTCGGCGATCATCATTGATAGAGATGCTGTTGCGTAACTTATGGCGACTTCGCACCCATACGCAGGAGGTACTGCAGTGCCACCGACTTTATTGGCCCCGAGGCTAATCCGTGTGAGCGTGGCGAGGGCACCACCATGGACAATGCTATTTGCCTGTTGATATCCTCGCCGCAAAGTCTCAAGTCCGACGTGGTTCTCCAGATCCCGGAATGTTGTTTTATTTCGGCCGAGCTCTACGGAAGCCCACCCGTAGTCGGTGCCAAAGGCGCTTCCGAATCTGCTGATCATTGCGGCTTTGTGTATGCGCAAATTACGTATATGACGGTCTCGATGAATGTGCCCGACGCTTGATGTTCCGCTTGTTTTGTTTACGTTCAAAAGCCGGAGTTCTTCAATGCAGTGGTGCGCCAGATACATCTCTGCGCACCTGTCGGATTGTTTGGCGATGAATATTGCGACGACACAGACTTCGTGAAGTGATCGCCACCTCGCTAGAGCGCCGTCTGCGTAACCAGCGCGTGTCAGTGCAATGATTTCGCCGATGATTTCATATGCTCTTGCAACAAGCCTGTTCAAAGCGAATGAGATATGCCGGTTGCTATAGGCCCCTTTGCGGAGGTCCACGGCTGAGTAATTCCACTCCAGCACAATGTGTCTAATAAAGTCCAACTGATCAATCACTGGACCCCATAAGCATTGAACTGCGTCGGCACGACGTGAATGCGAATCTCTCAGCTGGAGTGCATGCTCAAACGCTTGTTTGGATAGGTGATCGCCCACAAGCTTGGCAACTTCTGCTAACGCATCAGGAATAGCTTCCGAAGCGGTTTTGATTACCTCGTCTGAGACATCTGCCATTGCTTCCGCGAGTCCATCAATGATCGCTTGCAACGTCTCTTCCGCGTCTTTCGTGGTCTGACCCAACCCACATGAAGGATCCAAGTCGATAGTGAGTTCGTCTCCTTTTGCATTAAGAATTGCGCCCGTCAAGTGTTTGACTTCGGATTCCGAGAGTTGGACTTTTTGCCGCTCAGCAGCATTGACCAGGGCCAGCGATAGCAGCCTTTCCTGAGACAGGAGTTCGGAAAAAAGACAATCGATTGCTTCTTGTATCACTCTCGGCTTTTTCACTGTAGCCCTCCATATCAGGCGTGTTTAGCGCTCAGAATGTCTTGCGTACCGCTGTTACGGGGCGCTCGAAGTGTCGGTAAGAAATGGTCAGAAGGTTGTGGCGACAACCTCTACCAATCCTCCTTCACCGCCATCACCGCATCCCTCCCTGCAGCCGCCCGTCCCGCCAGCCACGCAGTGACCGTCCCCGCGGCCACCACCGCCACCCCCAGCGCCAACAACCTCTCCCCCGGCACCCGCAATTCCATCGTCCAGTGAAAGCTCTGCGGGTTCACCACGTGCACCAGCACCACCGAAACGGCCAGGCCCAGCAGGGTGCCGGCCACGGCGCCGATGGCGGTCCAGGCGGCGCCTTCGCCGGCGACCACGGCCAGCACCTGGCGTTGGGTGAGGCCCAGGTGGGCGAGCAGTCCGAACTCCTTGCGGCGCGCCAGCACCTGGGCGCTGAAGCTGGCGGCGATGCCGAACAGACCTATGCCGATGGCCACGGCCTGCAGCCAGTAGGTGACGGCGAAGCTGCGGTCGAAGATGCCGAGCGAGCGTTCGCGGATACCGGCGGCGGAGGTGAATTCCAGCGGCGCGGCGCTGGTGGCGGCAGCCGCGCCCGCTGTGGCTTGCGCCAGGGCCGTGACCGCATCGCGCAGTGCGGCTTCGTCGGCGCCGGGCGTGGGCCACAGCGCCAGGTCGCTGGTACGCGCGTCGCCCGTCAGGCGCACGAAGGCGGTGCTGTCCATGGCGACGGCGCCGAACTGGCGCACATAGTCGCGCCACACGCCTGCTATGAAGAATGTAGCTGGTTGCGCTTGATCTGCCTGGGCTAGCGGCCGAAAAGAATGTGAAAGCGCGGGCCAGTCGGCGCCGGGCTGCACGCCGTAGAGCTGCACGATGGCCTCGCTCACGTACACGCCCACGCGGCCGGGGGGCACGGGCAGGGCGGCGCCCACCAGCGGCAATGCCTGGGCCGGGTCTGCGCCCAGCGGCCGGGCCAGCAGGGCGACGGCGGGGCGGCCGGGGTCGAGCATCAGGCTGCTCACGCGCAGGGGCTGCACGCGGTCCACGCCGGGCAGGCGCGCCACCGATTCGGCAAAGCCGCCCGGGAAGGCCGCCGCGTCGTCCGCCGCGCCGGTGCCGGCCATGCGCACGTACAGCGGCGCGGGCAGCACGGCGTCCAGCCATTCGATGACCGAGCCGCGAAAGCTCGACACCATCACCGTGAGCGCGACGGCGAGGCTGAGCGACGCGACTACGCCGCCCACCGCGACGGCGGCGGTGCCGCGCATGCGGCGCGCACGCTCCAGCGCCAGCAGGGGCAGCACGCGCCCGCGCACCAGCGGCTGCAGGGTGTGCAGCAGCGCCTGCACGGCCCAGGGCAGCAGGGCGATGCCGCCCACCAGCAGCAGGCCCACGGCGGCGTACGCGGCCAGAGGAATGCCAAAAACGGGTGGAGCGCTTGCCAGCAAAGCGCTGCCTGCTATCAAAAGCAGACCCACCCACCCGCTGCGCGCTGGGCCGTCCTGCGCGCCCAGGCCCTTGAGGGTTTGCGCGGGCGGCAGCTGCTGTGCCTGCCGTGCGGGCCACCAGCCGCCCACCAGCGCGGCGGCCACGCCCAGCGCGCCATACACGGCGGCGGCCACGGGGCTCCACTGCAGCGCGGGCTGCACGCCGGCAAAGTAGCCGCCGCCCAGGTCGCCGCCCAGCACCTGCAGCGCCAGCGCGGCCAGGCCCGTGCCCAGCGCCAGTCCACACAGGCTGCCGAGCAGGCCCAGTGCGGCGGATTCGGCCAGCACCAGCCCCAGGCGCTGGCGCGGCGTGGCGCCCAGCACGGCCAGCAGCGCGAACTGTGGGGCGCGCTGCGCCACGCTGAGCGCCAGCACCGAGAAGACGAGGAACGCGCCCGTGAACAGCGCCACCAGCGCCAGCACGGTGAGGTTGACGCGGTAGGCGCGCGAGAGGTTGCTGACGCGCTGCGCAGCGTCGCCCGGCTCGGCCACGACCACCCCGGCCGGCCAGCCGGGCAGGGCCTGCAGGCTGCGCTCCACCTCGGCCCGCTGCGCGCCGGGGCGCAATTGCAGGTCGATGCGGGTGAGCTGGCCGCCGCGCGCGAACAGGTCTTGCGCGGCGCCGATGTCCATCACCGCAAGCGGCGCGCCACCGGCGGCCACGGTGCCGGCGACCTGCACGGTGTGGGTCTGCAGGCCGGCCTGCAGCGTGAGCGATCGCGCGGCGCCGTCCGTGCCTGTGTCTGCGTCTGTGCCGGCCAGGCCCAGCGCCTGCTGTGCGGCGGCATTGAGGAAGACGGTGGCCGGCGCCAGCATGGCCAGGCGCGGCGCATCGGCTGCGGGGCGGGGCATCAGGGCCGGGGCGACGGCGGGCACGACCAGCGCATCCACGCCCACCACGCGCAGGGCCACCGGAGCACCCGCGGCGCCGCCGGGCCCGCGCGCCTGCACCGTCAGCTCCAGCCAGGGGCTGGCGAGCGCGACTTGCGGGTGCGCGGCCACCGTGCCGTAGAGCGACTCGGGCAGCGCGCCCTGTGTGGCGCGCAGTTCCAGATCGGGTTGGCCGTTGACCGAGCGCACCGCCTGCGAGAACTCGTCCAGCGCAGAGGCATTGATCACGTGCACCGCAAAGCCCAGCGCCACGCCGAGCGTGACGGCAACGACGGCGGCCAGGCTGCGCCAGGGATGGTGGCGCAGTTCCTGCCAGGAGAAGGTGCGGAGCAAGGCGAGCATGCGCCCATTGTGCGGGCGCTGCCCACAGTGCCGGCCCGTGCCGGACAGGGACAACGCCGTTGGGTTAATATACGAAACATATATGAATCGTATAAATCCAAAGGATTGACCATGGGCCTCGTCAAGATCTCCGACACCATGCACGACAACCTGCGCACCGCCAGCGATGCGCTCAGCCGCTCTATCAACGCCCAGGCCGAGCACTGGATGCGCATCGGCATGCTGTCCGAGCTGTACCCCACGCTTGCCTACGCGGACATCTGCCAGCTGCTGCTGCGCGATGCGCAGGCCGGCGTGGCGGGCGTGCTGGCGGCCGGTGAACGCAGCCTGGCGCAGGCGCCAGCCGTGCGTGCCGCGCGCAAGGCGGCCGCCTGATGGCCCGCCCCGACCTCATCAAGACGCCGGCCGAGATCGCCATGGCGCGCGCCGCGGGGGCCCTGGCGGCCGATGTGCTGCGCATGATCGCGCCGCACGTGCAGCCGGGCGTGACCACGGAGCGGCTCGACCAGCTCTGCCACGACTACATCGTGCAGGTGCAGGGCGCCATTGCCGCCAACGTGGGCTACAGCGGCTACACCAAGACGCTGTGCACCTCGGTCAACCACGTGGTCTGCCACGGTATTCCCCGGCCGGACGAGGTGCTGAAGAACGGCGACATCATCAACATCGACGTGGCCGTGCTCAAGGACGGCTGGTACGGAGACACGAGCCGCATGTACTTCGTGGGCGAGCCCGGCCCGCTGGCGCGCCGGCTGGTGCGCACCACCTACGAGGCCATGCGCGCCGGCATCCGCGCGGTGAAGCCGGGCGCCACGCTGGGCGACGTGGGCCACGCCATCCAGACCGTGGCGCACCGCGAGCGTTTCAGCGTGGTGCGCGAATACTGCGGCCACGGTATCGGCCAGATCTACCACGACGATCCGCAGGTGCTGCACTGGGGCCGGCCCGGCACCGGGCTGCGACTGGAAGAGGGCATGGTCTTCACCATCGAGCCCATGATCAACGCGGGCAAGGCCGAGACGAAGGAACTGGCCGACGGCTGGACGGTGGTGACGCGTGACCGTTCGCTGTCCGCCCAGTGGGAGCACATGGTGGCCGTCACGGCCACGGGCTTCGAGGTGCTGACGCCCTGGCCGGAAGGCTGCGGAGACTACCCCGCCATCGCCTGAATGTCCGGTTGCGCACTGTGGCCGCGGTGCCGGGCCGCAGGCGGGGGAGGCGGCTACTCCGCCGCGCGCAGCGCCTCGACCAGCTGCGCCACGTGGCCCACGCCCAGCTTGTCGTAGGCCGACTGCAGCTGGTTGCGCACCGTGGCCGGCGAGCGCTGCAGCAGCGCCGCCACCTGCTTGTGCGTGTTGCCCTTGGCCGTGAGCTGGGCCACGCGGAACTCGCTGGGCGTGAGGTCATCCGCCGGGCAGCGGCGACGGCTCTTGAGGAAGAGCAGCCCGTGCTCGGCATGGTGGCTCATTACCGCGGTGCCGCCCAGATGGCGTGCCTGGCCCTGCAGAAAGTCCGTGAGGGCGGGGTCGGGCAGGGTGTGGCCGCTCCAGCCCGGCCATTCGGTGCGCAGCATCTCGCGGAAGGCGGCATCGGCGTGGTAGATCACGCCGCGCAGATCGGCGATGGCGGTGCCGCAGGGCACGCTGCTCTGGGGATGCCGCTGCTGCAGGTGGACGCGGCGGTTGATGGCCAGGCCCTGCATGAGGTGGGGCGCCAGCTGGTGCACCAGCTGCAGTTCGTGCTGCTGGCATTGCTGGTCGGGGTCGGCGCGGAAGAGCGAGATCCAGTGCACGAAGCGGCGCTCCACATCGTTGTCCGCCGTGAGGATGTTGTTGTTCTGCTTCCACCGCGACAGAAACTGGCCGATGTCCCGCTCTTCGCGCCGGCCGTGCCATGTCGGCCCGTGGACCGCCACCGTACCGCGCTTGCGGTTCATCAGGCTGGCCGCGGCAGAGTCCTGGTGCTTCACGGCCTCGTACTCGGCCATCATGTCTGGCGATTTCCGGAACAGGTGCAGCGTGTGGACGTCGATGCCTGCCGGCGAGGTGCGTGCCGTGCCCCACATGGACGCATCGAACGGCACGATGGACTGCAGCAGCCGCAGCGCATCGTCCTGAAAGCCCTCGATCGTCTGCTCGTGGGACAGCCCGTACAGGCGCAGCAGCAGGTCGCTGTAGTCCTGGGGGGCGCTGGTGGGCATGGCCGGATCGGTGGGCGGTGGGGAATCCAGTATAGAAAAGCCGCCCTCGATAGCGCCACTAAATCATCCGGCTGTGGTGCCGCTTCCACAGCGGCGGTGGGCCGAGGCGGTCACCCGGGCTGCCGGCCCGGCGGAACTGGTCCGATCAGGCTGCGCTGCCGGCGATGCCGTCGCTGCGCAGGCGCAGCACGCGGTCGGCCCGCGCGGCGGCGGCGTCCGAGTGGGTGACCAGGATCAGCGCCGCGCCGTGCTCGCGGGTTTGCGCCAAAAGCAGATCCATCACGCGGGCGGCGGTGCCGGGGTCGAGGTTGCCGGTGGGCTCGTCGGCCAGCAGCAGGGCGGGGCGGTGCACCAGGGCGCGGGCGATGGCCACGCGCTGCAGCTGGCCGCCGCTGAGCTGCTGGGGCAGCCGGTCGCCCAGGCCTTGCAGGCCCACGGCGTCCAGCATGCCGGCCACGCGCTCGGGCTCGCTCCGGCCCAGCAGCATCAGCGGCAGGGCGACGTTCTGCGCCACGTCCAGGTGCGGCAGCACGTGGAAGGCCTGGAAGACGAAGCCCACGTGCGCGCGACGCCACAGCGCGCGTTCGGTGTCCGTGAGCGCGCCCACGTCCGTGGCGCCCTGCAGCACGCGGCCGCTGCTCCAGGTGTCCAGCCCGGCCAGGCAGTTGAGCAGCGTGGATTTGCCCACGCCCGACTCGCCGACGATGGCGACGAACTCGCCACGGCGCACCGCCAGGTCCACCTGCGCGAACACGGGCGTGGCGTCGCCGTAGCGCTTGGTCAGGCCCTGCACCTGCAGGACAGTGTCGTCGGTATCGTTGCCGGCGCTGTTGCCGGCGCTGTTGCCAGCGGCGGGCGCGGACGTGTGGGGCGCGGCGTCGGTCATGGCGCCTCCGCTGCATCGCCGCGCAGGCGCTGCGTGACGGCGCGCACCAGCTGCGCGGTGGCGTCCGGTGCATCGCAGGCGATGGCCTGGCGCTGGGGCATGCTGCGCAGCCAGGTGATCTGGCGTTTGGCCAGCTGGCGCGTGGCGGCGATGCCGCGCTCGCGCAGGTCCCGGGCCGGGAAGGAGCCGGTGGCGGCCTCGAAGTCCAGCGCTTCCCACGCCTGCCGGTAGCCCACGCAGCGCATGGAGGGCAGGTCCAGGTGCAGGTCGCCGCGGGCGCGCAGGCGGCGCACTTCGTCCAGGAAGCCGTCCTGCAGCATGGCGTCGAACCGGCGGGCGATGCGGTCGTGCAGCCAGGCCCGGTCGGTCGGTTCCAAAGAAAAAAGGGCTCCGGCGCTTTCTGGGTAAGCGCTGCCAGCTATATTTTTAGTAGTGTGAAAACTCGACAGCGGCTGGCCGGATACGTGCCACACCTCCAGCGCGCGCTGGATGCGCTGGCTGTCGCCGGGCGCCAGGCGGGCGGCGGTGGCCGGGTCCACGCGGGCCAGTTCGGCGTGCATGGCCGGCCAGCCGATGGCGGCGGCCTGCGCGTCCAGCCGGGCGCGGACGGCGGGGTCGGCGGCGGGCATGTCGTCGATGCCATCGAACAGCGCCTTGAAGTACAGCATGGTGCCGCCCACCAGCAGAGGCAGCGCGCCGCGGGCACGGATGTCGGCGATCAGGCGCTCGGCATCCTGCACGAACTCGGCCGCGCTGTACGCCTGCAGCGGGTCGCGGATGTCGATCAGGTGGTGCGGCACCCGCGCCAGCTCATGGGGCGTGGGCTTGGCGGTGCCGATGTCCATGCCGCGGTAGACCAGGGCGGAGTCGACGCTGACGATCTCCACCGGCAGGTGCGGCGCCAGGGCGTCGGCCAGCGCCAGCGCGCCGGCGGTCTTGCCCGACGCGGTGGGCCCGGCCAGCGCGATGTAGGCGGGCGAGGCCGGCAGCGAGAGCGGGGGGAAAACATCAGCGCGACTCACGGGGGTCTCCAAATCGTTGCACCAGCATCCAGGCGATGGTGGCCAGGGCCAGCGCCCAGAACGCCACGCCTTGCACCAGCGGCCAGATGCTGCCGTCCAGGCGCCAGCCCAACCAGCGGCCGATGCCGAAGGCGACCAGCATCATCATGAACCCGTTGAGGGCCGAGGCAACACCCGCGGCCTGCGGAAAGGGCCCCACGGCGCCCGTCTGCCCGCAGGGCTGGTGCACGCCGTGGCCCAGCATGTACAGGTAGAACGGCAGCAGCAGCGCCCAGGGGCTGCGCCAGCCGGCCAGGGCCAGCGCCGCCAGCAGCACGCCGGCCGTGGCCGACAGCACCGCGCCCGCCGCCACCGTGCGGCGCAGGCCCAGGCGCTCCAGCAGGCGCCGGCACAGCAGCGTGCCCAGCAGGTAGGCGAACGCGGTGGACAGCAGCGCCAGCCCGAAGTGCGTGCGCGACGTGCCCAGCACCTCGATGAAGATGAAGGGCGACGACGCCAGGAAGGTGAACAGGCCGCCGTACGACGCCGTGGTCAGCAGCGAGAAGGCCCAGAACGTCGGGTGCCCGAGCACCGTGCGCCAGGTGCGCCACAGCGTGGCGGGCTGCAGGGCGTGCGGGTTGCGTCGGGCCAGCGTCTCCGGCATCCGCAGGGCCACCAGCGCCAGCGTGCCAGCTCCGTACACGGCCAGCGCCGACAGGGCGGCGCGCCAGCCCAGCCATTCGGTCAGCACGCCGCCCAGCGGTGCGCACAGGCAGGCGATCAGCCCCAGCCCCGTGAGCGCGCGCGACATGGCCCGCGCGCCCGCCAGCGGCGCATACAGGTCGCGCACGATGGCGCGGGCCGCCATGACCACTGCGCCCATCGCCACGCCCTGGGCAATGCGCCACAGGATGAGCGCGTCCATGCCGGGCGCCGCTGCGCTGCCGACCGATGCGGCCCCATACAGGCCCAGTCCGGCCAGCAGCACCGGGCGGCGGCCGAACCGGTCCGACAGCGGGCCCCACACCAGCTGCGAGCCGCCGAAGGCCAGCAGCAGCGCGCTCAGCGTGAGCTGCGCCGAGGCCACAGGGGCTTGCAGGTCGAGAGTGAGGGCCGGCAGCGCGGGCAGGTACAGATCGGTGGTGACGGGCTGGATGCTGAGCAGCAGCGCCAGCACGACCACCGCGAGCCCCGGGGCCACGGCGGGCGCCACGGGCCCGGTCGCCGGCAGGGAGGAGGGGGTAGACATGACCCCCCGAGCGTACCAGCGCGGCGGGACGGCGCGGGCCGTGCGGTGGCGGCGGCAGCTCTGCGTGTGGCGGCGCGCAGGCCGGCGCTGTCTGCCGGTGGCGCGGGCCGCCGCTGGGCCCCGCTGCGCAGGGCGTGCTGGTTCTCAGGCCGCGGCTGAGGCAGCGTGCACGGCCTCGGCCACCTGGGCCTGCCATGGCGTGGTGGGGCGGCCGATCAGCCGGCCGAGCTGGCCGCTGCCGTCGAACAACGCGCCGCCGGCGGCCGCCGCGTCGGACTGCGCGATGATGGCCGCGAAGGGCGGCGGCAGGCCGACGCCTTGCAGCGCCTGGGCGTAGTCGGCCTGGGGCAGGTCGCGGTAGGGCACGGGCTTGCCCGCCACGCGGGCGATCTCCGCCGCCAGCTCGGCGAGCGTGTAGGCCGTGTCGCCCGCCAGCTCGTATACGCGCCCGGCTTGGCCGCTGGCGGTGAGCACGGCGGCGGCGGCTTCGGCGTAGTCGGCCCGCGCTGCGGAGGCGATGCGGCCCTCGCCCGCGCTGCCGAACAGGGCGCCGTGTTGCAGCGCCGCGCCCACGCTGCCCAGGTAGTTCTCGGTGTACCAACCGTTGCGCAGCAGCACATGCGGTACGCCGGCATCTTTCAGCAGAGCCTCGGTCTCGCGGTGCTCTTGCGCCAGGTCCAGGGGGGAGGTGTCGGCGTGCAGCACGCTGGTGTAGGCGATCAGGTCCACGCCCGAACGGCGGGCAGCCTCGATCACGGTGCGGTGCTGGGCGGTGCGCTGGCCCACTTCGCTGCTGGAGATCAGCAGCACCTGGCGTGCGCCTTGCAGCGCGGCGTCCCAGCCGGTGGGGTCGGCGTAGTCGGCCTGGCGCAGGGCGATGCCCTGGGTGGCCAGGTCGGCGACCTTGGCCGGGTTGCGTACGGCGGCGACGATGCCCGCAGCGGGCACGCCGCGGCGGAGCAGGGAGGCGATGACGAGGCGGCCCAGTTGGCCGGAGGCGCCGGTGATGACGATCATGGTCGGATGTCCTGACAGGTGGTGAACAGAAGCGCCACAATACCGCCTGAGCAAACTTTTCGTAAGTACCAACAAAAAGGTAAGTGTATGGATGCCTTCGCCTCGGACGCCCTGAGCCATGCGGTGGCCGACCCGGTGGCCGAGCCCGCTGCGACGGCAGCGGATGCCCCCGCCGCCGCACCGGTGCCGTCCATCGCCGAGCTGATGCGGCGTGGGGAGATGCTGACGCCGGACTGCCCGTCGCGCGACATCCTGCAGCACGTCACCAGCCGCTGGGGCGTGCTGATCCTGGTGGCGCTGCATGACCGCACGCTGCGCTTCAGCGAACTGCGCCGCACGGTGGGCGGGGTGAGCGAGCGCATGCTGGCCCAGACGCTGCAGACCCTGGAGCGGGACGGTTTCGTCGCCCGCAAGGCCTACGCGGTGGTGCCGCCCCATGTGGAATACAGCCTCACGCCGATGGGCCGCGAGGTGAGCGGGCACGTGCAGGCGCTGGCGGACTGGATCGGCGGGAACCTGCCCGGCATCCTGGCCGCGCGGGATCGCTCGGACGCCGTGGCTGCCCCGGCTGCGCCTCGCGCCGTGCGCTGACGGGCAGTGGGTCCCGGGCCGGTGCGCTGGCCTGGGCAATCGTAAGCGCGTTATTAGGCCGCGCTGCCCGCCGGGCCGGCCGTGGCGCGCGACGAGGGCCGGGCCACCGGGGCGGGCGATGGCGCACGGCCGGCTTCCGTCCCGTCCGGAAGGCCGAACAGGTCGGCCAGCGCCTCGCGGTACTGGGCCTGGCCCAGGTCGTTGGTGTTGTGGTGCGTGCCGCCTTCCACCATCACGAAGCGCTTGGGCTCCTGCGCCGCCTCGTACAGCTTGCGGCCCAGAGCGGGCAGGATCAGCCGGTCCTCGCTGCCGTGGACCACGAGCAACGGCGAGCCGATGTCGCGCACCTTGCGGGCGGACTCGAACCGCTGGGTGATCAGCGCCGAGATGGGCAGCCAGCCCCACTTGAAGGTGCTCACCACTTCGGGGATGTTGGTGAACGTGCCTTCCACAATGGTGCCGCGCTCGTCCTGCACCTGCGTGGCCAGGTCGATGGCGATCGCGCCGCCGAGCGAGTGGCCGAAGATGTAACGGTCGCGCCCGGGCGCCTTGGTGGCCAGCCAGTCCCAGGCGGCGCGTGCATCCTCCAGCGCGGTCGACTCCGAGGGCAGGCCGGCGCTGCTGCGCCCGAAGCCGCGGTAGTCCACCGCCAGCACGGAAAAGCCCATGGCGTGCATGCGCCGGATGCGCGGCGACGAGCCGCTGACATTCCAACGCGCGCCGTGCAGGTACAGCAGCACGGGAGCGTCGGCGCGCTCTGCAGGCATCCACAGGCCGTGCAACTGTTCGGTCTTGTGGGTGATGTTCGAGTCGAAACCGATCCAGACGTCTTCCATGCCGTCCGTCATCTGCGCACCGCCCCAGGCCCGGTCGCTGGGCTGGAAAATCCACTCCCGCTGCTTGGCATCAAGGGTGGAGCAACCCGCCGTGACCGCCATGGCGAGGGAGAGGGAGGCGAAGAGGGGCCAGCGTTTCATGGGAAGAACAGACTCTGCAGCACCGTAAAAGTTCGTTGCGGCGATCCCCGGGGATTTACCGATGCGCAAGCCGCTGCAAGTTCCGTGCTTGGCTACCATGCAGGGTGCGCACCGCGCCCGTGCAGCCGCCTCGGTCCCCTTTTGCGTTTGGTGCCGTTTTTGGCCTCCAGCGCTTGATGGATAAGCGCAGGTAGCTATATCTTTTGAAGCACTCAAGAAACTCCGCCGTGACCTCTCCCAAAATCCCCTTGCTCGTCCTCCACAGCGTGTCGCCTCTGCACCAGGCGCAGATATCCGCCGTTTATGACCTGGTCTATGCCTCCACCGCGGCGGAACGCACGGCGGCCATCGCCACCCAGGGCGAGCGTTTCCGCGCGGTGCTGACCATCGGCTCCACGGGGCTGACGGCCCAGGAGATCGCCATGATGCCGGCGCTGGAACTGGTCTGCGCCCTGGGCGCCGGCTACGAGAACATCGCCCTGGACGCCGCCCGCGCGCGCGGCATCGTCGTGGCCAACGGCGCGGGCACCAACGACGACTGCGTGGCCGACCACGCCTTCGGCCTGCTGATCGCCATCGTGCGCGGCCTGCGCCCGCTGGACCGCCTGTGCCGCGAGGGCGTCTGGCGCGACGCCATCGGCCTGCCGCCCAATGTCTCGGGCAAGAAGCTGGGCATCTTCGGCCTGGGGACGATCGGCCAGAAGATCGCACGCCGCGCGGCGGGCTTCGACATGGCCATCGGCTACCACAACCGCAATCCGCGCGAAGGCGTGGACCACCAATATTTCGACAGCCTGGAGGCGCTGGCCACGTGGTGCGACGTGCTGGTCTGCGCCACGCCGCGGCGGGCCGGCCACGCGCCACCGCATCAACGCCGAGGTGCTCGACGCGCTCGGCCCGCAGGGCTACCTGGTCAACATCGCCCGCGGCAGCGTGGTGGACACGGCGGCCCTGGCCGCAGCGCTGGCCGAGCACCGCATCGCCGCCGCGGGGCTGGACGTGTACGAAAGCGAGCCGGCTGCGCCGCAGGAACTGATCGGGCTGGACAACCTGCTCATCACCCCGCACGTGGCCGGCTGGTCGCCGGAGGCCGTGCAGGCCAGCGTCGACCGCTTCATGGCCAACGCCGAGGGCCACTTCAGCGGCCGCGGGGTCGTCTCGCCGGTGGCCTGACCGCCGGGAGGGCCGACACCCGTGCGCGGGGCGCCACCCTCCCGGTGGCAGATCCCTCGCCGCTTACCGCTGCGTGTAGCCGCGGCAGGCACCCGCGTTGGGCAGCCCCTTGCATTCGCGGTACAGGCGGCGGTCCCGCTCGGCGGTGGTTTCGCCCGAGTGGTTCTGATTGTTCTTGATCCGCACCGCCTTGCTGGTTTTCTTCTTCGCCGCGGTCGGCGACGCGGTGGTGGCAGATGGCCCGCCGGCTGCATGGGCCGTGGCTGCCGTCCCCAGCGTGAAGGCCAGCGCGGCGCACAGCGCCGCCAGACCGGGCAGACGGGAGTGCAGGCGGCGCAGACTTGGGGAATGGTTCATGATGTGCCCTCCATTTTTGCCGGCCCACTATAGGCGGCCGCATCCGCGAGCGCCAGTCGCGCGGGTGGCGGACCCCGCTTGTTCCGTGTTTCCTCTCCCTTTTGGTGACGCTCCATGCGCAATGCCCTGATTTCCCTGCAAGAGTCCAAGATTCGCGAGGTGGCCAACGCCGGCATGGGGCGCAGCGACGTGCTGCCGTTCTGGTTCGGCGAAAGCGACGAGGTCACGCCCGCCGCCATCCGCGAGGCGGCCGCGGCTTCGCTGCAGCGCGGCGAGACCTTTTATTCGCACAACCTAGGCCTGTCCGAACTGCGGGAGCACCTCAGCGCCTATATGAGCCGCCTGCACGGCGACGTGGGCGTGGACCGGCTGGCCGTGACCTCCGGCGGCGTCAACGCCCTCATGCTGGCCATGCAGGCGCTGATCGACGCCGGCGACGAGGTCGTGGCCGTCACCCCGGTCTGGCCCAACCTCACGGCCCAGCCGCTGGTGATGGGTGCGCACCTGCGCTGCGTGGCCCTGCGGCCCCAGTCCGATGGCGCCTGGGCGCTGGACCTGGACGAACTGCTGGCCGCCATCGGCCCCTCGACCCGGCTGCTGGTCGTCAACGCCCCCAACAACCCCACCGGCTGGACGCTGTCGGCCGCCGAGCAGCGCGCCATCCTGGACCACTGCCGGCGCACGGGCACCTGGATCCTGGCTGATGAGGTCTATGAGCGGCTCTACTACGAGCCCACCCCGCGGGACTGCGCCCCGAGCTTCCTCGATATCGCCGCGCCCGGGGACCGCCTGGTCGTTGCGCACAGCTTCTCCAAGAGCTTCCTCATGACCGGCTGGCGCCTGGGCTGGCTGGTGATGCCGCCCTCGATGACGCCGCACATGGGCAAACTGGTGGAGTTCAATACCTCCTGCGTCAGCGTGTTCACCCAGCGGGCCGGCATTGCGGCCCTGCAGCACGAGGCCGAGATCACGCCCCGCGTCGTCGCCCACATGCGCGCCTGCCGCGACACCCTGGTGACGCTGCTGCAGGCGCTTCCCGGGGTGGATGTCTCGTCCGCCAAGGGCGGCATGTACGCCTTCTTCCGCCTGGCGGGGCAGGGGGATTCGCTGGAAGTCGCCAAGCGCCTGGTGGCCGAGGCCGGCCTCGGGCTGGCCCCCGGCAACGCCTTCGGCGACGAGGCCCAGGGCTGGCTGCGCTGGTGCTTCGCGTCCCAGGATCCGCAGCGCCTGGTGCTGGGAGTGAACCGGCTCAAAAACTGGCTCGGGCTATAATCGCGGGGTTTTGCATGGTGCAAGACGCACGCCGGTGGCCGTTCCAGCCGCCAGCGCAAGTAAAACCAGGGGCTGCGCCGCACGCACGTGTGGCATCCGCCGGCCCTGCATTCAAAGGAAAAACCAAATGATCGCATCCACCGTCAAGGCCGAAGTCGTCAAGGCCAACGCCCGTGCAGCCAACGACACCGGTAGCCCGGAAGTCCAAGTGGCCCTGCTGACGGCCCGTATCAACGAGCTGACCCCCCACTTCAAGCAACACGCCAAGGACCACCACGGTCGCCGCGGCTTGCTGCGCATGGTGAGCCGCCGCCGCAAGCTGCTGGACTACCTGAAGGCCAAGGACGCTGACCGTTACACGGCGCTGATCGCCAAGCTGGGTCTGCGCAAGTAAGCGCATTCGCATGCCGAAACGCCTGGGTTAGCACGCTAGCTCAGGCGTTTTTTACTTCGGAGTCGCAAAAGCAGAGCGAAGCTGTGTCATTCCAATGGCCCTGTTCCCCACCGGGGAGGCGCCAGGTCCACTGGAATGGCATCGTGTTCTGAATTGCCTCCGGCCCTTGCTGGTTCTGCGGAGTCAGCTATTAAAACCGAAGCAAAAGGAGTCAACATGACCATCTTCAACAAAGTCACGAAGTCCTTCCAATGGGGCGACAAGACCGTCGTCATGGAAACCGGCGAAATCGCCCGCCAGGCCAACGGCGCCGTGCTGGTCGAGATCGACGGCACCGTCATCCTTGCCACCGTGGCGGCCTCCAAGTCGGCCAAGCCCGGCCAAGACTTCTTCCCCCTGACGGTGGACTACATCGAGAAGACCTATGCCGCCGGCAAGATCCCGGGCAGCTTCTTCAAGCGCGAAGCCAAGCCCAGCGAACACGAAACGCTGACCAGCCGCCTGATCGACCGTCCGATCCGCCCGCTGTTTCCCGAAGGCTTCCTGAACGAAGTGCACGTGGTGGTCCACACCGTGTCGCTCAACCCTGAAGTCGATGCCGACATCGCCGCCATGATCGGCGTGAGCGCTGCCCTGGCCATTTCCGGTATCCCGTTCGCCGGCCCCATTGGCGCTGCGCGCGTGGGCTACATCAACGGCGAGTACGTGCTGAACCCCGGCCAGACCGCCCGCAAGAACTCGCAGATGGACCTGGTCGTCGCCGGCACCGAAGCCGCCGTGCTGATGGTCGAATCCGAAGCCCAGCAGCTCAGCGAAGAAATCATGCTGGGTGGCGTGGTGTTCGGCCACGAGCAGGCCAACATCGCCATCAACGCCATCCATGAACTGGTGCGCGACGCCGGCAAGCCCGTGTGGGACTGGCAAGCGCCCGCCGAAGACGAAGCCTTCGTCGCCAAGGTCAAGGGCCTGGCTGAAGACAAGCTGCGCGCCGTCTACCAGATCCGCAGCAAGCAAGCCCGCACGCAGGCCCTGCGCGAAGCCAACGCCAGCGTGATGGAAGCCCTCAAGGCCAGCGGCGAAGCCTTCGACGCCGGCAAGGTGAGCGACCTGCTGTTCGCCATCGAATCCAAGATCGTCCGCAGCCAGATCCTGGCCGGCGAGCCCCGCATCGACGGCCGCGACACGCGCACCGTGCGTCCCATCGAGATCCGCAACTCCGTGCTGCCCCGCACGCACGGCTCCGCCCTGTTCACGCGCGGCGAGACGCAGGCCCTGGTGGTCTCCACGCTGGGCACCGAGCGCGACGCGCAGCGCATCGACGCGCTGGCCGGCGAGTTCGAAGACCGCTTCATGTTCCACTACAACATGCCTCCCTTCGCCACCGGCGAAGTGGGTCGCATGGGCTCCACCAAGCGCCGCGAGATCGGCCACGGCCGCCTGGCCAAGCGCGCGCTCGTCGCCGTGCTGCCGACCAAGGAAGAATTCCCCTACACCATCCGCGTGGTGTCGGAAATCACCGAATCGAACGGCTCTTCGTCCATGGCTTCGGTCTGCGGCGGCTGCCTGTCGATGATGGACGCCGGCGTGCCGATGAAGGCCCACGTGGCCGGCATCGCCATGGGCCTGATCAAGGAAGACAACCGCTTCGCCGTGCTGACCGACATCCTGGGTGACGAAGATCACCTGGGCGACATGGACTTCAAGGTGGCCGGCACGACCAACGGCATCACCGCCCTGCAGATGGACATCAAGATCCAGGGCATCACCAAGGAAATCATGCAGGTCGCCCTGGCCCAGGCCAAGGAAGCGCGCATGCACATCCTGGGCAAGATGCAGGAGGCCATGGGCGAAGCCAAGACCGAGGTGTCCAGCTTCGCGCCCAAGCTGTACACGATGAAGATCAACCCCGAGAAGATCCGCGACGTGATCGGCAAGGGCGGCGCCGTGATCCGTGCGCTGACCGAAGAGACCGGCTGCCAGATCAACATCGAGGAAGACGGCACGATCACCATCGCCGCGACCGATGCCGAGAAGGCCGAGGTCGCGAAGCAGCGCATCGAGCAGATCACGGCCGAAGTCGAGATCGGCAAGATCTACGAAGGCCCCGTGGTCAAGATCCTGGACTTCGGCGCACTGATCAACCTGCTGCCCGGCAAGGACGGCCTGCTGCACATCAGCCAGATCGCCCACGAGCGCGTGGAGAAGGTCACCGACTACCTGTCCGAAGGCCAGATCGTCAAGGTCAAGGTGCTGGAGACGGACGAGAAGGGCCGCGTCAAGCTGTCCATGAAGGCCCTGACCGAGCGCCCCGCCGGCGAATACGGTGGCCGTCCTGAGCGCAGCGAGCGTTCCGATCGCGGTGACCGTGGCGACCGTGGTGGTGATCGCGGCGAGCGTCGTGACGGTGGCCGCCACGAGCAGGCGGCTCCGGCTGCGGCCGCTGGCGTCGATGCGGGCGCCGCCCGCAACGGCGACAACGACGGCAACAACCGCAACAACGGCTGATTGCTATTGAAATGAGAGCTTCCGGCGCTTGCCCTGCGGGCGCTGGAAGCCTTTTTTGCTTGTATTCAAGCTGATCGCCATGAACCGTACCATGCGTGCTGTCGAAATCGCCGACTTCGGTCCTCCGGAAGGTCTGCGGCTGGGCGAGCGGCCCGTGCCCGTGCCGGGCGTGGGCGAGCTGCTGATCCGTGTCGCGGCCAGTGGCATCAACCGCCCTGACGTGCTGCAGCGCAAGGGGCATTACGCTCCGCCGCCCGGTGCTTCCGACCTGCCCGGCCTAGAAGTCTCTGGCGTGATCGAATCCGGTGACGCCGACGCCATGGCCCAGGCGGGCCTGCGCGTGGGCGACCGGGTCTGCGCGTTGCTGGCTGGTGGCGGCTATGCCGAGTGGTGCGTCGCACCGGTGGCGCAGTGCCTTCCAGTGCCTGCCGGACTGAGCGACGTCGAAGCGGCTTCGCTGCCGGAGACGTTCTTCACCGTCTGGAGCAATGTCTTCGACCGCGGCCGCCTGCAGGCGGGAGAGACCCTGCTGGTGCAGGGCGGCAGCAGCGGCATCGGCGTGACGGCGATACAGCTGGCACGCGCACGCGGCGCCACGGTGATCGTCACGGCGGGCAGCGACGACAAATGCGCCGCCTGCCTGGCGCTGGGCGCGCACCATGCGATCAACTACAAGACCCAGGATTTCGTTGCCGAAGTGCAGCGCATCACGCAGCGCAGGGGGGTGGACGTGGTGCTCGACATGGTCGCGGGCGACTATGTGGCCCGTGATGTCGAATGCCTGGCCGAGGATGGCCGGCTGGTGATCATTGCGGTGCAGGGCGGCGTGAAGTCGGACTTCAACGCCGGCCTGGTGCTGCGCCGCCGGCTGGTGATCACGGGCTCGACCCTGCGGCCGCGTCCCGTGGCCTTCAAGGGCGCGATTGCGCAGGCGCTGCGCGAACAGGTCTGGCCGCTGCTGACATCGGGTGCGGTGCGCCCGGTTATCCACAGCACCTTTCCTGCTTCCGAGGCGGCCCAGGCGCATACGCTCATGGAGTCGAATCAGCACATTGGCAAGATTGTTTTGACGTGGACAGCATGAAAAAGAAACTCATTGCCGGCAATTGGAAGATGAACGGCGGCCTGGCCGCCAACGAGGCCTTGCTGACGGCGCTGCGTGATGGCCTGGGCCAGCCTGCGTGCGACGTGGCCGTGGCCGTGCCGGCGCCCTATCTTGCACAGGTGCAGGCGCTGGCCGCGGGCACCTCCATCGCCGTGGCGGCGCAGGACGTGTCGCAGCATGAATCGGGCGCCTTCACCGGCGAGGTGTCGGCGACGATGCTGCGCGAATTCGGGGTGCGCTACGCGCTGGTCGGCCATTCCGAGCGGCGCCAGTACCACGGCGAAACCGACGACGTCGTCGCAGCCAAGGCGCAGCGCGCCCTGGCCGCGGGTGTCGCGCCCATCGTGTGCGTGGGCGAGACCCTGGCGGAGCGCGAGGCGGGGGAGACCGAGACCGTGGTCAAGCGTCAGCTGGCGGCGGTGATTCACCTCAACGGCCATTGCATCAGCGAAATCGTGGTGGCGTACGAGCCGGTCTGGGCCATCGGCACGGGCCGCACTGCCACGCCGGAGCAGGCCCAACTGGTCCATGCCGTGCTGCGTGCGCAGCTGGCTGCCGCCAGCGAGAAGGCCGACCGGATTCCGCTGCTGTACGGCGGCAGCATGAATGCGGCCAATGCCGCGCAACTGCTGGCCCAGCCGGACATCGACGGCGGCCTGGTGGGAGGCGCTTCGCTGAAGGCCGCCGACTTTCTACAGATCATCGCTGCGGCCGCTTGAGCGGACCGCAGGCAAGCAATTACATCAGGAGTGATTCGAGAATGAACGCAGTAGTGAACGTGATTCTGGCAGTGCAGATGCTGACCGCCCTGGCCATGATCGGCCTGATCCTGATCCAGCATGGCAAGGGGGCGGACATGGGTGCCGCCTTCGGCAGTGGCAGTTCCGGCAGCCTGTTCGGCGCCAGCGGCAGTGCCAACTTCCTGTCGCGCACCACGGCCGTCCTGGCTGCGGTGTTCTTCGTGGCGACGCTGGCCTTGGCCTACTTCGGCAACGTCCGCCCGGCCAGCACCGGCAGCGTGCTCGAAGGCCCGGCTGCTGCGGTGCCTGCAGGCGCTGCTCCAGCAGCCTCCGTGCCGGCCCCCGATGTCTCGTCGGCCGTGCCTCCGGCACCTGCGCAGCCGGCCTCTGGAGCCGCGCAAATCCCGACCAAATAAACTGATCCGATTTACCCCGGCGCCTTCGACCTCGGGGTATTTCCGGAGTAGAATCACGGATTGTCTGGAAAGCCAAAACCTTCGGGTCCTCATGCCATCCAGATGCACAAAACAGCCGTCGTGGTGAAATTGGTAGACACGCTATCTTGAGGGGGTAGTGGCGAAAGCTGTGCGAGTTCGAGTCTCGCCGACGGCACCAATATAAAAAGATTGCCCTCTCGTGTCCCGTTCGGGGCATGCGGAGGGTGGTCTCAGCGGTGACACATCCTCCAGATGAACCTCGATCAATACCTCCCCGTCCTTCTGTTTATCTTGGTCGGCATCGGTGTCGGCGTCGTTCCTCTGGCACTGGGCTATTTCCTCGGTCCCAACCGCCCGGATGCGGCCAAGAATTCTCCCTACGAGTGTGGCTTCGAAGCCTTTGAAGATGCGCGCATGAAGTTCGATGTGCGCTACTACCTCGTCGCCATCCTCTTCATTCTTTTCGATCTGGAAATCGCCTTCCTCTTCCCTTGGGCTGTGTCGCTGCAAGAGGTGGGATTGGCGGGGTTCGTTGCCGTCGTGATCTTTCTCGCCATCCTGGTCGTGGGCTTTGCCTACGAGTGGAAAAAGGGTGCGCTGGATTGGGAATGATCGGCCAGAAAAAGGAATGACACGATGATTGAAGGCGTGATGAAGGAAGGCTTCGTCACCACCAGCTACGACGCGGTGGTGAACTGGGCCAAGACCGGCTCCCTCTGGCCCATGACGTTCGGCCTGGCTTGCTGTGCCGTCGAGATGATGCACGCTGCTGCCGCGCGCTATGACATCGGCCGCTTCGGCGCCGAAGTGTTCCGCGCCAGCCCCCGTCAGTCCGATCTGATGATCGTGGCCGGCACGCTGTGCAACAAGATGGCGCCAGCCCTGCGCAAGGTGTACGACCAGATGTCCGAACCGCGCTGGGTGCTGTCCATGGGGTCGTGCGCCAACGGCGGCGGCTACTACCACTACAGCTATTCCGTGGTGCGCGGCTGTGACCGCATCGTGCCGGTCGATGTCTATGTCCCGGGCTGTCCGCCCACGGCCGAGGCACTGCTCTACGGCATCATCCAGCTGCAGCAGAAGATCCGCCGCACCAATACCATCGCTCGGGTCTGAGGGGTTGATGATGACTGCTATTGCCATTCGTCCCGAAGCCCTTCGGGACGCGATTGCCGCCGCGCTCGGCGACAAGGTCCGTCAGATCACGCTGGCGCTGGACGAAGTGACCGTCGTGGTGTCCGCCGCCGACTATCTCTCCGCCATGCACACGCTGCGCGATGCGCCCGGCTGCCAGTTCGAGCAACTCGTCGATCTGTGCGGCGTGGATTATTCGTCCTACGGCGAGGTGGGGGTGGAGGGCGCGCGCTATGCCGTCGTCTCCCACCTGCTGTCGGTGAGTCTGAACCAGCGCGTGCGCGTCAAGGTCTTCTGTCCGGACGACGATCTTCCGGTGGTGGCTTCGGTCTCCGACCTGTGGAACTCCGCCAACTGGTACGAGCGCGAAGCGTTCGACCTGTTCGGCATCGTGTTCGACGGCCACAACGATCTGCGACGCATCCTGACCGACTACGGTTTCATCGGCCACCCCTTCCGCAAGGACTTCCCGCTGTCGGGTCATGTCGAGATGCGCTACGACGCCGAGCAGCGCCGGGTGATCTATGAGCCGGTGACCATCGAGCCGCGCGAGGTGACCCCGCGCATCATCCGCGAAGACAAGTACGGAGGCCTGCACTGAGGTGCTCCGGCGCCCAGTGATCCACCATGGCTGAAATCAAGAACTACTCCCTCAACTTCGGTCCCCAGCATCCTGCAGCACACGGCGTGTTGCGTCTGGTGCTTGAGCTGGACGGCGAAGTCGTCCAACGCGCCGACCCGCATATCGGCCTGTTGCATCGCGCGACGGAAAAGCTCGCGGAGCACAAGACCTACATCCAGTCGCTGCCCTACATGGACCGTCTGGACTACGTCTCGATGATGTGCAACGAGCACGCCTACTGCTTGGCCATCGAGAAGCTGTTGGGCATCGACGTGCCGCTGCGGGCTCAGTACATCCGCGTGATGTTCTCCGAGATCACACGCCTGCTGAACCACCTGATGTGGCTGGGCTCGCACGGCAACGACTGCGGCAGCTCGACCATCCTGATCTACACGTTCCGCGAACGCGAAGACCTGTTCGACATGTACGAAGCCGTCTCCGGCGCGCGCATGCACGCGGCGTACTTCCGTCCGGGCGGGGTGTACCGCGACCTGCCGGACAGCATGCCGCAGTACACGGTCAACAAGATCCGCAATGCCAAGGCCATCGAGGCCTTGAACCAGAACCGCAGCGGTTCCATGCTGGACTTCATCGACGATTTCACGCAGCGCTTTCCCAAGTGCGTGGATGAATACGAGACGCTACTCACGGACAACCGCATCTGGAAGCAGCGCACGGTCGGTATCGGTGTGGTGACGCCGGAACGCGCGCTGAACCTGGGCATGACGGGTCCCATGATCCGTGGTTCCGGCATCGCCTGGGACCTGCGCAAGAAGCAGCCCTACGATGCCTATGACCGCGTGGATTTCGACATTCCCGTGGGCAAGACCGGCGACTGCTACGACCGTTATTTGGTGCGCGTGCAGGAAATGCGGGAGTCCAACCGCATCATCAAGCAGTGCGTGGACTGGCTGCGCGCCAATCCCGGCCCGGTGATCACGGACAACCACAAGGTGGCCCCGCCTTCGCGCGAGTCCATGAAGTCCAACATGGAAGAGCTGATCCACCATTTCAAGCTCTTCACGGAAGGTTTCCGTGTGCCCGAGGGCGAGGCCTATGCGGCTGTCGAGCATCCAAAGGGCGAGTTCGGCATCTATCTGGTGAGCGATGGCGCGAACAAGCCGTACCGCCTGAAGATCCGTGCGCCCGGATTCGCTCACCTGGCGACGCTCGACGAGATGGCCCGGGGGCACATGATTGCCGACGCCGTGGCCATCATCGGCACCATGGATATCGTGTTCGGAGAGATTGACCGATGATTACCGAAGCGACCAAGGCGCGCTTTGCGCGCGAAGTGGCCAAGTACCCCCCCGAGCAGAAGCAATCTGCCGTGATGGCCTGCCTGTCCATCGTGCAGCAGGAGCAGGGTTGGGTCAGCGCCGAGAGCGAGCATGTGATCGCCGAGTACCTCGGCATGCCGCAGATCGCCGTGCATGAAGTCACGACGTTCTACAACATGTACAACCAGCGTCCGACAGGCAAGTACAAGCTCAACGTCTGTACCAACCTGCCGTGCCAGCTGCGTGACGGCCAGAAGGCGCTCCACCACCTGGAGAAGAAGCTCGGCATCGCCATGGGCGAAACGACGGCCGATGGCCTGTTCACGCTCCAGCAGTGCGAATGCCTGGGCGCCTGCGCCGACGCGCCGGTCATGCTGGTCAACGACCGCACGATGTGCAGCTTCATGGACAACGACAAGCTCGACCAGCTCGTCGATGGCCTCAAGGCTGCGGAAGGGCAAGCATGACCACCGCTGCACAGATCCTCTCGCAGTTCCAGGCCACGGGCGTCCAGACCTGCTTCCATGACCGGCACATCAACCCGCAGATCTATGCGGGCCTGGACGGCACGAACTGGAGCATCAAGGACTACGAAGCGCGCGGCGGCTACGCTGCGCTGCGCAAGATCCTGGGAACTGACGGCGGCGAACCGCTGACACAGGACCAGGTCATCGCGACGGTCAAGGAATCCGGCCTGCGTGGCCGCGGCGGCGCAGGTTTTCCCACGGGCCTCAAGTGGAGCTTCATGCCCCGCTCGTTCCCGGGTCAGAAATACCTGGTGTGCAACTCGGACGAAGGCGAGCCGGGTACCTGCAAGGACCGCGACATCCTGCAGTTCAACCCGCACATCGTCATCGAAGGCATGATCATCGCGGCCTACGCGATGGGCATCTCCGTGGGCTACAACTACATCCACGGCGAAATCTTCCAGACCTACGACCGCTTCGAAGAAGCGCTGGAAGAAGCACGCGCTGCGGGCTACCTGGGCGACAAGATCCTGGGCAGCAGCTTCAGCTTCCAGCTGCACGCGGCCCACGGCTTCGGCGCCTACATCTGCGGCGAAGAAACGGCTCTGCTCGAATCGCTGGAAGGCAAGAAGGGCCAGCCGCGCTTCAAGCCGCCGTTCCCGGCCAGCTTCGGCCTGTACGGCAAGCCCACGACGATCAACAACACCGAGACCTTCGCGGCCGTGCCGTGGATCATCCGCAATGGCGGTGCTGCCTACCTGGAGTGTGGCAAACCCAACAACGGCGGCACCAAGATCTTCTCGGTCTCCGGCGATGTCGAAAAGCCCGGCAACTACGAAGTGCCTCTGGGCACACCGTTCGCCAAGCTGCTGGAGCTCGCCGGCGGCGTGCGCAAGGGCCGCCAGCTCAAGGCCGTGATCCCTGGCGGGTCGTCTGCCCCGGTGCTGCCAGCGTCCATCATCATGGAATGCACGATGGACTACGACTCCATCGCCAAGGCCGGCTCCATGCTGGGTTCTGGTGCCGTGATCGTGATGGATGACTCCCGCAGCATGGTCGAGAGCCTGCTGCGCCTGTCGTACTTCTACTCGCACGAATCCTGCGGCCAATGCACGCCTTGCCGTGAAGGTACGGGCTGGATGTGGCGGGTGATCGACCGCATTCAGCACGGCGAAGGCCGCCAGGGTGACCTGGACCTGCTGAACTCGGTGGCCGACAACATCCAGGGGCGCACGATCTGCGCCCTGGGCGACGCAGCGGCGATGCCGGTGCGCGCCATGATCAAGCACTTCCGCCCCGAGTTCGAAGCGCTGATCCAGAACAAGACCCCTCAGGCTTCTGCCTCGGCCTGATCGCGAGAGACGCATATGGTTGAAATCGAACTGGACGGGCAGAAGGTAGAAGTCGCTGAAGGCTGCATGGTGATGCATGCAGCCGAGAAGGCCGGCACCTACATTCCCCATTTCTGCTATCACAAGAAGCTTTCCATCGCCGCCAACTGCCGCATGTGCCTGGTGGACGTGGAGAAAGCTCCCAAGCCCATGCCCGCCTGCGCCACGCCCGTGACGCAAGGCATGATCGTGCGCACCAAGAGCGACAAGGCCATCAAGGCCCAGCAGTCGGTCATGGAATTCCTGCTGATCAATCACCCGCTGGATTGCCCCATCTGCGACCAGGGCGGCGAATGCCAGCTGCAGGACCTGGCCGTGGGCTACGGCGGCTCTTCTTCCCGTTATGAGGAAGAAAAGCGCGTCGTGTTCCACAAGGACGTGGGTCCGCTGATCTCCATGGAAGAGATGAGCCGCTGCATCCATTGCACCCGCTGCGTGCGCTTTGGTCAGGAAGTGGCCGGCGTCATGGAGCTGGGCATGATCCACCGCGGCGAACATTCGGAGATCACCACGGTCGTGGGCGACACGGTCGATTCCGAGCTGTCGGGCAACATGATCGACATCTGCCCGGTGGGCGCGCTCACGAGCAAGCCATTCCGCTACAGCGCCCGCACGTGGGAGCTGTCGCGCCGCAAGTCGGTGAGCCCGCACGACTCGACGGGTGCCAACCTCATCGTCCAGGTGAAGAACCACCAGGTGATGCGCGTCGTTCCGTTCGAGAACGAAGACGTGAACGAGTGCTGGATCGCCGACCGTGACCGCTTCTCCTATGAGGCGCTCAACGGCCAGGACCGCCTGACGCGCCCCATGCTCAAGCAGGGCGGCGAGTGGAAGGAAGTGGACTGGCAGACCGCGCTAGAGTATGTGGCCAATGGCTTGCAGGGCGTGAAGAGCGAGCACGGCGCTGCCGCCATCGGTGCGCTGGTCAGCCCGCACAGCACGCTGGAAGAGCTCTTCCTGGCCGGTGCCCTGGTGCGCGGTCTGGGCAGCGACAACATCGACTACCGCCTGCGCAACGCCGAGTTTGCCGCTGCCGATGGCGTGCGCTGGCTGGGCACTTCCATTGCCTCGCTGTCTGCGCTGCAGTCGGTGCTGGTCGTCGGTTCCAATCTGCGCAAGGACCATCCGCTGTTCGCGCAGCGCATCCGCCAGGCGGCCCGCAAGGGCGGCGCGGTGCATGCCATCAACGCCCAGTCGTACGACTGGGCGATGCCGGTGGCGCAGTCCATCGTGGCACCGGCCGGTGGCTGGAATGCCGCGCTGGCCGAGGTGGCTGCGGCCGTGGGCGCAGCCCGTGGCGTGACGGCTCCCGTGAATGTGGCGACGGTGGGTGACAGTGCCCGGGCCGTGGCCGACAGCCTGCTGGCCGGCGAGCGCAAGGCCATCGTGCTGGGCAATGCCGCGGCGCACCATGCCGAGGCCTCCAGCCTGCTGGCCCTGGCGCAGTGGATCGGCGCGCAGACCGGCGCCAGCGTGGGCTATCTCACCGAGGCGGCCAACACCGTCGGCGCGCAGTTCGTGGGTGCCTTGCCTCGGCAGGGCGGCCAGAATGCTGGCCAGATGCTGGCGGGCGGCCTGAAGGCGGCCCTGCTGCTCAACACCGAGCCCGTGTACGACTCTGCGGCCGGCGAAGGCGCCGCTGCGGCACTGTCGCAGGCGGACATGGTGGTGACGCTGAGCCCGTTCAAGGCCAACATGGCCTTCAGCGACGTGCTGTTGCCCATCGCTCCCTTCTCGGAAACCTCCGGCACTTTCGTCAACGCCGAAGGCCGGGTGCAGAGCTTCCACGCCGTGGTCAAGCCTCTCGGTGATGCCCGTCCTGCCTGGAAGGTGCTGCGCGTGCTCGGCAATCTGCTGGGCCTGCAAGGCATGGATTTCGAGAGCTCGCAGGACGTGCTCGCCAAGGCTACCGGCGCGGCGGCAGGTGCCCCTGTGGCGCAAATCCCTGCCGAGCGTCTGAGCAACGCCACGAACGCCGCGGTGACGCAGGGTTCCGGCAACGTGGCGGCCCCGGTGGTTGCCAGTATTTACCAACTGGACAGCCTGGTGCGCCGTGCGACCTCGCTGCAGCTGACCGCTGATGCCCGCCTGGCGGCTGCGGAAGGAGTCGCCGCATGATCGACGCGCTGTACAACGGCGGCCTCAACCTGTTCGCCGCGACATGGTGGACGGGTGCCGTCTGGCCCGTGCTCTGGAACCTGATCAAGATCGTCGCGATCGTTGCGCCGCTGATGGGGGCCGTGGCCTACCTCACGCTGTGGGAGCGCAAGCTGCTGGGCTTCATGCAAGTGCGCCATGGCCCCAACCGCGTGGGCCCGTTCGGTCTGCTGCAGCCTCTGGCCGACGGCCTGAAGCTGCTGACCAAGGAAATCATCCAGCCGGCTGCCGCCAGCAAGGGCTTGTTCGTTCTCGGCCCGCTGATGGCGATCATGCCGGCGCTGGCCGCATGGGTCGCGATTCCCTTCGGCCCCGAGACCGTGCTGGCCAACGTGAATGCCGGCCTGCTGCTGATCATGGCCATCACCTCCATCGAGGTGTACGGCGTGATCATCGCCGGCTGGGCGTCCAACTCGAAGTACGCCTTCCTGGGTGCGCTGCGTGCGTCCGCTCAGATGGTGAGCTATGAAATCGCCATGGGCTTCTGCTTCCTGGTTGTCATCATGGTGTCCGGCAGCATGAACCTGACCGAGATCGTGGCCAGCCAGGGGCAGGGCACGATGGCGGCCATGGGCCTGAACTTCCTGTCGTGGAACTGGCTGCCGCTGTTGCCCATCTTCATCGTCTACCTGATCTCGGGCGTGGCGGAAACCAACCGCCACCCGTTCGACGTGGTGGAAGGCGAAGCCGAAATCGTGGCCGGCCACATGGTCGAGTACTCGGGCATGGGCTTCGCGGTCTTCTTCCTGGCCGAGTACGCCAGCATGTGGCTGGTGTCCATCCTGGCGGTGATCATGTTCCTGGGCGGCTGGCAGGCGCCGGTCGAGTTCCTGGGCTTCATCCCAGGCTGGATCTGGCTGGGCATCAAGACCTTCGTGGTCGTGTCCATGTTCATCTGGATCCGCGCGACCTTCCCGCGCTTCCGCTATGACCAGATCATGCGCCTGGGTTGGAAGATCTTCATTCCGGTCACGCTCGTGTGGCTGCTTATCGTGGGCGCCTGGCTGCATTCGCCCTGGAACATCTGGAATTAAGCGGGGACAACCATGGCTGCTGTTGCTGCTGCATCTTCTTTTTCGGTCAAGGATTTCTTCAAGAGCTTCATGCTGGTGGAGCTGGTCAAGGGCATGGCCCTGACGGGGCGCTACGCGTTTCGCCGCAAGGTGACGGTGCAGTTCCCTGAAGAAAAGACGCCGCTGTCGCCGCGCTTCCGCGGTCTGCATGCCCTGCGCCGCTATGAGAACGGCGAGGAGCGCTGCATCGCCTGCAAACTGTGCGAGGCGGTGTGCCCGGCGCTGGCGATCACCATCGAATCCGACGTGCGTGCCGATGGATCGCGCCGTACCACGCGCTACGACATCGATCTGACCAAGTGCATCTTCTGCGGCTTCTGCGAGGAAAGCTGCCCGGTCGATTCCATCGTCGAAACGCAGATCTTCGAGTACCACGGCGAGAAGCGCGGTGACCTGTACTTCACCAAGGACATGCTCCTGGCGGTCGGTGACCAGTACGAACCCCAAATCGCCGCAGCGAAGGCCGCGGACGCCAAGTACCGCTGAAGCAGCGGTACCGCCCCACGCCTGACCCTTACCAAAGACCCGATTCATGGACGCCAAGACCGGTTTCTTCTATCTGTTCTCGGTTGTGCTGCTCTACGCAGCCTTCCGGGTCATCACGGCACGCAATCCCGTGCATGCCGTGCTGCATCTGATTCTCGCCTTCTCCCAAGCTGCGGCCATCTGGCTGCTTCTCAAGGCCGAATTTCTCGCCATCGCCCTGGTGCTTGTGTACCTGGGGGCCGTGATGGTGCTGTTCCTCTTCGTGGTGATGATGCTGGACATCCACATCGACACCGTGCGGCGGGGGTTCTGGAAGCACTTCCCGCTGGCTGCCTTCATCGGTGCGCTGATCGCCCTGGAAATGGCGGCGGTGCTGATGGGTGGTTTCCGCGGCATGGACGAACCGAAGGCCGTGGCCACGATGGTGGACGCTGCCGGCCAGGTGGTGCCTTACTCCAACACCAAGGCGCTGGGTGTGCTGCTGTACACCGAGTACCTGTATCCCGTGGAGATCGCTGCCGTGATCCTGCTGGTGGCCATGATCGCCGCCATCGCGCTGACGCTGCGCCAGCGCAAGGACTCCAAGGCCATCAACCCGTCCCAGCAGATCCGCGTGCGTGCCAGCGACCGTGTCGCCATGGTGAAGGTTGCCGTGACGCAGAAGCCTGCCGAAGAGGTGGCTCCTGCCGCCCCCGTTGAGGAGAAGAAGCCATGACCCTGACGCTGGGCCACTATCTTTCGCTGGGCGCGATGCTGTTCGCCCTGGCCGTGATCGGTATCTTCCTGAACCGCAAGAACCTCATCGTCCTGCTCATGGCCATCGAGCTGATGCTGCTGGCCGTGAACATGAACTTCGTGGCGTTCTCCCACTACCTGGGCGACATGCACGGGCAGGTGTTCGTGTTCTTCATCCTGACCGTGGCGGCGGCCGAATCCGCCATCGGGCTGGCCATCCTGGTTCTGCTGTTCCGCAACAAGTCCAGCATCAACGCGGAAGACCTCAACACCCTCAAGGGTTGATGGTCGCCAGACACAAGCAAGGTTCTCAAGAATGAGTCAAACCCTTTCTGCATCCATGCTCCTGGCGGTGCCGCTGGCACCGCTGGTGGGCTCCGCGCTCGCGGGTATCTGGGGCACCGCGTTCGGTGGCAACAAGATCGGCCGTGGCGGCAGCCACTCCCTGACGATCCTGGGCGTGCTGATCGCCTTCGTGCTGTCGGCCTACACCTTCCACAGTGTCATCTTCGACGGCGCACGCTTCGACCAATCCATCTACACCTGGATGGTGGTGGGCGGCCTGAAGATGGAAGTCGGCTTCCTGATCGATAGCATCACGGCCATGATGATGTGCGTGGTGACCTTCGTGTCGTTGATGGTGCACATCTACACCATCGGCTACATGCAGGAAGACGACGGCTACAACCGTTTCTTCTCGTACATCTCGCTGTTCACCTTCTCCATGCTGATGCTCGTGATGAGCAACAACCTGCTGCAGCTGTTCTTCGGCTGGGAAGCCGTGGGCCTGGTGTCGTACCTGCTGATCGGCTTCTACTACAACAAGCCGTCGGCCATCTTCGCCAACATGAAGGCTTTCCTGGTCAACCGCGTGGGCGACTTCGGCTTCATCCTGGGCATTGGCCTGATCGCTGCCTACACCGGCACGATGAACTACGGCGAGATCTTCGCCAAGCTGCCCGAGATCCAGAACACGCTGCTCCCGGGTACCGGCTGGCTGCTGGTCACCGTGACCGCCATCTGCCTGTTCATCGGTGCCATGGGCAAGTCCGCCCAGTTCCCGCTGCACGCCTGGCTGCCGGATTCGATGGAAGGCCCGACCCCCATCTCCGCGCTGATCCACGCCGCCACCATGGTGACGGCCGGCATCTTCATGGTCTCGCGCATGTCGCCGCTCTATGAGCTGTCGGACACGGCGCTGAGCTTCATCCTGATCATCGGCTCCATCACGGCGCTGTTCATGGGCGTGCTGGGCATCATCCAGAACGACATCAAGCGCGTGATTGCGTATTCCACGCTGTCGCAGCTGGGCTACATGACCGTGGCGCTGGGCGCATCCGCCTACTCGGTGGCCGTGTTCCACCTGATGACGCACGCCTTCTTCAAGGCCCTGCTATTCCTCGGCGCCGGTTCCGTCATCATGGGCATGCATCACAACCAGGACATCCGCTGGATGGGCGGCGTGCGCAAGTACATGCCCATCACCTGGATCACCTTCCTGCTGGGCAACCTGGCGCTGATCGGCACGCCGTTCTTCTCGGGCTTCTATTCCAAGGACGCCATCATCGAGGCGGTGCATGCGACCAACCTGCCTGGCGCGGGCTTCGCAAACTTCGCGGTGCTGGCCGGCGTGTTCATCACGGCGTTCTATTCGTTCCGCCTGTACTTCATCGTCTTCCATGGCAAGGAACGCTACGACCAGAACCCGGACGCGCACCACGACGATCACCATGGGCACGATGACCACCACGGCCATGGCCACGATGCCAAGCCGCACGAGTCGCCGCTGGTCGTGACCGGCCCGCTGATGCTGCTGGCCATCCCCTCCGTGGTGATCGGCGCCATTGCGCTGATGCCCATGCTGTTCGGCGACTTCTTCAAGGGCGTGATCTTCGTGGACGGTGCCAAGCACGGCGCCATGGCCGAGCTGGCCGAGAAGATCCACGGCTGGGTGCCGATGGCGCTGCACGGGTTCACGGCTGCGCCGTTCTGGCTGGCTCTGGCGGGCGTGGTGGTGTCCTACCTGTTCTACATGGTCATGCCCCAGGTGCCCGCTGCCATCAAGGCGGCGATGCAGAAGGTCGGCATCTACCAGGCGCTGGAAGGCAAGTACGGCGTGGACTGGGTGTACGAAAACATCTTCGCCCGCGGCTCGCGTGCCCTCGGCACCGGCCTGTGGAAGGGCGGCGACCAGGCCGTGATCGACGGTCTGCTGGTGAACGGCTCCTGGAAGCTCATCGGCCGCATCGCCGGCGTGGTGCGCTGGTTCCAGTCGGGCTACATCTTCCACTACGCGCTGGTCATGATCCTGGGCATCTTCGCGCTCATGACGTACTTCGTGTGGCTCAACAAGTAGTAGAGGGACAAGAAAAATGGGTTTGTTGAGTCTTGCCATCTGGACGCCGATCGCTTTCGGTGCCCTGCTGCTGGCATTCGGCCGTGACGACCAGGCGCGTACGGTGCGCTGGCTGGCACTGGTCGGTGCCCTGATCGGCCTCGCCGTGACCTTGCCGCTGTACGGCGGTTTCGACAACACGACCGCGGCGGCGCAGTTCGTGGAGAAGGCGCTGTGGATCGAGCGCTTCAACGTCCACTACCACCTGGGTGTGGACGGCATCTCGTTCTGGTTCGTGCCGCTCACGGCCTTCATCACCGTCATCGTGGTGATCGCTTCGTGGGAGTCGATCACCGAGCGCGTGAACCAGTACATGGGCGCGTTCCTGATCCTGTCGGGCCTGATGATCGGCGTGTTCTCCGCCATGGACGGCATGCTGTTCTACGTGTTCTTCGAGGCCACGCTGATCCCGATGTACCTGATCATCGGCATCTGGGGCGGCCCCAACAAGATCTACGCGGCGTTCAAGTTCTTCCTGTACACGCTGATGGGCTCGCTGCTCACGCTGATCGCCTTCATCTACCTGTACAACCAGTCGGGCGGCAGCTTCGACATCGCCACGTGGCACCAGCTCCCGCTGTCGCGCACGGCCCAGACGCTGATCTTCTTCGCCTTCTTCGCGGCCTTCGCCGTGAAGGTGCCGATGTGGCCGGTGCACACCTGGCTGCCCGACGTGCACGTGGAAGCGCCGACCGGCGGTTCCGCCGTGCTGGCAGCCATCATGCTGAAGCTGGGCGCCTACGGCTTCCTGCGCTTCTCCATGCCCATCGCCCCCGATGCGGCCCGCGAGTGGGCCTGGCTGATGATCGCGCTGTCGCTGGTCGCCGTGATCTACGTGGGCCTGGTCGCCATGGTGCAGAAGGACATGAAGAAGCTGGTGGCGTATTCGTCGGTGGCGCACATGGGCTTCGTGACGCTGGGCTTCTTCATCTTCAACCCCCTGGGCGTCTCGGGCGGCCTGGTGCAGATGATCGCCCACGGCTTCGTGTCGGGCGCGATGTTCCTGTCCATCGGCGTGCTGTACGACCGTGTGCATTCCCGCGAGATTTCGGCCTACGGTGGCGTGGTCAACACCATGCCCAAGTTCGCGGCCTTCGCGCTGCTGTTCGCCATGGCCAACTGCGGCCTGCCGGGCACCGCTGGTTTCGTGGGCGAGTGGATGGTGATCCTGGGTGCCGTGCAGGCCAACTTCTGGATCGGCATGGCCGCTGCCACGGCGCTGATCTTCGGCGCGGCCTACACGCTGTGGATGTACAAGCGCGTGTACCTGGGCCCCGTTGCCAACGACCATGTGAAGGAGCTGACGGACATCGGCAGCCGTGAATTCCTGGTCATGGCGATCCTGGCCATCGCCGTGCTGTACATGGGCCTGTACCCCCGTCCGTTCACCGATGTGATGGACGTGTCGGTGGCTGAGCTGCTCAAGCACGTGGCCGTGTCCAAGCTCCAATGACCAGACTGAACTGAGAGAGACGAGATGATTGACAACATCAGCTGGCTGGCGATCTACCCTGAGATCGTGCTCCTGGTCATGGCCTGCGTGATCGCCCTGGTCGACCTGGGCGTCAAGAGCGCCCAACGCACCGGCACCTATGTGCTGACGATGCTCACCCTGGCCGTGGTGGCCGTGTTGCAGGCGATGTACGCCAACAGCGGCAGCACGTTCTACGGCTGGGGCAACATGGTGGTCAGCGATGCCATGGGCAACTGGCTCAAGTGCTTCGCCACGGTCGCCATGATGGTCACGCTCGTCTACGGCCGTCCGTATGCGGGCGACCGCGACATGCTGCGCGGCGGCGAGTTCTTCACGCTGTCGATGTTTGCGCTCCTGGGCATGTTCATCATGATCTCGGGCAACAACTTCCTGATCATCTACCTGGGCCTGGAACTGCTGACGCTGTCCAGCTACGCCCTGGTGGCCCTGCGGCGCGACAACGCCACCGCCACCGAAGCCGCCATGAAGTACTTCGTGCTCGGCGCCATGGCCAGCGGTTTCCTGCTGTACGGCCTGTCGATGCTCTACGGCGCCACCGGCTCGCTCGACATCGGCCAGGTGTTCAAGGCCATCAACGCGGGCCAGATCCGCCACCAGGTGCTCGTGTTCGGCCTGGTGTTCGTGGTGGCCGGCCTCGCTTTCAAGCTGGGTGTCGTGCCCTTCCACATGTGGATTCCCGACGTCTACCAAGGCGCTCCCACGGCCATCACGCTGATCGTCGGCGGCGCGCCCAAGCTGGCTGCCTTCGCCATGACCATCCGCCTGCTGGTGGACGGCCTGCTGCCCCTGGCGATCGACTGGCAGCAGATGCTCGCCGTCCTGGCCATCGGCTCGCTGCTGGTCGGCAACCTCGCGGCCATCATGCAGACCAACCTCAAGCGCATGCTGGCCTACTCGACCATCTCGCAGATGGGCTTCGTGCTGCTGGGCTTGCTGTCGGGCGTGATCAACGGCAACGTGGATGCCAACGCCGTCGAGAACGCCTACAGCTCCGCCATGTTCTACGTGGTGACCTACGTGCTGACCACGCTGGCCTCGTTCGGCGTGATCCTGCTGCTGGCACGCGAAGGCTTCGAGAGCGAAGAAATCTCCGACTTGGCCGGCCTGAACCAGCGCAGCCCGCTGTACGCCGGCGTGATGGCCGTGTGCTTGTTCTCCATGGCCGGCATTCCGCCGCTGGTGGGCTTCTATGCCAAGCTGGCCGTGCTGCAGGCGCTCGTGGCTTCCGGTCAGGGGCTGTACATCGCCCTGGCAGTGTTCGCCGTGATCATGTCGCTGATCGGCGCCTTCTACTATCTGCGCGTGGTCAAGGTGATGTACTTCGACGCGCCGCTGACGGCGACCAGCGTGTCCGCGCCCCTGGACGTGCGCATGGTGCTGACGGTGAACGGCGCCCTGGTGCTGATCCTGGGCATCGTGCCCGGCGGGCTGATGTCGCTGTGCGCCGAGGCCATCGTCCGCGCGCTGGCGACCTGACCGCAGGCCGCAACCCCAACGCTGCCGCGCCCCTATCCGCATGTCGCAGACCGCATCGATCTGGCTCGTGATCGTGGCCGCCCTGGTGGCCGCCAATCTGCCGTTCATCAACCAGCGCTGGTTCGCCGTCGGTCCGCAGGCCCCGAGCCAGCGCAAGCCGCTGCCTGGCCGGCTGCTGGAACTGGTGGTGCTGTACTTCGTGGTCGGCGCGCTGGCCTTGCTGCTGGAGCGCCGCGCGGGGCAGATCGCGCCCCAGGGCTGGGAGTTCTACGCGGTGACCGGCACCCTGTTCGTGACTCTGGCCTTCCCGGGGTTCGTGTACCGCTATCTGCTGCGCCGCAAGGGCTGATCGAAGCGGTTCACCTCGGTGGTGGTGGAACCCGGCTGCATCCCCTTCAAGACCTTGCGCGGCCTGACCCGCAACGTTCCATGAAAGTCCTCGATCTCTTCTGTGCGCACGACCATGCCTTCGAGGGATGGTTCGGGTCCGAGGACGACTTCCAGAGCCAACTGGGCCGCGGCCTGGTGCAGTGCCCCCTGTGCGGCTCCAGCCAGATCCGCAAGGGGCTCAGTGCGCCCCGGTTGAACTTCGGCGCTCAGGCTCCGGCCCGGGCCGCGGGAACGGACGTTCCCTCCGGATCGGAAAAGGGCGTTGCGTATCCCGCGCCCCATGCCGCCCTATCGGACCCGGGCTCGGCGGTCGTGCCCGCCGGCCCGCTGCCCGATCCCCGGTTGCAGGCCGCCTGGCTGCAACTGGCGCGCCACATCGTCGCCCACACCGAAGACGTCGGTTCGCGGTTTGCGCAGGAAGCGCGTCGCATCCACTACGGCGAATCGGAGGAGCGCGCTATCCGCGGCCAGGCCACTCCGCAGGAGACGGCCGAGCTGCTGGAAGAGGGCGTGGCCGTCCTGCCCTTGCTGCTGCCGGAATCGGCCAAGGAAACGCTGCAGTAGGCGCGTCGGCCGCAGCGCACCCCATGGCGACGGCTGGCCCTGCGGGCGCGGGCGTCGTTGGAGTTTCGGATGTTCACTCCTGAAAGAGGAGCTGAATGCGCTTGCCAGTTAAGGATTCTGATAGGTTTTGGCTTTGAAAGCCGCGTGCGTCTTGCGCAAGCTGCTCTTATCTCTGTAGCGGCATGCGTGCAACGCTGAACGCCTCCAGCGTTCGGAAGCGCCCGTGCCTGCCGTCCGCTCAGCCCTGCGCCCTGAACTGCAGCGCCGCCAGCCGCGCGTAGGCACCACCGCGCTGCACCAGCTCGGCGTGCCGCCCCTGTTCGACGATGCGGCCGTGCTCCAGTACCAGGATGCGGTTCGCGCCCTGCACCGTGGCCAGGCGGTGCGCGATCACCAGCGTGATGCGCCGGCCGGCGTTGGCATGCAGCGCCGCGTCCAGCGCGGCTTGCACCACCCGTTCGCTTTCGGCGTCCAGCGCGCTCGTCGCTTCGTCCAGCAGCAGCACGGGGGCGTTCTTGAGCCACGCACGCGCAATGGCGATGCGCTGGCGCTGGCCGCCCGACAGGCGCACGCCGCGCTCGCCCAGGAAGGTGGCGTAGCCCTCGGGTAGGGCGGTGATGAAGTCGTGCGCGAAGGCGCTGCGGGCAGCGGCCATTACCTCGGCATCGGTGGCGCCGGGGCGGCCGTAGCGGATGTTCTCCAGCGCCGAGGCCGAGAAGATCACCGCGTCCTGCGGCACGGTGGCGATGCGGCCGCGCAGGTCGTGCAGCGCCAGCGAGCGAATGTCGATCCCGCCCAGTGTGATGCGCCCGGCGTCCACATCGTAGAAGCGCTGCAGCAGCTGGAACACGGTGGTCTTGCCCGCGCCGCTGGCGCCCACCAGCGCCACCGTTTCGCCGGGACGCAGCCGCAGGTCGAAGTCGGCCAGCGCAGGCGTGCCGGGCCGCGAGGGATAGGCGAACTGCACGTTCTCGAACGCCACGGCCAGGCCTTCGTCCGCGGGCGGGCAGGGCACCGGCCGGGCCGGAGACGCCACCGGCGAGCGCGTGGCCAGCAGCTCCATCAGCCGCTCCGTGGCGCCCGCGGCGCGCAGCAGGTCGCCGTAGACCTCGCCCAGCACCGCCACGGCGCCGGCCAGGAACATCACGTACAGCACTGTTTGCCCCAGGTGCCCGGCCGACATGTCGCCCGCGATGACGGCCTGCGTGCCGCGGTACAGGCCCCACAGCAGCAGGGCGGCATTGGCGATGATGATGAAGGCCACCAGCGCGGCGCGGGCGCCGCTGCGGCGCACGGCGGTGCGGAAGGCGTTTTCGGTGGCCGTGTCGAAGCGCGCGGCCTCGCGCGCCTCCGCCGTGTGGCTCTGTACCACCGGGATGGCGTTGAGCACCTCGGCGGCGATGGCGCTGGAGTCGGCCACGCGGTCCTGGCTGGCGCGCGAGAGCCTGCGCACGCGCCGCCCGATCCACATCGTCGGCAGCACCACGACGACGATCGCCAGCAGCACCACCGACATCACATACGGGTTGGTCCACACCAGCATGGCGAGGGCGCCCACGCCCATGACGGCGTTGCGCAGGCCCATGGACAGCGACGAGCCCACCACGGTCTGCACCAGCGTGGTGTCCACCGTCAGGCGCGACAGCACCTCGCCGGTCTGCGTGGTCTCGAAGAACTGCGGGCTCTGCTGCAGCACGTGCGCATAGACCGCGTTGCGCAGGTCGGCCGTCACGCGCTCGCCCAGCCAGCTCACCATGTAGAAGCGTGCGGCGGAGAAGATGCCCAGCGCCGTGGCCACGGCGAACAGCACGCCGAAGTGCCCGCGCAGCGCCATCGCCTGAGCCGCCTTGTCCGGGCCCGCCAGGCCGCCGTCGATCAGCGAGCGCAGCGCCCACGGAAACGCCAGCGTGGCCAGCGCCGCCAGCACCAGGAAGACCAGCGCGATGGCGATGCGCCCGGCATAGGGCCGCAGGAAAGGCAGCAGGCCCGTGAGGGAGCGGGGCGCGCCGGGCTCCGGAGGGTTGGTGGTGTGCGAGGCCATGGCGGAAATGAGCGGGCTAGGAAAGGTCGAATCGGCTGCGGAAGGCGGCGCCGAAGGCCGCATCGCCGCTGAGCGACAGGGTCAGCGTGTGGCGCGCGCCGCCGGCGGATGCCATCGGCGGCACGAGCTGGCGCGTGGCCGCGTCATAGTGCAGGGACTGCAGCGCCACGTGTTCGGGCTCGCTCTGCAGGTCGTAGTCCCACCGGCCCCCGTCTTCGATGGGCGCGCGCTGCGCGGGAAACTCCGCCTCGGCCCAGGCCAGCACGGACACGATCTCCGCCTGCAGGGCCGGCAGGTGCGCATCGCCCACGCTGGCGATGGCGTCCCAGGTGCCCGTGCCCTCGGCGTCCTCGCTGTAGTCAAATTCCAGGTAGTGCAAGGTCATGCGGCGATTGTCCGGCAAGGCCTTGCAGACCATCCAATGAAGGGAGATCAGATTGAGCCCAAACGATGCGACCGTTCTGCAGGTGCAGGACCTGGGTTTTGCCTATCCGGGGCGCCCGCTGCTGCAGGGTTTGAGCCTGCAGGTGCGGCCCGGCGTGAGCCTGCTGCAGGGCGGTGACGGGGCCGGCAAGACCACGGCGCTACGCCTGCTGGCCGGCGCCTTGCCGCCGCAGGCCGGCACGCTGGTGCTGCGGGGCGTGCCCCTGCAGACGCAGGGCGGGGCGTACCGGGAACAGGTGTACTGGGTGGAGCCGCGCGCCGCCGGGCTGGACGAGATCACGGCGGCCGACTGGCTGGCGCAAGGCCCTGAGCGCCATCCGCGGTGGAATGCCGAGGCGCTGGCGCGGCATGTGGACGGCTTCGGCCTGCAGGCCCACGTGCACAAGCCCATGTACCAGCTCTCCACCGGCAGCCAGCGCAAGGTGCTGATGGCCGCCGGGCTGGCCAGCGGCGCGGCACTCACGCTGCTGGACGAGCCGGTGGCGGGCCTGGACAAGCCGTCCATCCAGTACCTGCAGCACGCCCTGGCGGAAGAGGCCGGCAAGGTGGCTGCGGACGCCGGCGGACGGGCCATCGTGGTGGCGCATTACGAGGCGCTGCCCGGCGTGCCGTGGCGCGACATCTGGGTGCTGCCCGATTGAGCGGCGGCCCGGATGGCCGGTCAATACGATTTCTTCAGATACATGCCCCGGTGCAGCGACAGCGCAAAGCCGGCGCCCAGCACGACCGGTGCGGCAGCGGCGGGCAGCAGCCACGCCGCCAGTGCCGTGATGCCCCAGCCGGGCAGCACCTTGCGCAGGTGGAAGGCATAGGCCGCTTTGCGTTCGCAGAAGGGACAGTGAGCGTGCGCGCGCCCCATCTGCAGGTAGCCGATCTCGCGGGAACACCAGGGGCATGGCATGGACGGCTTTCCTTTCAGGGGGAGGCGAGGGGACGCCACCGGGCCTGCCATGCAGCTGCGCACGGCCGCGCCGGGGATCCCGCATCGTAGCGGGGACGGCGCCAGAGGGCTGACGGCTTCCCCCAGCGCCGGCGGCAGAGCGCAGGCGGGCAGAGCGCAGACGGGCAGAGCGCACGCAGGGACAGCGCGCTGCAAACGCTCTACACTGCCCCTCCCTTGGCTTTCCTGTGTGGAGCGTGTCTGTGGATGCCCTTCTCTTTGCCCCGGTGGCCGTCGCCATCGCGCTGACGCCCGGCCCCAACAACTTCTGCGGCCTCAACAACGGCATACGCGCCGGCGTGGGGACGGCCATGCTCGCCACCGTCGGCCGCGCGGCAGCGTTCGCGATCTTCCTGACGATCTCGGCCGTGGGCCTGGGCGCCATGCTGCTGGCGTCCGAGGCGGCCTTTACCGCGGTGAAGTGGATCGGGGCGGCCTACCTGTTCTGGCTGGGCTGGCGCGCCTGGCGCAGCCGGGAGTTCGGCGGGCTGGAACTGATCGAAGGCGCCGAGCCCGTGCCGTCGCGCGAACCCGTCAGGCTGCGCAGCCTGGTCGCGCAGGAGTTTTTGCTCGGCATCACCAACCCCAAGGCCGTCATCCTGTTCGCGGCCGTCTTTCCGCAGTTCATCGACCCGGCGCAGCCTGCGGCGCGGCAGTTCCTGGTGCTGGGGTCCGTCTACCTGCTGGCCGAGTTCGTCTCCACGGCCGTGTACGCCACCTGCGGCCGGCAGATCCGGCGCGTCATCCGCACGCAGCGGGGCGTGGTGCGCCTGAACAAGGCCACCGGCGGGTTCTTCATGGGCGCGGGCGGCTTGCTGTTGGCGGCGAATAGGTGACATCCCCCTGAGCGGCTGCGCCGCTTCCCCCTTCTCTCGGCTGCGCCGGGAAGGGGGACGCACCCAGCGGCCGGGCAAAGCCCGTTCCGCGGGTGCACTGGCGTGGCCTGCTCCGTGGCCTTTCGAGGTGGGAGGCAGCTGGGCGGTGGCCTATTGCTCCATATTTGATAGCTGGTTGTGCTCGCCAGATAAGCGCTGGAGGCCGATGGGGCTTGAGATTGCCTGTGTCGCTTGCCCGGGTGCGGTAGCAGGGAAGGCAACCGATGGCTGGCTGAGCCGCATGCCAGACGCCCGATCACCGAGCACGCACCCGTCCGCCTTGGGGTACTAATTTCATAGCTGCCAGCGCTTGATACTCAAGCGCTGGCAGCGGATTGGGCTTACACCACGCCCTGCGCCAGCATGGCGTCGGCCACCTTCACGAAGCCGGCGATGTTGGCGCCGTCCACATAGCTCACGTTGCCGTCGTCGCGCTGGCCGTGTTGCAGGCAGGCGGCGTGGATGCCTTGCATGATCTGCAGCAGGCGCGCGTCCACTTCCTCGCGCGGCCACGACAGGCGGGCTGCGTTCTGGCTCATCTCCAGGCCCGAGGTCGCCACGCCGCCGGCATTGCTGGCCTTGCCGGGCGCGTAGAGCACGCCGGCCGCCTCGAAGGCCTTGGCGGCTTCGATGGTCGAGGGCATGTTGGCGCCTTCGGCCACGCACAGCGCGCCGTTGCGGATCAGCGTTTGGGCGTCTTCCAGGTGCAGTTCGTTCTGCGTGGCGCAGGGCAGGGCCACATCCACCGGAATATGCCAGGGCCGCACGCCGGCCTCGAAGCGGGCGCCGGTGCGCTGGGCGTAGTCGTTCACGCGGCCGTAGTGGTGGTTCTTCACCTCCATCAGCACAGCCAGCTTCTCGGGCGTGAAGCCGTCCTCGTCGATCACCGTGCCGCTCGAATCCGAGACGGTGATGACCTTGGCGCCCAGCTCCATGGCCTTCTCGACCGCGTACTGCGCCACGTTGCCCGAACCGGAGACCGACACGCGCAGCCCGTCGAACGAGCGGCCGCGCGTCTTGAGCATTTCCTGTGCGAAGTAGACCGTGCCGTAGCCCGTGGCTTCGGGGCGGATCAGCGAGCCGCCGAACGACAGGCCCTTGCCGGTGAACACGCAGTCGGCGCGGTTGGTCAGCTTCTTCACCATGCCGGCGATGAACCCCACCTCGCGCCCGCCCACGCCGATGTCGCCGGCCGGCACGTCGGTGTCGGCACCCACGTGGCGGTACAGCTCGGCGGCAAAGGCCTGGCAGAAGCGCATGACCTCCGCCGGGCTCTTGCCCTTGGGGTCGAAGTCCGAGCCGCCCTTGGCGCCGCCCATGGGCAGCGTGGTCAGCGCGTTCTTGAAGGTCTGCTCGAACGCCAGGAACTTGAGCACCGACAGGTTGACCGAGGGGTGGAAGCGCAGGCCGCCCTTGTACGGGCCGATAGCCATGCTCTGCTGGATGCGGTAGCCGCGGTTGACCTGCACCGTGCCGTGGTCGTCCGTCCAGGACACGCGGAAGATGACGATGCGCTCGGGCTCGACCAGCCGGTCCAGCAGGCCATGCTCTGCATAGCGGGGATGCTTCTGGATGAAGGGCCACAGGCTCTCCATCACTTCGGTCACGGCCTGCAGAAACTCGGGCTGGCCGGGGTTGCGCTGGGCAACGTGTTCAAGGAATTGCTCTACGGATGCATATTTCATGAGGAAAGCGGGCTTTCAGTGCAAAGGGCTAGAAGGCGGATGCGTGATCATTATGTCGAACCGGTATGGCGTAATGCACCAAATGGAGGATCGAATCCCGGTTTTGACAAGGGATTGCCTTGTTTTGGTGCCTCTAGTTGCGCTGCATTGGTGCATTCGTGACTTGTGGATGTCACGCGCCCGTCGCACAGTCGGCACCTGTTTTGTTCCATAGCGAGAGGTGACAACGATGCGAATGAACCGTGCGACGACGGCCGCCATGGCCCTGACGGCAGCGGGCCTGCTGGCGGCCTGCGGAGGCAATGACGATGGCGGCTACCCCACGCTCGACGGCAGCAAGCCGCTGGTCATCGGGCACCGCGGTGCCGCCGGCTACCTGCCGGACCACACGCTGGAGGGCTACCGCCGTGCCATCGAGATGGGCGCCGACTTCATCGAGCCCGACCTGGTGGCCACCCGGGACGGCGTGCTGATCGCCCGCCACGAGCCCAACATCACCACCACTACCGACGTGTCCCAGCGCCCCGAGTTCGCCAGCCGCAAGACCACCAAGGTGGTCGATGGCGTGGCGGAAGAAGGCTGGTTCGCTTCCGACTTCACCCTGGCCGAGATCAAGACCCTGCGCGCCGTGCAGCCGCTGGCGGACCGTGACCAGTCCTTCAATGGGCGGTTCCAGATCCCCACGCTGAACGAGGTGATCGACCTCGCCCGCAGTGAGGGCGCGCGTGCGGGCCGCACCGTGGGCGTGTACATCGAGACCAAGCATCCCACCTACCACGTGAACCTCGGACTGCGGCTGGAAGACCGCCTGCTCGACACGCTGGCGGCATACGGCTACACCGCCAAGAACTCGCCGGCCATCGTGCAGTCCTTCGAGGTCTCCAACCTGAAGTACCTGCGCACCAAGACGCAGCTGCGCTTGGTGCAGCTGGTGGATGCCAACGATGTGAAGGCCGACGGCAGCATCGACCTGACGGCGCCCTACGACCGGCCGTACGACTTCGCCGTGGCCGGCGACCGGCGCACCTTCGCCAGCCTGCTCACGCCCGATGGCCTGCGGGAAGTGAAGACCTATGCCGATGGCGTGGGGCCGTGGAAGCCCTACCTGATTCCGTCCCGGCAGGTAGACGCCAACAACGATGGCAAGCCGGACGATCTGAACGGCGACGGCCTGATCGACGAGCGCGACCGTGTGCTGATGTCCCCCACCTCCGTGGTGTCCGACGCGCACAGGGCCGGCCTGTTCGTGCACCCCTACACCTTCCGCAGCGAGGCCAAGCGGCTCACGTCGGACTTCCGTGGCGACCCCAGGGCGGAATACAGGCGCTTCTACGACCTGGGCGTGGACGGCGTGTTCTCGGACTTCCCCGACCAGGCCAAGGCCGCGCGCGACAACTGAGCGGGAGGCGCCGCGGGCGGTGCCGCGGCACACGGCCGCTTCCGCGCTACGCCAGCACGTCGATGGAGCGGAAGACCCGCTGCAGCAGCGGATCGCTGGTGTGGCGGCAGGCCTGCACCTGCGCCTGCAGGTGGTGCACGAAGCGCTGCGCCGCCCAGGGCAGGGCGCCGTGGCCCCGCTGCACCACGCCCACGGTGTGCGGGTCGAAGGTCTCACGCAGGCGCAGCGGCACCAGCCGGCCGTGCGGGCCTTCGGTCTCGATCAGCGGCCAGGGGCAGAACGAGACCATGTCGCTGTGCTCCACCAGGTGCAGCAGCAGCGAGGCCGAATGCACCAGGTGGATGTGCCGGGCCGGCACGGGCAGGCCATGCCGCAGGAACAGCCGCTCCAGCAGGGCGGCCTCTTCCTGCGGCGCGTAGTTGATCAGCCAGTCGCACTCCATCAGCTCGGCCATCGAACGCGCCTGCGCCAGAGGGTGGCCGATGCGCGTGACCACCGCCGTCTCGTAGCGGAACAGCGGCGTGGCATGCAGGTCGCCCTGCGTACTGTCGGAGGGCACCCGGCCGATGAGCAGGTCCAGTGAGCCTTCCCGCAGGCGCGGGTGCGCCACGGCAGACAGCCCTTCGAACAGTTCGAGCTGCACCTCGGGCAGCTCGTGCCGGAACGACTGCAGCACGTGGGGCAACAGGCTCTGGGCGATCCACGGCGTGACAGCCACCGACAGCCGCGTCGCCGTCTGCGACCCGCGCAGCTGCGCCATTTCGGCCTCGGCCTGTTCGATCTGGCCGGTGATGAGCTGGGCGTGGCGCAGTAGCGCGCGGCCGGCCGGGGCCAGCACCATGCCGCTGCTCTGCCGCTCGAACAGCGGCAGGCGGTGGGCGCTCTCCAGCTCCCGCAGGCCCTGCGTGACGGCGGCCTGCGTCACCCCCAGCGAGCGCGCCGCCGCCCGCACGCTGCCGCAGCCCGCCACCGCCACCAGGTAGCGGATCTGGTGAAGCTTCATCTGCGCAGGGGCGGTAGGGAGCGTGGTCATGGGCGCGGGGGGCGTTGCACGGTTCATGCCGAAGGCGGCGGCGAAGGCCGCATGGTAGGGCTTGGCGGGGCAAGCGGCGGTGGTCTTCTGCGGCGGGTACGGCGTTCCTAGACTGAACGGCATGAGCGACATCCGACACGACCCCGTCCTGCCCGGCATCCGGGCCACGGAAGCCGAGATGGTGGCCCTGCGCCACCAGATCCATGCCCATCCCGAGCTGGCCTTCGAAGAGTTCGCCACCAGCGATCTGGTGGCCGAACGGCTGCAGGGCTGGGGCTACGAGGTGCACCGGGGCCTGGGCGGCACGGGGGTGGTCGGCACGCTGCGCGTGGGGCAGGGCCCGCGCCGGCTGGGCCTGCGCGCCGACATGGACGCCCTGCCCATCCAGGAGGCCACCGGCCTGCCCTACGCCAGCCGGCAACCCGGCAAGATGCACGCCTGCGGGCATGACGGGCACACCGCCATCCTGCTGGCGGCGGCGCAGCACCTGGCGCAGACGCGGGCCTTCGACGGCACGCTGCACCTGATCTTCCAGCCGGCCGAGGAAGGCCTGGGCGGGGGGCGCAAGATGGTCGAGGACGGCCTGTTCGAGCGCTTTCCCTGCGACGCGGTCTTTGCGCTGCACAACATGCCGGGTTTTCCCGCCGGGCAGTTCGGCTTCCTGCCCGGCTCGTTCATGGCGTCGTCGGACACGGTGATCATCACCGTGCGCGGCAAGGGCGGCCACGGCTCGGCGCCGCATCTGTCTGCCGACCCGGTGGTGGCCGCGGCGCACCTCATCCTGGCCCTGCAGACGGTGGTGTCGCGCAACGTCGACCCGCGCGACATGGCGGTGGTGACGGTCGGCGCCATCCATGCAGGCGATGCGCCCAACGTGATTCCCGATGCGGTGGAGCTGCGCCTGTCCGTGCGCGCCTACCGGCCCGACGTGCGCGCCCTGCTGCGCGAGCGCATCACCGAACTGGCCAAGGCCCAGGCCGCCACGCTGGGCGCCGAAGCGCAGGTGGAATACCGCTGGCGCTACCCCGCGCTGGTGAACGACCCGGCGAGTACGGCGTTCGCGCGGCAGGTGGCTCTGGACTGGCTGGGCCAGGAGGGCGTCATTCCCGGGCTCCAGCCGCTCACCGGCAGCGAGGATTTCTCTTTCATGCTGGAGGCCTGTCCCGGCAGCTACCTCATCGTGGGCAACGGCGTGGGCGACACGCACGGCACCGGTGGCTGCATGGTGCACAACCCGGGCTACGACTTCAACGACCGCATCCTGCCGCTGGCCGCCACCTACTGGGTGAAGCTGGCCGAGCGCTTCCTGTCCCCCGCACCGCTCTGACCCATCCCATGCACACCATGACCTCTGCCTTCGCCCGCTCCGCCACCGCCCGCCTGCGCCGCCGCAACACCCTGGGGATGGTGCTGGCCCTCACCTTGGCGGCCGCCGCCGCCGGCCCGGCCGCCGCGCAGGCCGACTACCCCACCAAGCCGGTGAAGTTCGTCATCGGTTACCCGGCCGGTGGTTCGGTGGACCTGGTCGGCCGCGTGGTGGGCGATGCCATGGCCGCGCGCATGAAGGGCGTGGTCGTGGTCGACAACCAGGGCGGCGCAGCCGGCGCGATCGCCGCGCAGCGCGTGGCAACGGCCCCGGCCGACGGCTACACGCTGCTGGTGGGCTCCAGCAACGAGCTGGTGGCCACGCGGCTGGTGAACCCGGCGCAGAAGTACGACGGGCGCAAGGACTTCGCACCCATCGGCCTGGTGGCCACCAGCCCGCTGGTGCTGGCCGCCGGCCCCCGGCTGGGGGTGAAGAACCTGGCGGAGTTCGTCGAGCTGGCGCGCCGCAACCCGGGCAAGTACAGCTACGGCAGCTCGGGCGTGGGCTCGACGCTGCACTTCGCGGGCGAGCTGTTCAAGCAGCGCGCCGGCGTGTTCATGGCGCACATTCCCTACCGCGGCGTGGCGCCGCTCACCAGCGACCTGGCGGGCGGCAGCCTCGACCTGGCCGTGCTGTCGCCCACGGCGGCCATCCCGTTCATCCAGAGCGGGCGCATCGTGCCGCTGGCCGCCACCAGCGCGCAGCGCATCGCCGCGTTGCCGCAGGTGCCCGCCATGGCCGAGCACCCTCAGCTCAAGGGCTATGAGCTGGTGGGCTGGTTCGCGCTGATGGCGCCGCGCGGCCTGCCGCCCGAGATCGCGCAGCGCCTGTCCGCCGCGCTGCAGGACACGCTGCGCGACCCTGCCGTGCGCAAGAAGCTGGAAGACGCCGGCATGGTGCCTGCCACCGGCCGTGAAGACCTGGCGCGCTTCATCGGCGAGGAAACGGTGAAGTACGAGAAGCTGGCGCAGTTCGCCAAGGTGCGCGAGTGATTGGGGAGCTTCCCCCTGAGGCGCTGCGCGCCTTCCCCCTTCTCTCGCCCCGCTGCGCGGGGCGGGAAGGGGGACAACGCCAGTGGCCCGGCGAAGCCGGTTCCACGGCGTTTGCTGGGATGGCCTGCTCCGCGGCCGTCTGACGGGTGGCGCCGCTGTAGACCATGGACCGTTGGTGCTGGTGGCGCTGCAGACGTTTCCCGTGATCGCACAGATCCTGGCACGAGCAACGGCTGCCGTCGAAGGAGGCTGGTAGGCCTCAGCGTCCGCGCAGGAACAGCGCGTCCAGCTCCTTCATGCTGAGCTGGCGCCAGGTGGGGCGGCCGTGGTTGCACTGGTCGGAGCGGTCGGTGACTTCCATCTGCCGCAACAGCGCGTTCATCTCGTCCAGCGTGAGCTTGCGGTTGGCGCGCACGGCGCCGTGGCAGGCCATGGTGCCCAGGATCTCATTGCGCGCGCGCTGCACCACGGTGCTGGCGTCGTGCGCGGCCAGCTCGGCCAGCACGCTGCGCGCCAGCTCCACCGGGTTGCCCTGGGCCAGCGTGGTGGGCACGGCGCGCACGGCCAGCGTCTTGGGCGAGAAGGGTGAAATCTCCAGGCCCAGCAGATCGAGTGTGTCGGCCTGCGATTCCGCCGTGGCCACTTCTTCGGGGGTGGCGGCGAAGGTGGCGGGGATCAGCAGCGGCTGGCTGGCGATGCGGGCGCCGTCGTCTACCTGGGCTTTCAGGCGCTCGTACACGATGCGTTCGTGCGCGGCATGCATGTCGACCACGATCAGGCCCTGGGCGTTCTCGGCCAGGATGTAGACGCCATGGATCTGCGCCACGGCGCGACCCAGGGGCCAGGCAGCGCCGTCGGCGGCCTGCGCAGAGGGCGCAGGCGCACGGGCCGCATCCCACGCAACCGCCGGGCCTGCCCCGGCGGGCATGGGCGACAAGGCTGGCGCCCCACTGCCGGAGGGGGCCACCACCGCACCGGTGGATCCGCCGTTCTGCGCCAGCGCGGGAGGCAGGGCGGCCGGAGAGGCAACGGCCGGCTCCGCCGGGCTGCCCCACAAGGCCTGCAGATCGGACACCTTGTGTCCGACCCGATCATCAAATTTGATAGCTGACTGCGCTTGCCAGACGGGCGTTGGAGGCTGATTTGACTCAAATCCGGCCGCAGGGGCCGGCACCGCCTCGGCGGCAGCTGCCAGCGCCTGCGCGCGGGGCACGGCCAGGGCGTTCTCCACGGCGTGGCGCACGGCCTGGTGCACCTCGCGGCTGTCACGAAAGCGCACCTCGATCTTGGTGGGGTGCACGTTCACGTCCACCCGCAGCGGGTCGATGTGCACGTACAGCGCGTACACCGGCTGCTTCTGGCCGTGCAGCACGTCCTCGTAGGCGCTGCGCGCGGCGTGGGTGAGCACCTTGTCGCGCACGAAGCGGCCGTTCACGTAGCAGAACTGCTGGTCGGGGCGCGATCGGGCGGCATCGGGCAGGCCGGCGCGGCCCGTCACGGTGACGGCGCCGGAGCGGTGCCGCACGGGCACCGACTCGCGGATGAAGTCCTCGCCCAGCACGTCGGCCAGCCGGCGTGCCAGCGCCTCCTGCAGCGCCTCGTCCGAGGGCTCGGTGCCGGGGGCCAACGTGGCGCGCCACTGCTCGACCAGCTTGCCCTCGTGCCAGATCGCGAAGCCCACGTCGGGCCGGGACAGCGCGTGGCGGCGCACGGCCTCCACGCAGTGGGCCAGCTCGGTGGCGTCGGTCTTGAGGAACTTGCGGCGCGCGGGGGTGGAGAAGAACAGTTCCTTCACCTCCACCGTCGTGCCCTGGCTGCGGGCGGCAGGGCGCAGCTCGCCGCTGCGGGCATCCAGCAGGAACGCGCTGGCCTGGTGCGCCGGGCGCGAGAGCAGGGCGGTCTCGGACACCGAGGCGATGGCCGCCAGCGCCTCGCCGCGAAAGCCCATGGTGGCCACCGATTCGAGGTCGTGCAGGTTGGTGATCTTGCTGGTGGCGTGGCGGCGCAGCGCCACGGGCAGCTCTTCCTGCGGAATGCCGCAGCCGTCGTCCTCCACGGCGATCAGGCGCACGCCGCCGGCCAGCAGGCGCACGGTGATCTGGGTGGCGCCGGAGTCGAGGGCGTTGTCCACCAGCTCGCGCACGGCGGAAGCGGGGCGCTCGACCACTTCACCCGCGGCGATCTGGCTGATGAGTTCGTCGGGCAGGTCGCGGATGGGGCGGCGGGCGGGGGCGGGCGGGGAAGAGGAAAGTTCGGCGGTCACGCGGAGGATTCTATGCAGCGCGGCCCTGCGCCCGTGCCGGGCGCGGCGTGGGCCTGCCCGCCGCAATGTCTTTGCGGTGGGAGCGTGTGCGGGCGCGCGCTCGGACCGTCAGACCGCCACGGCGCGGCCGGCCTGCGTGGCGGGCTGTGCGTGCTGCGGTGCGTGCGGCAGGGGCAGACCGGCAGCGCGGGGCGCAGCCCGGCCGGTAGCATGCCAGGCTATGCCCTGCGGCGACTGCTTGGCGTCGTGCTTGGCGAGCGCCGCCAGGTTGGCCACCTCTTCGGCGTGGTGGATGCTGCCCGGCGCGATGCGCACGGCGCCGATCGACAGCGTCGTGCAGCTGAAGAAGCGCTTCACGCCGTGCCGGTCCTCGGCCCAGATGCCGCCGGCCTTGCGCGCGCCGTCGTCGAACAGCGCCAGGGCTTCCTGGGCGAACTCGCCCACGATGCGCTGGCAGCGCTGCAGCCAGTCGTCGCTCTGGAACAGCAGCATGAAGTCGTCGCCGCCCACGTGGCCCACGAAGTCGCGCTGCGCATCGCAGTGCGTGACGGCGAGCCGCGCCACCAGGCGGATCATCTGGTCCCCGCGCCAGTAGCCGTAGTAGTCGTTGAACGGCTTGAAGTGGTTCAGGTCGGCATAGCAGGCCACGAACTCGGTCCCGCTGTCCAGCAGCCGCTGCATGTGCAGGCTGATCGGAATGTTGCCGGGCAGGAAGGTCAGCGGGTTGGCGTGGCGCGCCGCCTCCACGCGCGCTTCGGTCACGCTGCGCACCAGCTGGTCGCCCGTGCCCAGGCCCACGTAGCGGCCGTTGTCGGTGACGATGAAGCCGTCGTTCAGGTAGCGCTGGTCCTGGGAGGTGAGGATGCCCACCAGCTGCTCCACGTCGCAGTCCAGTTCCACCACACGCGGCGCGTGGTTGGCGAAGCCCGCGCAGGGCTTGCGGCCGTGCACCTCGCGGAAGTACAGCGTGGCGTAGTGGTTCATGAACTGCTGGCGGTTGATGAGCGCCACCGGGCGCGCATCTTCCAGCACGGCCACGGCGTGCAGATCGGCGTGGCTCTTGAACAGCCCGGCGACGGTGTCGTTGGGCGTGTCCGGCGCCACGGCCGGCGCCGGCACCACCGGCAGGCTGCGCAGGATGCCCGGGCGCACGCTCTGGCCCAGCGTGGGCAGCACGGCCACGCGCCGGTCGCTCAGGGCCCTCAGCGCGGGCTCGGCGATGGCGGCATGCGGCGCGCGCGCCGGCCGGCCCAGCAGGTAGCCCTGGCCGTAGGGAATGTCCAGATCGCGCAGGGCGAGCAGCTCTTCCTGCGTCTCGATGCCCTCGGCCACCAGTGTGGTGCCGAACACGTCGGCGATGCCCTTGATGGCCTGCAGCATCTGCAGCTTCTCGGAATGCGCGGCGATGTCGCGGATGAAGTATTTGTCGATCTTCACGAAGTCGGGCTTCACCTCGGCCCACAGGCGCAGGCTGGAATGGCCGTCGCCGAAATCGTCCAGCGCCAGACGGGCGCCCGCCGCGTGCACCTGCTTGAGCGCGCTGCGCAGCAGGGCCATGTCGCTCACGCGCTCGTGTTCGGTGATCTCCAGCACCACCATGCGCGCGGGCACGCCCAGGCTGCGCAGGGCCTCGCCCACCCCGGCGCCGCACAGGGCCACGGCGCTCACCAGCGCGTCGGCGCTGATGTTCACGAAGATGCGTCCACCGCGGCCCTGCGCGCTCCATTGCAGCAGCGCGGTCGCCACGCACAGCAGCTCGAAGTCCTGCAGGAGGTGCTCGCGCCGGGCGCCGTCCAGCAGCGCATCGGGGGTGTGCAAGGGGGAGTCCTCCGGGCCGCGGATGAGCGCCTCGTGCGCATAGATGGCGCCGGTGCGCAGGTCGGCCAGCGGCTGGAAGACGCAGTGCAGCCGGCCTTCGCGCATCAGGTGGGCCAGGGGCCCGCGGCCCTCGCGCGCCGCCGGCGAAAGGGTCGCCACGACGGCATCGAACCGTCGGCGCTTCAAATCATCCATCCCATGCATCCGTCAACGTGACAGCCGGCACTGTAGGCGGGCTTGGTGACGGCACTGTGACGGTGCCGCGGGCATCGCACAATGTACGCATGTCCGATACCCCGAACCCCCTTGCCGCGCCTGTGAGCGCCGACCTGCCTGACTGGCGCAGCCAGCCGCGCGCGTTCCTGCAGGCCCTGTTCCGCGTGGCCGTGCACAGCGCCCAGCCGCTGCACACCCTGGCCCCGCACCTGCCCGCGCCGCCGCCCGGCCGCACCGTGGTCATCGGTGCGGGCAAGGCGGGCGGCGCCATGGCCCAGGCCGTGGAGGCGCTGTGGCCTGCCGATGCGCCGCTCAGCGGCCTGGTGGTCACGCGCTACGGCCACGTGCCGCCGCGTCCTGCGGGCCTGGCGCAGCGCATCGAGGTGGTCGAAGCGGCCCATCCCGTGCCCGATGCCGCCGGGCTGCAGGCGGCCGAGCGCATCCTGCAGTCGGTGCAGGGCCTGGGCCCGGACGACCTGGTGCTGTGCCTGATCTCCGGCGGCGGCTCCGCCCTGCTCACGCTGCCGGCCGAAGGCCTGTCGCTGGCCGACAAGCAGCGCATCAACCGCCAGCTGCTGGAAAGCGGCGCAGGCATTGCCGAGATGAACTGCGTGCGCAAGCACCTCTCGCGCATCAAGGGCGGGCGCCTGGCCGCGGCCTGCGCGCCGGCGCGCGTGGTCACGCTCACCATCAGCGATGTGCCGGGCGACGACCCTTCCGTGATCGCCAGCGGCCCGACCGTGGCCGACCCGGGGACCTGCGAGGAAGCGCTGCGCATCCTGCAGCGCTACGGCATCGAGGTGCCCGATTCCGTGCGGCAGCAGTTGCAATCCGGCGCGCTGGAGACGCCCAAGCCCGGCGATGCGCGCCTGGCCGGCCATGCCGTGCACATGATCGCCACGCCGCAGCAGTCGCTGCAGGCTGCCGCCCGCGCCGCGCAGGCCTGCGGCATCGACGCGCACATCCTCAGCGACGAGATGGAAGGCGAGTCGCGCGAGGTGGGCCGCGTGCACGCCGCGCTGGCGCGGGCCGTGGCGCTGCGGGGGCAGCCCTTCGCGCGGCCCTGCGTCATCCTCAGCGGCGGCGAGACCACGGTGACGGTGCGTGCGCGGGCCGAAGGGGCCCCGCGCGGCCGCGGCGGGCGCGCCGGGGAGTTCTGCCTGGGGCTGGCCCAGGGGCTGCAGGGCGTGGCGGATGTGTGGGGCCTGGCGGCCGATACCGACGGCATCGACGGCGTGGAGGACAACGCCGGCGCCTTCGTCGCGCCCGACACGCTGGCGCGCGCCGCAGCCGCACAGCGTGCGCTGGCAGACCACCTGGACCGTAACGACGCCTACGGCTATTTCGAGGCGCTGGGCGACCTGGTCGTGACCGGCCCGACGCACACCAACGTCAATGACTTCCGTGCGCTATTGATTTTGTAGCTGCATGCGCTTGATGGTAGGGGGTTGGAGGGTGTTTTGGCTTCATGATGGAGCCGCCGGATCCGCGCGACGGGCTGCCCCCGCCCCAGCGGCTCCGTTCGGGTCGTTGGGCGAAGGCGCCGGCCGTGCCATGCGGCGCTTGGGAAGAGGGCGCCCACGTGCCTTGGTGGCGTTGCCGCAGCCACCAAGGCGGCCCCTGCTGCGTGCCGCCGTCACGTCGCCGGCTCCCCCGCGCCAGGGGGCTATGCAAACCCTGCATGGGATTTGATTTCGCTCAATGCCGCGGGGGCCGCGGGGCGGCACAGTCGAGCCCATGTTCCCCATGCCCTCTCTTGAACAACCTGCCCAGACCGAGGTGGCTGCTGCCGGCGAGGTGCTGCGCCAACGCCACCAGCAGCCCGTGTCGGTGCTGTATCTCGATAGCGGGCGGGTGCTGCTGGGGGTCCGCGAGGACGGCCAGATGCGCCACCAGCTGGGCGTGGTGGAGGGCCCCTTTTGGCTCGACGCCGCATCGGCCTTGCTTGACCAGCCCTGCGCGGTCGACATGGTGGCCGACACCCGCGTGCAGTTGCGCCGCATCCCCGTCGAGGAGTTCCGGCGCGGCATCGACACGCTGCCGCCGCTGGCCCGCAGCCTGGTGCGCGACATGGCGGCGGGCTATTGCCAGCAGACCGAACTGGCGGTGAGCCGCCTGGCGCAGGACGCCGAGTCGCGCTGCGCCCAGTGGCTGCTGCGCCACGCGCAGCGCGGTGCGGACGGCAGCCTGTGCGTGACGCTGCACCAGCGCAAGCGCCTGATCGCCGCGCAGCTGGGCATCGCGCCCGAAACCCTGTCCCGCGTGCTGCGCCATCTGCGCGAGCACGGCCTGATTGCCGGCACCGGCAACGTGCTCAACCTGCCGGAGCCGCGCGCCCTGCAGATGGTCGCCAGCGGCTGAGCGGCGCGTTGCCGCGGCCGGCTTTGCGCCTCCCTTGCGCGTGGCTTCACGGTCAGGGTTTTCCTTGGCCTGATTGAGGGTTCCACCCAACTCCCCATCGGGGTGCGCTGCGTATATTGGCCGCAAGACCACTCGGCCCGATACGCCCTCCATGCACCGCGCCTTGCCCGCCCGCCCCGCCCGATTCCGCCCGCAGGCTGCGCCGGGACAGTGCCGGCCGGCAGGCGCCAGCGGCGGTGCCCGCTGCGCGGCCCCGGCCCTGCAGCGCGGCACCGTGGAGGCGGCGCCATGAGTCCGCCAGCGCACGCCGACCTGGCGCTCGAGAGCGAACCCGACGACCTGCCCGAATGGCTTGCGCCAGGCCCGCTCGTGCGCAAGCTGATGCTGGTGGCGCTGCTGGCCGTGGTGCTGGCCGGCGCCGCCGCGGCGTGGCTGGTCTCGCGCGCCTCCGGCGAAGAGGCCATGCACCGGCTGGTGAACCAGCAGAGCGATGAAGTGGAGGTGGTTGCCCGTCTGCTGGCCAGCAAGATCGAGCAGAGCCAGCGGGTGCTCGGATCGGTGGTCGAAGGCATCACGCCCGGCATGCTCGACTCTCCGGCGTCGCTCGAATGGCTTTTGCAGCAGGGGCTGCCCGCCGTGCGCTTCTTCGATGCGATGCAGGTCGCGCGGCACGATGGCCACCTCAGCGTCAACCTGCAGTTCGGCCGGCTCGAAAAAGCCTCGGGCCTGGACCCTGCCGAGCGCGAGTACCTGCTGCGCACGCTGGTGGATGGCAAGCCCCTGGTGTCCGGTCTGATCGGATCGCGCTTCAACGATGCGCGGGTGATGTTCACCATGCCGCTGCACCGCAGCGACGGCGGCGGCGTCATGGGCGCCGTGGCCGGCGTGCTGCGCCTGCAGTCGCAGGGGCTGCTGCCGCAGTCCATGGCGCTGCCGGCCCGCGAGGAGTCACGCCTCATCGTCTTTACCCGCGACGGCACCATCCTGTCGCACCCGCGCCAGGAGCGCGTGACGGGCCACGTGCGCGACGAGCCCGGCCTGGCCGAGGTCTATGAACGGTGGCGGCGCCAGGAGCAGCCGCTGACGGGGCGCAGCTTCACCGAGACGGTCTCCGGGCATGTGGTCAGCATCGCCGGGATGCCGCTGCCGCAATGGATGGTGGCGCGGGTGAGCGACTCGCAGGCCATGCTCGCGCCGCTGCAGGGCGCACAGCGCCGCGCCTGGTGGGCCGCGGCCGCTGGCGTGGCGCTGATCGGCCTGCTCACGGCCGCCGGCATGGGTTGGATGGCCCGGTCCCTGGCGCAGCTGCGGGCGCGGGCGCAGCAGATCGTGGCAGGCCAGTCCGCGCAGGCGGGCGAGCCCTGGCCGAGCGCCGTGGGTGAGGTGGATGCGCTGGTGCAGGTCTGCACGCACATGCTGGCGCAGCAGTCGCTGCAGCGCGACGAAGCCGCCGCCATGGCCGGGCAGCTGCAGTCCATCCTGGACCACGCGCCGGTGGGCATCGCCGTCACGCGCGGCGGGCGGCTGGAGGTGATGGGCCTGCAGGCCAGCCGCATGCTGGGCTACGGGCCGCAGGAGCTGATCGGCCGCAGCGCCCGGGTGGTCTATGCCTCGGAGGAGGAGCACGCACGGGCCGCCCGCCGCGTGCGGCAGGAGTTCGCGGCCCATGGCGCCTTCGACGGAGAGCTGCGGTTCCTGCGCAAGGATGGCAGCGCCGTCTGGGCCCATGTGCTGGGCCGCAGGACGCCGAAGCAGGGTGGCGTGGCCGGCACGGTGTGGATTCTGGAAGACATCACGGCCGCGCGGGAGGCGCGCCAGCTGCAGGGGTGGCTTGCCGGGCACGATCCTCTGACGCAACTGCTCAACCGCGGCGCCTTCTGCGGGCGGCTGCAGGAACTGATGACCGACCGCGCCGAGCGGTCCCGGGCGGTGCCGGCAGGCGCTGGCAGCGCCGAGGACCATGCGTTGGTGGTGCTCTTCATGGACCTGGACCACCTCACCGTGGTCAACGACATCGCGGGGCACGACGCGGGCGACGACGTGCTGCGCCATGTCGCGCGCATGGTCGAAGAGCTGGTGCGCAATGTGGGCTGGGCGGCCAGGCTCGGGGGGGACGAGTTCGCCGTGGTGCTGCCCAGCTGCTCGCCCAGCCGCGGCGCGGAGATCGCCGAGCTGATCCGCAGCACGCTGTCGGGCTGGCAGCCGTCCTACCAGGGGCGCAGCTTCCTCGTCAGCGCCAGCATCGGCATGGTGGTGATGGCGCCGGGGCAGGACGACGTCATGCAGCTGCTGCGCGCCGCCGACATGGCCTGCTACGAAGCCAAGCGGCGCGGGCGCAACCAGGTGTTCCAGAGCCGCTCCGCCTGAGCGCTCCCCTCCGAGCCCAGGAATCGTTGTGCTATAAAAAAATATAGCTGGTAGCGCTTTCACTGACTGGGCTGGAGGCCTCTTTTGCCTCAAATTGCGCTGGAAGGCGGCCTTCACAGCAGCCACAGGGCCGCAGCCGCCACCGCGGTCGGCACGGCCGCTCCACCCAGCAGTGCAGCCGCTCCCACGGACTGACCGCGGAAGCCGCCCTTGAGCAGCGCCACGCCGGCCGGGTTGGGCGCATTGGCGATCACCGTGAGGCCGCCGCCCGCCACGGCGCCGGCCACCAGCAGGTAGCGGGCGTCGGCGGAAAGCCCCTCGATCAGCGAGCCCAGGTAGGTGAGTGCCGCGTTGTCGGTCACCGCCGTCAGCGCCAGCGCGCCGAAGAACAGGGCGAGCGGCTCCATGCCTTCCACCAGGGGCCGCAGCCACCACTGCTGCAGGCCGCCCAGCACCACCAAACCGGCGAGGAAAAAGCCCACCATCAGCCCCTCGCGCAGCACCAGCCGGTCCTGGTGAGGGCGGTAGGCGTGCGCCAGGCCCAGGAACAGCAGGAACAGCGCGAGGAAGAGGACCGGGTGGTGGGCCGCAGCGATCACGCCCGCCAGCAGCGCGATGTGCAGCAGCGTGAGCGGCCAGGACACGGGCGGGCGCGTTGCAGCCGCCGCGGCGGTGGCGGGCGCGTCTGCATGCGGCAGGTGCCGGCGCAGGGCCCAGGTCGCCAGCGTGGCGTTCACCAACACCGCCAGCGCGGCCTTCCAGCCGAAGTGGGCCAGCATGAAGGCGCTGTCCCAGCCCCAGGTCTTGGCCACCATCAACACCGGCGGTGCCGCATACGCGGTGAGCGTGCCGCCGATGGACACGTTCACCAGCAGCACGCCCAGCGCAAAGTACTTGAGGCGTTCGGGCACGGCGGGGCGGAAGATCTGCGGCGCCAGCATCAGCGCGGCGATGGTCATGGCCGCGGGCTCGGTGATGAGCGAGCCCAGCAGCGGCACTGCGGCCAGCCCGAGCCAGGCGGCAGCGATGGGGCGGGGCAGGGGCAGCCACCGTGCGGCCTGCCGCACGGCGGCCTCCACCGTGTGCAGGATGGGGCGGGAGGCCGCGATCACCATCACCACGAAGACGAACAGCGGCTCCGTGTAGTTGCGCGATTCGGCGTAGGCCACGGCCTGCGGGCCGCCCTCGACCACGGCCATGGCAGCGATGAGCACGATGGCCCAGAGGCCGAAGACCGCCTCCACCTCGCCCAGGAAGTGCAGGGCGCCGGCGTGGCGCGGAAAGCGATGGGCCAGCCGCTCGAAGTGCGGGGCAGTGAAGGTGTGGACGAGCGCGAGGGCGAAGAGAAGAGCCGCGACGGGCTCCATGGACAGGTGCATGGGAATAAGGCAGTAAGAGGCCGCGAGGCGGCCCGACCTTCGCTGTACCTGCCGCACCCCATATGTGCTGCACCCGGGGCGAATTTTACGGGGCGCTGGAATGCCCCTGTGCGCCCGGCCGGTTCAGCGGTGGCCGGTGTCTTGCGGCTCCCCAGGCACGCCAGCGCCAGAAGCGGGGGCTGTCGCGGGCGCGGGATCGGCCTCGGTTTGCGGCGGCGCGGTCTGTGGCTGCGCCGGCTCCGCTGCCGCCGGCTGCACGGTGCTGAGCATGTACAGCGCCAGCGTCTCGTACAGCGGCCGGGCCAGCATGCGCGACACCAGGCTCGCCAGCATGGCCGATGCCATCAGGCTCAGCACCATGGCGTGGCCGTCCACCATCTCCATCACGATGATGAAGGCGGTGAGCGGCGCCTGCGTCACCGCGGCCAGAAACGCCGCCATGCCCATGGCGATGAGCGCCGGGCCGATGTCGCCGCCCACCACCGCCGCCACGTTGTGGCCCACGCCCGCGCCGATGGACAGCGACGGCGCAAAGATGCCGCCCGGCACGCCCACCCAGGCCGACAGCCAGGTCGCCACGAACTTGAGCGTGACGTACAGCGCCGGGGTGTCGGCCTCGCCGGCCAGCATGTGCTTGACCGCCTCGGAGCCCGAGCCGAACGTGGCCCCGCCGGTGACCAGTCCGATGACGGCGATCACCAGCGCGCCGGCCGCTGCGAAGCGGATGGGAAAGCGTGCGCGCAGCCGGTTCAGCCGCTCGGGGGCCTGCGTGAGCGACGCGGCCAGCAGCTTGGCGAACACGCCGCCCAGCACGCCGCAGGCGAGGGTGACGCACAGGCCGGGCAGCAGCGCATCCCACGACAGGCGCGGCACCTGGATACGGCCAAAGTAGCTCAGGTTGCCGAAGGCCGACACGCCCATCAACCCGGCCAGCACGATGGCCGCGATGATGAGGCCGCTGGAGCGCGACTCCAGCTTGCGCGACAGCTCCTCGATGGCGAACACCACGCCGGCCAGCGGCGCATTGAAGGCCGCGGCGATGCCGGCCGCGCCGCCCGCCACCAGCAGCGCGTGGCTGCTGATGCCCGACTGCGGGCCCAGCCAGCGGCGCGCATGGTGCATGACACCCGCCGCCACCTGCACGGACGGCCCTTCGCGCCCGATCGACAGCCCCGCCGCAAAGCCGGCCGTGGCCAGCACCATCTTGCACACCGACAGCCACAGCGAGACGAAGCGGCTGCGCAGCGACGGCGCGAGTGACGGCTCCAGCGCCACCATCACCTGCGGAATGCCTGAGCCGGCGGCGCCCGGCGCCCAGCGCCGCGTGAGCCAGACCGTGCCAGCGGTGACGGCCGGCATCCACAGCAGCACGGCCCAGCCGCCCTGCCAGTGGAAGAGGTGCATGAAGGCCTCGAAGGCCGCATCGGCCATGAGCGTGAAGGCCACCACGCACAGCCCGGCCGCCACGGCATAGGCCAGCACGATGCTGCGGTCCAGCCAGCGCCGGCCGTCGCGCAGCTCCTGGCGCAGGTTGTGGGCGAAGTCGGGTTCTTGGTGCATGGGCGTGGAGGGCAGGCAGGCGGCAACCTGCCCGATTCTGCCCGCTGCGCTGGCGGGCGCCGCGCAGGACAAGGCCGGGCCCAGCGGGCCGGCCAGCCCCCTTGGCGCGGGGCCGCCGCCCCGTGCGCCGCGCTCGGCCGCTCAGCCGGCCAGGCGGCCCAGCGCGCGCAGCACGTTCTCGGCCGTGGCTGGCGCCACGAGCTGCACGGGCGCATCCGCCGCGCCCCCGCGCCCGGCCGCCACCGCATTGCGCAGGGCCTCGTACACGCTGATGGCCAGCATGAACGGCGGCTCGCCCACGGCCTTGCTGCCGCCCACGTTGTCCTCGCGGTTGGGCTCGTGCCAGAGCTGCACCCGCAGGTGCTCGGGAATGTCGCCTGTGGCCGGGATCTTGTACGTGCTGGGCGCGTGCGTGGCCAGGTGGCCCTTGTCGTTCCACACCAGCTGCTCGGTGGTGAGCCAGCCCATGCCCTGCACGAAGCCGCCCTCGATCTGGCCGATGTCGATGGCGGGGTTCAGGCTTCGGCCCACGTCGTGGAGGATGTCCACGGCCACCACGCGGTTCTCGCCCGTCAGGGTGTCGATGGCCACCTCGGTGCAGGCCGCGCCGTAGGCGAAGTAGTAGAACGGCCGGCCGGTGAGCGTGGCCTTGTCGTAGTGGATCTTGGGCGTGCGGTAGAAGCCGTCGCTCCACAGCTGGATGCGGTTGGCGTAGGCCTCCTTCACCACGTCGGCCCAGTCGCGCTCGCGGTGGGGCGAGATGACCTTGCCGCCCACGAACTGGATGGAGCCGGCGCCGCAGCCGTCCTGCCCGCAGACGAACGACGCAATGTTGTCGCGCACGTTGCGTGCAGCGAATTGCGCCGCGCGGCCGTTCAAGTCGGTGCCGCTCGATGCGGCCGTGGCGCTGGCGTTGGGCACCTTGCTGGTGTCGCTGGCGGTGACCAGCACGCGCTCGAACGGCACGCCCAGCTCGTCGGCCACGATCTGCGCCACCTTGGTGTGCAGGCCCTGGCCCATCTCCGTGCCGCCGTGGTTCACCTGCACACTCCCGTCGGTGTACACGTGTACCAGCGCGCCGGCCTGGTTGAACAGCGTGGCCGTGAAGCTGATGCCGAACTTGACCGGCGTGATGGCGATGCCACGCTTCAGGATCGGGTTGGCCGCATTCCATGCCGCAATGGCCGCTTGCCGTTGCCGGTACTGGGAGGACTGCTCCAATTGCGGGAGCATCTCATGCAGGATGTTGTCCTCCACCGGCATCTGGTAGTGGGTGACGTTGCGCTCGGTGGTGCCGTACAGGTTGCGCATGCGCACGTCGAAGGCGTCCAGCCCCAGCGTGCGGGCGATGTCGCCCACGATGGTCTCGATGGCGATCACGCCCTGCGGGCCACCGAAGCCGCGGAAGGCCGTGTGGCTCTGCGTGTGCGTCTTGCAGCGGTACGAGGCGATATCCACGTGTTCAAGAAAGTACGCGTTGTCGCTGTGGAACACCGCGCGGTCGGCCACGGGGCCGGACAGGTCGGCGCTGAAGCCGCAGTTGGCCGCCATCGTGAGCTTCAAGCCCGTGATGCGGCCGGTGCCGTCGAAGCCCACGTCCCATTCATAGGCGAACGGGTGCCGCTTGCCGGTGACCATGAAGTCGTCGTCGCGGTCCAGGCGCAGCTTGACGGCGCGGCCGAACTTGTGCGCCGCCACGGCGGCCCACACGGCCAGGTGGCCGGCCTGCGTCTCCTTGCCGCCGAAGCCGCCGCCCAGGCGCCGGCACTCCACGCGCACGGCGTGGTTGTCGATGCCGAGCGCGTGCGCCACCCAGTGCTGCACCTCGCCCGGGTGCTGGGTGCTGGAGTGGATGCACCACTGGCGCTGCTCCAACGGAATGGCGTAGGCGATCTGGCCTTCTAGGTAGAAGTGCTCCTGCCCACCCACCTCCAGCGTGCCCTGCAGGCGGTGCGGGGCACTGGCGAGCGCCGCCTGCGCGTCGCCGCGCCGCACGAACACGGGGGGCAGCACGAAGTGCTCTTCCTTCAGCGCTTGCTGCACCGTCAGCACGGCAGGCAGCGGCGTGATGTCGAGCTGCACCAGGCGCGCAGCCCGGCGTGCGGCCATCACCGAGTCGGCCACCACCAGACCGATGACCTGGCCGATGTGCTGCACCGTGCCTTCGGCAAACACGGGTTCGTCGTGCGCGAAGGCGGCCAGCATGCGGTCGCCCGGCACGTCGCCCGCCAGCACCAGGCCCCGCACGCCGGGCAGGGCCAGTGCGGCGGCCGGGTCCACGCCGTTGAGACGGCCGTGGGCCACGGTGGAGAGGATGGGTGCCGCGTACAGCGTGCCCTTCACTTCGGGCTGGTCGTCGATGTAGTGCGCCGCCCCGGCGACCTGGGCGCGTGAGCTTTCGTGGAACTGCGAGCGGCCCATGGATTGCTCGCGCACCGGGGCACGGTCCACGTGGGCTGAGGCTGGGGCCGGGGCATGCCGGCCCATGGCGCCGTGGGCGTCGGCGCGGGCGGCCACCGGGTCGTCGCCCGCATCGCGGCTCAAGGGGGCGGGCGGCGTGGAAGCGGCGCCGGGCAGGGTGTCGCGCTGGTTCATGCCACCACCTCCAGCGCAAACTGGTCAAGCGACGCCGGCTGCGGCCCGCCCTGGCTCTCCAGCCAGAAGCGCTGCATCAGGCTGCCGAGCACCGTGCGGCGGTAGGCGCCGCTGGCGCGCATGTCGCTGATGGGCTGGAACTCGGCCTGCAGCGCGGCAGCGGCGCGCTCCACGGTAGCCGCCGTCCAGGGCTGGCCGACGAGAGCGGCTTCGGCCTGCCGGGCGCGGGCCGGCGTGGCGGCCACCCCGCCTGCGCCGATGCGTGCGCGTTGCACGGTGCCGCCGTCGATGGCGAGGTTGAGCACCAGGCAGACGGCCGAGATGTCATCGTCCGTGCGCTTGGACACCTTGTACGCCGCCATCGTCTCGCCCGCGCCGGGCAGGGGGACGGCGATGCGCACCAGCAGTTCGTCGGCCGCCATCACGTTCTGGCGGTAGCCGGTGTAGAGGTCTTCCAGCGGCAGCGCGCGTTCGCCGCGCACGCTGGCCAGCACCACGCTGGCACCCAGCGCGATCAGGAGCGGCATGGAATCGCCGATCGGCGAGCCATTGGCCACGTTGCCGCCCAGCGTGCCCGAATTGCGCACCGGCAGCCCAGCGAACCGTGCGTGGAAGCGGTGCAGCTGCGGCCAGTGCTGGCGCAGGGCGGCGAAGGCATCGCTGAGCGACACTGCCGCGCCGATGACCAGCGCGCCGTCGGCTTCGCGCACGCGGCGCAGCTCCTGCGCGCGGGTGACGTCAAGCATGCGGGCGAAGCGGCGGTGCTGCTTGGTGATCCACAGGCCCACGTCGGTGGCGCCGGCGACGATCTGCGCATCCGGGAAGGCGCTGCGGGCCGCCAGCAGCGCCGGCAGGGTGGTGGGTGCGATATAAGCCAAATCGGCCTCTGGCGCTTGCGGGGTAAGCGCGAGTAGCTCCATTTGTTGTAGCAGAATTTCTTCCTGCACCTGCATGGGCGGCAGGTGCTGCATCTGCTGCGCGGCGTCCAGAATGGGCCGGTAGCCGGTGCAGCGGCACAGGTTGCCCGACAGCTCCTCGGCGGCCAGCGCGCGGGTGATGGCCTGGGGCGGGCAGGCCCGCGGCGCGTCTGTGCCGGCAGCAGTGAGCGTGGGGGCTGCAGTCAACCCGCCGCCGGGCCGCCCCAAGGCGGGTTGCGCCCCCTCGGGGGGCAGCGAACCACGCACAGCGGGGAGCGTGGGGGCCACGTACTTCTGGTACATCCCGAACAGGCTCATCACGAAGCCGGGCGTGCAGAAGCCGCACTGCGAGCCATGGCACTGCACCATGGCCTCCTGCGCGGGGTGCAGGTGGATGGGAGTGCCGCCCTGCGCTGCGCCTTGGGCATCCGCCGCGGCGGCCTGCGCCGCGGGCTGGATGAGCGGGTCTTCGGCCAAGTCCTCCACGGTCCACAGGGCCATGCCGTCCACCGAATGCGCCAGCCGGATGCAGCTGTTGACCGCCTGGTAGTGCACCTGGCCACCGCGCGCCTCGCCCAGCACCACGGTGCAGGCCCCGCAGTCGCCTTCGCCGCAGCCTTCCTTGGTGCCGGTGGAGCCGAGGTCTTCGCGCAGCACTTCCAGCAGCGTGCGGTCGGGCGGCACGCCGTGCAGGGTGACGGGTTGGCCACGGCGGATGAAGCGAAGCGGACGGGAAGGCGTGGTCATGCAGGGGCGGCCCGTGGGGCGGGCGGGTGGTTCAATGGTTTCTAGGCAAGAGGGTACGCGCATTGCGAGGCAAGTCCATCCGCGTGAGCGTATAGCGGGGATGCCTGCTGCGCTATGGGGCATGCAAGGAGAATGCCCGCGCGCCCTCACGTGCGGCAGGGCGGGGCCGCGTCAGCCGGGCGTGCGGCGCAGCAGGTAGATATCCATGATCCAGCCGTGCTGCGCGCGTGCCTGGGCGCGGCGGGCCTGGATGCGCGGGCCGGCCTCGGCCAGGGGGCCGCTGTCGAGCATCTGCTGCGGCATGCCCAGGTAGGCACCCCACCAGAGGTGCAGGCCGTCGGGTGGCAGGGTGGTGAAGCTGCACAGCCCGTCCAGCATGACCACGGCGGTGTCCACGCCTGCGGGCCAGCCGTGGTCGCGCAGCTGACGGCCGGTGGTCACCACGAAAGGCTGGCCGATCTCGTTGAGGGCGATGGCGTGCGCGGCCGCCAGGGCCTGCACCGATGTGATGCCGGCCACCACCTCCACGCTGACCGGTGCGGGCTGCATGCGCGCGGCGATGCGCAGCGTGCTGTCGTACAGGGCGGGGTCGCCCCACACCAGCAGGGCCACGCGCAGGGGCGCGCCATCGGTTCCTGCACTCAGGCCCGACGCCACGGCCTGGGCGATGCTGGCCTGCCAGCAGCGCGTGATGGCGGCATGCCATTCGTCCACCTGCGCCAGGTAGTCGTCGCCTTCGCTGCGGCGCACGGGCATGTCGAAGCCGGCCACCACGGGGCCCAGCGGGGCGGGCGCTGTCAGCACCGCATTGCACAGCGATTGGCGCAGGGCGGCCAGCTCGGCCTTGTCTTCGCCCTTGTGGGGCAGCAGGATCAGGTCGGCCGCGTGCATGGCCGTGACGGCCTGGCGCGTGAGGTGGTCCGGGTTGCCGGTGCCGATGCCGATCAGCGTGAGGGCGACGGGCGGCAAGGGGTGTACAGCGGTCATGCGCGGGGGGCGCCGTCGTTCAACGGCTCATCGCGGGCCGTGTCCAGCGCTGGGTTGTTCTGCACATCGGTGGCGGGAAAGCGCGGCTCGGTGCCCAGCGGGCGGTAGCGGCGGTCGTAGTCGGCAGCGTACAGGCGGCTTTCGGCGAAATCCTCGGCCTGCAGGCTGCGGCCCACCAGGATGAGCGCGGTGCGTTCCATGCTGGCGGCCACAGCCTGGGCGAGTGCGCCGACTGTGGTGCGCACCACGGTTTCGTCAGGCCAGCTCGCGCGCCAGACGATGGCGGCGGGGCAGTCGGCTCCGTAGTGCGGCAGCAGCTCGGCCTGCACCTTTTCGGCCACATGGATGGACAGGTGGATGGCCAGCACCGCGCCGGTGGCGGCAAACGCTGCGAGGTTCTCGCCCTCGGGCATGGAGGTGGCGCGGCCCGAGGTGCGCGTGAGCACCACCGACTGGCACAGGCCGGGCAGCGTCAGCTCGGCCCCCAGCGTGGCCGCCGCAGCGGCGAACGACGGCACGCCGGGCGTGACGGTGTACGGAATGCCGAGCGCACGCAGGCGGCGCAGCTGCTCGCCCATGGCGGACCAGACCGATAGGTCACCCGAGTGCAGCCGTGCCACGTCGTGGCCTTGCGCATGCGCGGTCTCGATCTCGGCCACGATGTCGTCCAGGCTCATGGCCGCGGTGTTGACGATGCGCGCACCGGGCGGGCAGTGCGCGAGCAGATCGCGCGGAATCAGCGAGCCTGCATACAGACAGACCGGGCAGGCGGCCATGAGGTCGCGCCCGCGCACGGTAATGAGGTCGGCAGCGCCGGGGCCGGCGCCGATGAAATGGACGGTCATGGAGGGGTTCCTGGTTCGGATGCAGCGGCACAGGGGGCGCGCGCTGCAAGACAACAGTGCAGGGGACCGGCCTGGCGCAGGGCGACGGCCAGCGTGGCGCTGCCGTCATCGGCCACGCGGCGCGGCTGCAGCAGCTGCGCACCGGGCCCGGCGGCGGACAGGGCGGCGGCCTCGGCCACGCTGCCGGTGCCGTAGCGGGCGTGCAGGCGGGGGGATTGGGTGTGGACGGGCTGTACGGGCAAGGCATCAGCGGGCACGGCGATGACGGCGGCGCCGGGCGCTGCGCCGCGCAGCCACTCGGCCAGCGCGGGGTGTGCGGCCTTGGTGTCCAGCAATGCGACGGCGCAGAAGGCGTCACGGCCCTCGGCCTGCGCCTGTTGCCACAGCGCCTGCAGGGCGGCAGCGTCCGCCTGCGCGCGCAGGCCGATGCCCAGCACCACGCAGGCATGGTGGCCGCCGGCCGGGTTCATCGCTGCCAGCTCCATTGCACCAGCGGGCGGGCGGCCTGCCAGCTGCGCATGCGGCCCAGCGGCTCGGCGCTGGCAAGTTCCAGCCGCAGCAATTGGCCGCCGTGCGCGGCGTGCAGTTGCGCCAGCAGTGCTTCGGTCTCCAGCGTGACGGCGTTGACGACCAGGCGGCAGCCGGCGGGCATCAGAGTCTGCAGTGCGGCGAAGACAGCGTCGTCGAAGCCGCCGCCCACGAACACGGCCTGCGGCGGGGGCAAGCCCGCCAACGCCTCGGGCGCCAGGCCGTGCACGACCTGCATTTGGTGGTGCAGCCCGAAGCGTTGGGCATTGGTGCGGATGTTGTCCACCCGCGCCGCGTGCTGCTCCACGCTGATGGCCGCACCACCGGCCAGGCACCATTCCACCGCCACCGAGCCGGAGCCGCCGCCGATGTCCCACAGCCGCTCGCCGCGCCGGGGCGCCAGGGCCGCCAGCGTGAGCGCGCGGGCCGGGGCCTTGGTGATCTGGCCGTCGTGTGCAAACCAGTCGGTGGCCCGGCCGGCGGCCTGGGGCAGGGCTGTGCCGCCTTGGGCCCGCAGCGCGACGGCGACGGGAGCGTGTGCCGGGTCTTGCGAGAGCTGCGCGGCCGCTTCGGCCGCCGCCATGGTGCGGCAGCGCTCGCGCGGGCCGCCGACGGATTCCATCACCCACAGGGCGCTGTCGCCCCAGCCTTCGCGCACCAGCCAGTCGGCCAGGGCGGCGACGGCGGGGCCATCGCGCAGCAGCACGATGGCTTGCCCGCCGGGTGCCAGGCGCGGCAGCAGTTGCTGCACGGGGCTGGCGTGCAGGCCCAGGCAGTCGGTGGCCTCCAGCCGCCAGCCCAGGCGGGCGGCGACCAGCGAGAATGTCGAGGGTTGGGCGTGGCAGCGCCACTCGTGCGGTGCCAGGTGCGCGGCGAGGCTGCCGCCCGCGCCGAACCAGAACGGATCACCGGACGCCAGCACCACCACGCGCTGCCCGCGCAGCGCCACCACGGGAGCGATGTCGAACGGCACGGGCCAGGGCTTGCCGCGCTCGCCCACCCGGGCCAGTGCCAGATGGCGCGGCCCGCCGAAGACGACCTCGGCCTGGTCCAGCGCGTGGCGGGCGGCGGGCGTCAGGCCGTCCAGCCCGTCCTCGTTCAGGCCCACCAATGTCAACCACGGATCAGCCATGACGCATGTTCTCCTGCTGGGCGGTACCAGCGGCGCCAGCCAGTTGGCCCAGGCGCTGCACCGCGGCGGCGTGCCCGCGGTCTTCTCGTACGCCGGCGTGACCCAGTCGCCCGTGGCACAGCTGCTGCCCACGCGCATCGGCGGCTTCGGCGGTGCGGAAGGGCTGGCGCAATTCATTCGGAGCGAGCGCATCACCCATGTGGTGGACGCCACGCACCCGTTCGCCGCACAGATGAGCCGCAATGCCTGCGCGGCCTGCGATGCGACCGGCACGCCGTTGCTGGCTCTGGAGCGCGCGCCCTGGCAACCGCAGGCCGGCGACCGCTGGATCGAAGTGCCCGACATGGCTGGCGCCGCTGCGGCGCTGCCACAAGAGGCCGCCCGCGTGTTCCTGGCCGTGGGGCGCAAGCAGCTCGCGGCCTTCGCGGAGCGGCCCGCGCACCACTATCTGCTGCGCCTGGTGGATGCGCCCGAGCCGGGCAGTCTGCCCTTGCCCGACACCACGGTGGTGCTGGGGCGCGGCCCCTTCAGCGCGCATGACGATGAGGCGCTGCTGCGCACGCACCGCATCGGCTGGCTGGTGGCCAAGAACGCCGGCGGCGAGGCCACGCGCGGCAAGCTGGAGGCTGCGCGCGCGCTGGGCCTGCCGATCGTGATGGTGCAGCGCCCGGTGTTGCCCGAGCGCGCCCGTACCGAAGACGTGGCTGCCGTGCTGCACTGGATCGCTCATGGCGCGCTGCCTGGGGCGGGTGCAGCGATCTCGGCCGCTTCCGGCGCATAGAAGCGCGGGGTGTAGACCCAGCGCCCCACCTGCCGTGTGGTGCTGTTGCCCACGAGCACCACGGTGCGCATGTCGGCCATCTCGGGCGTGGCCTCGGCCAGCGTGCAGACGTGGAGGTGTTCCTCGGGCGTGGACACGGCCCGCGCGAAGACCATCAGGCGCGTGGGCTCGCACTGCGCGCGCAGCAGCTCCAGCAGGCGCACAAACCCTTCGGGCCGGCTGCGCGAGCGCGGGTTGTAGAAGGCCATGGCGAAGTCGGCCTCGGCTGCCAGCTGCACGCGCCGCGCGATCACGGCCCAGGGCTTGAGGTTGTCCGACAGATTGATGCAGCAGAAGTCATGGCCCAGCGGTGCGCCGGCACGGGCCGCTGCGGCGAGCATGGCGGTGATGCCGGGTAGCACCTGTACGTCGAGCATCTGCCATGCCGCGGACTGCTCCGCCGGGGCGTGCTCAATGGCCTCGAACACTGCTGCGGCCATGGCGAACACGCCGGGGTCGCCGGACGATACGACCACCACCTGCCGGCCCTCAGCGGCCAGCGCCAGGGCGTGCTGGGCGCGTTCCAGTTCCACGCGGTTGTCGGAGGCATGCCAGGCCACGGCGGGGCTGCCGCCGGCCTGTTCCACCAGCGCTCTGGCGCGGGCGACGTAGGGCAGGTAGCCGACGACATCGGTGGCGCCCTGCAAGGCAGCGGCCACTTCCGGGGTGATCTGATCCAGGGCGCCAGGGCCCAGGCCCGCAATGGCCAGGCGGCCGGTGCGCGCGGGGGCATTCGTCGTCACCATGCGGCCTCCGGCCGGCGGCCCTGGCCGTGCACCAGCACGATGGCGAAGTAGGGGCAGGCGTCGCCCTCCACCTCGGTCAGGCGTGCGACCTGCTGCTGCGCCGTGGTGCCGTTCTGCACCAGCCAGGCGGCATCGAGCCGGCCCGTGCGCTCCAGCGCGCGGCGGATGCGTGGCAGGTTGCGGCCCACCTTCATCACCACCAGCGCTTCGGCCGACTGCATGCGGCGCACCAGTTCGTCCTCCGGCAGGGTGCCGGTCATCACGCTCAGTACGTCGTCGCCCCAGGTGATGGGCTCTCCCGTGGCGTGCCAGCAGCCCACCATGCCGGGAATGCCGGGCACGACTTCCAGCCGCACGGCCGCGCGCTCGCGCAAGCGGGTGTACAGGTGCATGAAGGAGCCGTAGAGGAACGGATCGCCCTCGCACAGCACAACGACCTGCTCGGTGCGGGCCAGCGTCTCCAGGCGCGCGCACCAGTCGTCGTAGAACGCGGCAAGCTGGGCCACGTAGTCGGGGCTGTCCACCGGCATCTCGGTGGTCATGGGGTATTCCATCGGGTACTCGGCCGTGCCGGGCGCCAGCAGGCCGTCGACCAGTTGCCGCGCCTTGCCGGGCCGGCCCTTCTTGCGGAAGAACGCCACGTGGCGCGCGCCGCGCACTAGCCGGTCGGCCTTCACGGACATCAGTTCCGGGTCGCCCGGGCCCAGGCCCACGCAGACGACGCCCGCTGCGGGTGTCACCACGCTATTCGGCATGGCTGGCCAGCGCGTTGATGGCGGCGACCGTCATGGCCGAGCCGCCCAGGCGCCCGCGCACGATCATGGCCGGCACGGGCAGATCCTGCATCAGGGCCTCCTTCGATTCCGCCGCGCCGATGAAGCCCACGGGGCAGCCGACGATGGCCGCCGGGCGCGGGCAGTCCGGGTCCTGCAGCAGATTGAGCAGGTGGAACAAGGCCGTGGGCGCGTTGCCGATGGCGACCACGGCGCCCGCCAGGTGGGGGCGCCACAGCTCCAGCGCGGCGGCGCTCCGGGTATTGCCCATGCGCTGCGCCAGCGCTGCGACCTCGGGGTCGTGCAGCGTGCAGATGACGGGGTTGTGGGCCGGCAGGCGCGAGCGGGTAATGCCTTCGCTGACCATGCGCACGTCGCACAGCACGGGCGCGCCGTTCTGCAGCGCCTGCTGCGCGGCTTCGGCCATGCCGGTGGAAAAGTGGACGTGGGGCGCCAGCTCGACCATGCCGGCCGCGTGGATCATGCGGACGACCACCCGCTCTTCCACGGAGGTGAAGCGGGCCAGGTCGGCCTCGCGGCGGATGGTGGCAAAGGACTGCCGGTAGATCTCGGCGCCATCGGTTTCGTAGCGGTGCAGCATCAATTCTGGTTTTCGAACAGCAACCCGGGATTGTCTTGCACAGCGGCCGCCTGCAGCCGCTCCCGGGCCTCACCGTTGGCATTGCCGTCGCGCACCACGGCAAACAGACTGCCGCAAGGCGATGGCTCGGCCCGCAGCGTGACGGTGGCCGGGGCTTGCCGTGCGCAGCCCTTGGCGCAGCCGCTCACGTGCAGGTGCGCGCCTGCGGGCACGTGCGGCGCCAGGGCCAGCGCCAGGGCCTGCGTGGGCGCCTGCGCCTGGGGGCAACCGGGCGCGCCGGTGCAGGCCGACACGCGCAGCCGTGCATCCGCCGCTTGGGTGATCCAGTCGGCTGCGTGGTCCAGCCCGGTGCTTGGCGGAAGCTGCGGTGGCTGGCGCATGCCGTTGCCGCCGCCAGCGCCCCCGTCGCTGTCCGGTGCCCGCGGCCATTCGATCAGCAGCATGCGCCAGGGGGTCGCGCGCAGGCCGTAGCCCTCTGCCGCGCCGCCGGCCGCCTGCAATGCCCTGACCAAACGGGCCAATGCGGTGGCCTGCAGCCGGCCCAGCGGGGCGCCTGCCAGCCAGCCGACGCTGGGCACGCGGCCCGGTGTGGGGGGGGCCGCGTGGGTTGTGTCTGGGGTGGACGGCGTTGGCTGCTCCACCGCTTGCCAAGCAACTCCGGGGGGCCGCCCAGGCGGCCAGGCGGGGGCGCCGTCGTCTGCTGCCACGAGGCGTTCGATCTCGGGCGCGCAGGCGGCCAGGCGTCCCGGCCGGCGCCCTTCAATCTTCTTCTGTTGCTGTTGCTGTTGGCAACGCCGGGCAAACCAGCACGCCAGCGCCAAGCCCGCCGCCACGGCCTGTACGGCATTGGGGGCGACCATGGCCCAGGGCAGCCCATCCGGCCGTACGCGCCAGGCGGTGGCTGCGCTGCTGCCATCGCCATGGGGACTTCCCTGGGCAGCGGGGTGTTGCGGCACCCGCTCGAAGCGAATGTCTGCCGAGACCGCCTGCAGCCCGGCCCCGTGCCCGCCGTCGATGGACCAGCCGAACTTGGCCGGCAGGGCGTCCAGGGTGTCGTCCGGGGTGGCAAGGGCCTGCCAGAGCGCCTGGGCCAGCTCCGTCACGCCGTCACCGGGCCGGTGGAGCGGGTCCACCACCAGGTTGCGGCGCCGCTCGCGCTGCACGTCGGCATCCAGCAGACCGCACCCCGCGAGGGCGCGCAGCACGCCGGCATGCCGCGCCTCCGCCACGCCGCGCAGCTGCACGTTGGCGCGGCTGGACAGCTCCAGCACGCCCGACGCGTGGGTGCGTGCCAGCCGGGCCAGCCGCCCGGCCTGGCGCAGCGTGAGCCGGCCCAGGGGCGGGCGCACGCGCACGACCAGGCCATCGCCCGAGGGCATGGGCTGGAGAGCGCCGGGGCACCAGCCTTTGATGTCGGGCGGGTGGGGCTCCGGGGGGAGGGGGCCTGCTGGGGGCATGGAGGTGGAATGTACCTTTTGGTGGGGCGTGGATGGCCTGTGGCAGAGCAAAGGCGGGTTCCTATTTAGTTATTAGGGGGCGTTTGCTGCCCGGGGCCGGGATGTGCGCCCGGCGGCGCACTCACTTTCTTTCGCTTCGCCGAAAGAAAGTAAGCAAAGAAAGGGCGACCCTGCTGCCCGTGTCCCCTGCGCTGCGCTACGGGGCAGCCTGCGATGCTCGCGCAGGCAGGGCCGCCGTGGAACTCACTGCGCGCTTGCAGCGCTCCGTTCGGACAGCCACGGCGAGTCAGTTCACGAGGCATGCGCGCTCCGACGCGCATGCGCCCTGCCTGCGCTCCGCTTCTCGGCACGGGCAGAAGGGAACCCGAACGCCCCACGCGGGCCGTCGCTGCGCTCGGCCTGGCGTTAGCGGCGCTGCGCGCCTGCGCAATCGCAGAGCACACGCACGCCGCCCCACAAGGGCCGAGCGCAGCGATGGCCCGTGCGGACTCCCAACGCCCTTCTGTATGCGCCGAGGAGCACAGGGCGCGGGGCGGGCGGGGGTGCCGCAGGACACACCCGCTTCGTGATCTGACTCGCCGTGGCTGTCCGAGCGAAGCGCGCCAGCGCGCAGCGAGTTCCACGGCGCCGCCCCGCGACCGAGCACCGCAGGTTGCCCGTAGCGCAGCGGAGGGACGCAGACAGCAGGGTCGCCTTTCTTTTGGGTACTTTTCTTTGGCGAAGCAAAGAAAAGCACCTCGCCCGCCGGGGCGAGACCCGGCCCCGAGAAGTAATCACCCAGCACTATTCAAAATGATAGCTACAAGCGCTTACCAGATAAGCGCCAGAAGCCAATTTGACCCAAAGAGAAAGCCTCAGGCAAGCTTTCTGCTTCCCACCACCCCATGGACATCGACTTCTCCCCCCTCACCCCCCACCAGCGCTACAAGCTGATGGCCAGCCTGATCGTCCCCCGCCCGATCGCGCTGATCACCACCCTCGGCCCCGACGGCACCGTCAACGCCGCCCCGTTCAGCATGTTCAATATGGTGGGCGAGGACCCGCCCATCGTCATGGTCAGCATCAACCGCCTGCAGGACGGCGCGCTCAAGGACACCGCCGCGCACATCCTGCGCACCGGCGAGTTCGTCGTCCACATCACTGACGAGGCCATGGCCGAGCGCATGCATGCCTGTGGCGACAGCCTGCCGCCCGACCAGAGCGAGCTGCTGCACGCGGGGCTGACTGCCGTGCCGTCGCGCAGCGTGGCGCCGCCGCGCATCGCCGAGGCGCCCGTGGCGTTCGAATGCGTGCTGCACGAGACGCTGGAGACGCCCAGCCGCTATGTGTTCATCGGCCGCGTCCAGTGGCTGGCCGTGCGCGATGGGCTGGTAGATACCGAACTCTGGCGCGTGCGGCTGCAAAACTTCCATCCGGTGGGGCGGTTCGGCGCGAGCTTCTACCTCCGCACGGGCGACCGCTTCGCCATCGCATCGGCGGGGAAGGCCGCAACCGGCGTGGACGCCCGGTCCACCCCGATCGATGAGATGTAAGCCAAGGCGACGGACGCCCGCCCGGGGTCGAGGTACAGCATCTGGCCTGGCCTGCAGGTGCACGGCTCCTGTCATTCAACCTGCGGGCGGCGTGTACATTGGCTTTTTGCGCCAGCCCACTGGCCCCTGCACCGCACGCCGGCACCGCCGTGCAGAAGCTTCTGCAGCGCGGCATACGCGTTGCCCTATGAGACGCATGCCCCACCGCGTATGAGAGACCACATCCTTTTCGACAAGATCGACCTCCATCTCATCCGGGTGCTGCATACCGTGCTCACTGAACGAAGCGTTTCGCGTGCCGCCGTGCGCCTGGGCATGCACCAGCCCGCCGTGTCGGCCGCGCTGCGCCGCCTGCGCGACCTGGCGGGCGACCCGCTGCTGGTGCGCTCGGGCGCGGCCATGCTGCCCACCGAGGCCGGGCTGCGCATGGTGGAGCCGGCGGCCAGCATCCTGCGTGCGGCGGAAGGGCTGTTCTCGGACGCCCGCGGCTTCGACCCGCGCACGGCCACGCGCACCTTCCGCATTGCCGCCAGCGACTACCTGGACCCGCTCTTCCTGCCCCGGCTGATGGCCCACCTGAAGACCGAGGCGCCGCTGTGCCCGGTGGAGATCCTGCCCCTGTCGCCCGACGCCCACTACCACGCGCACCTGGCGCAGGGCGACGTCGACGTCGTCATCGGCAACTGGCCCCAGCCGCCCGAAGACCTGCACATGGCCCGGCTGTTCGGCGACGAGGTGGTGAGCCTGGTCAGCCAGTCCCATCCGGCCGTGCGCCGGGGCTGGGATGCCGATGGCTGGCTGGCGGCCGAGCACATCGCGCCCACGCCCACCCATCCCGGCGCCCGCGGGGTCATCGACGCCCACCTGGATGCGCTGGGGCTGCGCCGCCACATCACCGCGCGCTGCGCGCATTTCAGCCTGATCCCGGAGATGGTGGCATCGAGCTTGCTTGTGCTCACCACCGGCCGGCAGTTCTGCGAGCGCTACACGCGCCAGCTGCCGCTGGCCATCCTGCCGTGCCCCGTGCCCTTTCCCCGCCTCATGTACTACCAGCTCTGGCATGCCCGCTCGCACCATTCGGCGGCAGCGGCCTGGCTGCGCGAAGGCGTGAAGGCGGTGGCCTCGACGCTCCGAAAATGATAGCTTTTGGCGCCCCAGGCGCTTGCCCCACTGCGGTTTTCACTGCATGGGGCCCCCGCCAAACTAAGAGACAATCGCCCGCATGAATTCTTCCCCCACCCCGCCGCCGGGTGCCGTGGTGCCGCGTCTGCAGCTGACGGGCATCACCAAGCGCTACCCGGCGGTCGTCGCCAACAGCGGCGTGTCGCTCACCGTGCAGCCCGGCGAGGTGCATGCCGTGCTGGGTGAGAACGGCGCCGGCAAGTCCACCCTGATGAAGATCATCTACGGCGCCGTCAAGCCCGACGAAGGCCAGATGCACTTCGACGGCCGGCCCGTGCAGATCCGCAACCCGCAGGAGGCGCGGGCGCTGGGCATCGCCATGGTGTTCCAGCATTTCAGCCTGTTCGACACGCTCACCGTGGCCGAGAACGTCTGGCTGGGCCTGGACAAGAGCCTGCAACTGGCCGAGGTCACGCGCCGCATCACGGCCACCGCCGCGGAGTACGGCCTGGACATCGATCCCCACCGCCCGGTGCACACGCTGTCGGTGGGCGAGATGCAGCGGGTGGAGATCATCCGCGCGCTGCTCACCAATCCCAAGTTGCTGATCCTGGACGAGCCCACGTCGGTGCTCACGCCCCAGGCGGTCGAGAAGCTCTTCGTGGTGCTGCGCAAGCTGGCCAGCGAAGGCTGCAGCATCCTGTACATCAGCCACAAGCTGCACGAGATCCGCGCGCTGTGCACGGCCTGCACGGTGCTGCGCGGCGGCAAGGTGACAGGCGTCTGCAACCCGGCGGAGGAAACCAACGCCTCGCTGTCGCGCATGATGATCGGTGCCGAGCCGCCGGCGCTCACCCACCGGCCGGTGCAGGCGGGCGCAGCGGTGCTGCGCGTGCAGTCGCTGAGCCTGCCGCGGGCGGACCAGTTCGGCGTGGACCTGATCGACATGGAGTTCGAAGTGCGCGCGGGCGAGGTCGTCGGCATCGCCGGCGTCTCCGGCAACGGCCAGAAGGAACTGATGTACGCGCTGTCGGGCGAAGACACGCGCGCCGCAGAGGCCACGGTGCAGGTCGGCGGCCGGCCCGTGGGCCGCATGAACCCGCGCCAGCGCCGCGCCCTGGGCCTGCATTTCGTGCCCGAGGAGCGGCTGGGCCGCGGCGCCGTGCCCACCATGGGCCTGGCGCACAACCTGCTGCTCACGCGCAGCAACTGCGTCGGCGGGGGCGGCTGGATCCGCACCGGCGCGCTGGCCGCGCATGCCCGCGCCATCATCGAGCGCTTCCATGTCAAGGCGGGCGGGCCGCATGCCGCGGCCAAGTCGCTGTCCGGCGGCAACCTGCAGAAGTTCATCGTGGGGCGCGAGATCGACGCGAACCCCAAGCTGCTCATCGTGTCCCAGCCCACCTGGGGTGTGGACGTGGGGGCGGCCGCGCAGATCCGCGGCGAAATCCTGGCCCTGCGCGACGCCGGCTGCGCCGTGCTGGTGGTCAGCGAGGAGCTGGACGAGCTGTTCGAGATCTGCGACCGGCTGCACGTGGTGGCCAAGGGCCACCTGTCGCCGTCGGTGGACCGCGCCGACGCCACGGTCGAGCGCATCGGCGAATGGATGAGCGGCCTGTGGCATGCGGACGTGCAGTCGCACTTGGCCCGCATGGACGGCGCCGCCGCACCGGGAGGGGCCGCCCATGTCCATTAAGCTGGAACCACGTCCCCAGGCCTCGCGGCTGTGGACGTACGGCTCGCCGCTGCTCGCCCTGGCGGTGACGGTGCTCATCGGCGTGGCCCTGTTCGCCGCGCTGGGCAAGGATCCGGTGCGCGGCCTGCAGGTGTTCTTCTGGGAGCCCATCAAGTCGCAGTACGCCATCGGCGAGCTCATGGTCAAGGCCACGCCGCTGCTGCTCATCGCGCTGGGGCTGGCCGTGTGCTTCCGCTCCAACGTGTGGAACATCGGCGCCGAAGGGCAGTTCGTGATCGGCGCGGTGGCGGCAGGCGGCATGGCGCTGCTGGCCGACAAGACCACCGGGCCGTGGATCGTGCCCGCCATCCTGCTGGCCGGCGTGCTGGGCGGCATGGCGTGGGCCGGCATCACGGCGCTGCTGCGCGACAAGTTCAACGCCAATGAGATCCTGGTGAGCCTGATGCTGGTCTACGTGGCCACGCTGGTGCTGGGTTACCTGGTCTACGGGCCGTGGAAAGACCCGATGGGCTACAACTTCCCGCAGACCAAGACCTTCGAGCGTGTGACGCAGATCCCCAAGCTCATGCAGGGCTCGCGCGTGACCATCGGCCTGCTGCTGGCCCTGGCCGGGGCAGCCGCGCTGTGGGTGTTCCTGTTCCGCACGCGGGCCGGCTTCGCCCTGCAGGTGGGCGGCCTGGCGCCGGCGGCGGCGCGGTATGCGGGGTTCTCTTCGCGCCGCGCGCTGTGGACGGCGCTGCTGGTCTCGGGCGGCGCCGCAGGGCTGGCGGGCGCGCTGGAGGTGGCCGGGCCCATCGGCCAGCTCACGCCCTATGTGCCGGCGGGCTACGGCTTCGCGGCCATCATCGTGGCTTTCGTCGGGCGGCTGCATCCCGTGGGCATGGTCTTCTCGGCCCTCCTGATGAGCATGTTCTATATCGGCGGCGAACTGGCGCAGTCGCGCCTGGGCCTGCCCAAATCGCTCACCGGCGTATTCCAGGGGCTGTTGCTGTTCACGCTGCTGGCGTGCGACACGCTGATCGCCTACCGGATCCGCTGGGTGGGCCGCACCAGCCAGGGAGCCCGCTGATGGAGTCCTACGCACTGCTGCTGGGCTCCACGCTCAGCGCCGGCACCGTCCTCGCCATCGCGGCGCTGGGCCTGCTGATCAACGAAAAGTCCGGCATCGTGAACCTGGGCGCCGAGGGCATGATGCTGTGCGCCGCCATCGCGGGCTTTGCCACCGTGGTCCACACGGGCAACACCTGGCTGGGCTTTGCGGCCGGCATGGCGGCCGGCGCGTTGCTGGCGGGCGTCTTCGGCGTGCTGGTGATCTGGCTCAACACCAACCAGTACGCCACCGGCCTGGCGCTGAGCCTGTTCGGCGTGGGCTTTTCCGCCTTCGTCGGCATCAACTACGTCCAGGCCAAGCTGCCGGAGCTGCCCAAGTACGCCATTCCCGTGCTGTCCGACATTCCGCTGGCGGGGCCCGCGCTGTTTCGCCAGCATCCCATCGTGTACCTGACCATGGTGCTGGTGGCTGCGCTGATCTGGTTCCTGTACCGCTCGCGCGCCGGCCTGGTGCTGCGCTCGGTGGGCGAGTCGCCCGAGTCGGCCCATGCCCTGGGCTACCCGGTGCGCCGCATCCGCCTGGCGGCGGTGATGGTGGGCGGGGCGCTGTGCGGGCTGTCGGGTGCCTACATCTCCACGGTGTACACGCCGCTGTGGGTGGAGGGCATGGTGGCCGGGCGCGGCTGGATCGCGCTGGCGCTCACCACCTTCGCCACCTGGCGCCCGGCACGGGTGTTGCTTGGGGCTTATCTGTTCGGTGGCGTGACGATGCTGCAGTTCCACCTGCAGGCCACGGGGGTGGAGGTAGCGAGCCAGTTGCTGAGCATGCTGCCCTACCTGGCGACCATCGTGGTGCTGGCACTGATCTCGCGCAATCCGACCTGGATCCGCGTGAACATGCCGGCCTCGCTGGGCAAGCCGTTCTATCCCGGGTCCTGATGGCCGGTTTGCCGGCCGTTCGCCACCTGTTTTTGTTACGCTCTCCCCGCTTTCAACACACCCCTAAAGAGGAATCGACATGAACGACATCTCCAAGCGCTCCCTGCTCAAGGTGGCTGCGCTCTCCGCCGTGGCGGCTGCCGCGCTGGCCGGCTGCGGCAAGAAGGAAGAGCCCGCACCGGCGCCCGCCGCCGCACCTGCCGCGGCCGCGCCGGCACCCAAGGCCGAGCCTTTGAAGATCGCGTTCGCCTACGTCGGCCCGGTGGGCGACGGCGGCTGGTCGTTCGCCCACGACAACGGCCGCAAGGCGATCGAGAAGGAATTCGGCGACAAGGTCGTGACGAGCTTCGTGGAAAGTGTCCCGGAATCTGCCGACGCCGAGCGCGTGCTGCGCGACATGGCCGGCCAGGGCAACAAGCTGATCTTCGGCACGACCTTCGGCTACATGGAAACCATCCAGAAGATCGCGCCCGACTTCAAGGATGTGAAGTTCGAGCACGCCACCGGCTACAAGACGGCCGAGAACGTGCGCACCTACGACAGCCGCACCTACGAAGGCGCCTACATGGCCGGTGTGATCGCCGGTGCCATGACCAAGACCAACACGCTGGGCGTGGTGGGCTCGGTGCCGATTCCCGAGGTGATCCGCAACATCAACAGCTTCACGCTGGGCGCGCAGTCGGTCAATCCCAAGATCAAGACCAAGGTGGTGTGGGTGAACGAATGGTTCAGCCCGCCGAAGGAAACGGAAGCCGCCACCTCGCTGATCAACGGCGGCGCCGACGTGCTGTTCCAGAACACCGACTCCCCCGCCGTGCTGAAGACGGCGCAGGAAAAGGGCAAGCGCGCCTTCGGCTGGGACTCCGACATGACCGCCTACGGCCCCAAGGCCCACCTGGGCTCGGCCGTGATCAACTGGGGCCCGTACTACATCAAGGCCACCAAGGATGCGCTGGAAGGCACCTGGACGACCGGCCAGAGCTGGTGGGGCGTGAAGGAAGGCGCGATCGACATGGTGTCCATCGCCGAAGACGTGCCGGCCGAAACCAAGGCCAAGGTCGACGAAGTGAAGAAGGGCCTGCAGGACGGCAGCTTCGTGATCTGGAAGGGCCCGATCGTCGGCCAGGACGGCAAGGAAATCCTGGCCAAGGACGCCGTGGCGGACGACAAGTTCCTGGGCGGCGTGAACTTCTACGTCAAGGGCGTGGAAGGCAGCGTGCCCGGCGGCGACAAGAAGTAAGCCGCTGCGTGCCGTGCGCTGGACGCACGGCGTGGGATCAAAAAGGGCTGCCACAAGGCAGCCCTTTTTTTGCGCCGATTCACCAGCGGTGCGTGTAGCTGGCCGTCAGCACCGCGCCCGCCGCGGGCAGGCGGCTGTCGTTGCGGCCACTGCGCATGAGCTGGCTGTACAGCGGCAGGTAGTAGCGGTTGAACAGGTTCTGCACCCCCACGGTCACCGAGTTCTTGGGGTCGATGCGCCAGCGTCCGACGATGTCCACCGTGTAGTAGCTGTGCACGTCGGCGCGGGCGAACTGGGTGCGCCCGTCGGGCAGGCGGTAGTCGCGTGCGCCGAACCAGGTCAGCTGCGTGCGCACGCTCCAGCGTTCGCCGGACTGGTACTGCACATAGGCGGTGACCTTCAGCGGCGGGATGCGGTAGCCGGTCATGATCTGGTCTTGCGCCGCGCCCTGCGGCGTCTCACGGCCCTGCATCCAGGTCAGCGTGCCGCCGGTCGACCAGTCCGTGCCGTAGTGGTCGATGGTCGCTTCGATGCCGCGGATGCGCTCGCGCGTGCGCTGCAGGCGCAGGCCGTTGTTGAAGGACTGGATGGCGCCCAGGTCCGAGCGGGAGTGGAACGCCGCCAGCGTGGCGGCCGTATCGCCCACGCTGCCACGCCAGCCCAGTTCGAAGTTGTCCGTCTCCACCGGTTCGAGGTCGGACGCATTGATGTCGAACGCCGCGCCGGCATTGCGCACCTGCAGGCCGATGTCCGGCAGATCGAAGCCCTGGCTGAACGAGGCGTACACCTCGTGGTTGCGCACGGGCTTGAAGGACACGCCCGCGTTGTAGAGCAGGGCGTCGTAGCTGACCTTGCTGCCGCTCACCGTGGCCGGGTTCGGGCGGCGCGACTGGGACAGCGGCTGGAAGTCGTCGAAGCTAGCCTGCGCACGCTCGTAGCGCAGGCCGCCCTCGGCGGACCAGCGGTCGCTGAAGCGGTGCTGCAGCTGGCCGAAGGCGCCCAGGCTGCGCGTCGTCGTCCAGGGCATGTACGTCAGCCGGCGGATGGGCCGGAACACCAGGCCGCCGCTGGCGTCGTAGGCCGCCGGATCGAACACGTCCAGCGGCATGTTGCTGCGCTCTTCGATGAAGTCCGCGCCCCACACCAGGCGAGTGGCCTGCTGTGCATCCAGCGGGGTGTCGATGGTGAGCCGCCCGCCGAAGACCTTGTTGTTCTGCATCACCTGGTCCACGTTGTTGCCACGGTTCACGTTGGTGCGCAGATCGGCCGGTGCAAACCGGGTGAAGTTGTCCCGGCCATAGAGCAGCGCCGACAAGCTGCTGCCCCCCAGGTCCTTGTGGTCGTAGCCCACGCTCAGCAGCGTGTTCTCCACCTGGTTCTGGTCTGCCAGCGACAGCCCGCGCAGCGCCCGGGCCGCCGCGCTGCCCAGCGGGGCGCTGTTGACGGCAGGGTCGCTGGCGTAGTCGGAGTGCTGGTGCGCCCGCAGATAGCTCGCCGCGATCTGAATGCGCTGGTCCGCATCGATGCGCAGGCCCAGCTTGCCGCCCACGCTGTAGTGGTTGGAGTCGAACAGGTCGCCCTGGCTGGCGTCCGGCGCCACGCGGTCGCCGTGGCCGTCATAGGCCCCACCGATGCGGCGCCCGGACAGGTCCAGCTCGTAATCGACGACATCGCCGCGGCCCGAGAAGTAGTGCTGGACTTGCCCTCCCAGGCCATGGCGGTCCAGATGGGACAGCGCGGCATCCAGGCCTACCGTGGTCTGCGCCACCGGCTCCCCGCCGACCGGGCGCGTGGTCACGGAGATCACGCCGCCCGTCGCGCCACTGCCGTAGATGGCGCTGCTGCCGCGCACCACTTCCACCCGTTCGATGCGGCTGGGGTCGATGTTGACCAGGTTGCGCGAGCTGTCGCGGTTGGTGTTGAGCGGGATGCCGTCCACGATGACCAGCGCGTTGCGCCCTCGCAGGGTCTGGCCGAAGTCGGTCAGGTTGCGGCTGGAGTCGGACAGGCCCGGAACGGCCTTGGTCAGCAGGGCGCCCAGGTTGGGCGCGCTGGCCCGCAGGTCGTCGAGCTCTTGCGCTTCGATCACGGTGACCTGGCGGGTGGGCTGCATCAGCGAGCCGCCGAGCCGCCGGTCGGCCACGACCACCGGGGCGAGCGTGGCCGCCGTTTCAGCCCCCGCAGGGGCGGCGGTGGTGGCATCGCCGGCGATGGGCGTGGCTGCAGCGGGGGCGGGGCGGTCGGCCCCGTCTGCCGGCGTCCGCAGCCGGATGCGCAGGGCGCCGCTCGGGCCTTCGTCGACCGCCAGGCCGGAGCCAGCCAGCGCTTGTCCCACGGCCTGCCGCGGGGCCAGTGCGCCTCGGACGGCGGGCGCGCGCTGGCCGGCCAGCAGCGCGGGGTCGGCGACGATGGTGCGACCGGTCTGCTGGCCGATGCGGGTGAGCGTGTCCGTGAGCGGACCGGCGGGAATGTCGAGAGCGCCCGGCGCGCTGGCGGCAGGCGAGGGGGTCGGCTGGGCGAAGGCGGGCCAGGCGGCGCAGGTCAGCAGCAGGGCGCAGACCAGCGGCTGCAGGCGCGTGCGATGGAGGGAGGTCAGGGGCATGAACGGCTTCCTTGGTGATCGGTTCGTTCATGCTTGTGGCGCGACGGCGGCCAATCCCCTCATGTTTTTTGCTGTGCCCGCACTTCCGCAGGTCCGCAAATACGCGCAGCCGTCAGGCCGGTGCGGCGACGTCCACGCGCCGCAGCCACGGCCCCAGGTGCACGATCTTCAGGGGCAGGAGGTAGGCCAGGCCGTCGAGCACCTCGTCGGCATCCAGCCGGAAGACACCGAACACGCGCAGGCGGGCGGCGGCGGCGGACACCTGGAGGAAGCCGGCCGTGTACGGCCGCACGGCGTCGATGACCTCGCCCACGGACCAGTCCTCGGCCGCCAGCATGCCGCGCTGCCAGGCCGTGCGCGCCAGCGCAGGCCCTGCGATGCGCTCGATCCCGCGCGCTGAGAGATGCGCGCCGTCGCCGGCTTGCAGGCGGGCGGTCTGGCCGGCCGGGGTGCGCAGCAGCGCGCCCTGTTCCTGCGCAACGACTTCCAGCCCGTCGCCCTGCAGCCGGCAGGCCAGGCGGCCGGCGTGGGCCACGGCCGTGCCGTAGGCCGTCTCCACCGTCACGGACTGCCCGCGTGCTGGCGTGGCCACCAGTGCCCCGGCCCGTAGGATGAACCGCCGGCCTTCGGCCGTGTGGGAGGTGTCCGCGGCGGAGCGCGCATCCAGCAGGGCCGCAGCCCCGTCGGACCAGGCGAACGTGCGGCGCTCTGCCGTGCGGGTGTGCACGTCGGCCCAGAGTTCGTCCAGCGGCACCTGCCGCTGCGCGATCAGGCCGGCGGTGCCGGCCATGCCGGCGACGGCCAGCGCACCGCGCAGCGTGCGCCGCCGCCGGGCCCGGAAAAGGGTCTGCTCCACGGCCTGTGCGGCGCTGGCACCGCTGCCGGCGTCCCCCCGGCCGTGCCAGGCGCGCACGGTGGCCAGGGGCCCCTCCAGCACCGTGGCGCCCACGCGCTCCCAGGCCTGGCGGTTCAGTGCATCGGCCTGCAGCCATTGCTCGAAGCGGCGCTGCGCCTGCGCATCGAAACGGCCGGCTTCCTGCCGCACACGCCATTGCACGGCGGCCTGCAGCGCCTCGTCGTTCACGGCGCGTGGCGCAGGCATTGCAGCAGCGCCCGCTGCATGTGGCGCTCGACGGTGGCGAGCGAAACGCCCAGCTGCGCGGCGATCTCGGGGTAGCTCAGCCCGTCCAGACGTGACAGCAGAAAGGCGGTCCTGACCGGGGATGGCAAGGCGGCCAGCACGCGGTCGATCTGCGCGATGGCTTCGATCCACATGGCGTGGTCTTCCTGCGAGAGCGCGGCCGCCTCGGGGCGCCCGCGCAGGGTGTCCAGATACGCCCGCTCCAGATCCTGGCGCCGCCACAGCTGGAACAGCAGCCGCTTGGCCACCGTGGTGAGAAAGGCCCGCGGATCGCGCAGGTCCGTGCGCGCCGGGTCCTGGCCGATCTGCAGGAAGGTCTCTGACGCCACGTCTTCCGCATCGCCATGGTTGGACGCGCGGCGCAGCAACCGGCCGAACAGCCACGCATGGTGTTGGCGGAAGAGGGTTTCCAGATCGGGGTGGCCAGAAGAGGGTGCGGACGGCATGGAGGCTGGGGCGTACAGCGGCACGGAACAACCGAAAGGCAAAAGTATAAATGGTAGTAATTCTCAATCGCGCGGCCTTTTGAGGCATGCGGACGCCGGGAATGCCGTGCGCAGGCCAAATCCAGGGTCGGATGGCGGTGCGGACCCTGATTGACGGGCATCATCCGCATACCGCCGCCTTGGCCATCGCAAGCGGCATCACCCCGGAGGTCCACGATGAAGGTTCCCGTCATTCCCCACCAGCGGCTGCCCGAGCTGCTGCGCGCCATGCCCAAGGCCGAGCTGCACATCCATATCGAGGGCTCGCTGGAGCCCGAACTGATCTTCGCGCTGGCCGAGCGCAACCACCTCACGCTGCCCTATGCCAGCGTGGAGGCGCTGCGCGATGCCTACGCCTTCACCGACCTGCAGAGCTTTCTGGACATCTACTACGCCGGTGCCAGCGTGCTCCTGCACGAGCAGGACTTCTACGACATGGCCCGCGCCTACCTGGTGCGCGCCGCGGCCGACAACGTGGTGCATGCCGAAATCTTCTTCGACCCGCAGACGCACACCGCGCGCGGCGTGCCCATCGAGGTGGTGGTCAACGGCCTGTACCGCGCCTGCGCCGATGCGCGCACCGAACTGGGCATCTCCGCATCGCTAATTCTGTGCTTCCTGCGCCACCTCAGCGAAGACGACGCCTTCGCCACCCTGGAGCAGGCGCTGCCCTTGCAGGACAAATTCATCGGCGTGGGGCTGGACAGCAGCGAGGTGGGCCACCCGCCCGAGAAGTTCGCCCGCGTCTTTGCGCGCTGCCGTGACCTGGGCCTGCACCTGGTGGCCCATGCCGGCGAGGAAGGGCCCCCGGCCTATATCTGGAGCGCGCTGGATGTGCTGAAGGTCGAGCGCATCGACCACGGCGTGCAGGCCGTGCACGACGCCCAGCTGATGCAGCGCCTGGCCGCCGAGCGCGTTGCGCTCACCGTCTGCCCGCTGTCCAACCAGAAGCTGTGCGTCTTTCCCGATCTGGCGGACCACAACCTGCTGCAGCTGCTGGAAGCGGGGCTGGCCGTCACCGTCAATTCGGACGACCCGGCGTACTTCGGCGGCTACCTCAACGACAACTTCACGCAGCTGTTCGCCGCCGTGCCGGCGCTGAACGCCAAGCACGCCTACCAGCTGGCGTTCAACAGCCTGGAGGCGAGCTTCGTGCCGCAGGCCGACAAGAACGCCTGGCAGCACCAGCTGAAGGCCTGCTTCGAGCGCTTTGCCGACCACCAGGGCTGAGGATTCAAGCCCAATCGTTCTCTGGCGCCCATGGATCAATCGCCATTAGCTATAAATAATATAGCAAACGAGGGCGCGGGCGGCAGGCGGCGTTGACCGGGCGCTGACCGATGGGCGATGGCGCACGCAGGGCTGTGGAGGCCGCCCCTTCACTCCTGTACGAACCGGAGCCGGTTGCCGAACGGGTCGGTCAGCGTCATCAGGTCGCCGCCCCACGGCACCTTCTCCACGCCCGGCCGGCGGGTCGCGTAGCCGCGCGCAGTGAGTTCCGCGTGAAAAGCCACCAGCCCCTCGCAGCGCAGCACCACGGTGGCGCCGGCCGCGCCGTCGCGCTCGTGTTCCGAGAGGTGCAGCACGCAGCCTGCGCGCGATACCTGCAGGTAGCGGGGTGTGTCGGGCATGTCGGCCGGGCGGGGCGCTGCCGCCGGTTCGACGGCAGCATGCGCATCGACCCATTGCCAGTCCACCGAAAAACCCAGCAGCCCGACGTAGAAGCGCAGGGCTTCGTCCACGCCATCGACGCGCAGCACCGGCACGCTTTGGCGGACGTGCAGACCTTGCGCGCCGGAGGACGGGGCGGCAGCAGCGGTCCGCGCATCGGCCTCAGGCGCCTGCCCCGCAGAGGCGCGGGTCTGTTTGTTGGCAGCGATGGTGGCCGCCGGCCTGGCATCGCTGCCTGCCTGGCGCACCGGCCGGGCCTGGCGCTCGCTGGGGGCGACGGCCCGCGCGGCGGCGGCTTGATCACCCGATCCCAACTGCTCCAGCAGCGCACGCGAAGTCGGCGCGGCGTGCAGCGCCTCGTACACCCGCAGCGCGGCATAGGCGTCGTTCGCGGCGTAGCGCTGCTGCGCATCGGTGAGCTGCGGCCGCGCCCAGTTCGACGTGCCGGTCTTCTTGGACTTGACGAAGCGCTGGCCGAACAGCACCGCGATCGCCGTCTTCACGCCCATCGACCGCGGGTAGCCCAGGCGCCGCAGCACGGTGTCGAGGTCGAGCAGCGCGTGGACCGGGCCGCCCAGCGAACGCGCCAGCTGGCTGCGGTCGTTGTCCAGGCCGAAGCCCGCCTTGACCAGGCGCGGCGCGGCCAGCAGCGCCTGCACGGCGCGGCGGCAGCCGGGTGTGGTCAGCTGGAACAGCCAGCCGTGCTCCGGCGTGGCGAATTGCACCAGGTGCGGGCCGTCCGACACATCTCCCTGTACGAAGGTGGGCTTGGATTCGGTGTCGAAGCCCAGCACGGGCAGATCGATCAGCGCCTGCAGCGCGGCAGCCGCGTCGGCATCGGTGCGGATGAGCCGGATGCGGTCGAGGTCCAGGCCCTCGAACAGCGGCAGCAGTGCGATCTGCTCCTTGGTCGGCAGCGGAGGATGGGAGGAGGCTGGCATGCGTGAGAGGTGAAGGGACGCGGCAAGCGAGGCCGGGGCTGGCGGACAGGGAATGGAACCGGCGGAATGCCAGAGCGCCGAAGAATACCCGCGTGCGCGAAACGACGGACAGCACAGCGGTATCCGCCCCTGTGGGCAGGGCCCGGCGGCAGCCGTGCCGGTATGGAGGTGGTTCGCCGCCCGGGTCCCAAGCAAAACGCCCCGCATCGAAGCCATGCGGGGCGTTCCTCTCTGACCGGTGGCGCGCGGCTACAGCGAGGTGCGCAGCTGCCAGATCTCGGGGAACAGCACCACGTCGAGCATCTTGCGCAGATAGCTCACGCCGCCCGTTCCGCCGGTGCCGCGTTTGAAGCCGATCACGCGCTCCACCGTGGTCACGTGGCGAAAGCGCCAGAGGCGGAAGGCGTCTTCCAGATCGGTCAGCTCTTCGCCCAGCTGGTAGAGGTCCCAGTAGCGCTGCGGGTCGCGGTACACGGTGAGCCAGGCCTGCGTGACGCCTTCGCTCTCCTGGTACGGCTGGGTCCAGTCGCGCTCCAGGTGGTCGGCCGGCACGGCGATGCCGCGCCGCGCCAGCAGGCGCAGGGCCTCGTCGTACAGCGAGGGGGCCTCGAAGGCGGCCTGCACCTGGGCGAGCAGGTCGGCGCGGTGTTCGTGCGGGCGCAGCATGGCGCGGTTCTTGTTGCCCAGCGAGAACTCGATGCTGCGGTACTGGTAGCTCTGGAAGCCGCTGGACTGGCCCAGCGAAGGGCGCATGGCGCTGTACTCGGGCGGCGTCATGGTGGCCAGCACGTCCCAGGCGTGCACCAGCTGCTCCATGATCTTGGAGACGCGCGCCAGCATCTTGAAGGCCATCTGCAGCTCGTCGCGCGCCACGTGGCCCATGGCCGCGCGCAGCTCGTGCAGCATGAGCTTCATCCACAGCTCGCTGGTCTGGTGCTGGACGATGAAGAGCATCTCGTCGTGCGCGGACGACAACGGTTTTTGCGCCGTGAGGATGGCGTCGAGCTGCAGGTAGTCGCCGTAGCTCATGTCGCGGCTGAAGTCGAGCTGCGCCCGCTCGGCGTGGACGATGGATTCGGGCGTGCCGCTGGCAGCGGCGGTGGGTTCCGCACTCTGGGGTGCAGAGGGCGTGGCGTGGGCGTTCTGGGCGTGGGGGCACATGGTGGGGTTGCCTTGCGGGTCAGGTCACGGCGTTGTTCTGGTTGAATTCCGGGCGCTGCCATTCGCCCGTCTCCAGTACCTCGCGCAGGTGCTCGACGGCATTCCACACATCTTCGAAGCCGATGTACAGCGGCGTGAAGCCGAAGCGCAGGATGTCCTTGTGCCGGCCGGTGCCGCCGTCGCCCTTGCGGAAGTCACCGATCACGTTGCGCGCGATGAGGGCCTGCACGATGGCGTAGGCGCCGGTGTCCTTGGTGAGGCAGACCTGCGAGCCGCGCTGTGCGTGTTCGCGCGGCGTGGCCAGGCCCAGGCCGTGGCCGGCGCAGCGCGCCTCCACCAGGTCGATGAAGGTGTCGGTGAGCGCCAGCGACTTCTGGCGCAGCGCCGCCATGCCGCCCAGCGCCTGCGCCGCCGTGAACACGTCCAGCCCGCATTGCAGGGCCGACAGGCTGATGATGGGTTGCGTGCCGCACAGGTAGCGTGTGATGCCCGGCGCGGGCTGGTAGTCCGGCGTGAACTGGAAGGGCGCCGCATGGCCCCACCAGCCCGACAGGGGCTGCCAGAAGCGGTCGGCATGGCGCGGGTGCACCCACACGAAGGCGGGCGCGCCGGGGCCGCCGTTCAGGTACTTGTAGCCGCAGCCGATGGAGAAGTCGGCGCCCGCGCCGTGCAGATCGACGGGCACGGCGCCCGCGCTGTGGGCCAGATCCCAGACGCACAGAATGCCTTGCGCATGCGCCGCGGTCGTGAGGGCCTCCATGTCGTGCATGGCGCCGGTGCGGTAGTTCACATGCGTGAGCATCAGCACGGCCACGTCACTCGTCAGCGCGGCGGCGATGTCTTCGGGCTCCACCAGCACCAGCTCCAGGCCGCGTTCCTTGCACAGGCCTTCGGCGATGTACAGGTCGGTGGGGAAATTGCTGCGCTCGCTCACGATGCGCGTGCGGCCGGGGCTGTCTTCGCGGGCCATGTTCAGCGCAGCGCTCAGCACCTTGTAGAGGTTGATGGAGGTGCTGTCGGTGCACACCACCTCGCCGGGACCGGCGCCGACCAGCGGCGCCAGCTGGTCGCCCAGTCGCTGCGGCAGGTCGAACCAGCGGGCGGTGTTCCACGAACGGATGAGGTCCGTGCCCCATTCGCGCGCCACCACATCGGCGACCCGCGCGGCGGCGGCCTTGGGCAGCACGCCCAGCGAGTTGCCGTCCAGGTAGATCACGCCATCGGGCAGGGCGAAGTGGCTGCGCAGCGGGCGCAGAGGGTCGGCGGCGTCGAGCGCGCGGCAATCGTTCAGGGTGGTCATGGTGGTGTGGTACTTTGAAATTGATAGCTGCTGGCGCTTATGCAGTAAGCGCTGGAGGTCAAAAATGCTTGATATCTAAAGGTGCCCGCTTGCTAGTGCGCTGCGTGCAACCCGCAGCGCGTGAGACTGGCGCGGCCCGAGCCAGGGCAGCCGAGCAAGGGCCGCCCCGCAGCGAAGGCTGCGTCCCCCTGCCCGCCACGCGCAGCGGGGCGAGAGCGGGGGGAAGGCGCGCAGCGCCACAGGGGGGTGTCTCACTTCAACCCACGCAGCACGGCGCGCACAGGCGATGCGTCGGCCGTGGTGAGCTTGAGCGGCAGGGCGATCAGCTCGTAGTCGCCGGGCGGCACGTCGTCCAGCACCAGGTTTTCCAGCACGCGCAGCCCGCGGCGGCGGATCACCTGGTGGCTGGCGAGCGTCTTGCTGTCGGCCGGGTCGATGCTGGCCGTGTCGATGCCCACCAGCACCACACCGCGGTCGGCCAGGCGTTCGATGGTTTCGGGCGCGTAGGCGGTGAGTTGGCCGTCCCAGCGGTCCACGGGCATGCGGTCGTAGGTGCGCACCAGCACGCGGGAGGGCAGGGCGCCGTCCTCTACCGCGTGGGCGATGTGTGCCCAGGTGATCAACGGGCCGCAGCCGATGGCGTGGACCACGCGGCAGGGCCCGATGAAGGCCTCCAGCGGCACATGGCCGATGCTGGCGCCATCCGCGTCGTAATGCAGCGGGGCATCGGCATGGGAGCCGACGTGCGGGGACAGCGTGATGGCGCTGACGTTCACCGGGCAGCCCGGCCCGATGGCGGCGCACCACTGCTGCGAATAGGCCGTGTCGCCCGGAAAGACCGGGCTGGCGGCATGCACGGGAGCGGAGATGTCCCAGAGACGAGAGGGTGGGGGCATGGACGGACAGAAGGCTGTGTTGGGGCGATCCTATTCGCTATCTCATGGCGCGGTCACTAGGTTATCCATGAAGCGTCTAAAGATTAGATAATTGATTCTGTATGAGCGCTTTTGAGGAATTTCTATGCACGGCGAACTCGATCGCATCGATCTGCAATTGGTGGAGGCGCTGCAGGACAACGCCCGGCTGACCTCCGGCGAGCTGGCGCAACGCGCCCATCTCTCGCAGTCGCCCTGCTGGCGCCGCGTCAAGCGCCTGGAAGATGACGGCGTGATCAGCGGCTACCATGCGCTGCTCAACCGGCGGGCGCTGGGCTTCGGCGTGATGGCGTTCGTGATGGTCGGCATCGACCACCAGAACGAGATCGCCTCGCGCGCCTTCGAGGAAGCCGTGTGCGCCATTCCCGAGGTGGTGATGTTCCACGGCATCTCGGGGCCGGAAGACTTTCTGCTGGTGGTGGTGGCCAAGGACCTGGACGCCTATTCCGACCTCTTGCAGCGCAAGCTCCACCGCCTGCCCGGGGTGCGGCATGCGCACACCTATTTTTCGCTGCAGGAGTTCAAGGGCCAGATGGGCGGGTTGCCCGTGGGGGCTGCAGGCCCGGCGAGCGGCGCATGAAGCAAGGCCGCGACCGGTGTTCAGTACAGCGGATCGGCCAGCGCCGGCAACTGGTGGCGCTGGCGGGCGCGGTTGCAGGCATCGCTGCCAGCCTCGAATTCACGGCAGGGCGAGGGGCGCCATTCGTAAATGCCGCAGGCCGCCCGCGTGCCCAGCTGGCCGGTGAGCGCGGCGCAGCGCGCGGGCACGTGGTCGGTGCCGCGCATGCGGGCGGTGAAGGCTGTCACCGGCACGGCCAGCCCGTCGGGCACGCTGCCGCCGCACTCCTGCAACTCCTCCACCGAGAAGTCGACGCGGAAGCTGGCGCAGCAGGCGCCGCAGCTGAGGCAGGGATGGGTCATGGCGGCGGAATCTGATGCTCGGCGTCGGCAGGCATGGGGAACTCGCGATTGTGCCGCGGAGTCAGTGCAGACCGGTGCCATTGCACGGCCATGGTGGAATACCGCCCTGTGCGGGCCAAGGGGCCTATGGCATCGCCGGCAGCGGCGCATGCAGCCTGGGGTCTCTGACGCAGATCAAGCGGCCAGAGCGATCGGGTCTTAAAATGAGAATTAATATCATTACAAACATCTCCGCCATGAAAGTGAACCAGGAAGGCGCTGCGCCCGCCCTGGCCCGGGCCGCCGCGTCGACGCCGGCCATCGGGCTCGACACCTTGCCCCGCCACACCCCCGCCACTGTGACTGCACTGCGCGCCGCCGAATCGCCGGCCCAGCAGGATGTGGTGCTGCGGCTCATGGAGATCGGCTTCCTGCCGGGCGAGCCGGTGCGTGTGGTGTCCCGGGGTTTCTTCGGCGGCGAGCCGATCGCCGTGCGTGTGGGGCAGGCCACCTTCGCCCTGCGCCGCCACGAGGCCGCCCTGGTCGAAGTCCAACCGGAAGGCGCTGTGGCATGAGCCAGGCCACCAACCCCACCCTGTCCGCCGCCGTGGCACCCCTGCGTATTGCCCTGCTGGGCAACCCCAACTGCGGCAAGACGGCGCTGTTCAACCTGCTGACGGGCGCCCGCCAGAAGGTCGCCAACTACGCCGGCGTGACCGTCGAGCGCAAGGAGGGCACCCTGGTCACCACCGGCGGGCGCCGCGTGCGCGTGCTCGATCTGCCGGGCGCCTACAGCCTGCATGCGCAGAGCGTGGACGAGGCCGTCACGCGGGACATCGTCACCGGCCGCCGTGCCGGTGAACCGGCGCCCGAGCTGCTGGTCTGCGTCACCGACGCCACCCACCTGCGCCTGAACCTGCGCCTGGTGCTGGAGTCGCGCGCGCTGGGCCTGCCCATGGTGCTGGTACTCAACATGAGCGACATGGCCGAGCGCCAGGGCATCGCCATCGACCGCGAGGTGCTGGCGCGCGAGTTGGGCATGCCCGTGATCGCCACCGTCGGCGTGCGTGCCGGCGGCGCGCGTGAGCTGGTGCAATGGCTTGACCAGGTGCAGCCGGCCGCGCTGGCCGCCTCGCGTGCGCAGGCCGCCGCACCTGCTTCCGAGTCCGAAGTCCCTGCGCAGCAGCAGGTGATGCAACTGCACCAGGAAGTGCGCCGCATCATGGACCTGGCCGTGCGCGAGCCCCAGGTGAGCCTGCGCCGCGACGACCGCATCGATGCCATCGTGCTGCACCCCGTCTGGGGCATGCTGCTGCTGGCCGCCACCCTGTTCCTGATGTTCCAGGCCGTGTTCAGCTGGGCCGAGGCGCCCATGGGCTGGATCGAGGGTGCCACGGCCTGGGCGGGCGCCTGGATCAACGCCCACATGGCCGAAGGCACGCTGCGCAGCCTGCTCACGGATGGTGTCATCGCTGGCGCCGGTGGGGTGGTCGTGTTCCTGCCGCAGATCCTGATCCTGTTCTTCTTCATCCTAGTGTTGGAGGATTCGGGCTACCTGCCGCGGGCCGCCTTCCTGCTGGACCGTGTGATGGGCTCCGTGGGGCTGTCGGGCCGTTCGTTCATTCCGCTGCTGTCGAGCTTTGCCTGCGCCATCCCGGGCGTGATGGCCACGCGCTCCATCCCCAACTGGCGCGACCGGCTGGTGACCATCATGATCGCCCCGCTCATGACCTGCTCCGCCCGGCTGCCGGTCTATGCGCTGCTGATCGCCGCCTTCATTCCCGAGCAGACCGTGGCCGGCGTGTTCAACCTGCAGGGGCTGGTGCTGTTCGGCCTCTACATCGGCGGCATCGTCAGCGCCATGGCCGTGGCGGCCGTGGCCAAGCTGGCACGCCGCAACGCCGGCGCCACGCCGCTGCTGATGGAGCTGCCCGCCTACCGCTGGCCCAGCCTGCGCGGTCTGGCGATCGGCCTGTGGGAGCGGGCGCTGATCTTCCTGCGCCGCGTGGGCGGCATCATCCTGGCCGTCACCATCCTGCTGTGGTTCCTGTCGTCGTTCCCGGGCGCTCCCGAAGGCGCCACGGGACCAGCCATCGAGTACAGTTTTGCCGGCCGCATCGGCAGCGTCCTCGCCGTGCTCTTCGCGCCCATCGGCTTCAACTGGCAGATCAGCATCGCGCTGGTGCCGGGCATGGCGGCCCGCGAGGTGGCCGTGGGCGCCCTGGGCACGGTGTATGCCCTGTCTGCGACGGGCGACGATGCCGCGGCGCAGCTGGGGCCACTGATCGCCGGCAACTGGTCGCTGGCGACGGCACTGTCGCTGCTGGTGTGGTTCATCTTCGCGCCGCAGTGCATCTCCACCATCGCCGCCGTGCGGCGCGAGACCAACAGCTGGCGCTATCCGCTCATCATGACGGGCTACCTGTTCGCACTGGCGTATGCCGCCAGCTTCGTCACCTACCGCATCGCGTTGGCACTCGGGGGAGGTTGAACCGCCATGGTCCAGAACATCATCGTCGGCCTGATCGTCGCCGCAGCCGTGCTCTACGTGGCCTGGCGCTACCTGCCGCAGCGCTGGCGACAGCCCCTCGGCCGCGTACATCCCGGCCTGGCCCAGGCGCCGGGTTGCGGGAGCGGCAGCGATGGCGGCTGCAGCAGCTGCGGCACCTGCGGTTCCGGGGAGGGCTCCGCGGCGTCCGGAAGCGAGAGGCCCGTCGCGATGCCAGCGCGATCGGCGCCGCGCGAGCTGGACAAGCGGTAGGGCGGTGGCCGAACGTCGGGACTACGCCGGCCGCTGGCCGCTGCGCAGGGTCTCCAGCGCCCACGCCAGGTTGCGGCGAGCCGCTGCCTCATAGCGGCTGCGGAACCATTCGGTGGCGTAGATGTGGGGGCGCTCCAGGAACGACTGCAGCACGGCCCCGCGTCCTGCGACGTAGCGGGCCCTGCGCACGAAGAAGTACTCGCGGCGGACGTTGCGCTCGAACGCCTGGTAGATGGAGGTGTCCTGCCCCAGGATCGCCAGGTCGATATCCACCAACCACGCTGCATCGCCTGTCGTCGGGGTGTTTGGCCCGTGGCGCGTGTCCAGGATGTGCTGCACGACCGCCGCTATCCAGGTTGCGGGCAGCTGCTCGACCGTGAGAAAGCGGCGGGCCCAGTCGGCGCTGCGTTCTTCGTTGCGCGAGCTCCAGGGCCAGTAGATCGCGTCGTGGAACCACAGCGCCGCGGCCACGGCCGGCGCATCGTGCAGTGGTGTTGGCTGCAAAGCCTGCACCGTGTCGAGGTGGCGCAGGCAGGCGGCCAGGTGCGTGGTGTCGTGGTACGCCCGGGGCCAGCGGCCCCAGCTGCGTAGCAGGCGGGCGCCTTCGGCGTCCCAGGCGGCGCCGCCGCGACCGAGGGCAGCGCCGAGCGATTGCCAGCGGTGCGACAGCTCCTGTGACCGGGTCATGGAGCAGGCCCCTGCAAGAGGCTGGGGTCAGCCCACGCGGCCCAGCAGCAGGTACTCCATGAGCGCCTTCTGCACGTGCATGCGGTTCTCGGCCTCGTCCCAGACCACCGATTGGGGGCCGTCGATCACATCGGCCTCCACTTCCTCGCCGCGGTGGGCCGGAAGGCAGTGCATGAACAGGGCCTGGGGCTGCGCGGCGGCCATCATCTCCGGGTCAACGCACCAGTCGGCAAAGGCCAGGCGGCGGGCCTCGTTCTCGGCCTCGTAGCCCATGCTGGTCCACACGTCGGTGGTGACCAGATCGGCGCCGCGGCAGGCATCCATGGGGTCCTTGAAGACCTTGTAGCAGCCGCTGCGCGGCGTGCGCTCGCCGAAGGCCAGCTTCTCGTCGATCTCGTAGCCGCCGGGCGTGCTCACATGGACGGTGAAGCCCAGCAGGTCGGCGGCCTGCAGCCAGGTGTTGGCCATGTTGTTGCCGTCACCCACCCAGGCGACCACCTTGCCCTTGATGTCGCCGCGGTGCTCGATGAAAGTGAAGATGTCCGCCAGGATCTGGCAGGGGTGGAACTCGTTGGTGAGGCCGTTGATGACGGGCACGCGCGAGTTGGCGGCGAAGCGCGCGATCTTGGCCTGCTCGTAGGTGCGGATCATCACCAGGTCGGTCATGCGGCTGATGACCTTGGCACTGTCCTCGATGGGTTCGGCACGGCCCAGCTGGCTGTCGCCCGTGGTCAGGTGCACCACGCTGCCGCCGAGCTGGTACATGCCGGCCTCGAAGCTCACGCGCGTGCGCGTGCTGGCCTTCTCGAAGATCATGGCCAGCGTGCGGTCGGACAGCGGGTGGTACTTTTCGTAGCTCTTGAACTTGCCCTTGATGAGCGCGGCACGGCTGAACAGGTAGGCGTACTCGTCGGCGCTGAGGTCGTTGAACTGCAGGTAATGTTTCATGGGTGCGATGGCGTGCGGCCGTTCTATTCGGCCAGGATGGCCTGGACCAGCGGGGTCAGCTTGGCGACGATCTCGTCCGCCTCGGCGGTGGTGAGGATCAGCGGCGGCACGAGGCGGATCACGCTGTCTGCGGTGACGGACAGCAGCAGGCCGGCTTCGGCCGCGCGGCCGATCAGCGCGCCGCAGGGCTTGTCCAGCTCGATGCCCAGCATCAGGCCCTGGCCGCGGATTTCCTTCACGCCCGGCAGGCTGCCCAGCGCTTGCTGCAGCGCGGCACGCAGGTGCGCACCCACCTTGGCGGCGTTGTCGATGAGCTGGTCCTGCTCCATGATCCGCAGCGTCTCCACGCCGGCACGCATGGCCAGCGGGTTGCCGCCGAAGGTGGTGCCGTGGTTGCCCGGCTGCAGCACGTTGGCGGCCTTGGGGCCGGCCACGACCGCGCCGATCGGCACGCCCGAGCCCAGGCCCTTGGCCAGGGGCATCACGTCGGGCACGATACCGGCCCATTGGTGGGCGAACCACTTGCCGGTGCGGCCGACACCGCACTGCACCTCGTCGATCATCATCAGCCAGCCGCGCTCATCGCACAGCTGGCGCAGTTGCTGCAGGTACTCCACGCGCATCGGATTGATGCCGCCTTCGCCCTGGATGGTTTCGAAGAACACGGCCACCACGTTGGGATTGCCCTCGGTGGCCTGCTTGATCGCCTCGATGTCATTCAGGGGCACGCGGATGAAGCCTTCGACCAGCGGGCCGAAGCCGCTGTAGATCTTGGGGTTGCCGGTGGCCGACATGGTGGCGATGGAGCGGCCGTGGAAGGCCTTCTCGTAGACCACGATCTCGGGCTTGGCGATGCCCTTGTCCACGCCGTATTTGCGTGCGATCTTGATCGCCGCCTCATTGGCCTCCAGCCCGGAGTTGCAGAAGAACGCGTTCTGCATGCCCGAGAGCTCCACCAGCTTGGCGGCCAGTTGCTCCTGCAGGGGGATGTGGTAGTAGTTGGAGGTGTGGATTAGCTGGGTGATCTGTTCCTGCAGGGCAGGCACCAGCTGCGGGTGGTTGTGGCCCAGCGTGTTCACGGCGATGCCGCCCAGGCCATCCAGATACTCCTTGCCGTTGACGTCCCAGACTCGGCAGCCCTGACCACGGGCCAGCGCGATCGGTAGGCGGCCGTAGGTGTTCATCACGTGGGGCGAGGTGGCTGGGGTGGCAGCGGTCATGCGGTACATCTCCTGGCAAGGCGTGGGGTACACCGGTCGCGGTGAACCGGAAAACGAAGCACGATTCTAGGCGCAGCGCCACGGCGCGCTGTTGAGGAATCCGCATCACAGCCATGCGCGCCAGACCCGGTGCGCGGGGTCTTTGAGGGGGTCAGCTCTTATATAAGAGTTAGAATGCGCGGATCGCGTCAGCCCATGCCGCGCGCCTTCCAACGACCCCGACCCCGATGGTTTCCCCCTCCTCCAAAGAAGTCTTCATACAAGGCGTCACCCACGACGGGAGAACCTTTCGCCCCAGCGACTGGGCCGAGCGCCTGGCCGGGGTCATGAGCCAGTTCCGCCCCGGCGGCGCGCGGCCCGGCAGCCATCTGAGCTATTCGCCCTGGTGTGTTCCCACCACCATGAATGGCGTCAAGTGCGTGGTCGTCCAGCGCGACCTGCAGTCGCACGAGCCCATGGCCTGGGACTTTGTGCTGAACTTCGCGCGCGACAACAACCTTCAGGTGGCCGAGGCCTGCCTGCTGCCGGACGGCAGCCCCGCGCAGCCCCCCAAGGCCTGAGCGTTCGCTCCGCCGCGGCGGGCGCCTTCCGCATCTCAGACATCCAGCCAGGGCAGCCTGCATGCGCGCTTCCAGTGGCCGGAGCGGTAGTACGCCAGCGACAGCACCGCGAAGCCCAGCGCACTGGCGGCAAAGCTCCACCACAGCGCGCCGGGCCCCCACCAAGTGGGCAGCCACAGCGCCGCGGGCAAGCGAATGCCCCAGAGGGCGAAGGCCCACAGGGCCAGCGGCGCCCAGACGGCCCCGGTCGAACGCACGACGCCGGACAACACCATGCCGACACCCAGAAGCAGGAACGATCCGATCACCTGGCGGTTGATCGCCTGCGCGGCGGCCAATGCGGGGCCGCCCTGCGGTAGGAACAGTGACAGCAATGGCGCATCCAGCAGCAGGGTCAGGGCGATGAGCGCGCCCCGTCGCAAGCGCCATCCAGACCAGTCCGGCGCGGGCGACGCGGCCGATGCGGTGCCACTCGCCTGCGCCCGCGCACTGCGCCGCCATGCTGGTGCAGGCAGCGCCGATGGCCATCGCAGGCATCTGCACGTAGGTCCATAGCTGCAGCGCCGCGCTGTAGGCCGACGTAGCCAGCGCGCCCTGTCGGTTCACCACGGCCAGCAGCGCCACCAGGCTGGCTGCCGCCGCCATCATCTGCAGACCCATCGGAAGACCGGTGCGCAGCAGGGCCGCCGCGGTGCGCACGTCAGGGCGCAGCCATTCGCGGGCCTCTCCGCCGATCCACAGGGGGTGGTTTTGTCTCCGTACCCACACGAGCAGGGCTGCCAGGGCCGCGGCCTGTGACAGCAACAGTGCCACGGCGGAGCCGGCCATGCCCAGCGGCGGTAGGGGCCCGATGCCGCGGATGAGGGCCGGAGCCAGCAGCGCATCGAGTGCGATGCCGCCGAGCAGACAGAGAAACGGCCGGCGCGCGTCACCGGCGCCGCGCAGCACGGCGCTGGCGAAGATGAAGAGCATCTGCACCGGCAGCGCGGGCAGCAGCCAGCGCAGGTAAGACTGCGCCAGCGGGGCGATGTCCGGTGGCGTGCGGAGGGCCCTCAGCAGTGCGGGCGCCAGCAGCCACGCGGCCGCACCCATCACGACCGCGCCCAGCGCGAAGAGGCTGGCGCCGGTGCCGGCGACCCGCCGCGCCCGTTCCCTGTCCCCAGCGCCCATCGCCTGTGCCACCAGGATGCCGGCTGCCTGGCTGATGCCGAACACGATGGCGATCAGCACGAACAACAGGTTGTTCGCTTGTGTCGCAGCGGCCAGCGCGGCGGGCCCGAGTGTTCCCCCGATCCAGGCGGCATGCAGGGAATGGCCCAGCGACTGCAGCACGTAACCGCCGAGCACGGGCAGGGCAAACCGCACCAGCGTGGTCGCCACGGGGCCGTGTGTGAGCGGATTCGGGGAAGCGTTGTGCATGAGAAGGCGGCGGCGCCATGGAAAACGCCCCGGGCTGCCTCATCGGGCAGCGGCGGGGCGTGCTGGGCACGGCGGCCTCGGAGGCCGTCGTTGGCGGAGCTCAGAGGGCCTGCATTTCCTTGTTCTGCTGTCGAACCGGTGCCTGCGGGGCGGCCTTGGGCAGCGCGGCGGGCGCGGTCGTGCCGGTCAGGCTCACGGGCACGTCGAGGTAGGGCAGTTGCAGCGCGGTGCTGGTCATGCGGCGGATCTCGTTGGTCAGCGCGGCGTCTTCGTTCAGCTTGCGGCCATAGGAAGGCACGATCTGCTGCAGGCGAGGCTTCCAGCCGGCGTCGGTCATCTGCTGGGGGAAGGCCTTGGTCATGAGGTTGATCATGATGTGCGGCGCGGTGGACGCACCTGGCGACGCCCCCAGCAGCGCGGCGATGGTGCCGTCCTTGTCGGTCACGATCTCGGTGCCGAACTGCAGCACGGCGCCTTCCTTGGGATCGCGCTTGATGACCTGCACGCGCTGGCCGGCTACGGCCAGGCGCCAGTCTTCACGCTTGGCGTTGGGGAAGTACTCCTGCAATGCGCGCTGCCGGTCGTCATCCGTCAATGCCGCCTGCTGCACCAGGTAGCGCACCAGATCCAGGTTGTGGATGCCCACGCGCAGCATGCCGCCCAGGTTGTCGTGGTTGATCGACGAGAAGAGGTCGAACCAGGAGCCCTGCTTGAGAAACTTCGTGGACTGCAGCGCGAAGGGGCCGAAGAGCACCACATCCTTGCCGTCGAGCTTGCGGGCGTCGATGTGGGGCACCGACATCGGAGGCGAGCCTTCGGCGGCCTTGCCGTAGGCCTTTACGCCGTGGCGCGAAGTGATGGCAGGGTTCTCGATGGCCAGGAATTCGCCGCCCACGGGGAAGCCCGCGTAGTTGCGTGCCTCGGGAATGCCGGAGGCCTGCAGCATCTTCAGGGCTGCGCCGCCGGCGCCGACGAAGACGAACTTCGCCTTGATGGTCTTTTCCTTCGCACCGTCGGCCAGGTTGGCGACCGTGACGTTCCAGGTCTTGTCGTCGTTCTGGCGCAGGGCGCGCACTTCGTGGCGGAGGTTCAGCTGGAAGTTGGGGCTGCTCTTCAGGCTCTGCATCAGCTGGTTGGTGACGCTGCCGTAATCGACGTCCGTGCCGAGGGGCATGTAGGTGGCGGCCACCTTCTGTTGCGGATCACGCCCTTCGATCACGAGGGGCGCCCATTCCTTGATCTTGGCCTGGTCTTCGGAGAACTCCATGCCGTAGAAGAGCGGGTTCTTGGTGAGTGCGGCGTGGCGCTTGCGCAGGTACTCGATGTTCGCGTCGCCCCACACGAAGCTCATGTGCGGCGTGGCGTTCACGAAGCTCTGGGGCTTTTGCATGTGGCCGCGGCCGATCTGGTGCGCCCAGAACTGGCGGGACACCTCGAACTGCTCGGCAATGCCGACGGCGCGCTTGGTTTCGATGGAGCCGTCAGGCAGCTCGGGCGTGTAGTTCAGCTCGGCGAAACCGGAGTGGCCGGTACCGGCGTTGTTCCAGCCGTTGGAGCTCTCCAGGGCCACGCCGTCAAGCCGCTCGAACACCTCGATCTTCCAGTCGGGCTGCAGTTCCTGCAGGTAGGTGGCCAGGGTCGTGCTCATCACCCCGGCGCCGACCATCACCACGTCCACGGGCTTGTCGTTCTCCGCGGGCGGCACCGAGCGGGGAAACAGCGGCCAAAATAAAAACAGTACCGAGGCCAGGACCAGCACCACAAGGGCACCCAGTCCTGCTTTGATCGATTTCTTCATGACTTCTTCCAGACGGGAGTGAAAAAAGCCCGCAGGCGCGTGCGGGCTTCGGAGGCCCTTCGCAAGGGGCCTTCTTGATCGTGTGGATTGTCCCCGTCTGCTGTTTTTTTGACGATAGTCAATTGGTGTTAGTGCGGACTCTGCTATGGGGCGGTGCACCACTTTGCACTTGACCAGGTGGTGGCTGTGAAGGGAGGGGCTTGCTGTCCGGGCGGCCCGAGCCGCGGAGCGGGAGTCAGCTTGCGGTGCTGAAAGTTCCAGGAGGGCAGCGGGGCTGGCGAAGTCGGGGTGCGCAGGATCGGGCGCCCCAACGAAAAAACCGCCCGAAGGCGGTTTCTCGTTTTTTGCTGGCAGCGCACCCGTTACAAACGGCGGGCGGTCACAGGTCTGTGGCCGCCCGGGCTGTTTGCCTGAAAGGTCAGGCGGCCAGGGCCAGGGCTTTCACCTTGGCGGACAGGCGGCTCTTGTCACGAGCAGCCTTGTTCTTGTGGAAGATGCCCTTGTCGGCGATGGTGTCGACGACGGCTTGCATCTTCGCAAACAGTTCGGTGGCCTTGGTCTTGTCGCCGGCCACGACGGCCTTCTCGACGTTCTTGACCGCGGTACGGTACTTGGAGCGCAGCGAGGTGTTCGCAGCGTTCAGCTTGACGTCTTGGCGGGCGCGCTTGCGGCCGGACGCCAGACGGGGGTTCTTTTTCTTGGGCTTGGCAGATGCCATGATGTCGGTTCCTTAAGTGTCTGCGGATGTTGTCAGCAAAGCCGGCGATTATAGACCAGACCGCGCGGCACGGCAGTGCTCCCGCTTGCGGACGCCGCCCGGCGCTTCTGCATGAGCGCATACACTCCCGCCGGTGTCACTGTTCAAAGCCGCCTCCACCGTTTCCCTGCTGACCCTGGCCTCCCGCGTGACGGGGCTGGTGCGCGATCTGCTCATGGCGTCGATGTTCGGCGCCAATGCACTGACCGACGCCTTCAATGTCGCGTTCCGCATTCCCAACCTCTTCCGCCGGCTGTTCGCCGAAGGCGCCTTCAGCCAGGCGTTCGTTCCGGTGCTGGCGGGCCACAAGGCCCGGCACGGCGATGAGGCAACGCGCGTGCTCGTCTCGCACGTGGCGACGGTGCTGTTCTGGGTGCTGCTGCTGACCTGCGTGCTGGGCGTGGTCGGCGCGCCGGTGCTGGTTTGGGCGTTGGCCAGCGGCATGCGGCAAAGCCCCGCGGGCTTCGACGCCGCCGTGCTCATGACCCGGTGGATGTTCCCCTACATCGGTTTCATGTCGCTGGTGGCGCTGTCCGCCGGCGTGCTCAATACCTGGAAGCGGTTCGTCGTTTCCGCCGCGACACCGGTGCTGCTGAACATGGCGATGATCGCCGCGGCCTGGCTGGGCGCGCCGCAGTTGGCGGCGCGGGGCATCGAGCCCATCTTCGCCATGGCTGCAGGGGTGATGCTGGGCGGCGTGCTGCAACTGGCGGTGCAAATACCGGCGCTGCACCGCCTGGGTCTGCTGCCGCGCATCGGCGTGACCTGGGGTGCCGTGCGCAGGGCCGCCCAGGACGCGCAGGTGCGCCAGATCCTGCGCCTGATGGGGCCGGCGCTGCTGGGCGTGGGTGTGGCGCAGATCTCGCTCATGATCAATACGCAGATCGCGTCCTACCTGGCGCCGGGCAGCGTCACCTGGCTTTTCTATGCGGACCGGCTCATGGAGTTCCCGACCTCGCTGCTGGGCGTGGCGCTGGGCGTGGTGCTCACGCCGCAGCTGTCGGCCGCGCGGGCGGCCGGCGACACGGAGCGCTATTCCAGCATGCTGGACTGGGGGCTGCGCATCGTCGTGGTGCTGTCCGTGCCATGCGCCGTGGGACTGCTGACCTTCGCCCAACCGCTCGTAGCGACGCTGTTCCACCATGGCGCGCTGCAGGACCGTGACGTAGGGCAGATCGCGCTCGCGCTGGCTGGATACGGTGCGGGGCTGGTGGGGCTGGTGGCCATCAAGGTCTTGGCACCCGGGTATTACGCAAGCCAGGATATCCGCACCCCGGTGCGCATTGCCATCTTCGTGCTGGTGGTGACCCAATTGCTCAACCTGGTCCTGGTTCCCTGGCTGGCGCACGCCGGTCTGGCCCTTTCAATCGGTATCGGGGCCTTGGTCAACGCCCTGTGGCTGCTGATCGGCCTGCTGCGGCGGGGCAGTTTCAAGCCCCGCCCCGGCTGGGGGCGCATGGCGCTACAGGTGGTGGCGGCCAGCGCCCTGCTGTCGCTGTTCCTGGTGTGGGCGTCCCTGCATTTCGACTGGCTCGCGCTGCGCGCCGCCAGCGGCCAGCGCGCTGCGCTGATGGCGGGTCTGCTTGTCGCATCGGCAGTGATCTACTTCGGCGCGCTGTGGGCTTCGGGCCTTCAGCTGCGCCAGCTGTTTCGCCGTCTCTGACATGGGCGGCAGTGCATCCATGTTATTTCTTGGTGCATGACCTTGCCTGGCCGCTGGCCAGGTTTCACGCGCCTGCCGCGCCACCCCTCCATGCCGCTGAGCTATTCCGTCCCGACGCCGCTTGAGTACTTCGCCGCCCTGGTGCAGGGCGACGAGCCGCTGCCGCTGCTCGAAGCGGCCGCCGCCATCGCCCACGATGATTACCCCGAGCTGGACGTGCAGCAGCTGCTCGGCGATGTGGATCAGCTGCAGGCCCGGCTGCGGCGGCGCCTGCCCACGGACGCCTCGTCGCTGCAGCGCCTGCGTTCGCTCAACCAGTTCTTCTTCGGCGACCTGGGCTTTGGCGGCAACCTCAACAATTACTACGACACCGACAACAGCTACCTGAACGCCGTGCTGCGCACGCGCCGGGGCCTTCCCATCTCGCTGGCGATCCTGTGGCTGGAGCTGGCCCAGGGTATCGGCCTGAAGGCGCACGGCGTGTCGTTCCCGGGCCACTTCCTCATCAAGGTGTTGCTGCCCAAGGGGCAGGTGGTGATTGACCCGTTGACCGGGCAGTCGCTCTCGCGCGAGGAGCTCAGCGAGCGGCTGGAGCCCTTCCAGCGCACCCAGGGCCTGGTGGGCGACTACGACGTGCCGCTGGGCCTGTATTTGCAGGCGGCGCCGGCGCGCGACATCCTGGCGCGCATGCTGCGCAACCTGAAGGAAATCCACCGCGCGCAGCAGGACGGGCCCCGGCTCATCGGCGTGCTGGACCGGCTGATCATCCTCTCGCCCGATGCCTGGGCCGAATGGCGCGACCGCGGCCTGACGCACGCCGAGCAGGGACACACGGCGGCTGCAGTGGCCGATCTGGAGACCTACCTGGCCGGGGCGGAAGACGCGCCCGACACGGAAGCGGTGGCCCAACGGGTGCGCCAGCTGCGGCTGGCGAGGGGCGAGTAGGGCCTGTTCACACTATTTTTGCCAGTGCGAAGGCCTCCCCCGCCACGCCAATCGAGGCGCGTGACGACGCTAAGGTCGGGGCCTTGGCTAGGGACGCAACGACGAGTGGCCTGGCGGGGGCGGCCTTCCCTTCGGGTTGCGATGCCCACGGGCCATCCGCGGCGTTGCCAAGCCTCGCTGGGGCCGCATCCCAGCTTCGTTTGGCGCCTATCGCCTGGCCCATGGGCATCGCAACGCATCTGGCCAAAATAGTGTGAACAGGCCCAGCACCGTTACCGCGTCGCAGCCGCCTACTGGTCCCGGCCCCAGCGCAGCGCCAGCCACGCCGCTGCCAGTGTGAAGCCCGTCAGCAGGGCGACGATGACCCAGAAGCCGTGTGCGCTGTCGGCCAGGGGAATGCCGCCCACGTTCATGCCGAACAGCCCGGTCAGGATGTTGATGGGCAGGGCGAGCACGGTCACGACCGTGAGGACGAACAGGGTGCGGCTGTTGGCCTCCTGCACGTTGGCAGCGATCTCTTCCTGCAGCAGCTTGATGCGTTCCTGCAGGCCCTGCATGTCGCGCAGCACCACGGAGAATTCTTCCGACGCGTCCCTCAGCTCCTGCGCGTCTTCCTCCGTCATCCATCCCGGCGGCCGCTGCAGCAGCCGGAAGAGGGCGGCCGGCTCGGGTGCCAGCAGGCGCTGCAGGCGCACCAGCAGCCGCCGCAGCACGCCGAGCCTGGCGCGCCGATGGTTGAGGCGGTTGGCGAGCAGTTCATCCTCGATGCGGTCCACGCGCTGGGTGGCCTCGCGCACGATGCGCACCAGGCCGTCCGCCTGTGTGCGCATGAGCTGCTCCAGCAGGGCGGCGCTGGAGTGCGGGCACTGGCCGCCCCGCACGGCGGTGCGCAGTGCATCCACCGAGCGCAGCGGCTGGGTGCGCGCCGTCACCACCAGGTGCGGCGTCACGCCGATCCACAGCGTGGCGGAGTCCAGCGGCTCGAAGGCGAAGTCGAAGTGCACGTCGTTGAGCACGGCGACCAGGGTGTCGTCGTCGCGCTCGATGCGGGTGGAGTGCGAGCCCTCACGCAGCGCCTCGAAGAATGTGTCGGGTAGGCCTGCGTGCCGCTCGATCCACCGCACGGCCTGCGCGTGGCTGAGATTGAAGTGCAGCCACAGGAAGGGCTGTGCGTCCACCGGCGCGCCGTCCGCAACGGGGCTGGACACCGCCCGCGCCTGCAGCCAGGCCCAGGCCTGCGTGGTGTCGATGGCCTGGGCAGGCTGGCCGGGTTGCATGCGGTAGCCGCAGATCAGGCCGGCCGCGTCCCCGCCGTAGGAGTGGTGCAGGACGTCGGCAGGGGCGGTCATGGCAGGTGGGCGGTGGCGGGAGGAAGGCGGGCAGCGAAGCCCGCCATGGTGCGCCGCCGGCATGACAGATTCGTGACGATCTGAAAAATGTCATCGCTTTGTCATCGGCACGGGTCACCATGGATGCCTCGTTTTTCCGGGCTTTTCCATGTTGCACAACACTTCCTTCGACGCGCAGGACCTCATGCAGCGCATCGCCAATGAGCTTGCCGACGGCTACGACGAAGAGCTGGAACTGGAGATTGAGGACCGCTACGTGGACGAGGCCGGTGGCATGGCGGTGGTGGACAAGGCGGCGCGGCAGCGCTACTTCCGCGAGCTGTTCCGGCTGCAGGGCGAACTGGTGAAGCTGCAGGACTGGGTGCAGCACTCGCGCGAGAAGGTGGTCATCCTCTTCGAGGGGCGCGATGCCGCCGGCAAGGGCGGCGTCATCAAGCGCATCACCCAGCGGCTGAACCCCCGCGTGGCGCGCGTGGCGGCACTCCCGGCGCCCAACGACCGCGAGCGCACGCAGTGGTACTTCCAGCGCTATGTGGCGCACCTGCCCGCGGCCGGTGAGATCGTGCTGTTCGATCGCAGCTGGTACAACCGCGCCGGCGTCGAGCGGGTGATGGGCTTTTGCACCGACGACGAGTACGAGGAGTTCTTCCGCACGGTGCCGGAGTTCGAGAAGATGCTCGTGCGCTCGGGCATCCGGCTCATCAAGTACTGGTTCTCGATCACCGACGAAGAGCAGCATCTGCGCTTCCTCGGCCGCATCCACGACCCGCTCAAGCAGTGGAAGCTCAGCCCCATGGACCTGGAGAGCCGGGTGCGCTGGGAGGAGTACACCAAGGCCAAGGAAACCATGCTGGAGCGCACGCACATTCCCGAGGCGCCTTGGTGGATCGTGCAGGCGGTGGACAAGAAGAAGGCGCGCCTGAACTGCATCGCCCACCTGCTGGGCCAGCTGCCCTATGCCGAGGTGCCGCATCCCACGGTGGTGCTGCCCGAGCGGGTGCGCCATCCCGAATACCTGCGCCAGCCCGTGCCGGCCAGCATGTACGTGCCCGAGATCTACTGAAGCCCGCTGCGCACGCTGCCGTATACGCCGTCCGCTGCGGTGGGTTGCCTTAGCTGGCCACCAGCATCTCGATGGTAGTGATGACGTTGTGCACCTTGAACGGCTTGAGCAGGATGCGGCGCACGCGCAGCGCCTTGAGCTGCTCGGCTGTGCCGCTGTCGACCTGGGCCGTGGTGATGGCGATCGGCATGTCGGGCCGGACCGGAAATTCCGCGGCACGCACCTTGCGCAGCAGTTCCACGGCTTCGGCTTCCTCCTCCAGCGACACGATCATGCCGGTGATGGGGCGGCTGTTCAGCTGCGCGTGGGCGCTGCGCACGCTGTTGACCTGCCGCACGGGGGGCAGAGCGAGTTGGCGGGCGGTGGAGACGATGATGCCGCCGGTCATCGAGCTGGGCTCCACCAGCAGGATGTCCTGGCGCAGGGGCTGGAACGCCGCGCTCATGGCGCCTTGCCTTCCGCCTGGCGCTCCAGCTCTTCCACCGCCAGATCGCGCAGGGACTGCAGGATGGCCAGCCCGACGCGGTCGAGCGTGCGGGGCTGGCGGTCGATGATGCACAGCGTGCCCACGCTCTGGCCACCCGGCAGGGCGAGCGGCGCACCGGCATAGAAACGGATGCCCGGATCGCCGGTGACCAGCGGGTTGTCCTGGAAGCGCCAGTCCTGCTGCGCATCCTGCACCACCAGGGGCTCGTGCTGCAGGATCGCATGCGCGCAGAAGGAAATGTTGCGAGGCGTCTCCTGCACATCGGAGCCGATGCGGGCCTTGAACCATTGCCGTTCCGCGTCCACCAGGGTGACGAAGGCCATCGGCATGTCGAATTCCTCGGCGGCGAACGCGACGATGCGGTCGAAGCGTTCTTCAGGCGGCGTATCCAGGATGAGCAGTGCGCGCAGTGCGCGCAGGCGGTCGTCTTCGTCGTGGGGGATGGCGGGCTCCTGCATGCCCGGTTTGTAACCGCAAGCGGGCGGGGCCGGCAACCGCCTGCGCGATGGTGGCGCCCGGATCGAAGTGGCGGCCGGCTAGATCAGTGCACGTCGCGCCCTGCGCCGGACGGCGTGCCCGCGCGGCCGAACTGGTGCCAGGCGCGGCGCAGCTGCGTGTCCGATGTGAAGCCGGCCAGGGCGGCGGCCTGGCCCACGCTGCTGCCGGCTTCCAGGGCGGCCTCGGCCTTGGCCAGGCGGATGCGCCGCAAATATTGCTGCGGGCCGATGCCGGCATGCTCCAGGAACAGGCGGGTGAGGTGGCGCGGCGAGGTGTGTGCCAGCGCGGCCATCGCGGGCACGTTCCAGGGCGTCTGCGGCTGCAGGCTGACGGCGTCCTGCACGCGGTGCAGGGCGGCGTGCATGTGGTTGCGGTAGTGCAGGAAGGGAGACAGTTCCGGGTCGTGCGGGCCGCGGCGCACGGCGACCACCATGGTCTGCGCCACCTGCGCTGCGATGGCGGCGTCGCAGCTGTCCACGATGCGTGCCAGCGTCAGGTCGATGCCGGCCGTCACCCCGGCGCTGCTGTGCACGGGGCCGTCCGCCACGAACACGCGGTTGGCCACCACGTCGCAGCGCGGCTCGGCCGCCTTCAGCTCCTGCAAATGCTGGTGGTGCGTGGTCGCCCGGCGGCCCGCCAGCAGGCCCGCGTGGGCGGCCAGCAGGGCGCCGGCGCAGATGCTGACCACCTCCAGCCGGCCTGCCGCCAGCCGCTGGCCGCGCAGCCAATGGAGCAGGGCGCGGCTCGCGTCGCTGGAGACATCGATGGTTTGCCCCGTCTGCCCTGGCAGCACGATCCAGGTGGGCTCTTCCGTCCAATGCGCAGGCAGCGGCGCCAGGCCGCTCATCTGCACGCCCACCGAACCCTGGGTGCTGGCCTGCGGTCCGGCGAACTCGATGCGAAAGCGCTCCGGCCGGCCGGCCGCCACCAGGCAGCGGTTGGCGATGCGCAGCGCCTCCGCGGGGCCGGCCCAGTCCAGCACCAGGCTGTCGTCCAGCAGGACGAAGACGACGCGGATCACGCCGTCGTGGGATGTGGATTCCATGCGTAGTCCATCTGCCGCGCCGTGCGTTCGGCCAGCGGCTGTCCGGCGAGGCGGGCGACGAGGTGCAGGCTCATGTCGATGCCGGCGCTGATGCCGGCGGAGCTGACGATGCGCCCACCCGCCTGCTCCACCCAGCGCACATGGTCTTGCACGTCCAGCGTGGGGAACTGCGCGCGCAGATCGGCGATGTCCTCCCAGTGCGTGGTGACCGGCGCGCCTGCGGCAAGCAGCCCGGCATCGGCCAGCAGGAAGGCGCCGGTGCAGACCGAGGCGGTGAGCCGGGCGTGGGCGGCGGCCTGCGCAATCCAGGCGAGCGTGGCTGCGCAGGCGCGGGGCCCGTCCACCACGCCGCCGGGCACGATGAGCACATCGGGTGCGGGGCAGTGGGCGAAGTCGGCGTCCGGCAGGATGCGCAGGCCGGCCCGGGCCCGGATGGGTTCGGCCGTGCGTGCCACGCAGCGCACGCGGAAGGGGTCGGCGGCCCCGGGCTGCAGGCGCTGTTGCATGCGCGTGGCCGTGGTGAAAACCTCGTACGGGCCACCCAGGTCGAGCGCTTCCACCTCGTCGAACACCAGGATGGCGATGTCCAGCGGCGCGGCCGCAGGGGCGTCTTGCATCGGCGCGGCGTTCATGCGTCCACCCGGTCCAGTGCCTGCTGCACAGTGCACAGCGTGGCGAAGCGGCCGGCCAGCACGGTGGCCGTGCGGGCTTTGATGTCGGCGGCCGGCAGGGGTGCGCCGTCGGGCTGCTGCATGTCGAAGGTGAGCGTGGCGTCGGTCACGTAGTCGACCTGCCAGCCCAGGTCGGAGGCATGGCGCGTGGTGGTCTCGCAGCATTGCTCGGTGCGGATCCCGCTGACGATGAGGCGCTGGATGCCGTGCTCGGTGAGCCACACATCCAGGCCGGTGCCCACCAGCGCGCTGTGGCGCTTCTTGAGAAAGCGGGCGGCTTCCGTGAACGGGGCCAGGCCGTCCAGCGGCCGGACATGGCCCGACTCCAGCGCAAAGGGGTTGCCAGCGTCAGCCGGCCCGTCGGTGTGCAGCACGCGCACCACGGGCACGCCGCGGGCCACGCAGCCCGCGATCAGGGCGTTCTGGGCTTGAAGATAGGCCGGCATGTCGCGCTCGGTCGAGTAGGGGCGGTGGCGGAACGATTCTTGAACGTCGATCACTATCAGACATGTTTTCACGGCGCGGCTCCATAAGAGGATGGTTGGTAGCGCTTATGCTAAAAGCGCCGTAGGCCGGTGTCGCGCCGGGAAGAGACAAGTATCCATCATTTTCAGACATGATGGTCGGGTGATGAGGGCGGGGCGTGCCTGACGGGGTCCGGCATGCATTGCCGCCGGGCGCTGGCGCACCGGGCCAGCAGCCGGCGCAGCAGCGTTGTCATCCGTGGGAAGAGGGCGGCCGGATCGGCCGGTGCCGCAGGCGGCCCCGGCTGGCGCTGCGCTCCGGTTGCGAGGCGCCCGCGCGCCTCACACCAGCCGTGCGGCTTCCAGTTCTTTCTTCAGGTAGGCGTAGAAGAGGGGCGCCGCCACCAGGCCCGCGGGGCCGAACACCGCCTCGGCCACGAACATCACCGACAGCAGTTCCCACACGCCCATGTGGGTGCGCTGGCCCACCACCTTGGCGTTGATCACGTACTCCGCCTTGTGGATCAGGATCAAGAAGGCCAAACAGCCCAGCGCCGCCATGGGCGAGACCGACAGGCCCACCAGGGTGATGACCACGTTGCACAGCAGATTGCCCACGATGGGCACCAGCCCGGCCACGAAGGTGAGCGTGATGAGGGCCGGCGTGTACGGCAGGCGCAGGTCCCACAGGGGCAGGACCAGCAGCAGGAAGAGGGCCGTCAGTGCCGTGTTGAAGGCGGCGATCCAGAATTGCGCGGCCACGATCTGCCGGAACGCGTCGCCGAAATAGGCCACGCGCAGCACCAGCGCCTGCGCCAGCGGCCCGCGCTGCGCGCTCACCGTGCGCACGGCGGCCAGGGCCCCGATGAGCAGACCCACGTAGGCATACAGCAGGCCGGTGAGCCAGGCGCGGCCCGCCATGGCCAGGGCGCCGGCCTGCGCGCCCAGGTAGCCGGCGATGATGCGCTGGATCTCGGCGGCGCCCTCGGGCAACTGCGCCGCGATGTCGGTGGGCAGCTTCAGCCGCAGCTCCAGCACGGTGCGCGCCAGGAAGTCGAGCAGTTCCCGGTACTGCTGGGGCGCCTCGACGATATAGCTGCGCGATTGCGACAGCGCCAGCACCACGAGCAGCAGAGGCGCCAGCATCACGACCGCGGCAGCCAGCGCCTGGCCGGCCTGCATCCCGGCCCGTCCGGGCAGGCGGCGGCGCAGCGCCACGAAGCGCGGGGCCAGCCAGCGGGTGAGCAGAAAGCCCAGGCACACGCACAGCAGCCCGGGCAGCAGCCCGCGCCACATCACCAGCAGCAGGGCGCAGGCCACCAGCACATGGCTGGCGATGCGCACGCCGCGTGTCGCGGGCTGAAAAGGCGCTGCGACCTGCAGGGCAGGAGGAGGGGGCGTGCGGTCCTGCGGTGCCGGCGGCTGCATGGCGTGCGGCCGGGTCAGGCCACCACGACCGGTGCGCCGGCGGCCCGCTCGGCGATGGCGCCGATGGTGTAGACCGTCTCGCCGGAGGCGCGCAGCGTCGCGGCCACCGCTTCGGCCGCGGCGGCAGCCACCACCACCACCATGCCGATGCCGTTGTTGAATGTGCGGTTCATCTCGATGTCGTCGATGCCGGCGGTCTTCTGCAGCCAGGCGAAGAGTTCCGTCTGCGGCCAGCTGCCGGCTTTGAGGTGTGCTGCCAGGCCGTCGGGCAGCACGCGCGGAATGTTTTCCAGCAGGCCGCCACCGGTGATGTGGGCCAGCGCCTTGATGCCGCCTGCCTCTTCCAAATGCGGGTGCTGCGCCAGCGCGGCCAGCACGTTCTTCACGTACAGGCGCGTGGGTTCCATGATGGCCTGCTTGAAAGGCTTGCCGTCCAGCGTGGCGGGGGCGCTGTCGCCCGCGCGCTCGATGCACTTGCGCACCAGGCTGAAGCCGTTGGAATGCACGCCGGCCGACGCCAGGCCCAGCACCACGTCGCCGACAGCCACGTCCTTGCCGGTCAGGATCTTGCTCTTTTCCACCGCGCCGACGGCAAAGCCGGCCAGGTCGTATTCGCCGTCGGGGTACATGCCGGGCATCTCGGCCGTTTCGCCGCCGATCAGCGCGCAGCCCGACAGCTCGCAGCCGCGGGCGATGCCGCCGACCACGGCCGCAGCAGTGTCCACGTGCAGCTTGCCGCAGGCGAAGTAATCCAGGAAGAACAGTGGCTCGGCACCTTGCACCAGCACGTCGTTGACGCTCATGGCCACCAGATCGATGCCCACGGTGTCGTGCATGTTCCACTCGAATGCCAGCTTGAGCTTGGTGCCCACGCCGTCGGTGCCGCTCACCAGCACCGGCTCCTTGTAGCGCTTGGGCACCTCGAACAGGGCGCCGAAGCCGCCGATGCCCGCCAGCACGCCTTCGCGCATGGTCTTCTTGGCGAGCGGCTTGATGCGCTCGACCAGCGCGTCGCCTGCGTCGATGTCGACGCCGGCGTCTTTGTAGGAGATGGGGGTGGAGGAGGCAGAAGAGCTCATGGGAATGGAGTGGTGCTGGGGGTGGCCCGCACGGCGGACCGGAACCCGGGATTTTAAGCGGCGCGCCCGCCCCGGCCGCAATTCCCGCGCGCCCCGGCCTCCTTCCACGGCCGGCCGCGCCTGCGGCGTGTGTGCAAACAGGTTCCGGCGGCGGGTGCCGGCAGACTAAAATCCTGGCCTGCCTTTCATTGCGGCCGTGCTGTACGGCTTTCCCGAACCTCCCGATGCCCCTCGCTGTCCTGTTCCATCCCCTTGCCGCGCCCGCCGCCTTCTGCCTGCGGACGCCGGGGCGGCTGCCGTCTGCATCGGCAGCGCGCCTGGGCGCACCACGGACGGCGGCATGAAGCAGCTGGCGCTCGACATCGGGCTGGCCACCGGCCCCACCCTGGACCGCTTCTTCGCCGGCGCCAACGAGGCCGCGCTGCAGCACCTGCGCCTGGCGGTCGGCGATGGCGGCAGCCCCGTGCCCCGCTCTCCGGTGCCGACCTATCTCTGGGGCGAGTCCGGCGTGGGCAAGTCGCACCTGCTCAAGGCCGTGCGCGAGGCCCTGCGCGAGCAAGGCTCGTCGGTGGGCTGGCTCGACGCCTCCGTTTCCGACCCCACGGCCTTCGATGAGCGCTGGACGGCGGTATTGCTCGACGAAGTGCACCTGTACAACACGGCCCAGCAGGCGGCGGCCTTCAACTGGTTCGTCAACGCCATCAGCCCCGCCGTCGGATCCCCGCGCTGGGTGCTGGCCGCCGGCGACCTGCCCCCCGCCGACCTGCCCCTGCGCGACGACCTGCGCAGCCGCCTGGGTTGGGGCCATGTGTTCCAGCTCCACCTGCTGGACGAGGCGGCGCGCCGCGCCGTGCTGCGCCAGGAGGCGGATGCGCGCGGCATCTTCCTGTCCGACGAGGTGATGAACTACATGCTGGGCCGCTTCTCGCGCGACCTGGGCAGCCTGATGGAGCTGCTCGACCAGCTCGACAGCTTTGCCCTGCGCACGCAGCGGGCCATCACCATTCCCTTGCTCAAGACCATGCTGGAGACCGAGTAGCGGTGGCTGCGCTCCGGGCCCTTGTGATCCGTCTGCCGCTCCGCTCCTTGTCCGCCTTGGCGACTCTCTTACTTGAATGACCACTGAACTTTCCGCGCCACGCTCCCGGCTGGCCTTGTTCGATCTGGACCACACGTTGCTGCCGCTGGACTCCGACTTCGAATGGGGCGAGTTCAGCATCCGCATCGGCTGGGCCGACCGGGACGCCTTCGGCCGGCGCAACCAGGCCTTCTACGACCAGTACATCGCCGGCACCCTGGACGTGCATGAATACGTGCAGTTCGCCACCGAGGCCGCACGCCTGCGCGGCGCGGCCGAGTCGGCGCAGGCGCACGAACGCTTCATGCGCGAGGTGATCCAGCCGGCCATCCGCCAGGAGGCTCTGGACCTGCTGCGCAGCCACCGCGACGCCGGCGACGAAGTGGTCATCATCACCGCCACCAACGAGTTCGTCACCCGCCCCATCGCCGAGGCGCTGGGCGTGGAGCAACTGCTGGCGGTGGAACTGGAGCGCGACGCGGAGGGCTGGATCACCGGCGCCATCCGCGGCGTTCCCTCCATGCGCGAAGGCAAGGTGCAGCGCATGGAACAATGGCTGGCCGAGCGCGGCTGGACGTGGAGCGACGTGCACAGCACGTTCTACAGCGACTCCATGAACGACGTGCCCCTGCTCGAGCGAGTCGATCTTCCGGTGGCCACCAACCCCGACCCGCGCCTGCGCGCACTCGCCCAGCACCGTGGCTGGCGCATACTGGACCTGTTCCCCCCCAAACCATGATCAAGAAGTTCATCGACAAGCTGCTGGGCAAAGGCGCCACCGGCACCGGCAAGCACCGCTTCGGCAAGCGCGAAGAGGTCCCTGCGTCCGTGCACGGCATCAACCCCGACCTGGTGGACCGCCGCGCCTCGGATGTGGTGCGCACGCTCAAGCAGGCTGGGTACGAGGCCTACATCGTGGGCGGCGCCGTGCGCGACCTGCTGCTGGGCCTCAAGCCCAAGGACTTCGACGTGGCCACCAACGCCACGCCCGAGCAGGTCAAAGGCCTGTTCCGGCGCGCCTTCATCATCGGCAAGCGCTTCCGCATCGTGCACGTGGTGCACGGTCGGGGCCGCGAGCACGAGGTGATCGAGGTGTCCACCTTCCGCGCCTACCTGGACAACACCGCCATCGAGCAGCAGGTGAGCGGCAACGAGAAGACCAGCAAGCAGCAGCTGTCGGGCATGCAGCATGCCGTGGATGCGAGCGGCCGCGTGCTGCGCGACAACGTCTGGGGGCCGCAGGACGAAGATGCCACGCGCCGCGACTTCACCGTCAATGCGATGTACTACGACCCCGAGACCCAGGTGGTGGTGGACTACCACAAGGGCATCCAGGACGCGAAGAAGAAGCTGCTGCGCATGATCGGCGACCCGGCCACGCGCTACCGCGAAGACCCGGTGCGCCTCATCCGTGCCGTGCGCTTTGCCGCCAAGCTGTCGGGCCTGGGCTTCAGCCTGGAGCCCAAGACGGCGGCGCCGCTGGTCGCTTCGCAGGCGCTGCTGGCCGATGTGCCGCAAAGCCGCATGTTCGACGAGATGCTCAAGCTGCTGCAGACCGGCCATGCGCTGGCCACCATCGCGCAGCTCAAGAAGCTGGGCATGTCCAAGGGCATCTACCCGCTGCTGGACGTGGTGGTGGAGCGCGCCGAGCTGCCGTTCGTGCACGCCGCGCTGGCCGACACCGACCGCCGCGTGGGCGAGGGCAAGCCCGTGGCGCCCAGCTTCCTGCTGGCCTGTGTGCTGTGGCAGGACGTCAAGACGGGCTGGGATCTGCGCCTGGCGGAGCGCCAGCACCCGTTCCCCGCGCTGCAGGACGCCATCGACGAAGTGTTCAACCAGCGCATCGGCGACGTCTCGGGCCGCGGCAAGCTGGCCGCCGACATGCGCGAGATCTGGGTGATGCAGCCGCGCTTCGACAAGCGCGCCGGCACCACGCCCTACAGCATGGTGGCGCAGGCGCGCTTCCGCGCAGGCTTCGACTTCCTGCGCCTGCGCGCGGACGTGGGCGAGGTCGAGGAGGCGCTGGCCGAATGGTGGCAGGAGTTCCAGCAGGCGGACGACGCCCGCCGCGAGGACATGATCGACCAGGCCCGCGAGGAACAGAAGGCCCGCCAGCGCAAGGCCCAGCCCGTCGTGCGCCGCGTGTCCAAGGCCGCCGACGCAGCACCCGCGCAGCCGCGCCGCGCTGCTGCGCGGGCCGAAGAAGACGCCGCCCACGCCGTGGGCGCGGACGATGACGGCCCGGACGAAACCGCGCAGGGCGATGGCACGGCTGCGCCCAAGAAGCGCCGCCGCCGTCGCCGCAAGCCCGCCGGTGGCGGAGACGGCGCGGCGCCCGCCGCTGCGGCGCCTGCCTCCGACGCCTGACCCGATGGTGTGCGGAGCCTGTGCGGCATGACGGCCGTGCCGCCCCTTCCTTCCGTAGCGCAGGAGAGTGCGCCGCCGCAGGCAGGCGTGAACAGCTGGGTCGGCCTCGGGGCCAATCTGGGTGACGCCCGCGCCGCGCTGGCCCAGGCCGTGCGGGCCCTGGCCGCCGTGCCGGGCGTGGAGGTGGTGCGCGTGTCGTCGCTCTACCGCAGTGCCCCGGTGGACGCGGGCGGGCCGGACTATCTGAATGCCGTGGCCCAGCTGCGCACCACGCTGCCCGCGCTGGTGCTGCTGCACACGCTGCAGGCGATCGAACAGGCCGCCGGCCGCGAGCGGCCCTACCGCAACGCGCCCCGCACCCTGGATCTGGACCTGCTGCTGCACGCCGACGAACGCATCGCCACACCGGAACTGACCGTGCCGCACCCGCGCATGGCCGAGCGCGCCTTCGTGCTGATGCCGCTGGCCGAAATCGCGCCGCAGCAGGTGCCGGCCGCGCCGTTGGCCGCCGTGGCAGGGCAGCGCATCGAACGCCTGCGGGACGCAGCCTGGCCACCGCTGCCGGGCTGAAGCGTTCTCCGGCCAGATCCGCCTGCGGCGTCTCCGTGGCAGCAGCGGCCACGGCCCCGCCGGCCTTCTGAAGAAACAGAAAAGCCCCGGGCGGCCTGGGCGGCCTTCCGGGGCTTCTTCATGGCATTTTTGACTTCTAGCCCAGGTCGGGCAAGCGCAGGGTGCTACGGTTTTTGTAGCGATGGACCCTGCGCGTCCGGCGCTCAGTCGACCTGCGCGCCCGAGGCCTTCACACCACGTCGCGGTACTTGGCGCGTTCGGACGCCATGAAGGCATCGAACTGCTCCGGCGTGGTGGGCACGGGCTCGGCCAGCAGGGCGGTGAAGCGGGTCTTGGTTTCGGGCGCCTTCAGCGCGTCCGTGAAGGCCTTGTTGAGCCGGGCAATCACGGGCTTGGGCGTGCCGGCCGGGGCCACCAGGCCCCACCAGGTGTCGATCGAGAAGCCCTTGAACGTGGCAGACAGCGGCGGCACGCCCGGCAGCATGGGGCTGGGTTCCAGCGAGGTCACGGCCAGCGCCTTCAGCTTGCCCGAGCGGATGTTGGGCGCCGCGGCGGCCAGGTTGTCGATGTTGTAGTCCACCTCGCCCGCCAGCAGGGCCAGTTGCGCCGGGCTGGCACCGCGGTAGGGAATGTGCAGCGCGAAGATGCCGGCGCGTTGCTTGAACATCTCGCCGGCCAGGTGGCCTGCGCTGCCGTTGCCGCCGCTGCCGTAGTTGAGCTTGGCGGGATGCGACTTGGCGTAGGCGATGAGGTCCGCCACGGTGTGGATCTTGAGCTGCTCGGCACGTGCGGCGTTGACCACCAGCACGTTGGGCACGCGCACCATCTGCGTGATGCCCGCGAAGTCCTTGCCCGCGTCGTAGGGCATGCGGCTGTACAGCCAGGGATTGACCGCATGCGTGGCGGTGGCAGCCAGGCCGATGGTCAGGCCGTCCGGCGCGGCCTTGGCGATGGCGTCGGCCCCGATGTTGCCGCCGGCACCCGCCTTGTTGTCGATCACCACCACCCCCAGCGTGTCGCGCACCCGCTCCGCCAGCGCGCGCGAGGTCACGTCCAGCGGGCCGCCCGGAGCATACGGCACGATCAGTCGGATGGGGCCGTCCTGGGCATGGGCCAGGGGGGATGCAATGGCTGCGGCCAGGGCCGTGGCGGTGAGGAGGAGGTTTCTGCGGTTCATAGCCCGCCATTGTGCAAAAAAGAAGGCGCCGCAAGCAAGGAAAGCTCGCAGTCCAGTCCTACAGGATCAAACCGCGGCCACTGCCGACAATGGCGCAGGCTGCCGCCGCCGCTGCAGGTTGCATCACCCCCGCTGCTGCTGCCCGCTGCACCGCACCCGCCCAGCGAGGTGCGGTGGGGGTGGGTGGTGCCGGGGGCGGGCGGCTTTCTTCCACGAACGTTGAGGAACCCGCATGCTTGAAGCCCCCCACACCCTGGCCCGTTCCCGCTACCTGGACTGCATCGCGGCCTGCACGGACTGTGCGAACGCCTGCGACTTCTGCTCGGCCGCCTGCCTGCGCGAGCCCGACCCGCGCCACATGGCCAAGTGCATCGCACTGGACATGGACTGCGCTGCCGTGTGCCGCCTGGCCGCTGCCTGCATGGCGCGCGACAGCGCCCACGTGGCGCATGTCTGCGAGCTGTGCGCGCGCATCTGCGAGAGCTGCGCGCACGAGTGCGAGAGCCACACGGCCCCGCACTGCCAGGACTGCGCCCAGGCCTGCCACCGCTGCGCGCAACTGTGCCGAGACATGTTCGCTTGACCGCGGCGGCGCGCACGGACCGTTGGCGCTGAACCGGTGGCCGGTGCGCTGGCGCCGGCCCGGCCCGGCCCGGCTCAGGCAGGTGCGTGCTTGTCCGCTTCGGAGGTGAAGGCGTCGGCGTAGAACTCGTCGGCGGGCAGGCCGCGCTCGGCGCAGTAGGCCTGGCGGGCCGAATCGACCACGATCGGCGCGCCGCAGGCATACACCTGGTAGCCCGACAGGTCGGCGATGTCGTCCAGCACAGCCTGGTGGACGAAGCCGGTGCGGCCTGTCCAGCCGTCGTCCGGCTGGGCGTCGGACACCACGGGCACGTAGCGCAGGTGGGGCATCTCTGCCGACCGCTCGCGCAGCCAGGCATCCATGTACAGGTCGCCAGGCCGGCGGCCGCCCCAGTACACCGTGGTGGTACGGGTGATGCCCTTGAACTGCATGTGTTCGATGAGCGCCTTGATCGGCGCGAAGCCCGTGCCGGAGGCGAGCATCACGATGGGCCTGTCGGAGTCCTCGCGCAGGAAGAAGCTGCCGAACGGCCCTTCGACGCGCAGGATCTCTTTTTCCTTCATGCCCTGGAAGACGTGGTCGGTGAAGCGCCCGCCGGGCATGTGGCGGATGTGCAGTTCCACACCCGGCCCTGCGGCCTGCGTGTGCGGCGCGTTGGCCATGGAGTAGGCGCGGCGCGCGCCGTCCTTGAGGATGAACTCGATGTACTGACCCGCGTGGTAGCGGAACGTGTCGGCGGCCGGCAGCTGCAGCCGCACGACCATGACATCGTGCGAGACGCGCGAGAGCGTCGACACGCGCACGGGCAGCTTCTTGATGGGGAAGGCGCTTTCATCGGTGACCTGGCGCGACTCCAGCACCACATCGGTCAGCGGGATGGCGCAGCAGGTGAGAACGAAACCGGCGTCGGCCTCGGCGGCCGAAAGGGCTTTCTCCTGGTGTTCGCCATGCACCACCGAACCGCTGAGCTTCTTGCATTTGCACGATCCGCAGGCACCGTCCTTGCAGCCGTAGGGCAGGCCCACGCCACCGCGGATGGCGGCCGCCAGGATGGACTCGCCGCCCTGTGCCGTGAAGGCGCGCCCGCTGGGCTGCACGCTGATCTGGAGTGCCGCGCTGGCGGTCTCTGCGCTCGTCATGTGGGTATCCTCGGGTTTTTCTCTGGCCGGTGCTGTGATGGATGCCCGGCTTCTCAACGGATCCGATTTTGCCCTCAAACCAGAACCCCCTCGGAGCGCTCCCGGCCCGCTTCCGGCGCCAGCGCATCCTCGTCATCGGCTGCGGCGACGTCGGCCTGCGGACCGCTCGCGCACTGGGCGCGGCGCAGGGCACGCACCGGCCGCGCGTCCTGGCGCTCACGTCCAGCCCGGACCGCAAGGCCGCCCTGCGCGCCGCCGGCATCACGCCGCTAGCAGGAAACCTGGACCATGCCGGCTCGCTGCGCCGCCTGGCCGGCCTGGCACACCGCGTGCTGCACCTGGCTCCGCCGCCGGGCGAGGGGGCGGCCGGCGCCGACTGGTGGATGGATGCGCGCACCGTGGCGCTGGCGCGGACGCTGCGCCTGCGCGCGCTGCCGGCCGCGGTGGTGTATGCCTCCACGAGCGGCGTGTACGGCGACTGCGGCGGCGCCCGGGTGGCCGAAACCCGCGCCGTGGCGCCGGCCACCCCGCGCGCGCAACGCCGCGTGAACGCCGAGCGGGCCATCCGCCACCTCGGCCGGGCTGGCACGCGTGCCAGCATCCTGCGCATTCCGGGCATCTACGCGCCGGACCGCGAAGGCGGAACGCCCGAGGCACGCCTGCGCCGCGGCACGCCGGTGCTGGTGGCCGATGACGATGTCTATACCAACCACATCCACGCCGACGACCTGGCGCGGGCCTGCGTGGCGGCGCTGTGGCGCGGGCAGGCGCAGCGCACCTACAACGTGAGCGATGCGAGCGGAATGAAGATGGGCGACTACTTCGATCTGGCAGCGGATCTGTACGGTCTGCCGCGGCCGCCGCGCGTGCCGCGCAGCACCGCGCAGCAGCAGTTGCCGGTGTCGCTGCTGAGCTTCATGGGCGAGTCGCGCCAGCTGGACGCCACGCGCATGCAGCGCGAGCTGCGCCTGCGCCTGCGCTATCCCACCGTCGCCCACGGGTTGCGCAACCAGCCCGCCTGAGGGGGCCGGCGCGGCTTTTACTGTTTAGCGGGGGTAGGTGTTGCCGCGTCCGTCGTAGCAGCGGAACACGTTGCAGTTCGTGATGGGCGGCGCCGGTTGCGGCTGCGGCCGGGGCGGGCGCTGCACGACGATGGGCGGCACATAGTAGGGCGAGGCCGGGTAGGCCACCGACCGGTTGGTGCGGGCGCGTTCGGCCTCTGCGTAGGCGGAAGGGGTGAGGCAGGCCAGGTCGGCTTGCCGCTGTGCCTGGTCCAGCCGGGCCTGCTCGTCGTACATGCCGCGACCCAGGCTGGCGTTCACATCCTGCAGCGCGCGCCGGGCCTGGTGGCATTCGGCGGATTGGGCTGGATCAGGCGCCGTCGGAACGCGGGTCGGTGCAGCCGTGCGTTCTATGGCGCGGCGCTCGCGCTGCTCCTGGGACTCGCGCCGTTCCCGGTCCCGCTGATCGGCCAGGGCATCCGCGGCCTGCGCGCGCTCCTGCCGGATCTGCTCAGGCGTTTTGCGGGCCTCGATCTCCCTCACGGAAGCGCCTTGGGCACACTCCCCGTTGGTATAGGTGACCTTGCCGGTCGCCCCATCGGTGCAGCGCACCACCTGCGCGGGCGACGCCAGCGGCCACAGGGCGATGAGTACGGAACAGGCAGCAAGGCGCCACCCCCTGGCGGCGTGCCGATTCCGGAGGGTCGCGGGGAGTGAGGAGGGGGTGCTGCGCTGCATGGCCGCCATCGTACGGCGCGGTGGGGTTCAGCGCCACTCGGGGCGCGGGGTGCGAATCATGGCAGGCGGGGCTGCGGGCGCGTTGCCGCGGCCACGGTCCTGCTGGGCGCGCCGATCGCGTTCTGCCTGGTCCCGGCGGTCCCGTTCCGCCTGGTCGCGCTGGCGGTCGGCTTCGCGGCGCCGCTCGCCCTCGCGGCGGTCCGCTTCGCGGCGATCGGCGTCCCTGCGCCAGCCTTCGCGGTTCTGCCAGTGGTCCCGGTCACGCTGCCAGCCGTAAGGCCGGGGTGGAGGCGGCGGGGTGTAGACCGGGTACGGCACCGGCACGGGGTAGACGCGCGGGCTGGAATACACATAGCCGGGTTGCTCGTACACCGTCACGGACGAGGTGGGCGGGTAGTACGAACCGGATTCATAGTACGGATCGCCCGGCACGGCAACGCAGCCTGCGGCCAGGGCCGCTGCGGTGCAGGCTGCGAAGAGTCGGAGGGCGGTGGACGACATGGCGGGGCTCGATCTTTCCAAAACGGGGCGGCAAGTTGCTGCACCCTTCACGCACTGACGCGCTGCGCCCCATTTTGGTTGACCGTATCTACCCCCGCTTGTCAGGCTTTGCCGGGCCTTCACGGTTGTGTCTGGGTGTTCCGCCCGCCCTCGCGTCAGCGCGCAGGCGCTGCTGCGTCTGCCGCGCCAGGGACTGCGGCGTAGTGCAGCACCGTCGGGAACGGGTCGTAGAAATGGTGCAGGAGCTGCTTCCATTCCTGGTAAGGCGCCGAAGTACGAAAGCCCACCTCATGGTCCTCCAGCGTGCGCCAGCGCACCAGCAGCAGGTATTCCTGCGGCCTTTCGATGCAATGGTGCAGTTCGTGGGACAGGTAGCCGGGCATGGACGCGATGATGCGCTGGGCCTGGGAGAAGGCTGCCTCGAACGCGGCGTTCTGGCCGGCGCGCACGGTGAGCGTAGCGGATTCGAGGATCATGGAATGCCGGAAGGGCCGCATGCAGCCGCTGCGGCGGCGCCGGTGGCCACCACCGCGAGTTCCTTTGCTATTTTATTGATAGCTGGTTGCGCCCGTGGGTAGGGCGCCAAGGGCCTATTTCACTGCGGTAGCACGCGGCGGATGGTGTCTGCCAGGTCTTCCGCCACGAACTTGGCGACGTAGCCATCCGCGCCGACGTTGCGCACATGGTCCTCGTTGGCCGATCCCGACAGCGAGGAGTGGATCACCACCGGAATGTTCTTCAGCCGCGGGTCCTGCTTGATGTTGCGCGTCAGGGTGAAGCCGTCCATCTCGGGCATTTCGAGGTCGGTCAGCACCAGGGCTACACGGTCCGCCGCCGTCTTGCCTTCGGCCTCGGCGCTGCGGGCGATGGCATTGAGCCGGTCCCAGGCTTCCTTGCCCGATTTGGTCATCTCGTAGGGCGCCTTGAGCACCTGCAGTTCCTGCTCGATGAGCGAGCGGGCCACGAAGGAATCGTCTGCGGCCAGCACCATGGTGCCGGGCTTGAGCTTGAGCTTGGGACCGACCTTCTGCGGATCGACCTGGTGGGAGTCCGAAGGGGACACCATCTGCAGGATGGCTTCGACGTCGAGCACCTGCGCCAGCCGGGAGCCGTCCGTGTTGCCGTCCAGCCGTGCGATGCTGGTCACCAGCTTGCCGCCGGTGCCGCTGGACTCGGCGGAGAGCACCTGCTGCCAGTCGAGCCGCACGATGTCTTCCACCGACTCGACGGCGAAGGCCTGGGTGGTGCGCGCGTACTCGGTCACCAGCATGATGTTCAGGCCGGTTTTGGGCTTGCAGCCGACGATGGAGGGCAGGTCCAGCACCGGAATGACCTGTCCGCGCAGGTTGACCACGCCGAGCGAGTGCGGGGTGGCGCCGGCGATGGTGGTGATGGACGGCATCGCCACGATCTCGCGGATCTTGAAGACATTGATGCCGAACAGTTCCGAATTGCCCAGCGTGCTGTCGACCCCCAAGCGGAAGAGCAGCAGCTCGAACTTGTTGGTGCCGGTGAGATTGGTCCGCTCGTCGATTTCCTGCTGCACTGCCTTCATGGCAACTCCTTGGGGCATATGTGTACCTTTGTAAATTCTAGGGGCGAAGGGCGCTTTGTGGCGTGCCGTTGGGAACGTTTTCCGCGCCATGCGGGTTTCACCCAGGGCGGGGTTGGTGCGCTGTGGTCATTCGGAGACACCTGCCGTCCGGCGGAACCGTGGCGCAAAAAAAGCCGCCGCAGACAGCTCTGCGACGGCTTGCCGTGACTGGCGAAGGGCTTCAGCGGCCCAGCGCGTAGGCGATCACGTAGTCGCCCCGGTCGGGCGAGTTGCGGGCGCCGCCCGCCGACACTACGACGTACTGCTTGCCGTTGGTGGGCGACTTGTAGCTGATCGGCGTGCCCTGACTGCCCACGGGCAGGCGGCCCTTCCAGACTTCCTGGCCCGTGCCGCTGTCATAGGCGCGCAGGTAGTAGTCCTGCGTGGCGGCGATGAAGACCAGTCCACCTTGCGTGGCCAACGTACCGCCGATGGTGGGCATGCCGATCGGTATGGGCAGCAGCATCTTCGTGCCGAACGGGCCGGTGTCCTTCACCGTGCCCACGGGCACCTGCCAGGCGATCTTCTGGCTCTTGAGGTCCACGGCCGTGAGCGTGCCGAAAGGCGGCTTCTGGCAGGGAATCTCCAGCGGCGACATGAAACGCACCTTGGCGTTGATGGCGTACGGCGTTCCGTCCAGCGGCACCGGGCGGGTGATGGCAGCGGCCTCGTTGCCGTCCGATTTCTTGCCGGCGTCGGCCGGGTCGGCGGCGATCAGCTGCACTTCCAGGCCGACGCGCATGTCGTTGATGAACAGGTAGCCGCTGGTCGGATCGATCGACATGCCGCCCCAGTTCATGCCGCCCAGCGAGCCGGGCAGGTTCAGCGAGGCGTCTGTGCCGGGGGGCGTGAACAGGCCGGTATAGCGCTTGGACTTGAACTTGATGCGGCACAGCAGCTGGTCGAAGGGCGTGGCGCCCCACATGTCCGACTCCTTCAGATCGTCCGCCCCGATGCTGGGCATGCCGACCGAGAAGGGCTGCGTGGGCGAGTAGGTCTCGCCCTGGATGTTGCCGGCGGGCACGGGGCGCTCTTCCACCTTCGTGAGCGGCTGGCCGGTCTGGCGGTCCAGCACGAAGATCTGGCCGGCCTTGGTGCCGAACACCAGTGCCGGCGTGGTCTTGCCGCCTTCGCCGGGGAAGTCCACGAAGGACGGCTGCATGGGGACGTCGAAGTCCCACAGGTCGTCGTGCACGGTCTGGTAAACCCACTTTTCCTTGCCGGTGGTGGCGTCCACCGCCAGCATCGATGCGCCGTACTTGCGGTCCAGCGCGGTGTGTTTCACTCCCCACAGATCCACCGCCGCGCTGCCCACCGGCATGAAGACGGTGTTGGATTGCGGGTCGTACGACATGGGCGCCCACACATTGGGGGTGGAGCGCGCGTAGGTCTTGCCTTCCGCGGGGGCGTCTTTCACCTCGGGGTTGCCGGGGTCGAACGCCCAGCGCAGCGCGCCGGTGATCACGTCGAAGCCGCGCACCACGCCGCCGGGCATGTCGGTGCTCACGTTGTCGGCCACGCGGCCGCCGATGACGATGGTCGTGCCCGCCAGAGTGGGGGCCGAGGTGGGGTAGTACTCGCCTTTGTCGGCGCCCTTGCCCATGCCGGCGCGCAGGTCCACGCGGCCGTTGGTGCCGAAGTCGGCACAGAAGGCACCGGTGTCAGCGTCCAGCGCGATCAGCTCGGGCGCCACGCTGTTCATCAGGATGCGGCGCTGGCAGGCTGCGCCCGTCGCCACCGATGCGGCCTTGACGGGCGTCGCGCCGGCCACGGTCGGCTGCGCGATGGGCGCGGCGGCGTCGAAGTACGCCAAACCGCGGCAGCGCATCCATTTCTTCTGCTTGGCGTTGATCTCGGTCTTCCACAGCTCCTTGCCCGTGGATGCGTCGAGGGCGATCACGTTGTTGTGCGGCGTGCAGACGAACACGCGGTCGCCGATCTGCAGCGGCGTGAGCTGGTCCTCTGCACCGCCGCCGCCGGGGCTGACGGGGGTGTCGCCGGTGCGGTAGGTCCATGCCACTTCCAGCTGGCCCACGTTGTCGCGCGTGATCTGGTCCAGCGCGGCGAAGCGGCTGCCGCCGGGCGTGTTGCCGTAGTGGGCCCAGTTGAGCTGCTCGGCACCTGGCGCCACGGGCGTCAGCGTCGGGCCGGGGCCTTGCGCTGCGACCACGGCGTGCGGCTGGAACATGCCCCAGGTGGCGGCGGCGCACACGACAGCCAGCACCAGGGCCGTGGCGTGGGCCGGGCCGCGTGCGGGCGCCAGGCCGGCTGCGCGGCGCAGCAGCGGGAACGACAGCGCCACCACGATGCCGACCGCGGCCAGGATCATCAGGCGCGAGATGAGCGGCCAGAAGTCGAGGCCGACGTCGGCCACGGCCCAGACCGCCGTGCCGAGCAGCGCGGCCCCGAAGAGGAGCGCGCCCGACGGCTTGGCGCGCACGATCTGCGCGCCAGCCACCGTGAAGGCGGCGCCAGCCACGGCGAAATAGATGCTCCCGCCGAGCGACAGCAGTTGGGCGCCGTAGTACGCGAGGAACAGCCCGGCAGCCAGAATGACCAACCCGAGCAGGGCGAGCCAGAGCCTGGCCCCTGCGGGCATGGAGGTCGGAGTTTTTCCCATCAAGAAACCTATGTGTAGAAGCGCCGGTCAGTGCCTGGGTGGCAGCGGCGGGGCGGGCAGTTTAGTGGCTGCACGCACTTTTTGCACATTTCTTTGGGATAACCACGTTGTGGCGCAGGCCGGTACGTGGTATTTGCAGCCTTTTATTCCGGCAGGCGGGGTGGGCGCCTTCAGACCACGCCGGCGGCACGCCAGCGGGCGATCTGTGCGGCGTCGGCGCCGAGCTCGGCCAGCACCTCGTTCGTGTGCTGGCCCAGGGCCGGCGGCGCGTTGCGCAGCACCGGCGGCGTGGCCGACAGACGCAGCGGGCTGGCCACGCCGGTGATGTGCTGTACGCCGTCCGGCGCCGGGCCATCGCCCCAGCGGGGCAGCGTCACGGCCAGGCCGCGCGCCTGCACCTGGGGGTCGTCGAACGCCTGCGCCACGGTGTTGATGGGGCCGCAGGGCACGGCCTTGTCTTCCAGCAGCGCGATCCAGTCGGCCGTGGTGCGGGTGCGGGTCACGGCCTCCATGGCGGGTATGAGGTCGGCGCGGTGCTTCACGCGCAGCGTGTTGGTCGCATAGCGCGGGTCGGTGGCCCACTGGGGCTGGCCGGCCGCGGCGCAGAAACGCTGGAACTGCCCGTCGTTGCCGATGGCCAGCAGCATGTTGCCATCCTGCGTGGGAAAGTCCTGGTAGGGCGCGAGGCTCGGGTGGCTGTTGCCCATGCGCCCGGGCGCGTCGCCCGTGGCGAGGAAGCCAGCCGCCTGGTTGGCCAGCACCGCCATGCCCACGTCCAGCAGGGCCATGTCGATGTGCTGGCCCTGGCCTGTGCCGGTGGTGGCGTTGTCGCGCACGTGCAGCGCAGCCAGGATGGCGTTGCTGGCGTACAGGCCGGTGAACAGGTCGATCACCGCGACGCCCACGCGCAGCGGGCCGCCGCCGGGTGCATCATCCGCGCGGCCGGTGATGCTCATCAGGCCGGTCATGGCCTGCACCATCAGGTCGTAGCCCGCGCGCTCGGCGTATGGGCCGTTCTGCCCGAATCCTGTGACCGAGCAGTAGATCAGGCGCGGGTTGAGGGCCCGCAGGCTCTCGTGGTCCAGGCCGTACTGCTGAAGGCCGCCGACCTTGAAGTTCTCCACCAGCACATCGGCCTGCTGCGCCATCTGCCGGATGAGCTGCTGCCCCTGTGGCGTGGCCATGTCGATGGTGACCGAGCGCTTGTTGCGGTTGCAGGCGGTGAAGTAGCTGGCCTGGCTGGTGTCGTTGCCGTCGGCGTCCTTGAGGAAGGGTGGGCCCCAGTGGCGTGTGTCGTCGCCGGCGCCGGGGCGCTCCACCTTCACCACGTCCGCGCCCAGGTCGGCCAGGATCTGGGTGCACCATGGACCGGCCAGCACGCGGGGAGAGGTCGAGCACCTTGATGCCTGCGAGGGCGCCTGCGTTCGGGATGGGGGTGGTCATGGGGTTGGTGTGCTATTGAATTGATAGCTACTAGCGCTTATATATAGAGCGCTAGAGGCCAAAAACGTCTGAAATTGGCATGCGGCTTGAGATGGGCGTGTCTCCAAGCCAGTGACGCCAAGCAAGGGCCGCCCCGCAGCGACGGTGTCGTCCCCCGGCGAAGCCGAGAGAAGGGGCTGAGGGCCTTGGCTCCAAGCCTGCCAGTGCAGGCTTGGACGGTCCGAAGGGCTGCCGCCTCTGGCGGAAGCAACGAGCGGTTGCGCCTCAGGGGGATGTCACGCGAACGCGGCGATGCCCGTCTGGGCGCGGCCCAGGATCAGCGCGTGCACATCGTGCGTGCCTTCGTAGGTGTTCACCACTTCCAGGTTCACCAGGTGGCGCGCCACGCCGAACTCGTCGCTGATGCCGTTGCCGCCCATCATGTCGCGGGCCATGCGGGCGATGTCCAGCGCCTTGCCGCAGTTGTTGCGCTTGATGATGGAGGTGCCTTCGACCGAGGCGATGCCTTCGTCCTTCATGCGGCCGAAGCGCAGCGCGGCCTGCAGGCCCAGCACGATCTCGGTCTGCATGTCGGCCAGCTTCTTCTGGATGAGCTGGTTGGCAGCCAGCGGGCGGCCGAACTGCTTGCGGTCCAGCGTGTACTGGCGCGCGGTGTGCCAGCAGAACTCGGCTGCGCCCATGGCGCCCCAGGCAATGCCGTAGCGCGCGCTGTTCAGGCAGGTGAAGGGGCCCTTGAGGCCCTGCACTTCGGGGAAGGCGTTCTCTTCGGGCACGAAAACGTCGTCCATCACGATCTCGCCGGTGATGGAGGCGCGCAGGCCCACCTTGCCGTGGATGGCAGGGGCGGTGAGACCCTTCATGCCTTTTTCAAGCACGAAGCCGCGGATCGGACCGACGGCGCCGCCCTCGGACACTTCCTTGGCCCAGACCACGAACACGTCGGCGATGGGGCTGTTGGTGATCCACATCTTGCTGCCCTTGAGCTTGTAGCCGCCGGCCGTCTTGTAGGCGCGGGTGGCCATGCTGCCGGGGTCGGAGCCGTGGTCGGGCTCGGTCAGGCCGAAGCAGCCGATCCATTCGCCGCTGGCCAGCTTGGGCAGGTACTTCTGCTTCTGCGCCTCGGTGCCGAACTCGTTGATCGGCACCATCACCAGCGAGCTTTGCACGCTGGCCATGGAGCGGTAGCCCGAATCGACACGCTCCACCTCCCGGGCAATCAGGCCATAGGCCACGTACGACAGGCCGGGGCCGCCGTACTGCTCGGGGATCGTGGGGCCGAGCAGGCCCACTTCGCCCATCTCGCGGAAGATGGACACGTCGGTCTTCTCATGGCGGAACTGTTCCAGCACACGGGAAGCCAGCTTGTCCTGGCAATAGGCCGCGGCGGCGTCGCGGATCGCGCGCTCGTCGTCGGTGAGTTGCTGTTCGATCAGGAAGGGGTCGTCCCATTGGAAGGCGGCGTGGGCCATGCAGATGTCTCCGGTTCAGATGAAGGGGCGTTGCATGCGGAAGGTGCATGGTCAGCGTGAATGAGAGCCATCGTACGCAGCACTGGTGCCCACCGCAAACGCCTTGTTCTCATCCAGACATGCTCGGTACGAATATCTGGGCTAGCATGAACGCATGCATCGCCATCTTCCGTCCACCCAGGCGCTGGCCTGTTTCGAAGCCGCCGCCCGCCACCAGAGCTACACGCGTGCGGCGCAGGAGCTGGTGCTCACGCAAAGCGCCGTGTCGCGCCAGATCCAGGCGCTGGAGGAGTTTCTGGGCGTTCAGCTGTTCAAGCGCACGCGCCATGGCATGGTGCTGACGCCCGCCGGCACGCACTACGGCCGCCAGGTGGCGCGGTGGCTGCAAGGCCTGGAACGCGATACGCTGGACGTGATGGCGCACCAGGGCCGGGGCGGGGCGCTGTCCCTGGCCGCCGTGCCCACGTTCGCCACGCGCTGGCTGATCCCGCGCCTGCCGCAACTGGCACAGCGGCATCCTGACATCGTCGTCCACATCGAGACGCAGACCCGCCCCTTTCTGTTTGCCGACACCTCCTTCGACGCGGCGCTGTACGCCGGCACGGCCGACCAGGTCGCCAACTGGCCTGGTGTCCAGGCGCAGCTGCTGATGCATGAGGATGTGGTCCCGGTGTGCAGTCCGCGCCTGCTGGAAGCCGCCGCCCCCCGTGGCCCCGGCCGCGCCCACCAGCCGGTGGCGCCCCCGGTGGTCGCCAGGCTCCCGCTGCTGCAGCAGAGCACGCGGCCGTATGGCTGGCGGCAGTGGTTCGAGGCCATGGAAGTCGACGCGCCGCGCGCGCTCGATGGCCCGCGGTACGAGCTGTTCTCGATGCTGGCCGTGGCTGCCGCGCACGGCCTGGGCGTGGCGCTGATGCCGCCGCTGCTGATCGAGGCCGAGATCGCCCGGGGTGACCTGGTGGTTGCGTGTGCACGGCCGCTGCGGGGCGAGCGCGCTTATTACCTGGTGAGCCCGGCGCAACCGCAGCCACCCGTGCTCTCGGCCTTTGCCCACTGGCTGCAGGACATGGCCGCGACTTGAGATATGCGGGCCCCCGGCCGATTGCGCCCCCGCCGGGGCGGGGCTACCCTGTGGGCGCGGCTGGACGGCCGGCTGGGTGTGTCAACGCAACCCGGCGGCGCGGCTCCGGCTTCGCGACCTCTGCAACCCAAGAAGGAGAACATCCATGGTCACTGAATCCACTTACCACGCACCGACGTTCGAGCCCACCGTGGATGAAATCGAAGCCCTCAAGCAGCTCGAACTGGGCCAGGCCATGAGCGTGCCCCAGGCGCTGAAGCACCACCTGTCCGGACGGTTGGTGGAGTGGGGCTTCATCGGCAAGACGCCCGCTGGCGATCTCGCCATCACCGATGCAGGCCGGCAGGTGATCAAGCGCAGCAACAACTGAGCTGCGCGCCAGCGTTTATCAGCCCGTAATTGCGGGCTGAACTACGGCCGCTTCGCTGGGCGAGGCGGCCGTTCTTATTTGGTGGGCCCGCACCTTGTGCGCAGGGTGTTGATGGCGGCCCGGTCGTACGCGCGTTTCGCATTCGTCCTACATGGCGCTGACACGCACGGCCGTTACCGTATCGGTCATCGCAAGAGGGCACGCATTGGGTGTGTCTTCCGCAGAAAAAAGCAAGACCTCGAACACAGGAGACCTCGCATGCCAGGAAGCGGCGGAGCGGCAGTCGGGTGCCTTTGGGCACCACGGGCGGCCATCGGTCACGACGGCGGCACACGCGGCCGGGCCAGCACTCCGGCTCGGGCCGGCGGGCTCCACGGACGGAAAGGGTCGGCCAGCCTGCGGTGAGAGGGCCGGCAACGCAACAGTTCTTCAGCGTCGGTGGATGCCAGTCAAAGCCTGCTTCCGATGGTCTGTCCTATTGAAGGAATGAGCATATGAAAGAAGTTTTGACTGTCATGGCTGGATTCGTGCTGTTCTCCAGTCTCGGGATCGCCTACGTGGCCGCGTCGGTCATGGGCAGCCTGTGAGGAAGCGCGCAGTGGAATACGGTCAAGTCCTTCCGACCGCTGTGGAAGCCGTCGAGGCTTCCGCGCACAACACCCTGGCTACCGCACCGGCGACCGGCAGCCTGCAACCAGCACACGCCCGATAGCGTGCCGGCCAAGCCGCATCTGCCTTCATCCCGCCTGCCCGCTGACCAGCCCGTGGAACCCGACGTGCCTGGCGCGCCACCCGAACCAGCAGACAAGCCTCCCTATCTGCGCAGCAGGGCCGCCCCGGCTGCGTAAAACCACCGCAGGCGCTGCGCTCCTTAGCGCGTGGATGTCTATGGGATGAGGACGCTGGCACCAGCCGAGCCCTTTCGGCCAGCTCACTTCAGGAGTCAGCGATGAGCGATCCCCAGCGACCTTCCGAGACCGTGAACACCTCCCAGGGGCCGAAGCGTCCCACCAGCGTACGGGACAACCTCAGGGCCTTCCGCATGGCCGCCATCGGCGCAGCGGTGGCTCTCGCCATCGTCATCGCCTTCAACGTGATGGCGCCGAAAGACCGGTTGGACGCCCCCGCTGGAACCGGTGGAGCGCCCGCCGCGGGCCAGGGAGCCCAGCAGACGGGTGGCCCTTCGGGCAGCGATCCAGTGCAGCGAACCGCGCCTCAGCAAGGGGATTCGCCCACGGCCCCGGGGCGCGAAGGCGTTGGGGCTCCGCAGGGCTCGGCGGTGCCTGCCTCGCGGTGAGGGGCGTGCGACGGTCCAGCACGGCGCGGCCTCGTTGCGCGCCGGGATGTCGCGCAACGTTCGGCCACGAAAAAGCCGCAGGGTGCGAATGCAACCTGCGGCTTGGAATGTGTGGTGCCCGGGGCCGGAATCGAACCGGCACGCCTTGCGGCGGGGGATTTTGAGTCCCCCACACAACTGAGGTTTCATGCGGGATGGCGGCTCATTTTTGGCGCAAAGAGTTGCCAGTTGGTTCGCTGGAGAGCCGAGTTTTTGCGCCAACGATTCAACGTACTGCGCGCAACGGTTGGGCCTTGGTGCGGTAGTGCTTTTCCGTGACGGCCTTACTGCTGTGCTGCAGCAGTTTTGATGCCGTTTCGACATCAGCCGCGAGGTCTGCAGCCATCGAGCGCATGTCCCGCAGGTACATGGCCCGGATGCGTTTTCCCAGCTCGGCGTCGCCCGTGACCTCGGCGCGGTATGCGGCGCTGTCCCTGGCGTCGTCCCAGCGCTCGCGCAGCATGCGCGCGCTCACCTGACGGCCGCTGCTGGTGGACAGCAGAATGACGCTGGATGCGCGCATCGCTTCCCGCCGAGTCACCAGCGCGGACAGAACAGGGGAATCCGCCACGATGAACTGCACCGCCTTCTTCGTCTTGCTGGCGCGGTGCGTTATGACGCCATCGACCGGCATGCGTACCGTGCGCGCATCGGTGATCCGCATGCCCGTGGCGGATGCAATGTCCATGCAGTCGCGCAGCACCTGGTCGGCCTGCGCATAGACGGCAGCGAACATGGCGGGCGTCACCTCGGCCTCGCGGGCTTGCTCTTCGTTCTTCCAGCCGCGCACGCCCGCCGCCGGCCAGGGGAGGCGGGTCATTCCCCAGAGCAGAGCCTTGCCCCACACAATGCGGAGCAAGGACATTTCCCGGTTGCCCTGCGTCTTGGCCGTCCGGTGGTCGAGGTACAGCCGGAGCGCCGGCAGATCCACCTCATCCCAGGCCATGCCGCCGAACACCGGACGTAGCATGCGCAGATTCTTCGCGTAGCCGGTGCGCGTCTCCTTGCTGTCGTACTTGGGCAGCTCCTTCTCTTCAAAGCGCGCGAATGCCTCTTCCAGCCGGCCGATGGTGACTGGCAGCTTGTTGTGCAGCTGCTCCCACTGCTCGATCGCTGTGGCGTAGTCTTTGCCCAGGCGAACATCCGGCTTTCCATCGGGCCGCATGTCGTACACGTAGTACACATACGCCTGCCCGCCCTTGCCCTTGTACACCTTGGTGCGAAGGCGCGGGTACTTCGTGACTTTGGGCATTGCCCCTCCTATCGAATGGCGGCGACATTCATCCCGCCGCGCGCGATCACTGTCTTACCTTCCAGCCACGACTGGACATGCACCCGCGAAACAATCACGCGGGCGCCGTCCAGCTTGTGCGGGATGCTACGAAATTTGAGCCATGCGGCCTGCTGCGAACAGCGCGCGTAGCCGGTCAACTGGTGCAGCTCAGGGCCGCTCAGGTATTCGGACATGCTGCCTCCTAAAAAGAAAGCCCGCTCAAGGCGGGCTGTTGGTTGTTCGGGGCCGATGATCTAAGCGGCTGGTGGCATGCCAATCACAAGCTCACCCAGGCGAGTGACCTTCCCAAAATCGGAACCCCGCTCTCGCATCTCGATGGACATCTTTGCCACCTTCACTTCGGCATTCAAGCTGTTGCTGATGGAGTCCAAGCCCTTCGACATGGCCTCCACATCCGTGGCGCTGATCTCCTTGCGGGCCAGGGCCAGAAGGGCGTTGGAGACGATTCGCCGCAGGTCGCCCTGGGTGGTGACTTGAGGCATGCTTGCCAGCGATTCGATCAGGGTAGGCGCTGCTTTCATTTCGGTTCTCCTTTGCTTGCTTGTTTGAGTTCGCGGGCCATGCGTCTGATGGCTAGTTGTTCGCGCTTGAGAGCGATGAGCCAGTCGGGGGCGTCGCCTGCTGGGATTCCGGTGTTGGATAGCACTCTCCGCACATATGCATCAGCCAACTCGGCGCTCTCGGTTTGGCGCTTCTTCGCCACCACCTCGGATCGCTCGGGATGGGTTTCGAGGTACATGGACGCATAGGTGATGCAGTGTTCCCTGTTCTTTTCGTACCACGACCTTCTATAGATGGACATCTGGTCGCGTCTTGCTGCCTTCCACGCCCGGTTTTTGGCAAGGACTTGCTCCGTCCTTGCATAGGCGCGGATGCGCTCTCTGTTGGCCTCGACCCATGCGCGTTTGTGCTTCTTGCGACAATCTTTGCAGTCGCCAGCGGCTCCATCCTTGTTGCGCCGGTCGGACGGAAAGCCCTCCAACCCCTTCACCTCCGCGCACTTGCTACACACCTTCACCTCGCCAGCTCCATCTTCGAGCACCAGTGCTCCGCAGCGCCGCGACTTATCAGAGTGCGCCGGCCAACCTTCATGATTTCAGGCCCTCGGCCATTCTTCAGGAGATCATAGAAAAACGTTCTGCCGATGCCATGGAGCATGCAGAACTCTTCGACTGAGTAAGCCGACTTGCCGAAGGCCAGTTCTTCATCCTCCCCTGCTGGGCGTTGCATTTGATGGCTTGCCTTCATCACCATGTAGCCGTTGTCCAGCAAAAGCCGAACTGCATCGTCAATATTGGTCATGCTTTCCTCGTTTGCCCTTAGGCGCAAAAAAGCCCGCTGGGTGCGGGCTGTGGGTTGGGTGGTGGTGGCTCCTGCCACCGGTCGCGCTTGTCGCCGCGCTCGCGGCTACGTCGGCTTGCCATTGGGGGCTCCGGTGATGCCGTAGCGCCGTTCAAGGGCGCGTGTGAACTTGATGATTTCCTCAGCGCTTTCTGAGAAGAACATGCGCTCGATCTCCTCATCCTTCAGCGGCACCAGCGCCGGCCCCTGTGGTGCAGCCTGGGCGCGCACGGCTTGCAGGTTTGCTCGCACCGTGTCCGAGTTTTGGCAAGCCTTGAACATCAGGCACGCGGCGTAGGGGTGGTACTCCACACGGGTGCACGGCATGCCGCACTCCCCGCAGGGCGCCAGGGTGGTATCAGCCGGCATGGTGGGGCTCCTTTTCAAGGCTGTGCTTGCAGCGCAGCCCGTCTTTCGTAGGTTTCAAGAACCGGATACGGATCGTGAGCCAGCCGCAGCCGACGCATTGGTAGAGGTCATGCATCACGCCCACCCCCTCCCCCTGCCGGCGCCTGGGGCGCAGCGGCACGGTCAGCCAGCAGGGCCGCTTGGGTGTCGCGCATTTCGTCCCACTGGTGTGCCGGGATCGCTGGGCCGTAAGCCATGCCCCAGGCCAGCGCTTCACGGAACAGCGCCACCAGGGGCACGCTCGGCGCGCTCACTGCAGCACAGCCCCAGCGGGCCAGGACGGCGCGGCCTACTCGAACCGCATCTTTTACGGTTGTGCCGATACCCCAAGGGTGTAGCCCTGGGATTGCTCGAATCACATCCGCAATTTCGTCGTCGCTCGGCACGGCCCCACGGGCGCGCAGGGCGACGAGGGCTTCCAGGTCCTCGAATGCCTGGTGGTCGTTGCCATAGAGGCTGACGACCAAGGCCATCAATCGCTTGTCGCCTTCCTGCAACGGGAAGAAGTGTTCCCAGCCGTACTCGGTTGCGCCGTAGCTCGGCGGACAGCTCTCTGCTCCTGCCTGGGGCTGGCCTTGCGGCTTGTATCCATCGACTCCAAAGGTTCCGGCAATCACCAACATGTGCCGCCCCCTGGGAAGCGCTGCGAGTTCGCCGGCGCTCAGGTTGGAGCCAATATCCACGTAGCCGCCTGAACCAATGTCCAGATAGGCAACGTGCCGGGCCGGCGCTCCTGCCTGGGGCGCCGGAGCGGTGTTCAGCAGATCTTGGATCTCGCACGACAGCCGAAACGGGCAGCGCGGCTCGTGAGACCCTGGGTGCGGGCCGCAGGTCTTGCACTCGCAAAGTGCTTCAAGTGCTTTCAGCTTGGCGTAGACATCCGATGGCAAGGCATCTGCCAGCTTCGGCGCCGCGCTGCTAGCGGCCGGCGCTGATGCGGTCAGGGCGGCGACTATGTCGTTTAACTTAACCCAATCGCCAGATTGATCCAATTCCATCCGGACTCGATCTTCTCGAAAAATTTCCGGTTCGTAGCGATTGACCAGGCGCAGCGCTTCCGGCAGGCCTGCCGCTGCTGCGGGGTGGGGGGTGGGGGTCATGGTTGGTTTCCTTTTGAAGCGTCATCAAGGTTCTTCTGCAGGTCTTCCGCCGCCCGCAGCAAATCGCTGGCCGCTTGCAGCGCCAGTTGGATATTTGCTTCTGCCGCGCGTCGCAGATCCGCTTTGACGTGCCGCATGGGGTCCGCCAAATCAAAAGAATCTCGCGATGCCTCAATGCGAGCCACCAGCAAGGCCATGTCTGTTGCCAGTTCATTCGCCATGGTGGTCGCCCCCCTTGCTTGCATCCTGGCTGGGCGGGGCGGCGGCCACCATGGCCTCATACGCCTCGCCGTAGATGCCTTCCTCAATGCGCAGCACCTCGGCCTTGACGTTCTTGTAGACCGCCGGGCCATTCGCGTACTTCACGGCGGCCGCCTTCATTTCCTCAGTGGCTTCGCGCGGCACGCTGACCCACCCATCAGCCGCATCGGCTGGCTGGGATGCGGCATCGGCGCGGGCTGCATTCCAGAACGGCGTCAGCCAGTGACCTTCTGGTGGCGGGTTTACGCCCTGGGCGCCGAACGCCAGCGCACCGGTGATCGTGTCGGCCACCATGGCGCGTATGCCTTGCGGGTCGGCGTCCATGGAATAGCTGGTATGTGGGGCGAGCGCAGCCGTGGTGCACAGCCACACGTCATCGCGCATCACCTGCTCGCCGTTGATCGTGTCCGTGTAGAGAACTGGCACCGCTTTGCCACCCAGCGTCCAGCCCTGGGCCGTTCGAATGTCCAGCGCCTGCTGGTAGCCGGAAACGGGCTGGGGTGCGCTGTAGAGCTTCGTGCCGGCTGGCACCTGCTTGAGCAGGGTGACGTGCAGCTTCTCGGCGCCACCGGGCGCCACCGGGAACATGGAGAAAACTTCGGCCACCGGCCCGGCCTTCGCGGCAAGCCTGCGCATCGCCAGAATCGCAACATTGGACATCTTCCAGACCGCATGCGTCTCTGGCAGGTCTTCAAGCTCTGCATCCGGCCGGCCTTCAGACCATTGCAAGATGCCCCAGATCTCGCGCGCAACTTCGGCGCGCTCTGTGTCTTTGGTGTCAGCCATGCGCCATCTCCTTCGCAATGCGCTCGGAGCGCTTCAGTTGCTTGATGAGCGCCGCCAGGTCTCCAGCTTGAAATCCCACGCGCTGGCCTCCGCGCTCTATCCACAGCTCCACCGGGTCGCCCTTGGGCGCTGGGTAGTGACCAACGATCAACACGCCGCTGTAGCGCTCGCCTGTTTCCATTGATGTATCGATGTGGGCCGTGACGGTTTCAGCTGACGGCGCAAACTCAGTGATCTCGGTTGCCATGCGGCCTCCAATAGATAGGGGTGGGTAGACGAAAATGGCGCCTCAGAAAAGAGGCCACCTTGAACAATCCCGAACACGCCAAACTCATCGCCACTTACAGGCGGGCAGCGGCAGACGCCGCCCACAAGCAGGCGCTGATCAAGGCCGACTCAACGAAGGGGCCGAAGGCGATCCAGACGGCGCTCGACACCGCTGCGAAGGCGGTAAAGCGGCGGGACTCTTATGCGGCGAAGCTGGCTCAGCTTGGGGTGAGCGTCGATGCGTAATCGGGGGTCAGATGGCGTCCATCACGCATTCGATGAAGATGCGCGCGGCTTCCGCGTTGATGGCATTGCCGTAGGCGCGCAGTCGTCCCACTCGGGCGGGAGCCCCATGAGCCAGCGGGAATGTGCCGGGTTCAACTGGCCGCCACTTGGCATCCCGGCAGAGAAGCCAGTCAGCATTTCGCCAGACGCCGTTCGTCGGGCCGGCCCCGGCGCCAGGTGGAACGCTTGGTCTGCCAAGCTGATCTGCGGGTCGGTCGGCTTGCGGGCGCTCAGTACCGGCGGCCGAGACTTCGCTTGCGTCATGGTGCTGTCCGGCGTGTTCCATCCAGCTAGGTGGACGGCTTCCTGCATGAGCATGCCCCCGGCGTTGCGTGCCGCGCGGTTCTCCGGCGTATCGCAGCCGCTTTTCCAGTCGCGTGCTGCTGGAGTTGGCCATCCAGTAAGTGCGGTCACGGATGTGCGGCGCACCGACGCTCGAAGACGGGAAAGCAACCGCCCCGAAGGCAAAGCCCAGGGCTTCCAGGTCAAGGGCCACAAGGTCGAGCCAAGGTGCTGCGTCTTTGCTCGCAACTTGCTCTCCAATAACGACTGCTGGACGGCGCTGGCTGATGAGCCAGTGGAAGTGGGGCCAAAGGTGCCGCTCGTCATCAAACCCAGCGCCTTGGCCTGCCTCGGAGAAAGGTTGGCAAGGACAGGAACCGGTCCAAACAGGTCGGTCGTCGGGCCAGCCGGCGCGGCGCAGGGCCAAGCTCCAGACTCCGATCCCGGCGAAGAAATGACACTGGGTGAATCCGCGCAGGTCGTCTGGGTGAACATCCTCGATGCTCCTTTCGTCAACTACGCCAGGCGCGATGTGGCCGGCGGCAATGAGGTTGCGCAGCCACTGAGCCGCGTACTTGTCGAACTCGTTGTAGTAAGCGGCCATGGGGCTGAAATGCAAAAGGCCCGCAGCGTTGGCAGTGGGCCTGGGAAGGGATGCCCTCTAGGGGCGCGAAATTGAACCGCAGCGGCGCAGAGACAGAAACGTGATCGAATGAGCCTTTTCAGAGGTGCCCATGTCTATCACCCGTTCTGTCGAGCTGCCCAACGGGCACGATGTTTCTGTGACTCTGTCGCGTGCTGGATTCGGCTTCCAGATCGAAGAAATTGATCTGGAAATTCATCCCTATCGCACGATCGAATCACCGGACGGCGGGCCGTATCGGTCTGAGGCAGAAGCACTGCGCGCCGCTGAAGAGATCGCGACCAGGGCTCTCCGTCTAGGCTGACTAAGCTGCCTGGCGGGCCATGGCGTGCACCTCTTTGTGGTGCTTGTCGCAGAGCCAGACCACATCCAGCGGACGGCTGTAGTCGGGGTGGTGGCCGTGCGGTCGCCCGCAGCATTCGGGGACGGCGCACACGGGCCACGGGATCACGCGGCCATCGCGCACTGCGTTGCCGAGCGTGATGCGAGCCTTGCTCCTGTCGGGGCGCAGTGCGCGTTGGGATGTGGTGTTGCGCCTCGCTGCGAGCTTTCCTGCCTCGCTGCTTTGCCATTCCCTCTTTTTGGCCTTGCCGCGCTCCGACTTTGCGTAGCGGCGGTGCGCTTCGTGGGCGTTTGGATTGGTTGCCAAATACCGCTGCCTTGCCCTTTCGTGGGCGGCCTTACCTCCCTCCGTTTGTGCGTAGCTCGCGCGTGCTGCGACCCTTTGCGGATTAGACCCGCGTTGCCTGTCGTACGCTCGAACTCGTTCCAGATTAGCGAGGCGGTACGCCGTCGCACTGGCTTTGATGCACTCTTTGCAACGGCTCTTGTTTCCCTTGTAGAACTCGTCGGCATCCTTGGTGGTGTTGCATTGTTTGCAGTGCATAGCACCCCCTTCAAAAAGGCATGTCGTCACTGTCCATGTCATCGAAGCCGGACGCGGCGCGCTGGGCCGGCGCTGGCGCTGGGGCTCGTGGCGCGGGAGCAGGCCGGCGGTTGGCTGGCGCTGGCGCCGGGGCGCTCTGGCCATCGTCTTGCCCACCGCCGTCCTGCCGGCCTCCCAGCATCTGCATGCTGTCCGCGCGAATCTCGGTGCTGTACTTCTCCACGCCCGCCTGGTCGGTCCACTTGCGGGTGCGCAGGCTGCCTTCCACGTAGACCTGGGAGCCCTTGCGCAGGTACTGGCCCACGATCTCGGCCAGACGGCCGTTGAAGACCACGCGGTGCCACTCGGTGGCTTCCTTGTTCTCGCCGGTGCTCTTGTCGCGCCAGCGGTCGGTGGTGGCGATGGTGACATTGGCGACCTGGTCGCCGCTGGGGAAGGTTCGGATCTCGGGGTCGCGCCCTAGGTTGCCGACGATGATGACTTTGTTCACGGATGCCATATAGGCCTTTCAAAAATGCCCGCCAGCCAGCCCGGCGGGTGTTGTGGTCACGCGGCCTGCAGTTCTGCAGGGCGGTGGATGTGGTCGAACTCTTCGATTACCTCGGCGTAGTACTCGCGGGCAGCCGCGACCTTTTCGGCGATGGCGCGCTCCTTGGCGAAGTCGCGCTCAATCAGCCAGGTGGTCAGCCGCAGGTGCTCGGGGATGTGACTGACGACGTGCAGCTGCAGCGGCTCGTAGCCGATCAGGCGCTCGGGGGTGTCCACGAGGGCATGGTTCACCTCCCACTCGTCGGCGTCCCACAGCCACATGTAGCCGCGCATTTGCCACTCGTAGAGCTTGTCTTCGCAGTCCTTCGTCCAGCCGGGGAAGGTCTTGGCCGACCATGAAGACTTGAGGTCATGCCCACGCCGGCGCGGCGCGTCGAACAGGTCGCACTCGCCGGTGATGAGGCCATTGTTCTTGCGCTCGGCGTTCTTCGTGAGCGACAGGCCGCGCACACGGTTCAGCAGGGCGATGCTGAGGTCTTCGACCTCGATGCCCTTCTGCGTCTCCTTGCTGGAGAACTCGAACTCCACTCCGAAGATTTCTTGCTGGGCCAGCTCGCGGATGTACGTCTTCGCGCCCACAGACAGCGGGCCTTCGGCCTTCGTCTTTGGTTCGGTCATCAGCTTGCCGATGCTGGAGCACCGGAAAAGAATCTCGCGCATCACGACTCCTTCAGATCAGCGCCGCGCGCCTGCACAGCAGCGGCAAAGGTTGCGTACCCATCGCGGTCCTTAGCGCCCTGGAAGACCTTCACGCCTTCCTTCATCACCTTGGACAGCGCATCCCGGTCGGCGGCGGCTTTCGCCTTTGCGCACCACTCGTCGCGCAGCAGCTGCACCTGGGCCTGCCGCTCTTCGTCCACCAAGTGGCGGACCAGCTCGGCGTCCAGGTCTTCTAGGTCCTGGCTGAACATGTCCGATGCGGCGGTGACGTTGAGCACCATGGCGATCTTGGCCCGCTTGCAGGCCATCTTCAGCACGGTGTTTGCGAGGTCTGCGGGCTCCGTGCGGACCTGCTGGACGGTGTAGTGGCCGCCCTGCTTGCGGCCGAACTTCAGCCGGCGGTGCGTCTCGGGTGTCACCTCGAATTCCTCGGCGCAGACGGCCTTGCGCCAGCGGTACTTCTCTTCGTCGGATGAGCACTCGCCCAGCCCGGACCCCAGCGTGGCGCCGGATGTCTGGTGCTCGCCAATGCAGTTGACCCGGTAGCGGATCACGCCGTCGCGCGACAGGTCCGTGACCTCGTAGCGGTCGGCAATGCGGAAGGTCATGCACAGCACCTCTGCGCCGGATTTCAGCAGCGTGGGTTTGTCGCCCGCGCCGGGAATCGCGCCGTAGTGCACGTTCTGCTTCATCACGGCCTGCATGACCTGCTGGACGGTCTTGGCGTGGGCGACGACTTCAGCGGTGGGGTTCGCGCTCTTGGCGGGAACCATGCTGGCTGTTTCAACTTCAACGACAGCGTTCATGGCTCGGTCTTTCAGTACGTGATGGAAACGGCCGGGATGGCCTTCTTGGCGATCAGGGTGATGACCGTCTTCGCGTCGGCCTCGGAGAGCCCGCCTTCCACCAGGGCGTCTAGCGCGGCGCGGTTGATGCGCTGTCGGTGCGCCTTGTTGGCCTCGCGGCGCTTGGCCTCCTGCGCGTCGGCTTCGGCCTGGGCGGCTACGCGGCGCTGCTCGGCGGCGACGGCCTCGGTGGCGCGGCGCGCAGCGTCAGCCACGGCCTGCTGCTCGCGCTGCTGGGCTTCGACCTTCTCGCGCTCGGCACGCTCGTTCGCTTGCTGCAGCTCCTGCTCGCGGCGCGTGGCGGCGTCGCGGTCGGCCTGGGCCTTGGCCTCAGCTTCAAGCTGCGCGCGCGCCGCAGCATCCCGCGCGATTTGCTCTTCGCGGTCGCGCTGCTCGCGGGCTGCGGCTTCCTGACGCAGGCGGGCCAGCTCCACCTGCTCGGCCTCGTACTTCTCACGCGCGGTGAGCGCGGCGGTCAGGGCGGCAACGGCCTTCGCCTTGGCGCTGCGGGCCTCTGGTTCGAATTCCTGCCAGGACTCGTCCACGGTCTTCGCTTCGACTTCGGCCAGCGATGCGCGGATCTCGGCGGCGTCCAGGTCGTGGTGCTCCTTGGCTCGGAGCTGGAACCATTCGATTCCCGCCTTGTGGCCGGCCTCGCGCGCCGCCTCGGCTTCTTCCCAGTCGGTGAGAGGCTTGCGCACCTCATCCTTCCAGGCGTCCATCTGGTCGCGCCATCGTTTGCGCTCTGCATCAACCAGCGCGGGCTCCTTCTTCATCTCGGCCACGAGGTCCTTGCCCAGGTTGTCCACGGCGGTCTTGCCCTTGGCAACTTGGTAGGCGATGGAAGCGATGGCGTCGCGACCCTTCTTGGTGCTGGTGTCGGGCACGAAGGTGTCCAGGTGCTCGCGCACTTGATCCAGGTAGGGCTGCAGGCCCAGTGGTTTGACGAACACCTCGCGCACCGTTTCCGGCGGCGGCAGAACGATCAGTTCAGTTGTGCTGCTCATGTGCTCTTTCAAAGAATCCAGTGCCCGATGTACTGGGCGTTTGCTCGCACCAGGGCGAGGGCGGCGAGGAATGGCAGGACGATGAAGGTCCAGGCCAGAAGCCAATAGAAGTGCTTCATGGGGCGGCCCCCGTGGCCTTTGAGATGGCGGCGCGTGCCGCGATCAACCGCTTCCGGTCTTCGTGGCGCTCTTCCCTAGTGAGCGGCGCTCCGGCGCGGCAATACGCTTCGTCCAGGCCCTGCAGCGCCTCCAGCAGCTCGGGTGCGGCGGCGATCAGGTGGGCATTTGCCGCCTGCGGGCTTTCCGTATCGGCGGCGATGCCCCAAGGGCTCATCACGGCGATCAGTACCCCGCTTTCCGCCGGTCCGCGCACCTCTATGTCGGCGTACTGCGTGTTAAGGCTCCAAGGCCCTGGCGTGTGCTTAGCGCTCATGGCGTCTCCTTCAGGCACTCAATCGTCTTGTCGTCCAGCCAGTTGGCCGTGCGGTCACCACACACCCGGCGGCCGGCGAACTCGCGCGAGGACAGGGCCTCAGCTTCCTCGTGCTCTGCAGCGGCCAGCGATTCGTCAGCGGCAAAGGCACCGACAAGCAGGTGCGCCGCTGCGGCGATGATCACCAGCATCAGGGCGTTTTTCAGGTTTTCGATGGGGGGCATGGCATCCTCACGACACGGCCAGGAACAGCTCCACGCGAGCCATCCACTGCTCGGGGTTCCAGGCCTTGGGTTGATTTCGGTAGCCCTCGCGGGCCTCCATCAGGAGGCCGATGGCGGCGGCCTCACGCTTGTGGGCGCGGTGGCTGCGGGCGCTGGCTTCGCGTGCGCGGTCCTCGATCAGCGATGCGCGGCGGGTTACGTCGGCGGTCATCAGTCGCGATCCTCAGGATGGTCTGGATCGCGCGGATCGGGGTGGGCCATCAAGCGGCGCTCGTGATCGCGTTCGCGCAGCGCCTGCTCTCGCGCCAGGTGGTCTATGTCGGCGGGCAGCGCCCACCAGCGGTGCAGGATTGCGCCGTGCACGGGGTTGACGTGGGTGTTCATGGGATCTTTCAGCACGATGTCTCCGCAGGCCACGCGGCAGTGCGTGCTCCTCCCAGGCGCATCAAGGTGCGGTCGTCCCAGGTGTGATGCGTCAGCAGCAGTTGCAGCGCCTCGGCAATCACTGGCAGCGATGGGCTGACGCGGTTGACCTGCGCCGCCAGCACCTGCAGCAGCTGCGCGAAGATGTGGGTTTTGGTGGCGCCCCACCCCTGGTATTCGGGGGGCATGCGGGCTGTGAGTTGCTTCAGCGCCGCCTCTGCGTGCTCCAGCATTTCGTCGCGAGCCGCCTTGGCACTGGCGGCGCAGATGCGTGACTCCGTTGTCAGCGTTTTGGCCTTCTGACGTAGTGCATAGGCATCAACCTGCAGCTTCTCCAGCTTGGCCTGTTTCCGATGCTGCGCGGCCGCATGCCGCTTCTCGCGGGACAAGTTCTTCTGCCGCACATGGCAGCCAAAGCACGTCACCGCAGATTCTCCGGGATGAGTTTCAGTGTTCATGGATTGCTCCGGGCATGAAAAAGCCGCCTCGGTGGGCGGCTTGGGTGGTGGTGTAGTGCGCTCAGGCTGATTGCGGCGCAGGCAACTTGGCGACGTACACCCGTGCGATTGCGACAGCAAGCGGCTCGTAGCCGCCCTCGAAATGCTTGACCATGTCATCGACAAAAGCACGCAGGACGGCTTCTGTCGCCTGGGCTTGGGCCAGCGCGGCGTCTACTGCTTTGGGGTCCATGTCGCGCTCCAAAGAAAAAGCCCGCACGCGGCGGGCCGGTGGTTGTAGAGAGGCCGCTGCCCCATCAGGGCTGCAGGGGGAATGGGGGGGTAGAGGTTTTCAGGGAACCCCCTGCGCGGCTGGAAAAGAAATAGCCCCGGCTGGCGGGGCGAACACCCTCGGGGACGAGGGTGGGAGGGAGGTGGTTCCTGACCTTATTGCAGGCTGTAGGCGGTGGCGAAGGCTGTTTGATCGGCGTAACGCTCGGTCGCATTGCCGTCGATCACGATCACCGTGCCGCTCGTGTAGTTCTGCACGATGGCATCGCCGTCGCCAATCGCCAACTCGGTGCAGCGGCCGCTCACGTTATTCAGTGCGCACATGGCGCTGTAGACGGCTTCGGCCTGGGCTTGGTTGAGGATCATGTCGTTCTCCTGAAAAACAAAAGCGCCTCAATGGAAGCGCCTTTGGTTCTCGCCCTGGGGTCAGGGCTGCAGGCATCTCCCCGCACTGCGGGCTCCTGCGTCGGCCTGGCGCCGTGTGCCCGATCACTATCGGGTGCCGTTTTCTCCCCACCTCCAGCTTCGGGGCCAGAGGGTCGCCGCACGTTCATGAAAGGGTGCGCCGCGTGTGCTTTTGCTTCTGCCGCACGGGATCAGGGGCAGGGCGGCCGCAGCCACCTTCATCCTCTCGCTGTTTTAAAGACGCATGTCGGGTTGCTCTCGATGGATTGGCCCCATCGCGGCACCAGCCGGGGCTGTTGTGTGCTGCGATGGGTGAACTGTAGCAATCGCTACCGATGGTTGTCAATAGCAAAAGCTACTCAAATCGCTAAAATTCCTCCACGCCCCTCGGGCGAAGGAGCAGAGATGGAGCGAGCGGACGAAAAAAAGCCCACCGAGGTGGGTGGGCTGGTTGCCGACAGTGCGGCGATCGCGGAGCAGATCACTCCCGAGATGACTTGGGCGGGGGCTGCTTGTCTGGTGGACGTGATTGACCACGATCGTGAAGGATTGGCTGAGGAGATTTATACCGCCATGGAGAAGGCGCGCCGGAAGGGCCTACGCCCCGACGAAATGAGCCAGGCTCCCAGTGAGCCTGCAGCCTCCAGCAGCACTCCGTGATGTCGTGGCACATGTCATAAACCAGAGCGGAACTGATCCAAACGGTTTGCCGCTTGCCTATGCGGGACTTGGCGTTTACATCAGAAATCTTGCGAAGGCGAGGGTTGTCGTCATCCGACTCAATCATGGAGCCATCCACATGGTGGACGATAAAGTCGCGCATGCTGTTGATCGGCCCAATTACTTCAAAGACATCTTTCAGATCTTGCGCGCGCTCGTGCGCCAGTCCAATGTTATGGGCGATCGAGTTCAGGAAGTCCATGGCCCCTCGCGCGCGAGTGCCCGAAAAAAGTGCCCGCCCCACCTCGGGAGAGACGCCTGCATAGTGACGTAGGGTGCTCCTAAGCACGCGTTCCAGGTCCGCCCAATTCAGAGTGAGAGCTCCAATCGACGCTTGGAAAGCGCCATGCTCTTCACGAATGATCTGCACTGTCTCGTCTGGCGTGTTATCCAGTGACCAAAATTCCATCAGTCCCTCCATGGCTGACCGGTAATGCGCGCCATCGTGGCACAAAAAAGCCCGGCATCACCGGGCAAAGGCACACTGCGAGTGTTCGTGTCAGAAGGGAGCGTTGGATACCGTGACGCTCACGGGCCCGATGCCAGACCAGATGAGGTTTGCGCTGTCCCGCTCCCGCACTTCGAACCAGTCCGGCTGCACCTCGCGCAGCTCGTAATCGGCGGCCGGGCGCGGCAAGATCACCGTGGATGGCTCGCGCCAACACCAGGCCGGCATAGTCAGCAGAGTGGGGTGGTCAGGTGGGTTGTTCATTGGCGCGTCTCGGGTGGGAATGGTTCGTACTCATCGTCTTCGTCGGCTGTGTACCCCGTCGCGGATGTGAAGCGGATTCGTGCGATCAGAGGCTCAGCGTCTCCCGGGGTCAGCGCACACAGCCATGATTGCGGTTGGAGATCAGATTTCGCTTTCGTGTTCGGCCGGCCGCATTCTTCGCGCCCAGCCAGATGCAGCACTCCATCGATTCGCCGAATGCGAGCCCATTGCAAGGGCGTGATCAGATCCCTGCCGCCCGGTGCCGCGCGCAAGTGGGCTTCCCATCTGGGCCCGTAATCGTCTGGCAGGCTCATCCGGTAGTCCAGCCAGCCGGCCACCGACGACTGCCAAATGGAGGTGCGGGAGGCGCGGTAGCCACCGGAGCGGATGCGGAAGATATGCATAAACACTGTACAAATATACAGTTTCAATGCACGCTAGGGAAGCCTGGCCTGGCCGGCGTCGGGGCTGCGGCACCCGTCCTACATCTGCCGCTACACGCCGTTCCTACGATGGCTGCTCCCACAACTGGAGCAACAAAAATGTCTGATGACCCCAAGAAGACCGGCCAGGACCGTCAACTAATCAGCCTGGAGCAGCCGCATGAGGTGCGCGACTGGACCGCATCCATGAAGTGCAGTGAAGAAGAGCTGCGCCAAGCCGTTAAGGCGGTTGGCCACTCAGCCAACGCTGTGCGTGCCTACCTGCACGGTGTGAAGAAGTAGGGCGGTCTCGTGTGCAACCGCTACAAGCCGCCGCCAGACATTCGAGACATTGAGTTGGAATGGGAGATCACGGGAAAGAACCCGGGGCAAGGTGGACGGTGGTGGGACGAGGTGCTGTTTCCGCGGGGACAGGGGCCATTCATCCGGCGGGCCCACAACGATGCGGGGTACACGCGCGAGCTGGCGGTGGGCACGTGGGGGCTGATCCCGTGGTTCGCGAAGGAAGCGCGCCTGAAGTACCCCACGAACAACGCCAGGTCGGAGGAGTTGGAAGCCAAGGCGAGCTACAAGCATCCCTGGGCGCGCGGTCAGCGCTGCATCATCCCCGCCCAAGACTTTGACGAGCCGAACTGGGAGACGGGGAAGAACGTATGGTGGCGCTTTCGGCGTGCGGACGGGCGGCCGTGGGGGCTGGCGGGGCTCTGGAGCATCTGGAAAGACCCAGCCACAGGCCAGGAGCATGAGAGCTACACGATGCTGACGATCAACGCGGATGCCCACCCGCTGATGCGCCGCATGCACAAGCCTGATCCCAAACTGCCTCCGGACCGGCAGGACAAGCGCAGCGTGATCCCGCTGGCGCCAGAGGATTATGACCAGTGGCTGGCCGGCACCGTGGCGGACGCCAAAGCATTGCTGCGCGTCCCACCCGTCGATATCTTCAATGCTGCGCCTGCGGAGGCATCATGAAATACGCACTGTTCTTTGCCACCTACGAAAAGACCATCGGCGGCTGGGAGGATCTTCGGATGGCTGACACGATGGAGAGCATCAAGGCGGTCCGATTGTTTGACGCCGACTGGGCGCAAATCGTTGACCTTGAAAAGGGAGAGATGGTCTTGTCCAAATGCCGCACCCACCCAGACGTGAGGCTTGATGATGAACCTTGGAAGGATAGTTTTCTGGGAACGCAGCCCCCGCCAGAAGCCCGAATGCCGGAGCCATGGCGCACAACGCTCAGCTGGGAGCGGTACGCGAAGCTGTGGCACCTCGGCGGGCACCACTGGCTGAAGGCTCAGATCGACGCCGCCACAGTTCCTGTAGTGCCGGAGGCCTCTTCTGCGGACGAGTACCTGCAGCTCCTCGCGAAAATGCCGATGCCTGTTCGTGCGGCGCTCGGCGAGCCGCAGGAATTCGTTTGGCAACTGCAGGAGGCCGGTCTGATCGAAGCTGAAATCATCCTTGGGGAGGTGCCGGAGACAGCCAGCGCTGTCGTCCTGGCGATCACACCGAAGGGGAAGGCCGCCATTGAAGCCGCAGCGGTGCGGGGCATTGAAGGTGCTATGACCGGCGCCCGTGCGCGCTTCAACAACCCTACAGGGTCGACCGACTGAGCACGTGTTATCGGGGGCGCCGCCAGTTCCAGGGCTCAACAGCACCAGGCTCTGACCACAGCCCCCGGCCGGCACTGCGGGCTTCCGCTTCCAAGGCACGCAACTGCTCGTAGCCTTTGCCGTATCGCACGTAGTACCAAGCGAGCCCGGCGCGCACCTGCTCAGTGCCTGCATCCTGGCCACGGCACTCCACATCGGCCACGGTGCGGCCGTAGCGGTCCTTGGTCTTAGGGGTGAGGGTGGCCTGCTGCTGGAAGCACAGATCCGCCAGGTGCTGCCGGCTGCGCTGGCCGAACGGCTGGGCCTTCTCCGGTGCGTCGATGGCGGACAGCCGCACCTTCACCTGCTCATAGGCTCCAGGCTTGCCGCAGCGCGCGGTCAGGGTGTCGCCGTCGCTAACTCCGACGATGAGGCAGAGCAGTGCGGCCGAGATCACAAGCTACAGCCCATCCTCTGCACAGAGCTGGGTACGGAGTCAGGGTCGTGGATCTCGAATGATCCGGGCGGGGCTGCCGTAGAGGATGATGACCTTTTCGTTCTCCTGGAGGCGCGGCTCGAGCCCTTGAGTGACCGTTAGTAGCGCGCCATTAGAGGTGGAGACCACATACTCCATGCCTGGCTGATTGGCGCCGCCTTGCTCAATCGCGGATCCAACTAAAGCGCCAGCGACTGCACCGCCGATAGCGCCAAGTGCATTTGCTCTAGCCCCGCCGCCGATACTGGAACCGGCCACCGCTCCAGCTACACCTCCAACTGCCCCGCCGGTGCCAGTGTTGGTATTAATCGTCACAGCACGGGCGCTAATGATGATGCCCGGCACGCTCCGGTTCACCTGCCCGACCGATCCCACCGAATAGGTGCTCGGGTCGGTGGTGTTTGCACAGCCTGTAGCGGCAAGGCATAGGCAAAGAATTGCAGCACGCATGGTCACTTCTTTTCGTTAGGGAACATGGGCTTCTCAACATCAACCGACTCCACGGCCTGGAGGAACTGTTTGATGTTGTTCTGCGCCGCCCTGTTGATGGATTCGCGTGCGCGCACCATGCCGACGAACGCGTGGCTTACTGGGACCACACCCGTGGAAGCGATCTCCTGGGTATAAATGATGCTGCCGGTTGCGCGATCAATGATTTCATAGCGAGCAATCGACTTGGATGTCATCTCGAGGCCAAAGGCTGGCACGTCAAACGCCAGGATCTTCACCTGAATGCTGACTTTGTTTTTTGACTCATCCTTGAAGACCGCCATCCGATCAAGCGATTCTTGTAGCGCTTCCTTCCAGAAGTTCGTGATGCCCTCAATGCCTACAGGCATGTCGCCCTTTTTCTCCTCCGGGCGAGCCAGAGTGACCGTGATTGCCTTTACCTCGGCGTCGATCTTCTTGCTTGAGACTCCCACGTCTGGGACCGAGAAGTTCAAAGGAGGGGGAGGAGTTGCGCAGCCAGCAGCAACAACAGCGAATGAAACGGCAACCAGAAGACGGGCGAATTGCATACGACACTCCAGAATAATGTTTCTGAATGTTATCTCACGCTCCTTGCTCAAAGCTTTCACCGGAATTACAGGACAGCTCCGGTCCACACGGCCCGTCCTATGACCTCAAAGTCTGAAGCGGTTGTGTAGACCTTCGTTTTTGGCTTGAAATTCGGGTTGTCGGCCGTGGCCAGGATTCCCACGCCGTCCACGCGCTCCAAGCGCTTGATCAGCAGCTCTCCGTCGCACCGGAAGGCAAAGAGCTCGCCATTCAGTCTCTCTCGATCGCCTCTATTTACCAGCACGACAGCGCCCTCTGGAATTTTCGGCTCGTTGCTAATCCCCTCCGCCTCTACCACCACCGCATCGCCGGAAGATATGCCCATCCGGCGCAGGAAGTCCGACCGAAACACTAGGGGAGGGTGGTCGTCCTCTTCATATGTCACCTGGCCGTGTCCGTTCGAGAACCTCACATCAGCGCGGCGCACCGCAACGAACTCGGCCTTCATCGTGGTCGAGACCTCTGGCGCGTTTGCAGTGCGATTGGGTTGTGGAGGGGGTCGAAGGTCAAACCACCCGCTGTAGCCTGACAGAGCATGGGCGGCCAACACGGTTTTCTCAGTGATTGGCCGCTCTCCGCGCAGCATCTGGCCCACAAAGGCGCCATCGCGATAGCCGAGCTTTCTCCCTGCGGCAGCCTTCCCGCCTTCGCGCTCAACCATGGCCTCTAAGCGTCGCATGCGCCAGTCCTGAATTGCTTTTTCATCCATCTGAGAGACGGTAGCAGGCGCTACAAGAGCATTGGCTACTTGCATATCGGTAGCAAATGCTATAGATTCGGTGCTCATGAACTTGTCCGAGTACCTATCAAGCCCTGGAGCACTCACGGTCGCGGAGCTACGCAAGAGCATTGGCGCCCCCAGTGATGCACAGATTCGCCAATGGCAGCACGGCTATGCAAAGCGCCGTCCTGGCCCTGTGTACTGCCATCGGATCGAGCTTGCCACCTCCGGCGCAGTCTCCCGGCGCGACCTCCGCCCCGACGACTGGCACCTGATCTGGCCTGAGCTTTCCCCCTCCAAGGAGGTGGCCCATGGCTGAGCGTGGCCCATTCCAAGGCGAGGCCCACCCGGGTGAACGGGTCATCCCTGCAGCAGACAACGTGCAATCCCTGCGGCTTCTTAAAGCCTCTGCAGCAAAGCTTCGTGGCGCGCCTCGTGGGCCTGCAGTTGCTCGACCGTCATCAGCCGGGCGCCGGAGTTCGCCATGACCTGTCTGAAGCGCGCCTTGAAGGCCTCCTTGTCTTCGCATACGTCCATCAATGCGCGAACTGCAGTGCCTAGTGCTGCGGTTTCTATCTGCAACTCGTCCAGTTGTGCCGCAAACCGGTTCAAAACGAGTTCGACCTGCTCTTGGCTCATGTCCGCCCCTTTCGTTGGCGTGGTTGGTAGCAATTCCATTCTCCAGCGACTGCGGGCGGACACCAATCCCCATCGCCCCGCATAACGCGCGGCCCATCACCAACCCAACCACAAGAAGGAACCAACCATGTACGCGAACCCTGCCCACATCCGAGGCAAGAGGGTGAACCTGAGCCTGAACGACGACGAAATGCGCGTGGTGGAAGCCATCAGCGCCTTGAACAAGAAGCAGCCTTCCGCCTTCCTGCGGGAGCTGATCATGGAATCGCTCAACGTTCATGTGCATGGCGTGAATTCTGGCGGTTGTGCTACCGAAATGCGAGCGCTTCAAGCGTGACACAGGAGCGTCTTTCGAGGCGCTGAACACCACCAAATGCGTTACGGAATGAGCACTCGTGCAACCACCACATCAACCCACCACGCCGCTGGATCTCAGCGAGGCGGAGCTGGCTGCCGTCCAGGCGTATGCCGAGCAGCACGGCCTCACGCTGGACGAAGCGGCCACCGAGCTGGCGCAGCAGGCCATCGCCGCGCGCTACGTCCGTCGCAGGCCTGAGCCGGCGCGCGTCATCCAACTTCCGAGGAATCGCTGATGCAACCGAACCCTCTCGTGCGTGCGCACGATCCTCTTTCCAGCGTGCTTGCGGCTGAGCGCGCGCCCCAGTTTGCAGGCGGGCATTGCGCGCGCATCTTGGCCGCATTGCGTGGCCAGCAGGCGACGGCGCATGAGCTGCAGCGCGCCACAGGCCTGACCGTCGTGCAAATCGATCGGCGACTGCCTGAACTTCTCCGTTACGGAAAAGCGCGCGTGGTGCAGTTCAACGGCGAAGACCTCATGCGCGGCGGTGCGCGGGTGTGGGAGGCTGTGTGACTGAAGGCCAGTTCTCCCTCGTGCCTATCGAGGTCATCCTCGACAAGCGCCTGACGCTGGAGCAGACGCGCGTGCTCATCGCGCTGTTCTCGTTCCGCAACAAGGTCACGGACACCGTGTGGCCCTCTCGCGCGAAGATTGCAGAGCGTACGGGCATGCACCCCTCAAACATCAGCGCAGCCACCACGGCGCTGGTGACACTGGGCTGGCTGATGAAGGTGGGCGCAGGCGGTCATTCCAAAGCAAGCCGCTACACCTTGTGCAGCCCTGAAGTAACGGTAGCCGAACGGGCTACGGTAGCCCAATCGGCTACGGTAGCCGAACGGGCTACACGCGCAGTAGCCGAACGGGCTACTCCACCCGTAGCCGATTCGGCTAGGGGCAAAGAACAGACCATTGAAGAGACCAGTGAACAGACCAACTCGCTGCCGGCTTCGCCGACCGCGCCGAAGGTCAAAGCTGAGCCTGTTGACGAAAAGGAAACCGCACTGCAGGCCGCCTGCAAGCACACCTGGGCCGCGTACAGCAACGCCTACGAGCGCCGCTACGGCGCCAAGCCCGTGCGCAACCAGTCCGTGAACAGCAAGGTCAAGCAGTTCGTGCAGCGCATCGGCTTCGAGGAATCGCCGCTGGTGGCTGCGTTCTACGTGGACCGCGTGAGCGATTCGTTCGTGGTGCGCAAGGTGCACGACGTGGGCCTGCTGCTGTCGGGTGCCGAGGGCTACCGCACCCAGTGGGCCGCCGGCGCCGCCATGACCGGCACCCGTGCGCAGCAGATCGACCAATCCCAGTCCAACTTCGACGCCGCGGAGGAGGCCATGGCCATCCTGCGGCAGCGCCGCGCGGAGGCATCGACATGCTGAACGACCACGATCTGGACTGGCTGATCAAGCAGTTGATCGGCACATCCGAGCTGCTGGGCCAGCAGGTGTCGCCCACCGCAGCCGCCATGCTGGCCGATGACCTGTCCTGCTACCCGCGCGACGTGCTGTCGCAGGCTCTGTCCCGCGTGCGGACCGAGCACATCGGACGCCTGACGCCGAAATCCATCATAGACCGCATCGATGAAGCCATGGGCCGGCCCGGCGCCAACGAAGCCTGGGCCATGGCGCTGAACGCGCTGGACGAGCGCAAGACCGTTGTGTGGACCGTGGAGATGTCCGAAGCCTGGGGCGTGGCGCGCGACGTGGCCGCCGAGGGTGACCTGGTAGGCGCGCGCATGGCGTTCATTGGTGCATACGAGCGCTTGGTGCGCACCGCCCGCGAAGAGCGCCGCCTCCCCGAAGTCAGCGTGTCGATCGGCTGGGATGGCGAGCAGCGCGCCGTGGCCATCGAGAAGGCGGTGCAGTTGGGCTATCTGTCGCAAGACAAGGCCGCAGAGCACCTGCCGGCCCTGGGCTTCACGCCCGGGTTCCAGCCCATCGCATTGCTGACCGGCGACGTGCAGGCCGCCATCGATGCGCCGCCGGAAGTGCGCGCGCGCCTGAAAAAGTTGCGCGACGAGCTGGCCGCTGCGCCCGAGCGCCGCCGCCTGAGCCGCGAGCAGGAGCAGCGCGCCGCAGAAGAAGACCTGCAGCGCCGCAAGGCCGAAACCCAGCGCCGCGTGGATGCGGCCATTGCGAACGGAGCAGCAGCATGACCCTGCGCGACAACCTCAACGACTCAAAGGCCTGGGCGCATGCCGTGCTGGACGACGTGCGCGACGGCTTCCCGCAGCCATCCCGCGACGTGCGCCTGGCGCTGCAGATTCTCGGGGAGCCAGTGCATGCATGACCGACTACTGCAAGCAATCCCGGCTGGAGTCGCTGGCGGCCCTGGTGCTGAAGGCGGAAGCCTCGGGAACGAAGGAGGGCTGGCGCCAGTACATCGAGAGCGAGATGACGACGGCCGGCCTCACCAATCGGGAGCTGCGCGCGGAGATCGCGCGGTTGAGGTCATCGACACAACCCGCCAGTGGTGGCAAGTAGGCCATCGCGAGATGGAACTAGGAGGCTCTCTATGACTATCGCCGGCCGATCTACGGTAATGATCGCCACCCGCTTGCGGTCGTCCCATCTGCTTGCCCTGGCGGCGATGGCGATGACCATGGCTGCGGCTCAAGCTCCAGTTCGTGACGCTACTCCTGCGATTTGGAATCAGGGGCGTAAGCGTGGCGGTGCGCAGTGGAAGCAAGAGACACAGGGGCGCCGCAAATGACCCGCGATGACGTGATTCGCATGGCGCAGGAGGCGGGCATCGACTTCCAATCCCATTACGGAGTTGGGAATCGACTCAACCTGAGCACGCAGGGTAGCCAGAGCATCACGCGCATGGAGCGCTTCGCCGCCCTGGTGGCCGACGCCGAGCGCGAGAAGTCTTGCGCTGAACTGTGGAAGCAGATCGACGCTGTGCGTTACCACTGCTCGGACGCCACAAAGCAGGACGTGGCAGTGCGTGCGTTGCGCGATGCGATTGATGCCATCCGCGCAAGCGGCACAGCATGAAGCCCCGCATCCTCATGATCTCCGGCATCTGGCACTGCGGTGTGCGCGGCGCCATCGGAAAGCGCATCGGCGTCGGCTACACGCCCCTGCAGGCCTACCGGGACTGGTGCGGGGTGCGCAATGCCTGAACGCATCACCCTACGGCTATGGGAGCCTGTTCAGGCCCACAAAGCGCTGATGCACGCCTGGACCCATACCAAGGCTTGGCTGACGGCCGGACATCGTCTGGTGCTGGAGGTGCGCCCGGAGAACCGCCGCGACAACCACAACCGCCACTTCCACAGCCTCATCGGCCAAATCGCTGAGCAGCTGGGCGGTCAGCTCGCCGACGCTGAGGACGCGAAGCGGATCCTGATCTCCGCTTTCAAGATCGACACCCGCACCGATCCCGATCTGGCCGCCGAGTGGGCCAAGTTCGGCGATGTCCGCATGGGCCACGGCCTGCGCGGAGAGGTGGTGCTGATGGGCATCCAGTCTCGCGACTTCACCATCAAGCTGGCCCGCGCCTTCATCGAATGGCTGTATGCCTTCGGTGCGGAGCAGGGCGTGCAGTTCAAGCCGTGGGAGGGCGACCTGTGAAGCCCTTCGAGCCCAAGGCCCGCCCGTGCAAGACCTGCCGCCAACTGTTCGCCCCTCGCTCCACCATGCAAACCGTATGCAGCCCGCGTTGCGCGGTGAAGCACGTCAAGCAGGAGAAGGCGGCGGAACGTGCCAAGACCCGGACGCGGAAAGAGGCCATCAAGACCATCCCGCAGTTGATCCGTGAGGCGCAGGTCTGCTTCAACGCCTTCATTCGCGAGCGCGACCGCCTTGCTGGCCATTCCTGCATCTCCAGCGGCCTGCCTCTCGACTGGTCCGGGAATGCGGTGGACGCTGGGCACTACCGATCCACCGGCGCTGCGTCCCATCTCCGCTTCAACGAGGACAACTGCCACGCCCAGAGCAAGCAGGAGAACCGCTTTCTCGCCGGCAACGCGATCGACTACCGCGTGCGGCTGATCGCTCGCATCGGGCTTGCCCGCGTGGAAGCACTGGAGGCGGACAACCGGCCGCACAAGTGGACCGCCGACGAACTGCGTTCCATCCGGGACACCTACCGCCAGAAGCTCAAGGAGCTGCGGGCATGAGGCCCAAGTACCGCCCACCGCCATGCCCCGAGTGCGGCGCCTGGTCTGAGGTGCTGGAAACCCGCCGCCGCCACACCGGCGTGATCGCCCGCCGCCACGAGTGCGCAAACCTCCACCGATTCACCACGCACGAAAAAGTAACTGAGAAGGAAGCCCAGAATGCTCAATGAGAACCCGCGCACCCTGGAAGAGGCCTACGCCTCGGCCGCCAACTCCTCCGACCTGCGCTGCGAGACCCGCGACGGTGCGCCACGGGCAGACACGGATCTGCTTATCGCCGCCGGCTGGAGCCAGTCCCGTGTCGGTGGTGCGCTCCTGCGCCTGCACACGGAATGGGACGGCGCCGAGCACGCCCGCGTGGCCTCGGCCGCGGATTTCCTACAGACCGCCCAGGCCCGCCGGCCCGACGCCGCACGCGCGCCGCAGACGGCCGCCCAGGTCAAGGCATCGGCCGCGCAGCTGGCTCAGCACGCCAACGCCCAGCAGGCCAAGCTGCTGATGGGCCACCTCAAGACCCTGGCGCCGGTGCGTGAGCAGCTGGCCCTGCAGCTGTCGAAGTGGAAGGTGGCCGATGCCCACGCCGTGGCCATCGCCGTGCTGCGCTGGTGGTTGGCCCCGGCCTGTGGAGCGTGCGAGGGGCGGAAGTTCGAGCTGATCCCCGGCACCGGTCGCCTGTCCAGCAAGGTGTGCAAGTGCTGCGGCGCCACCGGCAAGGCCCGCGTTCCCCATGGTGAGCCTGGCCGCAAGCTGGCGAACTGGATGGACGACTCCGTGGCCATCGCGCGCGCATCGATGTCGAAACGCTTGCGCATGGCGAGAAGCTGATGTAAACTGCTGCCGTCGATAGCAGAGAGCGCTGCCTCTCTCGCCCGGCGACTCTCCGCGAAACGTCACCACGCAACAGCCTGGCTCCGCCTGTAGCGACGTGGGAAGACCTCGATAGGAGAACTCGCCCAAAAAAAGCCCCGAAGCAGTGATGCCCGGGGCTTTGTTGCTTTGGCTAAACTGCCTCTTTTTTGGGGAGGCGACTCATGTCCAGCAAATCCGATCGTGACAATCGTTCGAACCAGCTAAATCCTAATAATTCTGCATACGCAAGTTCGCGTGCCGGCGGGTATGACGACGAAGACTATGGTTCTTCTTCATACCGATTTACGGGCACGACCTACCATGCCCCCGAGACGTTTCCAATATGGCGACGTGAGTCTTTCATCCTTGATGTCCTCTTTGAGGATGAGACATCGGCCCACTTTGTCGTAGAAGCCGGCGAAGAGTACATGTCTTCGCGCACTGATATAGACGACATGCTTGCCGCAAGGCTGCGTTCAATGATGGCGAGAGTCGCACAGGATGCGGTGGCTGGAATGGGGCGAAGAGTCGCATTCGTTCAACTCAGGAGTAGTGACCAGAACGCGGATTGGCTTCACGAGTGGGATGGGCTCAAGTTTCTGAAAAGAGATTTGGCTTGGGCATCGCAGCGGACGCGCGATCTTTATGAGGCGGAGTTCGCTGTGACGGCTGCGCAGTTGGCCAAGAGCATGAAGGCTTTGAATGCTCATGTCCGAGCAACTCCGCCGGAGCGAACGATCATCAAGATAGATTTCCCATTACCAGCCACGGCCTAGATAGCGAAGTCGGTAGAAGCGGCAGCCCGCACGGTTCGCCCTGCGGGCTTTTTAATTTCCGCCTCATTCAGTAAGCCAGCGCTGGGCACCTGCGGGCATCGGGTGCGCTCTCCGCCGCAAGCTGTTGCGGCCAAGACTGGCACCACAGAGACGGCAGGCTCCAGCGGCGCAAGCCGTAGCCCGATGGGCGCCAGAACATGACCACACCCCGCATCCCCGCTGCCGCCACCCGCATCCCCATGGCTCATGGCTAGATACTGATGCCGCGAAGGGCGCTATAAATGCATCTTTTGAATGGGGGGAAAGATGCTTGCCGCAATAAAAGTAATCGTCTCGGCTAGCGAGGGCGGAGAAACTGGTCAGTTTCCAAGCAATGCAAGCACCACTCGTGCGCTGGATGAGTTGGAGCAATCTCAAGCCTATGCAGTGATCGGCGCCAATCCGCAAATGAAAGCAGATTGGACTGCGGCGAGGGAGAAACTCACAAATCAGGCTGACCACTCTGAGTCGGACGTTGTGACTGCTGCCAGAACAATCCTCGCGTTGTTGGAGCAGGCGCTGATCATTCAAGGAATCGGCCAAGGTCCATCAGGCGGTGGTGGTGGCACAAAAAAGTCGCCACACAAACTTAGAGAAATGGAGTTCGCTACGCACACCGCGACAGTCGGCGAACGCTGAACCACCGCTATTGATCTGCGTCAGTTCGGGAGTAAGTAATAGGCTTGAGTCCGCTGTCGCAGCCCATACATTAAGAATGTCAACGTTGCTGTGAAAGGGCGGACATGGGACAAGAACAACCCAAGAGGATGGATGCTTTTAGGCTGGTGTCATTTGAAGGGCCTGCGCCGGTTCTTCGAGAAAAGCTTTCTGCAGTCAATGGATATGTGGTCGTGGATGGCCATCACGCCAGCAAGCATTACAAGAACGCAATTCAGCTTCAAACACCAAGTGGCGATGTGATTAATCTGGATTTCAGGGACGAGGGCGCACTCGCGGTAGTCACGCATGTGTTTGGGCAGGATTCCGGCCCCTCTCCCGCCGTGGCGGACGATGAGTCGGTCAAGTTTGCCAATGCCGTCCGGCAGCAGTACCCAGATGGCGAGATTGAAGACATCGTTGAGATGTCTAACGCTGATCGAGGAATACGAAGCGCCTAGCAGTCTGTCGAGACTTCAATCGCCAGCCACCTTCGGGTGGCTTTTTCATTTGTGGATTCGATATGGCGGATCGCATTAGCGGCCGACGACTACAGTCCCGCCGCCTCAAGGTCTGGAGCAAAAATCCCTACTGCGCAATGTGCGGGAAGCTGGTGGAGTTCAACGACATCCCTGGCCGCGGCTTCCAACTCGACCACATCAAGGCCCTGAAGGCTGACAGCGGCACCGGTGAGGACATTGAGTCCAACACCCAGGTGCTGTGCTGCGGCCCGGATGGCTGCCACGCCAAGAAGACAGCGAAAGACATGGGATACCAGCTGCGCCAGGCCATTGGTCTGGACGGCTGGCCGATAGACCCGAACCCCTGAATCACCGAAGCGAGGTCTGTATGGCAGACACAGACTACGCGCGCCTGCGCATAGGCGGGCTTGGTCTCGTCTGCCTCATTGCTGAACCACGAAGGCGAGGGCGCCCCAAGGGCGTGCCCTACGTCCTGAAGGATTCAACGCCTCGGGTGTGTGGTGGGGGATGCGGACAGTCGTTCGTTCCGCGCGCGGCCCATTCCCGCTTCTGCAGTCGGAAGTGTCAGACCAAGATCAACAACCGGGACAAGCAGGCAGCCCGCCGTGACAGCACGGAACGACCATGCAACTACTGCGGCGCTAAGTTCATCCCTGAGTACGGAAGTCTGCGCCGCACCTACTGCACCACGACGTGCCGGGATGAGGCCAAGCGCAAGGTGCGAAGCGGGAGCTGCCACCGCAGGAGAGCAGAGAAAAACGGCGGCAAGTACGAACCGGTCAGCAAGCGCAAGGTCTTCGAGCGCGACGGGTGGCGCTGCTACCTCTGCGGGTGTGACACGCCCATGGCGAAGAGCGGAACCCAGGACGACTCGGCCCCGGAGTTGGACCACGTCATCCCTCTGGCTGCAGGAGGCGACCACACCTACGAGAACACGCGCTGTGCGTGCCGAAGGTGCAATAGAGCCAAGGGTGCGAGCCTGCTGGGATCGGCGATCCACGGGGCGCCTCGCAAGCCTGAGGGGCATGCCTGAAGGGATCGAGCCGGGCAAGGGGTAGGGGGGGGTGAGGGCCCGAGAAAGGGCGACCCCCTGGGAAACCGACCTGTTCCCCTTCTTCGCGCATCCACAATTCAGGATACAGGGCAATGCCACGACAAAGAACGCCGAAGGCCAAGGCCGAAGTGTCCGGGGCGGCGGCCAAGAACGCCGCTCGCTTCAAGGATCGAAAGGGGCCGAAGGGCAACCGCCCGCTGGGTGAGCCGTACGCCACCATGACCGCCGAGCAGAAGGTGGCATGGGCCGAGATCCAGTACGAGATGCCCTGGTTAACCAGCTCTGACCGGATCATGGTCCGGCTCGCATGCTCATGGATCGCCCGGATGGAAGAGGATGATCTGGGTGTTGCCGCTTCCAGTGCGCTGGCCAGCATCCTGTCCAAACTGGGTGCGACGCCCGTTGATGTCAGCAAGGTCAACCATGGCGGCAGCGAAGAAGAAGACCCCTCAGACGAGTTCTTCGGTAGACCGCACTAAGGCGTATGCCTCGGCCGTCGTGGCCGGTGAGATCGTGGCGGGCCCGCACGTGCGCAATGCATGTCGGCGCCACCTGCAGGACTTGAAGGAAGGCCGCAAGCGGGGTCTGAAATTTGACCTTGAGGCGGCGAACTATGCGTTCCGCTTTTTCGAGGGCATGTTGATGCTCTCGGAAGGGCAGTTCGAAGGAACCCCTTTTCGCCTTCATCCCAGCCAGGCTTTCATCATCGGTTCGCTGTTCGGGTGGAAGCGGGCGGACGGTACGCGCCGGTTTCGCCGGGCGTTCATCGAGCAGGGCAAGGGAAATGGCAAGAGCCCGATGGCTGGCGGCATCGGCCTGTATGGCCTGACTGCAGACCATGAGGCCGGTGCCCAGGTGTACGCTGCGGCGGCGAAGAAGGAGCAAGCGGGCATTCTGTTCTCCGACGCGGTGAAGATGGTGAAGGCTTCGAAGAAGCTGAGGCAGCGCTTGGAGTTCTCCGGGGGCGAGGGGCGCGAGTACAACATCGCATTCCATCCGAATGGCAGCTTCTTCCGTCCAGTCTCTCGCGACACCGGCAAGACCGGATCGGGACCTCGGCCCCACTTCGTGTTGGCTGATGAAGTCCACGAATTGCCGGATCGCAAGAGCATCGAAATGCTGGAACGGGGCTTCAAGTTCCGCCGGCAGCCGTTGCTGTTCATGATCACCAACAGCGGCAGCGATCGCAACTCTGTGTGCTGGGAAGAACACGAGCACGCCGTGAAGGTGGCGGCAGGACACACGGAGGCCGTGAACGACCCCACCTATGTCGGCGATGTGATCGATGACACGACGTTCAGCTTCGTGTGCTCGCTCGACCAGGGGGACGACCCCTTGCGGGATCCATCCTGCTGGGCAAAGGCGAACCCCTTGCTAGGCGTGACGATCACCGAACAGTACTTGAAGGACGTGGTTGCGCAGGCGAAGGCCATTCCCGGGCAGCTGAACGGCATTCTCCGGCTGCACTTCTGCGTGTGGACGGATGCTGACACGGCGTGGATGACCCGCGCGACGCTGGAGCCGGCCCTTGCAGACTTCGACCCGGAAGCGGAGCACGCCGGCAAGAAGGTGTTCACCGGCCTGGATCTGTCCCAGAACAGAGACATCACGGCGAAGGCCTCGGTGGTCCAGACGGGCCTGACCAAGGACAACAAGCCGACGTTCGATGCCTGGATTGAGGCATGGACACCTGGCGACACGATCCTGGCGCGCGAGCTCCGGGACAAGATGCCGTACACCGTCTGGCGCGACCAAGGATTCATCCACGCGCCCCAGGGCGAAAACATTAACTACCGGCATGTGGCCCAGACGCTGGCCGAGGATGCCGAGAAGTTCAACCTGCAGCTGGTCGCGTACGACCGCTACGCATTCAAGCGGTTCGAAGAGGCCGTTACGGAAATTGGGCTCGTGCTTGAGTTTTTGGAGCACCCGCAAGGCGGCACCAAGAAGGGCCAGCCCAGCGAGGCGATGAAGAAGGCCGCCGAAGCAAAAAAGGAGAAGCCTGAGGGCCTCTGGATGCCTGGCTCTCTGCGACTTTTGGAAGACGCCCTCCTTGAGGGTCGGATCCGGCTGCGGCGCAACCCGGTCCTCATCTCCGCAATGATGTCCGCGGTGACCGAAGAGGACAAATGGGGGCAACAGCTGGCTCGCCAAAACGCGGTCCATCAACAAGATTGACGCTGCGGTGGCGCTGTGCATGGCCTTCGGTGCGGCGAACTCCGTCGTGAGCACGCCCAAGAAGAAGCACCAGCTGATCATCATCTAACAGGCCCGCCAAGCGCGGGCCTTCTCATTGGAGTGCTGCATGGAACGTGCGTATTCGACCCTCGTGATCAAGGCCCTCAGCGACGAGGGTGGCAAGCGCACGTTCAAGGGCATCGCCTCAACTCCGTCCACCGACCGGACGGGCGACATCGTGGAGCCCAAGGGCGCCGTGTTCAAACTGCCCATCCCTTTCCTCTGGCAGCACGACAACGGCGACCCGATCGGCTGGATCACTGCCGCGCGCGTGACGGAGAAGGGCATCGAGGTCGAGGGCGAAGTTGCCCAGATCGATGAAGACGGCCCACTGAAGGAACGTCTCACGACCGCCTGGCAAATGCTGAAGGCCAAGCTGGTGCGCGGCCTGTCCGTCGGGCTCAAGCCGCTGGAGGCAGCCCGCATCGAAGGCACTTACGGCATGCGCTACACGAAGTGGCTGTGGTTCGAACTCTCCGCAGTCACGGTGCCGGCCAACGCCGACGCATCGATCACCACCATCAAGTCGCTCGACAACGCGCTGCTGGCCGCGACAGGCCACAAGCAAGACCGTGTCGTGCGGTTGTTACCTCCCGGCGTCTCGGGACAACCTCAAGCCCGCAAGGGCGTCGTTTACCTCAATCCCTGAAAGATGACCATGAAACTGACCCGTTCCCATTTCGCCTGGACCATCGTCGCCGTCGCGGCGCTTGCCTGCCTCTTCGCGCTGACCGGCCACCCGGTTGCCAACTACCTCCCGCCTGACGTGATGGCCGCCCTCGGCGCTGCCGGCGCCATGCCTTTCATGACCGGTGAAACCCGCTCGCTGCAAGACCAGATCAAGCGCTTGCAGGACACCCGCACCGCAAAGGCGCTGGAGATGGAGGGTGTGCAGAACAAGGCACTGAATGAAGGCCGCACGAAGGACGAAAGCGAGCGCGAAGCGTTCAAAGGCCTGTCCGCTGACATCGCTCAAATCGACGCCGAACTCGAAGACCTGCGCGCTCTGGAGGCGCTGCAAGTCACCAAGGCAGTGCCCGCCACCGGTGCCGGCTCCGCCGCTGGCGCAGCACCTGGCGCGGTCGCCCGCGGCGCGCTCGCCACCGGCGCCGGCCCTGCGATCCACGTCAACAAGGACGCCGATGAGAAGTTCAAGGGCCAGAACTACACCCGCATCGTGATCGCCAAGGCGCTCTCCCGTCTGGCCGACGGTGATGTGTCGCCCCTGGCTATCGCTGAAGCTCGCTGGGGCAAGACCAACCCCACGCTGATCAACGTCATGAAGGCCGCGGTGCCTGGTGGCGGCACCGGCGCGGGTGAGTGGGGCGCGGAACTGGCCGCCATCGACCAGCGCTACACCGGCGACTTCATCGAGTACCTGTACTCCCAGACGGTCTACGACAAGCTGGCCCTGCGCCAGGTGCCAGCCAACGTGCAGATCAAGGGCCAGGACGGCGCGGCCACCGCTTACTGGGTCGGCCAGTCCAAGGCCATCCCCGCCACCACGGCCGACTTCATGAACGTCACCCTGACGCCGCTGAAGGTCGCTGCTCTGGCCGTGGTATCGAACGAGCTGCTGCGCGATTCGAGCCCTGCCGCTGAGCAACTGGTTCGCGATGCCCTGGTGGAAGCCAGCTCTCAGCGCGTGGACACCACGTTCCTGAGCGCTGCCGCCGGGGTGGCGGGTGTGTCGCCCGCCGGCATCCTGAACGGCCTGACGGGCATCACGTCCGCTGGCACTGACGGTGCAGGCCTTCGTGCCGACATCAAGGCGTTGTATGCCCCTTTCATCGCGGCCAAGAACGTGAACGGTCTGCAGCTGGTGACGACGCCATCCCTGGCCAAGTCCATCCAGCTGATGACCAACGCTCTGGGCCTGGCTGAGTTCCCCACCATCAACGCATCCGGCGGCACGCTGCTGGGCGACACGGTGACGACGGGCGACAACGTGGGCGCCGGCCAGATGATCATGCTGAAGCCTTCCGACATCTACCGCATCGGCGATTCCGGCGTGCAGGTGTCCATCTCGCGCGAAGCCATGATCGAGCAAGACACTGCTCCCACCGGCGCCACTGACACGCCCACGGGCGCGTCCGCGAACTACACCTCGATGTTCCAGAGCGAGTCCACCGCCATCAAGGTGGTGCGCTCCATCAACTTCGCAAAGCGCCGTGCATCTGCCGTGGCCTTCGTGACCGGCGCCGACTACGGCGCTCCTGAGACGCCGTAAGGCAAACCGGCGGGCCCTGAATGGCCCGCCCCTCACAACCACCGCGGAGCAGCCATGCGAGAAAACCTGAAAGCAACCAAGTCGTTCACCTACGCCGGCCGCGCGCTGAAAGCCGGGGACGGCTTCACCGCCTCGCGCGTCGATGCGCGCGTGCTGCAGGCGATTGGTCGCGCTGCTCCTGCTGAGGCATACCAGACGACAGCTGTGAAGTCTGAGGTGACGAAGGCTGCCAGCCCTTCCAATCCTTTGCAGGTCGGAACGGCTGCAACGAAGCCATCCGAAGGCCTGAAAGTCGCCGACCTGAAAGCCGCTCTTGTCGCAAAGGGAATCGAGATTCCCGAAGGCGTGACGCTGAAGGCCGACCTGGCTGCATTGCTGGACGCTGCCGCCGATGAGGATGGCTCCAAGTGATGGGATTTATCCGCAATCTCGTCAGCCGCGGGGCGACGGCGCCAAGCGGCGGCGGTGATGTGGAGAAGGGCATCGTCACTGCGCAGCCGCGCGGCCTGGTGTCGCCGCACACCGATGGGGTGTGGCACGACATCACGCCGGCGCAGCCGCCCGGCTATTTTCAGATGGACATCAACGTCCGCCCGGAGACCGTGCTGTCGTTTCCTGCGGTGTTCGCCTGCGTGTCCCTGATCTACAACGACATCGGCAAGCTGCGCACGCGGTTGATGCAGCAGCAGGCCAGCGGCATCTGGACGGAGAGCGCCAACCCGGCCTACTCGCCAGTGCTGCGCCGGCCCAACCACTACCAGAATCAGATCCAGTTCAAGCAGTGGTGGATCTGTTCGAAGCTGACTTGGGGCAACACCTACGCGCTCAAGATTCGCGACGGCCGTGGTGTCGTCGTGGCGCTGTACATCCTTGACCCCGGCCTGGTCCAGCCGCTGATTGCGCCGGACGGGTCGATCTTCTATCAGCTCGGCCAGGACAACCTGTCTGGGCTGAAGGACGCCACTGTGTTCGTGCCGGCCTCGGAGATCATCCACGACCGGATGAACTGCATGTTCCACCCGCTGGTGGGCGTGTCCCCGCTGTTCGCGGCCAGCCTGCCGGCCTCCGGTGGCCTCGAAATGCTGCGCGACTCGCGACGTTTTTTCAACCAGGGCGCCAAGCCCAGCGGCCTGCTGGTGGCGCCGGGCGAAATCGCCGATGAAGACGCCAAGCGCTTGCAGACCTACTGGAACGACAACTTCACCGGGCCGAACTCGGGCAAGGTGGCCGTGGTGGGTGACAACCTCAAGTACGAGCCCATCCGCATGACGGCCTCGGACGCCCAGACCAAGGAGCAGATCACGCTCACCTCCGAGATGGTGGCGCAGGTGTTCCACGTGCCGGCGTTCAAGGTCGGCGGGCCGATCCCCGCAGGCCAGAAGGTCGGCGACCTGAACCAGATCTACTTCAACGACGCGCTGCACTCCCTCATTGAGGAAATGGAACTGTGCCTGGACGACGGCCTCTCTCTGCCGTTGGGCTATCGCACGGAACTGGAGCTGGAGAACCTCCTGCGCATGGACCCAGCTACGAATGCTGAGGTGATCGTGAAACTGGTCGGTGGCGGTGTGAAGACGCCCAACGAAGGCCGCCGCGAACTGAACCTCGCCCCACTGCTGGGTGGCGATACGGTGTACATGCAGCAACAGGACATGCCGCTTGATCAGGTACGGCTCAATCGGGTCGCGCTGGTTGATGCGCCAGCGCCACCGAAGGCTGCGAATGACCCCCAAACAGGTGATGAGAGCCTGAATGAGGAAGAGATCAAAGCGCTGGGTAGCGCACTGCTCTTCAAGCGGCTCCATGCTTAAGGCATGCAACGTGTGCAAGGCTGAGAAGCCGCGCGAAGCGTTCAGCAAGAGAGTCGCCTCAAAGGATGGCCTCTGTCACACCTGCAAGGAATGTGCTGCCGCCCGGAACCGCGCATGGCGTGCCGCAAATCCCGATGGGTATCGTCTCTGGTCCGAAAAGAATCATGGTCGAAAGCGTCAAGCGTGGGCGGACTGGAGTGCCTCGAACGGTGATCGCCGTGCCGCGAACTACGCGCGCTGGGCCAGTGAGAACAAGGGCAAGGTCTACGCCAGAAATGCCGCAAGGGTGGCTGCTCAGCTTCGTGCCACGCCCTCATGGGCTAACAAGGAAGAGATCGAGGCTGTCTACCAAAAGGCGGTGCAGATTTCTGCCGCTACGGGCGTGCGCCACGAAGTCGACCACTATTACCCCTTGAGGGGTGAGCGCGTCTGCGGATTGCACTGCGCGGAGAACCTGCGGGTGATCACTCGATCTGAGAACGCCCGAAAGAAAAACCGAATGCCAGAGGACTGCCGATGAACATCAAAGAGTTGCAGGCCCTGGTTGATGGTCTTGCCCCGGTACTGGATAGCGCGATTCGCGCGGCAGTCGAACCGCTGCAAAAGCAGATCGAAGCCGTGGAAGGCCAACTACGTGAGCGCGCGGAATGCACGAGCCTGGTCAAACAGCTTGTCGTTGACGCTGTGGCCGAACTGCCGCGCCCCAAAGATGGCGAGCCAGGCGCCAGCGTGACCGCCGAAGACCTGGCTCCCTTGGTCGCGGAGCAAGTGGCTAAGGCGGTGCAGGCCATCCCCGCGCCCAAAGACGGCGCAAGCGTCACTGCCGAGGACGTCGTCCCTATGCTGGCCGAGTTGGTGAAGAGCGCCGTGGCCGAAATTCCGGCCCCGAAGGATGGCAAGGATGCTGATCCTGAAGAAGTCGCTGCGCTGGTTGCGAAGGCCGTCGCGGAGATCCCCAAGCCGCAGGATGGCCGAAGCGTCACTCTTGAGGATGTGGCCCCCCTGGTAAGCGAAGAGGTGTCGAAGGCGGTTGCTTCGATTCCTCGTCCGAAAGACGGCGAGTCCGTCCCGGCCGATGCAGTGCAGCGCATGGTGGACGAAGCCGTCACCAAGGCGCTGAGCGCCGTGGCCGCGCCGAAGGACGGCGCGCCAGGCCGCGATGCTCTGCAACTGGAATTGCAGCCGGCGATCGACCTGGAGAAGACCTACGCTCGCGGCACCTACGCTAAGCATGCCGGTGGCCTCTGGCGCGCCTTCGAGGCCACTAAGGGCCTGCACGGCTGGGAATGCGTTGTGGACGGAATCGCTGATCTGCGGATCGACCAGGACGGCCGCGAATTCACGTTGGTGGCACGCACGTCGAGCGGCGCCGAGGTTGCCAAGAGCATCAAGCTCGCCGCCCTGGTGGACAAGGGCGTGTTCAAGGCGGGCACCGACTACGAAGCAGGCGACGGGGTGACCTGGGGCGGCTCGTTCTTCATCGCGCAGAAGGATGCGCCCACGGGCCACCCTGGCGAGCCCGGATCGAACGGCTGGCGCTTGGCGGTGAAGCGCGGGCGCGACGCGACCAAGGGAGTTTCGGTATGACCCCGCTCGCCACTCTCGAAGAGGTGAAGCAACACCTGCGCATCGACGGCCCGGACGCGGACGGCGACCTGACCCTCAAGCTGGCCGCGGCATGCGAGCGCGTCACCCTCCATCTCAACGGCGTGTCGCCTTACCTGCCGGCGGAAGAGGGCGCAGACGCCCAGGTGCGGCCCACCGTGCGCGCCGCGGTACTCCTGCTGGTCGGCTACCTCTACCGCTACCCGAGCGGCGACGAGAAGAAAGCGTTTGAAGACGGCCGGCTGCCGCCGCCGATCACCGCGCTGCTCGCCCCGCTGCGCAGAAAGGTGCTCGCATGACGCTAGACGCCGGAGACCTGAACCGCCGCATCACCATCCAGCGCAAGGGCGCAGGCACCGACGACTGGGGCACGCCCCTGCCGGATGCCTGGGACGACGTGACCAAGGCCTGGGCCAGCATCCGCAACCTGTCGGGCCTCGGCGCGATCAAGGCTGACGCCGAGGCCTCCATCGTGAAAACGTCCATCCGCATCCGTTACCGCACCGACATTGCCGCCGGCATGCGCGTGCTGCACGGCGGAGTGAATTACTCCATCGTCGCTGTGTTGCCCGACGCCGCTGGGCGCGAGCACTTGGACCTTGTTTGTGAGGTGGTGACGTGATCACGGCCTCGTTCGACTTCAGCCGCATCAACGCGCGCATGGACAGGGTGAAGGACGCCGCGAAGAAGGCGGCGCGTCCAGCAGCCCAGGCTGGAGCGCAGGTGTTTTACGACGAGGTGCGACAGCGCGCCCCGGTCTCCGACAAGCCGCACAGCACGAAGGGCAAGAAGCAGACGTTTCAGCCCGGAAATCTGCGCGACAGAATCTATCAGGCCTACATGCGCGAGCAGTCCGGCGACGGATCGGCGCGCTATCGCATCTCGTGGAACCGGAAGGACGCTTTCTACGCCCGATTCGTGGAGTTCGGCACCAGCCGCATGGCCGCGCAACCATTCCTTCGGCCCGGCTATGACGCTGTGCGAGATGCGGCGGTCCTGGCCGCGAAAGAGACGATGAGAGAACGCATCAAGGTGGGCCTGTCATGACCATGGAAGTCCTCATTCGTGACGCGCTGCGACCGTTAGTCGCTGGCGGCGTCCACTGGAATGTCGCGCCTCACGACGCGATAGCCCCACGGTTCGTTTGCCAACAGGTGGGAGGCAAGGGCCTCAACTACGTCGATGACGCGGTGCCCGACAAGCAGAACGCCCGCATCCAGGTGGCCGCATGGGCGGGCACGCCGGCGGAGGCGAAGAGCCTGATTCTTCAGGCGGAGACCGCGCTGATCCTTGCTGAAGGACTCCAGTGCGAAACGCTGGGCGCCGCCATTGGCACCTACGAGCCAGACACGAAGCTCCACGGAGCCCGACAAGACTTTTCCATCTGGGGAGCCCGATGAGCCCACACACCAAGACCCTGCACGAAGCGCTGATCCGCCTCGCGAAGGGCGCAATTTCCGCCTGGGAGGCATGGCTGCAAAAGCAAGCCTGACCTCCCGATCCATCACCCTGCCTCGCAGGCCTGCCACTCCCGCCGGGACTCGCAGCCATGACGCCTCGCAGAAATCGGCCCCGCAAGGGGCTTTTTTCATCGCGAAAGGCCCACCATGGCTCAACTCCCGAAAGGCGCAACGTTCGCCATCGCTACGGGCTTCGGCCCGTCCATCGTTGTCACTGACATCAGCAATGCCGCAGAGGGCGTTGTCACCGCGGCGGCCCACGGCTTGGCCGACGGCGACATCGTGGAACTGACGACTGGCTGGACCAAGCTCAACCGTCGCATCTTCAAGGTGGATCAGCTGTCCGCCACCACGTTTGCCCTGGTGAACATCGACACCACCAGCACCGCCTCGTTCCCGCCAGGCTCCAGCGCTGGCTCGTTCCGCAAGATCACGGCATGGACGCAGGTGCCGAAGGTCATGAACCCCAACACCAGCGGCGGCGAGCCCAAGCCCGTGACGTACGAGTTCTTGGAAGACGAGAACGAGTACCAGATCAACAACGGCTTCAGCGCGACCGGCTACACGATCGAGATCGATGACGACATCGAGACCCCCGGCTACGCCGCCGTGCTGAAGGCGTCGGACGAGCAGTCCGAGACCGCCCTGCGCATCCTGATGAAGGGCAACAAGAACCCCACGTACATGCCCTGCTATGTGGCCATGAACCCCATCCCTGTGCTGCAAGAAGGCCAGATCAACCGTCTGCGTGTGTCCTTCAATGGCCGCGCACGCCCCACGCGCTACAGCGGCACCGTCGCCTGATCTCGCGCTGCCACCGGCCCTCCGGGGCCTTTTCATGCCCCGCCGACCGTATGCGGCGAGGGTCTTTTTCTCAGACCTGAAAGCAAAAAATGATCAAAGAATTTTCCCTCGACGCAGTGCCCACTTTCACCGCCAAGGTGGACATCCCTGTGCCTGGCAAGAAGGCGCAGAAGATCGAATTCACGTTCAAGCATCGCACCGCCGATGACTTCAAGACGTTCATCGAGAACATCTCCAACTACAGCGACGACACGGCCCTGGTGCTGGATGTTGTTTCCGGCTGGGAGCTGTCCGATGCCTTCGGCGACGAGAACGTCGGCAAGCTGGTGAAGAACTACCTCGGCAGCGCTCGGGCCATCGTGGACAAGTACATCGAGCAGAACGCCGGCGCCCGCTTGGGAAACTGAGGGAGCTGGGGGCCGCGCTGTACCAGCGGCTCCCGACTCAGGAAGAGCTCGATGCGCACGGGCTTTCCCTGGAGGACTACGAAGACGACGATCCGGTGTACATCTGGCCGGAAAACAGCCGGGCGTTTCATTTTTTCCGCAGGCTGGGCACGCGCTGGCGGATCGGCGGCCTGCGCTGGGAGGCTGTCTATCCCCTGATGGACCGCCTGGGCCTGGCGCCCGACGAGTGGGATGCGCTGCTGGAAGACCTTGAGGTGCTGGAGGGTGCGGCGCTCAAGGAGATGGAGCGGCAGCAGAAGAAGTAAGAGAGGGTGCTCGCACGATGACATAAAGGCCGCGGCAGCTTGAGAGTATGATCTGTACAAAACTGTGCACCACCTGTGGATAACCGGTGTTGAAAGTGTGTGCAACTTACCCAACTGGAGAATTGTCAATGGCCGATGTATCGAACGTCGCTCGATACTTTCTTTCGCTTGCCGAGGACGAGGCTGGAGATGATGTATCGAATCTGAAGCTTCAAAAGCTTTTGTATTACGCGCAAGGCTTCCACCTGGCTCTGTTTGATCGACCGTTGTTTGAGAATGAGATTCGCGCGTGGACACATGGTCCTGTCGTCGCAGAGGTATATCGCGACTACAAGCAGCATGGTGGCAATCCCATCCCTCGCGCTCAATGTGACTTGGACGCGCTGACAAACGCAGAGCAAGAATTGTTGGCTGAGGTTTATCAGGTTTATGGGCAATACTCAGCATGGAAGCTGAGAAACATGACGCATGAGGAAGCCCCGTGGGTCACGGCCTATGGACAGGCACCTGACAGCGTGATTTCTCACGGCGCAATGCGAGACTTTTTCAGAACGCTTGTTCACTGAAAAGCCGTGAAAATCAAGGCGCCGCAGCCGTCGAAGGGCGATCGAATCCGCCCGAGTGATTCCAGTGCAGGTTCGTCGCAGCGGATGCGCCCCAAGTTTTGCCTTGAGCACCTGCAGAAGGACCATTGCCTCTCCAAATGTACGCTGGAGGAAAAAGCGGCGTTTGCAGACCGCATTCATGAGATGAGTCAGCAGACATGGCAAGAGCTTTCGCAAGCTCATCGCCACAAGCAAGGATTTGAAGCGATCGATCGCAGCTCAATCAAAGGGCGCTTTCCTTCGGCTTTAACGGCTGATGTGACCATCTATGCTTTCAGGTTCCACGGTATGGCGCCGATGGTCGGCTTTCGGACCAACGAGGTTTTTCATGTGGTCTGGTTTGATCGGGCGTTCAATCTCTATGACCATTAGCTGGCACAGCACATGGCTCGCGCGATGACCATCCTCTCCGTCGTCGGCGTTGCAGCCGCGCTGTACTTCGCCTGGCGATACGGGGTGTTTTGATCCGCAAAGCTCAGCTAGCATCCTTGTGTTGAAACGAGGATGCAGATGGAACAGAACAAGCCCAAGCAGGGCATGAGTTGGGGCGTGAAATTGGCCTTCGCGCTTCCTGTAGTGGCGGTCGGCGTGCTGATGGCGGTCACTACCTGGATGAACAATTCCGTCGATGGCAAAGCGAAGACAGAGGGGCGCGCCGCGATCGTGCAGTGCTGGATGTCGCTGAGTGGCAAAGCGCCCCGGGCTCAGGCTGCAGGGACCAGCGGCTGCCAGGAACTGGAATTCGAGTTCAAGAAGCGGTTCAACGAGAACCCCTGATCCCGTACACGCACAACCCGCCAAGGCGGGTTTTTTCATTTCAGGAGTGGTCCCGAATCCGAAGAGCTTCTTCCACCATGGCTGCGCGTCGCACAAGTTCAGTAGCCAACTCTGCGGACTTGGTCCGCATCTCATTGACGCCGATCGTTCCGATGCTGACCCAGCCATACCAGACGTTGAAGGCGACAGCGTCGGCAGCGCTGTCAGCGCCGTGCTTCGCGATGGCTTCAGCGATAGAAGCGTGGCTCGAACTGAAAATTTCCTGCTGTCCTTCGCTCACATGGGCGGAGTAGTGGCCGGGGATCTCTTTGTCTATATTCAGGGTGAAGATCATTTCAGTCCTTGGATGCGGTTTTCATAGGTTTCTTGCCGGCAGCCTCGAGCTTTGCATTTAGCGCCTCAGTGCGACTGAGTGCGACCGCTGGTTGGATGAAGTAGAAGTCAAACAAAAGTTCAAGCACGTCAAGATTCCATTCCGCTTCAGCGGGCTCAACTGGCACGATTTCTCCAGTGTTTTTATCTTTCGTTGGATGAGCGGCGAAATTCCCGATGTTCCGGATTGCGTCTAAACCCTCAGCGAGATACGAAGGGATGCCGGACGCTATTGCCGCCTCAATCGCTTTGCTGAGATCCTTGTGGCTGAAACCTGCGTGTTCAAGAACGTGCTGAAGGCATCGGCGGCTTAGAGCGGCTGAAGCTTGCGCACTTATTGGGAAAACGGCTGCGGCTTCGTTGAAATCCTTGGCAACTTCAGCGGGTACTTCTTTCTCGGCAGTTCGGGAAGTTTGGCCGTTTGGATACACGCAGATTCCGTCGGTCATGAACAGAGGAAGGTGCCCAGTGCGGGTGTGTAGATGGATAGTCGGTTTGTGACATTCTGGGCAAACGGAAAGACGCACCATCCACACCCCATCTGTTGGAAGACTCAGCGCTCCGCTTGCGTCAAAGTAAGCGTCAGCAGTTTTGGGACTAAAGGCGATGTCGCAGTGCTGACATTTCATTCACATGCTCCGATTGTGTGTAGATGTAACCATACATCATCCACCTTCGCGAAACTTACAGCGGCACTTGAACGTGAAAAAGCCCTCCTAAGAGGGCTTTGCTGTTTGGAGGCAAGGCGGGGGAGCTCAGTCGTCACCTTGCTCAGGCAGCGGAGTAAGGATTTCATCGGTCTGAACGACCTGGTAAGTGCCGTCCTTGAGCTTGTTCACTGACTGGCCATCCACGAAGAATTCGTCCGTGCCGTTGATGATCTTGACGCTGCTCGGCAGCGCTTTGTGTTGAATCGGGGTTGTCCAGACCTCGACAGAACGGTGCTGGCCGGCGCTATCTATGACGGCGATGGATTGCGACAAGAAGGCTTGGCTCATTGCGGCTCCTAGGTTGGCTGAGTTTTGGATTGTCGAGGGCTACTTCTTCGCCGGCTTGCTTTTCATGGCGCGATTGACGATGCCGACGTTCGCCATTTCTTCCAGCCACTTGCGCTGGTCTTCCATGGCTCTATGGATCTGGTCTTCAATGGTTGGACCCATTGCGTCTGCGATTAGCTTTTTGAGGTCGGCCTGCTCTTGCGCGCGCATTTCTTCAATCATGCGCTTCGCCATGGCGTTTGGGCTTGCAGCTTCCAACTCAGCGCGTGCCCGCTGGAATTGGTCTTCGAGGGGATCCAGGGCGCTCCTGGCTTTCGCTGCAGCCACCTCCCACGGCTCCTGCGTACTTACGAATGCGCGTTCTGCCGTAAAGGTTGAGAGCAGCCGAGCAACTATTTCGGCGTTCATGGAGCGCCCCGATGCCTTGGCGGCAATCTCGATCTGCTCTTTCAGATCGGGGGGGATTCGGAGCTTGTACTGCGGGTCGGTCTGCTTCATCGGGTGCGGATGATGGACCAAATAGGTGTTGACGACAATGGACCTAAAAGGTACATTGGTGGCGTGGACCATTTAGGTTCATGAAAGGAAGCCATGAAATCAACTCAAGCGGGCGAGCAGCTGAAGGTCAGGCTGCAAACCCAGGTGCATGAATGGATTAAGGCCCAGGCCAAGGAGCAAGACCGCTCCATGAATTGGCTGGTCAACAAGTTCCTGGCGCAGGCCAAGGAGTCCCAGGAGGCGCGGCATGCGGAAGCCGCCTGAAAAAGAAAAAGCCCCGGTTGGTGGAACAACCGAGGCTTTGGTTGAAGCAAACCCCTATCACAAGGAAAGCAACATGGCGAATTCTACCCAGCAGATCGCTGCAGCACAATCATCTGTATGCACAAGCCAATCCCCGAAAGCGTCTGGAGACTTGTTCGGAGCCTCGAAGACCACGAAGCAGTCCGCCGGACGGCGGCAATCGCCAAGAAAGACGGTGGAGAACGTCAATTCACCATCGAGCACGACGCAGATGGATACCTGCTCATCTCCCTCTATCAAGACGATTGCTGGATGCTCCAGCGACCGGATGGCAGCTGGAGTGAATGCTTCGTCGCAGACAAAGACTGCAAAGAATACGAAGAAGGACTCAAAAAGCTTGGCCGGACGCTCGTTCTCAGCGCCGACATCGGCGATCTTGGGCGAGTCAACGTCTACATCCCCTGAAATCGCAATTCGGGCAATCACCGTCCCGTTTCACGGATCGGACCTGTGTGTCGTTGAGCATCAGGCCCAGCCTTACGCGCCGATGAAGCCGATCATCACGGGGATGGGTCTGACCTGGCACGGCCAGCACGCGAAGATCAAGGCCAACAGCCGTCGCTGGGGTGTTCTTGAGTTGAGAATACCTTCGCCAGGCGGCCTGCAAGACATGCTTTGCATGCCTTTGCGCAAACTGCCGGGATGGCTTTCTGGCATTGAGGCTGGGAAGGTGAAGAGCGAGGAAGCGCGTGTGAAGGTGCGCGAGTATCAAGACGAGTGCGACGACGTGCTCTGGCAATACTGGAACGATGGCATCGCGGTCAATCCACGCGCCACCTATTCAGTGGCGCCGAACCAAACCATCAGCGCTGAGCAGGCGGAAACGTTGCGACTAATGCTGACGAGTTCGGTCGAGCGGCTGCCAAAATCGCGCCAAGCCCTGGCCATGCGCCAAGGCTGGAGCAAACTGAAGGCCCACTTCAGGGTAGGGTATCGCCAGATACCGGATCACGAGTTCAGTGAGGCGGTTTCGATCCTTGCCCGCCATGCCGCCGAGTGGGAGGTGGTGGAGGAAGACGAGCGCGCGAACACCATCAATGAACAGGTCGCCCGGTGGGTGAAGCAAATCGACAGCCCAAACGGCGTGCCCGCTGTGTTGTTCGCCCCGCTTGTTGCAGCGGTCAACCGACGCGGAGGTGGCTACCGGTTCCCCTTGTCGGCTGCGGAGCCCCATGACCGCATCAAGCCCTTCCCCCATTCGTCGCTGTCGGCGAAACGGCTGCTGGACCCGAAGAACCGCGCGCTGGAGATGGAACTGGTCGAGGCGCTGAGCAAAGACGGCCATGACGTGGAGGGCGTGCGCGTACGGCTTCTGGCGATGCGCGACGCCCTTGGAGAACTCATGGAAGTGCGCCAGGTGCTTGAAGACTTCCGTCGGATGTTCCGGCGCATGGACGGCACGGCAGAGGCATGGGCCGACCAGTCGCGCGGCTTGTCGATCATGTTCCGCAAGAAGCTGGACCCGAACGACCGGTATGACCGGATTGGCTACCCTGAGCAGCTCGGACTGCCGCGCCCCTCGGGAATTCAGTACCTGGGCGCGGCGCGATGATCTATTACCATGCCCCTTTCTTCCTTTCTTGATGGAGGGGGTATGGGTTCAATAGCTGAAGGTGCAGTCCTGCCGATCACCCGTGAGTCATATCCAAAGACACATGCGGCATGGGGAGATGAGGGCATCCGGCGAATCAATGAGCTGATGCAGCCGGCGGCAGAGATTGTTGCGTCTTCACCTCGATGCGACCGACTTCACACAGTTGCGCTGAGCGAATCCAGAAGCACGCCTCCCGACAAGATCGTGTTCTTCGCGGATTGCGACAACGGCGAGCGCTTCTTCATCACGGAAGAAGAAGTGCTCGCCAAGCGCCAGTCGGTGTCGCAGAACGAGAAATCGAAGTGGCTGGATGAGCAGCAGCTAGTTGAGATTTGCCATGAGGCTATCAGGGCCCGGGTTAATGGGCCTTGCATCTTCGCTGACGCAAGCGTGTACAGGGCCGTAGCGGGGCGGACCGTCGTGACTGTCGAGGTCGAACTGCCAAATGAGGCCGAGAACCAAGCTAAAGCATTCGCGAAGTGCTTTTTCGACGGGTTGTCGCTGACGGAGGTGGAATTCCACCCTCGATGATGTGCGGCTCGACGGGTAACATGCTCCCCTTCTTCAAGGAGGGAACATGGAGACTGCATGCAAGGATTGCGGGACTGTTGGTGAATCGAAGACGCAGGCGCGTGGGTCAATGATGGTCGAGGTAGTGCTGTGGCTGTGTTTCATCGTGCCTGGGCTCATTTACTCAATATGGCGCCTCTCTTCAAAGCATGAGGTCTGCCCGTCATGTGGCAGTGATCGGCTGGTTCCACTGGATACGCCGGTCGGCAAGTCGCTTGCCAGTTCTGCGGGTCACGCGTCAGAGGCCCGCAGGCCGTCAAGCGGGGCCGTCAGTGCCGGCCGCGCCCTAGGTCGCATGGTCGGCAAATTGAAGAGATAGCAGAAAGTCCTCAGACCCGCTTCGGCGGGTTTTTCATTTCAAGCCTCACGGCGCAAGTCGTGGGGCTTTTTCTTTGGGCGAACGAATGGCAGAAGACCTGAAAGAAGACATCCAGTTCGGCGCCAACACTACTGGCGTCGAGGCTGGTGTCAATCGCGTGAAGCGTTCCCTGGCGGACCTGGGGCAGGCCGCCGCACGCACGGGGAGGGATGCGGGTACTGGCCTTGGCGCAATGGGAGAGGGCGCCGATCGCTCGTCCAAAAAGGTGGAGTCCGCCACCCGCAGCATGCAGGCGAGCATCCAGCGCCTGATTGCCGAGCAGCAGGCCGGCAGCAAGTCGAGCCGCGAGTACTGGGAGTCGTTGGCGAGCCAGCGCGGCGTCAATGCTGCTGCCCTGCGGCCACTGCTGGATCAGCTTGATGCAGTGCGTTCAAAAACGGTTGAGGCACAGACCGCAACGGCTTCGTGGCGCACGGAACTGGGAAAGCTCGCACCGCTGATCACTGCAGCCTTCTCTGCGACTGCCCTGTATGGGTTCGCCGGCAAGCTGGTGGCCGTACAGCGGGAGTTCGACGTTCTGAATTCCAGCTTGATCACGGTGACTGGCAGCAGTGAGGCTGCTGAGCGCGAACTTGGATGGCTGAAAACCTTCGCGAAAGAGACGCCATTCGGCCTTGCGCAGGCCACACAGGCGTTCGTCAAAATGAAATCGCTGGGCCTTGACCCAACGCGAGCCGCGCTCACCAGCTTTGGCAACACCGCATCTGCGATGGGCAAGAGCCTGAACCAGATGATTGAAGCAGTCGCCGACGCTTCGAGTTTCCAATTTGAGCGTCTGCGTGACTTCGGCATCACCGTAAAGCAAGAAGGCGAGAAGGTGGCGCTGACGTTCCAGGGTGTCACAACCACCATTGGGAAGAACGCACAGGAAATCACCGCCTACCTTGAGGGCATCGGCAACAAGGAGTTCGGAGGCGCGATGGTTCAGCGCGCCCAAACGCTTGATGGCGCGATCTCGGAGCTAGGCGATACCTGGGATGAGTTGTTCCGCACTATCAACCAGCAGAACGCGGGCGCCCTTATCTACGACAGCGTGACCCTGGCAAATGGCGCGATCAACGACGCAACCACGATCCTGCGGGCCATGGGTGAAGCGGCGGACAGCAGCGGGAAGCAGTTTGGGGCCCTGAAGACCATCCAAGACGGGATCGCGACAGTGTTTGAGACGGTCGCGGTCTTGGGGGTAAATGTGGCCTATGTCCTGACGCAGGTCGGGAATGAGATTGGCGGCCTTGCAGCCCAAGCAGCGGCAGCGGCGCAATTCAACTTTGCAGGGGTGCGCGCCATCCGCGAGCAAATGGTGGCGGACGCCGAAGAAGCGCGGCGCCAAGTCGATGCGACAACGGAGCGCATCCTGGGCGCTCGGAAGGCGCAGGAGGAGTACGCGAAGTGGGCGACGCGCAATGCGTCCGCCGCGAATGACCCGCGCCGGGTCGATCTTGCCGCGCCGAAAGCCAGCCCGGCCAGTGGCGGTGATGGCGGCCGCAAGGACACGATTGACAAGGAGGCGCGCGCCTACGAGTCGCTCACCAAGACCATCTCGGAAAAGATCGCCCAAGAGCGCGAAGAGCTCGCCAGCGGCGAGAAGCTGACCGAGTCGCAGAAGCTACGCATCCGTGTGGAGCAGGAGCTGGTCGGCGCGCACCGCGCGTCAGCGCTCGCTCTGGTGGACACACTCGCCGCCGAAGAGGCCCGCAACAAGGCCGCCGCCGATGCGATGAAGACGGCGCAGCAGATCGCAGCCGCGCGCAAGAAGGAAGCGGACGGCATTGACGAGTGGATTCGTGCGCAGGAGCAGGCCGCGCAGAAGGCGGTCGATTCCGTGAAGGACCGCATCACGTCCATGAAGGACGAAGAGGAAGCGATTGCGATGTCGCGGTCGCTGAACATCAGCCTGGCGGAGGCCGTCGAACTGGTGACGATTGCTCGGCTGGAAGAAAAGCAAGCCGGCTTCTACGAGGGGTCGGAGGGCTGGAACAACCTGCAGCGCGAGATCAAGGCGCGCAGGGAGTTGTTGGGCCTGATGGGTACGAAGGCTGCGCGCGAAGCCAACGACCGCGCAGCCGAAGACGCGGCGCGAGCTTGGGAGAAAACGTCGCAGACCATCAGCGACACCCTGGCCGACTACATCATGGGCGGCGGCAAGGACGCGGCGCAGTACCTCAAGCGCCTGTTTGCCACGCTGGTGCTGCAGCCTGTCGTGCAGATGGGAGTCGGAAGTGCGATGGGCGCCTTGGGCCTGGGGAGTGCTGGTTCGTCGGGTGGCGGTGGAGTCATGGGCGCGGTCCAGTCGGCCAGCAACATCAACTCCCTGTTTGGAGCTGGAAGCCAGGCGCTCTTCGGAGCATCTGCAGGCGCCTCAATGGCGTCCTTAGGCTACGCGAACGCAGTGGGCATGATCGGTGGCGATGCCATCGGTGCGCTGGCTGCGGCCAATGGCATGTGGGCGGGTGTGGCCACAGGGGCGCAGGCAGCAGCTCAGGCCGCAGTGGCCGCCAATGCAGCGGCTGCTGCAGGCACGGCCACCGCGTTGCCTGCTGGCACTCTTGCCGCAGCTGCAGGCGCTCCGCCAGCGGCGGGCGGAATAGCGGGGGCGCTTGGAGCCATTCCCGGTTGGGGCTGGGCCCTTGCCGGCGTGGGCGCGCTCTTCGGCGGCGACATCATCAGCGGGTTGTTTGGCCGCAAGTTGAAGGACCAAGGCATCGAAGGCACGTTCGGTGGCGAAACCGACTTCGAGGGCCGCACGTACCAGTATTACAAGGGAGGCCTGTTTCGGTCGAACAAGACCCGCTACGGCGAGCTGGACGAAGACCTGCGCTCTGGTCTGGCTGACCAATTCGGCGCGCTGCAGGCCGGCACCTCGGAGATGGCGAAGATCCTGGGCCTGGGCACGGACGCCATCGACAATTTCACCGCCTCGATCAAGATCAGCTTCAACGGCCTGGACGAGGCTGGCATTCAGAATGCGCTGAAGGCTGAGTTTGAAAAGATCGCGGAATCGCTGTCGTCGCAGACCCTGGGCACCACGGAGTTCACACGCAATGGTGAAACCGCCGTGCAGACCCTTGGGCGGCTGTCGGGAAGCTTGTCGGCCGTCAATGGCGTCTTTGAAAATCTCAGCCAGACGCTCTACGCCTCCAGCCTGGCCGGCGCCGATATGGCGAGCCAGCTGGTCGATCTGTTCGGCGGGGCGGATGGATTCAATTCGGCGACGGGCAGCTATTTCCAGAATTTTTACTCGGAGGACGAGCAGCGCGCCGCGATGGAGCGCCAACTGCAGGCCGCGCTCGACAAGCTGGACCTGACGCTGCCCGACATCGACGCCGCCGATGCGCGCGCCCAGTGGCGTGCTCAGGCCGAGGCGCTGGACTTGACGACGGAAGCCGGCCGCAAGGCCTGGGCCGTGCTCATCCAGCTGTCCGGCGCATTTGCCGGCATCACGCAGTCCGCCGAAGACGCGGCGGCGGCAGCGGCGGCGGCAGCGGCGGCGCAAGCGCGTCAAGCGGAGGCATCGCGGTCCAAAGAGCAAGACCTGCAGATCCAGCTGCTGCGCGCGCAGGGCAACGAGCTGGCGGCCGTGGCCATCGAGCGGCAACGCGAGCTGGCGGCACTGGAGCAGTTTGGTCCCGCCGCGCAGGGCATCCAACGAGATATCTGGGCCATCATCGACGCCGCTGCAGCGCTGCAGGCAGGCGCGGATGCCTACTTTGCCGATGTGGACCGCAAGGCTGCGGAGCAGGGCTATGTCAACGACGCCCAGGCGGCCATCGACAAGATGTTCGGCTCGGTGAGCGCGCAGGCCCAGGCGGCAGCGCAAGCCCAGGCAAGCGCAGCGCAGGCGGCTGCCGCATCGTGGCGCAGCGCGGCGAGCAGCATCCAATCGTCTCTCGACCGCCTGCGCGAGCAGACCACGGCCCAAATGGACCCCGCAGCACGCTATGCAGCGACGAAGGCGGAGTTTGACTCACTGACCATCGCAGCCCTTGGCGGCGATTCGACAGCCGCGGGCAAGCTGGGCAGTGCAGCGGATGCATTCCTGGAGGCAAGCAAGGCCGGGACCGCGACGCAGGCTGAGTACCTGCGCGACCGCGTACTGGCGGAGGCGAAGTTGGCGAGCGTGCTCAGCACCAGCGAAGCACAAGCCAGCCTGCAGGAGTCCATTGCCGCGGCGGCCAATGCCTCCGTGTCGGAGCTTCAGGCGCTCAACGCCAATCTGACCGGCTTTGCCGGGGCGCTCTATGAGATCCTGGGCAAGGGCTACCAGGGCGCGGATCGTGGTGCGGCGCAGACGGTGGCGGAGTCGTTCGCCAAGATGCAGGCGGACTACGACGCGTATTTCAACGACCTGGCCGGCTTCGGCAAGGTCGGCAACAAGTACACGGACGCATCGTTCAACGGCGCGAGCTTCACTAAGCTGAACAACAACATGGCCGCCTTTACCGGTGCCGATGGAATCGTCAGCTACATCCGCGCTGGTGAGTCGCTGGTCGAGGTGGCCAAGCGCATCCCCGAATTGCGCGCGCTGTGGGAGAAGAACTACGGCATCAAGCTGCCGGCGTTCGCCGAAGGCGGCTACCACGCAGGCGGCCTGCGGGTGGTGGGTGAGCGCGGCTGGGAGATCGAAGCCACGGGGCCTGCGCGCATCTGGAACCAGCAGCAGATTGCGGCCGCCATGCGCGGCGGCGACAACGGCAGCGCCCAGGTGGTGCAGGCCCTGCAAACCGTCAGCGCGCAGATCGAGCGGCTCGAGCAGCGCCTTGCTGCCATCGAGGACAGCAACGACCAGATGGCCACCCAGCAAGACAGCTCCACCGATGGGGGCAACGCGCAGCGCGCCGAGATCATGAACGTCAAGCAGCTGGCCCAGGCCATCAAGGAGGCCATGGCATGAGCAAGACCGCAGCCCGGGTAATGGTCCCCGTGAAGATTGTGGCCGGCATGGTGAAAGCCGGAACGACGGTGCCCGAGCCCAACACCGCCAATGGCGAGGTGGCTTGGGTATCGGGTGCCGCCTATACCGCCGGCAACGAGCGCACTTCCAATGGCTCCATTTGGCTCGCCCGGCAGGATCACTCCGGCCGCACAGCGCTGCCCGAGGTCGATGGTGCTTACTGGATCCGCAGTGGACCCACGGACCGCATGGCGCCGTTTGACGACTACACCTCCACCAAGGCGCGCGGCACGGGCTCGATCGGCTACGTGATCCAGCCCGGGTTCTTCGGCGCGGTGAAGGTCTACGGGCCCGAGGGCGACACCTGCACGATCACCGTGCGGGATTCGCCTGGCGGCACGGTGGTCAAGACGCAGACCTTCAGCCTGTTCGCGCAGGCCGCTGGCCTCTACGAACTGCTGTTCACCAACCTGCCCATGGTGGACCAAGTGGGCATGGACGATCTGCCCATCCTGCCGGGCGCGGAAGTCACCATCACGGTGGAAGCCGCCGGCGGCGCGGCCGTGGCCATTGGCGACATCAAGCTGGGCGACTGGCGCCAGCTCATCGGCGACAGCGAACTGGGCGGCGTGGAGTATGGCGCGCGCACCGAGCGCAAGAGCTACACCTACCGCGAGTACGCCAGCGACGGCACCTACACCACCGTCAAGCGCGGCAGCTCGCGCGACGTGTCGTGCAGCGTGAAGCTCAGCGGCGATCAGGCCATGTACGCCGACGCCGTGCTGGGCGAAATCCTCGATGTGGCTGTGCCCTTCGAGGCATCCGATCTGCCGCGCTACGGCTACCTCAACACGCTGGGCTTCGTCACGGGCTCCATCTCGCCCGACAGCTACGGCATCGCATCGCTCCAACTCAACATAAAGGGCAACATCTGATGGCCATCCAACCCGTTCCGTCGATGACGCCTGTCCCGCACTTTCCGGCCCTGTCGGAGCGTGCGGCGGGCACGTACAACCAGAGCGCCTACAACTTTGGCACGCACATGTCGGTCACGTTCAACGGCGAGCTGCTGGCCGTGGCAATGAACGTGGCGCACAACGCCGGCGAGGCCTTCGCCGCTGCAGACGCTGCTGGCGAGGTGCTTACCGCCGTCAATGAGGCGGCAGGCCAGGTGGCCGGCGACGCAGCGGCGGCGGTTGCCGCCAAGGAGGCTGCGGAGACCGCTGCGATCCTCGCGCAGAACGGCGCAGGCCTACCGGCACGCACTCCCGGATGGATGCTGGTCGCCAGCGCTGCCAATCAGCCGGTCTTCATCAACCCAGCCACGCTGCCGGCCATCCAGGGCAAGGCCGACAAGGACGGAGCCGTGGTCACGCGCATGGTCTCGCCCTTCGTGGACCTGGGCGACATCGCGGCCAACGGCACGGCCACCATCAACGTGCAGGCCGGCAGCGTGCAGCGCTTCAACGTGCTGGGCAACTACACCGTAGCGTTTGCCAACCTGCCCGCAGGCGTTGTCTCTGCGGCGGTGCGTCTGCGCTGCGAGGGCTTGGCGGGGCGCACTGGCTCATGGCCCGCAGTCGGCCCCAATGGAGGCTGGCGCAAGGCTGATGGCACGCTGTGGCCCACCCCCAGCGCTGCCGGAATCGTGTTCAAAAGCGGCGTGCCGACTTTCATCTTCGTGATGATCGACAACGGCTCCATCGTCTTCGTGGTGATGCAATGACGCCGGGCGTTTGCGAGGGTGCATTTTTCGCCGGTGGGGGGTACGAGTACAACGCCACGCTCTCGGGTCTGGTGGCCGACTACAACCTCAACACCGCGGCCATCGCTGCTGGCTGGGATGGCATCCGGCCCCTGATCGCCACCGTGACCATTGCGGCCGGGGCGATCGTCTACGGCACGTCAACGGCGGCCGGCGCTGCTGCTTTCACCGTTCCCGCGCTGCCCGATGGCAGTCTTGTCACCATTGTGCGCAATGGCTCCATCATCGGGCGCGGAGGTACTGGCGGCACAGGCGGCGGCGCCACCATCGGCAGCGCCGCGGCAACGGTGGGCGGTACGGGGTACGACGGGCTCAAGCTCTCTTGGCCGGTGCGCCTTGTCGGCACCGGGATGATCGCAAGCGGTGGCGGCGGTGGTGGCGGCGGCCAGGGCATCACCATCGACTCACCCAACGGGCAGTACAACTCTGCGGGCGGAAGCGGGGGTATGGGCGCCAGCAATGGCGGCTCCACCACCGGCAACACTGGCGGATCGGGTGTACGCAATGGTGATGGCACGTACCACGCCACTGGCGGAAAAGGGGGGGACGGTGGCCTGCCGGGTCAGCAGGGAGGTTCTGGGAGTACGGCAAACACCAGTGTCGGTCCGGTCAACAGCACGCGCGCACCTGCGGCTGGCGGGCAGCCGGGTCGCTCTATCGTCGGCGCCGAGTTCGTCATTTTGGATGGCAACACGCTGGGTGACGTGCGCGGCGCCATGGCGTTTGGGACCAACAGCTACATCCCCACTCCACAGGCGACGCCGGCAGTCGGCGCGGCGCTCGATGGTGGGTACTACACCGGCTACAACCTGTGGGCCATGCTGGAGGCCGAGCAAGGCGGGGTGTCGCGTGCCGTCGCCCAGGGTGCGGTCAACCTCCACATGCCGGGGATGATTGGCAACCCCAAGGTGTACGGCGGCCAGACGGTCTGGCTCAAGAGCGCATCCGACCCCGCAACCATGATGCTGGGGACAGTGACCGGCGCGGCCAACGGCCTGCTGTCGATCAACGTCACGGCGGGCAGCAGCGGCACGGCGTCCGACTGGGTGCTGATGGCCAGCCACCGGGTGGTGGTCGCGCCGAAGTCGGGCGGCGAGACCACGGTCAGCATTGCGGACTCTGCGCTCACGCTGCCCATCGACGCGTGGACGCTCACGGAGGGCGCCATCGCGCAGGCCGCGATGCGAGCGGCTGCGGGCGCAACGTCATCGCTGGCACCTGCGCATGCGTGGGCGGCGGCCCTCAATCTGGGCGGCAAGACCGATTGGGTAGTGCCCACGCGCGACATGCTGGAGGCGGCATACCGTGGACTCAAGCCCGCGACGGCCAACAACTACGCCACGGCCGACAGGGCAGCATCGCCTAACAACACGTACCAACGCTTCGGCGCACCGGCAGACACCAGTAACCGCCACGGCTACAAGGCCAGCGACCCGGCGGTGACGATTCCTGCCAACACGATTTATTTATCAGGCGGCAACCCGTTCCTGACGTCATCTTTGCCATTTCGCGTGGGCGGCGCAGAGGCTTTCGACTGGGGTACAGGCGTCACCTACCTGTCCGCCACAGCTTACGACGCCAGCACCGTCTGGGCACAGGCCTTCGATGCCGCCCAGCCCGGCAGGCAGATCACGGTTGCCAAAACGACCAGCTACAAGGTCCGCGCCATGCGGCTTTCACCAATCTAAGGGGGATACATGCAAATCGAGATCATCGAAACAGGGCAGCGCCTGAGTGAGGGCGACTGGTACGCCCGCAATCCCACCATCGCCTTCCCGCGGCCCCTGACGGATCAGGTGTTGCAGGAGGCGCACGATTCGTTTCCAACCATCCCGCTGGCGCGGATCGTGCCGCCCGAGCCGCAGTCTGACCCCGTTCCGCAGTCCTGCACCCGCCGCCAGGGTCGGCTGGCTCTTCTGGCTGCCGGCCACCTGGACGACGTGGAGCAGGCCATCGCAGCCATCACCGACGACACCGAGCGCCGCGCCGCGCAGATCGAGTACGAGGCTGACACCTGGGAGCGCGGCAATGCGTTCGTGCAGCAGATGTGGGCCAGCTTGGGCGGCACCTCTGAGCAGCTGGACGACCTGTTCCGGATGGCGGCGGATCTGTGAGGGACCAAGCTATGACCAAAACAACACCAACCGGACGATTCATGAAATTCGACCCCACCGTCAGCACCGGGACCATCATTCAAACGCTGGTGTTCATCATCGGGGTGGCTACCGCGTACGGCGGCTACCGGGAAGACCAGGTGAAGCAGGACGGGCGCATCGCCCAGGTGGAAGTCCTGGCCGACAAGGATCGCGAGACCACCAAGGACGCGCTGAAGGAGATCAAGACCCAGGTGGCGGACCTGCAGAAGAGCAACCAGGAGATCAAGGAATCGCTGGCCATCCTGCGCGGCCGGGCGGCTGAGCCGGGGAGCCGTAAGTGACGCAGATCATCACCGCCGCAGCCCTGCGCGCGGCCGGGGCCACACAGGCACTGGCTGACCGGTGGCTGAATCACGTCACTGCGGCCTGCGGGCTGTACGGCATCGACACACCGGCGCGCGTGGCCGCCTTCCTGGCCCAGGTCGGTCACGAGTCCGGCGGCTTTCGCTACACCACCGAACTGTGGGGGCCGACCGCCGCCCAGCAGCGGTACGAAGGCCGCAAGGATCTGGGCAACACCCAGCCGGGCGATGGCGCGCGCTTCAAGGGCCATGGCCTGATCCAGACCACCGGCCGCTACAACCACGGCCGGGTGCGTGATCGCCTGCGCGAGCGGCTCGGGCCCGATGTCCCGGACTTCGAGGAATCCCCCGAACTGCTGGCACTGCCGGAGTGGGCGGCTGTCAGCGCCGCCGATTACTGGGATGACAAAGGCCTCAACGTCCTGGCCGACGCCGGCAACTTCGAGCTGATCACCCGGCGCATCAACGGCGGGCTCAACGGGCAGGCCGACCGCCTTGCTCGCTGGGCGCGCGTGAAAGATGCGCTGAGCGCCGGCGCCCCCGATGTCCCGGTCATTGACTTATCCACCCCCGCACAACCCATCGCCACCACGGAGGCCCCCATGACCCCATTCGTCGCAGCAGTGCTGCCATCCCTCATCGACTTGGTGCCCAAGCTGGGCAAGCTGTTCAGCTCAGGCTCTGAAACGTCCGAACGCAACATCAAGGCGGCCGAGATCGTCGTGTCTGCTGCCAAGGAGGCCATCGGCGCACGCAATGAGCAGGAGCTGATGGAAACCATCAAGGCCGATCCGGAGGCGGCCGGCGCGGTTCGCGCCGCCATCGAGGCGCAGTGGTTCCGCCTGGAAGAGGTGGGAGGCGGCATCGCGGCGGCGCGGGAGGCCAATGCGGTCTACCTGCAGCCCAACGCGCCGGGCTTCTGGCTCAATCCAGCGTTCTGGGTCTCGGCCGGCTTCCTGCTCATGCCGCTGCTGATCCTGCTGGACATGCTGTTCGTGCATCCCGATGTCTACAACGACACACTGCGGATCCAGATCGTGACGGCCATCCTGGCGCTGCTGGGTGTTGTGGGCGCGTACTGGCTGGGGACCAGCTTCAGCAGTCAGCGGAAGAGTGATTCAAAGATTGCCGGGGGTTGACGGCGCTGGAGAACTGCCGGGCGCCTCCGGCGGGAAGATCATGAAGTCCACCCAGCGCGCGTAAAAGGTGTCGTAGTCGTTGTCGCAAAAACGAATAACGACCTGACCCTTGGCGGTACTCAGGCGGTAGAAAGTCCAGCCGCAAATGCCGCGCTTCGACAGGTCGGAGACTTCCTCTGCCTGGGTAATCGGAGAGCCCACAAGGTCGTTGAGATCGCCTGCTATGTCTTCGATTTGAACAAGACCCCACTCATAGCCGTCGTCCCGTGTTTGAGCGTTGCCAAGTACGTACGCTGTGCCATCTTCTCCCAGCATGTGTAGCAGCTCTGAATACACATCCCCTTCAACTTTGACCAGGGTCTTGCCAAGCAATAGGCCGAGGTCGTAACCGTAGTCGTAGTGGCCCAGGGGGTCCGGGCCGCGTTCTTGCTTGTGTGTTAGTGCCATAAATACTCCTGCAGTCGCCGAATACTTCCCTGGTTCTTCCCTGAGTCGGGTCAGAGGGATGGATTCTCAGAGAGGAATCAATGGCCTGCCCGGAGGGACTCGAACCCCCGGAGATCACTTGCATTGCGCCAATGTGTGCGCCAACGATGCGCCAAAAGCTCCTGAAACAATAGCGCTCGATCGTTGGTGCCCGGGGCCGGAATCGAACCGGCACGCCTTGCGGCGGGGGATTTTGAGTCCCCTGCGTCTACCAATTTCACCACCCGGGCGACGCCAATGCGAAGTCGGGAATTATGGCACAGTAACGGGTCTATGAAGACCTACCCAACCATTGAAGACGCGATCGGGCGCACGCCCCTGGTCGCCTTGCAGCGCATCGGAGCGCAGGACCATACGGCGCGCGGCAACGTGGTGCTGGGAAAGCTTGAAGGCAACAATCCCGCGGGTTCGGTGAAGGACCGGCCGGCACTCTCGATGATCCGCCGTGCCGAAGAGCGCGGAGACATCCGACCGGGCGACACGCTGATCGAAGCCACTTCGGGCAACACCGGCATCGCGCTGGCCATGGCCGCAGCGATCAAGGGCTACCGCATGGTGCTGATCATGCCGGAGGACTTGTCGATCGAACGTGCCCAGACCATGAAGGCCTATGGCGCCGAGCTGATCCTGACCCCGAAGAGCGGCGGCATCGAATACTCCCGCGATCTGGCGGACACCATGGTCAAGCAGGGCAAGGGCGTCGTGTTGGATCAGTTCGCCAACGCGGACAACCCGCGCATCCATTACGAAACCACGGGGCCCGAACTCTGGGAGCAGACGGAAGGGCGCATCACCCATTTCGTGAGCGCCATGGGCACCACGGGCACCATCACCGGCGTGTCGCGCTTCCTGAAGGAAAAGAACCCGGCGATCCAAATCGTCGGCGTCCAGCCCAACGAAGGTTCGCGCATTCCGGGGATTCGCAAGTGGCCTCAGGAATACCTGCCCAAGATCTACGACCCCCGGGCCGTGGACGAACTGGTGTACGTGGGCCAGGACGATGCCGAGGACATGTGCCGCCGCCTGGCGCGGGAGGAGGGCATCTTCGCCGGGATCTCCGCAGCGGGTGCGTGCCACGCGGCGCAGCAGATCAGCCAGCGCGAGCAGAACGCCACGATCGTCTTCATCGTCTGCGACCGCGGCGACCGCTACCTCTCCACGGGCGTGTTCCCCGCCTGAGTGCGGAGATACCAGAAAAATTCCTCGGAAACGCCCGTCCATGCTTGGATTTTTGCTATCTAAGTAGTAGCAAAATCCGCGGCTTTCCAACCCTATGGCTTACGAAACGCGCTACTGCACCCACTGCGCCACCGCGCTGGAGTCCATCACGCTGCGCGAAGACAGCGGGGATGTGGCGCGGCTGCGCTGCCCTGCCTGCGGTTGGACGCACTGGAACAATCCCACGCCCGTGCTGGCCGCGATCGTGGAGCGGGAGGGGCACGTGCTGTTGGCGCGCAATGCGGCCTGGCCCGGCAAGGCCTTCGGGCTCATCACCGGCTTCATGGAAGCGGGCGAGATGCCCGAGGAAGGCATCACGCGCGAGATCAAGGAAGAGACGCAGCTTGACGTGAGCGCGCTGCAGTTGATCGGCGTCTACGACTTCCAGCGCATGAACCAGGTCATCATCGCCTACCACGCGGTGGCGCATGGCGAGGTACAGCTCTCGCCCGAGCTGCTGGAGTACCGGCTGATCGCGCCCGAGAAGCTGGTCTGCTGGCCTGCCGGCACCGGCTACGCGCTGGCTGCGTGGCTGCGCGCACGCGGGATCGAACCGCCGTTTGCCGACTTCTTTGGCCGCGACGACCGAGAGGAAGAAGCCGCGTGACTACAATGAAAAAATCGCTTTTGCCCAGGAATCAACGATGAACGTCCACAAGGAAATCGACACGCGCGGCCTGAACTGCCCGCTGCCCATCTTGAAAGCCAAGAAGGCGCTGGCGGACATGGCCAGCGGCCAGTTGCTCAAGGTGCTGGCAACGGACGGCGGCTCGTTGCGCGACTTCCAGGCATTCGCCAAGCAGACGGGCAACGAACTGGTGGAGCAGCAGACGGTGGGCGAGGAATACATCCACGTGCTGCGCCGCCGCTGAGCACCGCGCCTGCCGGTGGGGACGCGCGCCGCACCGCACGCCACTCACTCAAGCAAAAGGCCCGCTGATGCGGGCCTTTTGTTTTGGCGTTGCGGGTGCGCGCTGCGTGTTCAGAGTGCCAGATTCTTGAGGTAGGTGCGGAAGTCTGCGCCCAGTTGCGGATGGGCCAGGGCCAGTTCCACGTTGGCCTCCAGGAAGCCTTCCTTGCTGCCGCAGTCGTAGCGCTTGCCGTCGTAGCGGTAGGCGAACACCTTCTCGCGGCGCATCAGGGCCGCGATGCCGTCGGTCAGCTGGATCTCCCCGCCCACGCCGCGCGGCAGGGCTGCGATCTCGCGGAACACGCCGGGCGTGAGGATGTAGCGGCCGGCCACGCCCAGGCGCGACGGCGCGTCTTCAGGGGCGGGCTTCTCGACCATGTGCGACAGCTCCAGCAGACGGTCGTTGATGGACTTGCCGGCCACGATGCCGTAGCGGCGGGTGTGCTCGTCCGGCACTTCCTGCACGGCCAGGATGGTGGCCTGCCACTCGGCGAACTGGTCCACCATCTGCTTGAGCACGGGTGGCTTGCCGACCATCAGGTCGTCGGCCAGCAGCACGGCGAAGGGCTCGTTGCCCACCACGCTGTGTGCGCAGTACACCGCGTGGCCCAGGCCCAGGGCCTTGGGTTGGCGGATGTAGATGCATTCCATGTCGTCCGGCACGATGGAGCGGGCCAGGGACAGCAGTTCGTCCTTGCCTTTGGACTCCAGCTCGGACTCCAGCTCGTAAGCCGTGTCGAAGTGGTCGGGAATGGCGCGCTTGTTGCGGCCATTGATGAAGATCATCTGGCGAATGCCCGCGGCATAGGCTTCTTCCACGGCGTACTGGATCAGCGGCTTGTCCACCACGGGCAGCATTTCCTTGGGCTGCGCCTTCGTGGCGGGCAGGAAGCGGGTGCCAAGACCTGCGACGGGGAAAACAGCCTTGCGAATCGTTGCGGTGGGTTCGGTCATGCGTTCGTTTCTCTGGATGAATAAAAAAGCGCCCCGCATCATACGTGGCGCTGGCAGCGCTTTGCTGTAGTCCATCGCGCTGCATAGGGGGCCCGCGCACGTTGCTTACCTGGAGCCGCATCTCTTACGAAATGCGGTTTTTGCCAACGGTTTTTACTGCAGGCGGCCCAGCTGGTCCTTCAGCCGCGCCAGCGTCGTCCCGAAGTCGGCGACGCGCTTTTTCTCCTGGTCGATCACCGCAGGCGGCGCCTTGGCCACGAAGGCCTCGTTCGACAGCTTGGCGGAGGCCTTGGCGATCTCGCCTTCGATGCGCGCCACTTCCTTGGACAGGCGGGCCTTCTCGGCAGCGACGTCGATCTCCATGTGCAGGCACATGCGTGCCTCGCCCACCACGGCCACAGGAGCCGCCTGCGCAGCAGTCGCCCAGGCGGCTTCGTCTTCAAACACCTTCACTTCGCTGAGCTTGGCCAGCGCCTGCAGCACCGGCGCGGCACCACGCATGAATTCGGTGTCACCGACGACATACATCGGCAGGCGCGTGGCGGGCGAGACGTTCATCTCACCGCGCAGCGTGCGGCAGGCGTCCACCAGCGACTTGAGGCGCGCGACATAGGCGATGGCGGCGGGGTCGATCTTCTCGGGTTGTGCCAGCGGGTAGGCGGCGATGCTGACCGAGGCGCCAGCGCGGCCGGCCACGGGCGCCACTTGCTGCCACAGACCTTCGGTGATGAACGGAATGATCGGATGGGCCAGGCGCAGGATGGTCTCCAGCGTGCGGATCAGCGTGCGGCGCGTGGCGCGCTGCTGCGCCGGCGTGCCGGTCTGGATCTGTACCTTGGCGATTTCCAGGTACCAGTCGCAGAACTCGTTCCAGACAAAGTCGTAGATCGTGTTGGCGACGTTGTCCAGGCGGAACTCGGCGAAGCCCTTGGCGACCTCGGCCTCGACCTGCTGCAGCAGCGAGACGATCCAGCGATCCGGCTGGCTGAATTCCAGGTAGCCGCCATCGCATTCGGCCTGCGTGTGGTCCTGCAGGCCGCAATCCTGGCCTTCGCAGTTCATCAGCACGAAGCGGCTGGCGTTCCAGAGCTTGTTGCAGAAGTTGCGGTAGCCCTCGCAGCGCTTGCTGTCGAAGTTGATGCTGCGGCCCAGGCTGGCCAGTGCCGCGAAGGTGAAGCGCAGTGCGTCGGCGCCGTAAGCGGGAATGCCTTCAGGAAATTCCTTTTGCGTGTTCTTGCGCACCTGGGGCGCCGTCTCGGGGCGGCGCAGGCCGGTGGAGCGCTTTTCCAGCAGCGGGTCCAGCGCGATGCCATCGATCAGGTCCACCGGGTCGAGCACGTTGCCCTCGGACTTGCTCATCTTCTTGCCCTGCGCATCGCGCACCAGGCCGTGGATGTACACGTGCTTGAACGGCACGCGGCCTGTGAAGTGCGTGGTCATCATGATCATCCGGGCGACCCAGAAGAAGATGATGTCGTAGCCCGTCACCAGCACCGAGGAGGGCAGGTACAGGTCGTAGTCCTTGGTGGCGTTCTGATCCTCAAGGGCCTCGGGCCAGCCGAGCGAGGAGAAGGGCACGAGCGCGGCGGAGTACCAGGTGTCCAGCACGTCGGCATCGCGCGTGAGCTTGGCGCCGGCTCCTGCCTGCGCCTGGGCGTCCGCCTCGCTGCGGGCCACGTACACGTTGCCGGCTTCGTCGTACCAGGCCGGAATCTGGTGGCCCCACCAGAGCTGGCGGCTGATGCACCAGTCCTGGATGTTGTTCATCCACTGGTTGTAGGTGTTCACCCAGTTCTCGGGCACGAACTGCACATCACCCGAGGCCACGGCATCGATGGCCTTCTGGGCGATGCTCTTGCCCGTGGGGTCTTGGTCGCTCACCTTGCTCATGGCGACGAACCACTGGTCAGTCAGCATGGGCTCGACCACCTGGCCGGTGCGCGTGCAGATGGGCACCATCAGCTTGTGCTTCTTGGTCTCGACCAGGGCGCCGGCGGCTTCCAGATCGGCCACGATGGCCTTGCGTGCCACGAAGCGGTCCATGCCCTGGTACTTGGCCGGTGCGTTCTCGTTGATGGTGGCCTGCAGCGTCAGCACCACGATCATGGGCAGGCCGTGGCGCTGGCCCACCTGGTAGTCGTTGGGGTCGTGCGCGGGCGTGACCTTGACCACGCCGGTGCCGAATTCCTTGTCCACATAGTCGTCGGCAATGATCGGGATCTCGCGGCCCACCAGGGGCAGGGTCACGGTCTTGCCGATGAGTGCGGTGTAGCGCGCGTCTTCGGGGTGCACCATCAAGGCCACGTCGCCCAGCATGGTTTCAGGGCGCGTGGTGGCCACGGTCAGGCTGCCGGAGCCATCGGTGAGCGGGTAGGCGATGTGCCAGAGCGAGCCGTCCGTCTCTTCGCTCTCCACTTCCAGGTCGGACACGGCGGACTGCAGCTTCGGGTCCCAGTTCACCAGGCGCTTGCCTCGGTAGATCAAGCCCTGCTGGTAGAGCTTCACGAAGGTGTCGGTCACCACCTTGGAGAGCTTGTCGTCCATGGTGAAGTATTCGCGGCTCCAGTCCACGCTGTCACCCATGCGGCGCATCTGCGTGGTGATGGTGTTGCCGCTCTTTTCCTTCCACTCCCAGACCTTCTTGGTGAAGTTCTCGCGGCCCAGGTCGTGGCGGCTCACGCCCTGCTCCTGCAGCTGGCGCTCCACCACGATCTGCGTGGCGATGCCGGCATGGTCGGTGCCTGGCACCCACAGGGTGTTGTGGCCCAGCATGCGGTGGTAGCGCGTCAGGCTGTCCATGATCGTCTGGTTGAACGCATGGCCCATGTGCAGCGTGCCCGTCACGTTGGGCGGCGGCAGCTGGATGGAGAAAGCGGGTGCGTTCGCATCGGGCTGCTGCTTGCCGCGGTGGCCTGCCACGCCATAGCCCCGGCGCTCCCACTCGGGGCCCCAGTGGGCCTCCAGGGCGGCGGGCTCGAAGGATTTGGACAGGCTCTCAAGGCCGGGTTGGTGCAGGGGGGCGCTCATGGCTTCAGGCAGGTGAGAAGGGCGCCGGCAGCGGCGCCCGGTGTCGATGAGGGGAACCGACCATTCTAAGACAGGCCTCTGCGGCGGTGCAGCGCGGCGGCGGCGGGCGAGGCCTTCCCGCCGCCGCAGGCGAAGGGACAAGGGGGCAGACCAGATGCCGGCGGTGGTCTGCGCCGGGTGGCCGGAGCGCGCCGGGCTTGGGGACGGCGGTACGAGCCCGCCTGCGGTGACTGCCTTGCTATTGTTGATATAGCTATATGCGCTTGCTAGATAAGAGGTTACGGCATATTTCTCTTCTAATCCATCAGGGCTTTGCAAGCTCCGGACGGTCGTTCTGCTGCGGCTTCAGCGGCGCCGCATCCTTGCCTTCGGCGCGCTCCTTGCGCCATTGCTCCTTGCGCGCCGTCCATTCGCGCAGCCGCTGGTGGGCGACCGTGCTGTCTTTGTGCATCTGCTGGGCGTCGGCGAGCTGGGCCGACAGCTCCAGCCGGATGCCGTTCGGGTCGAAGAAGTAAATGCTCTTGAAGATGTGGTGGTCGGTCACGCCGAGCACCTCGATACCGTGCGCCTCCAGGCGCTGCTTGGTGTTCTCCAGTTCCTCCACCGTATTGACGCGGAAGGCGATGTGGTTGACCCACAGCGGCGTGTTGGGCGAGGGTTCCGCTTTCACGTCGTCGCCCAGGTCGAAGAAGGCGATGAATGAGCCGTCCTGCAGCCGGAAGAAGAAGTGGGTGTAAGGGCAGTACTCGCCCGTGCTGGGCACGTAGTCGCTCTGGATGATGTGGTAGAGCGGCAGACCCAGGATGTCTTCGTAGAAATGGCGCGTTTCCTCTGCATCACGGGCCTTGTAGGCGTAGTGGTGCAGTTGCTGGATGGGCGCTGGCGCTGGCAGGCTGGCGAACGTTGCGGGTGCGAGTACGGCGTTCATGCAGGTCTCCAAGTCTTGGAATGGTGTGATTCTACTATTCGTAATTGATTTACGTTAGATGAATTGACCGCCGGCGTGCGGGTCCGTCGAGAGGCTGCGAGAGCGGCCGGAGATAGGTCGGACATGAACGGGTGCAGTTCGCCGCGGCGGGCACTGCGTGGCGTCGGGGTGATAGCCGTCAATGGACGGATGTGAGACGGGCTTGGCAGGTCGAGCGTGTGGGGGCCGAGCCGGTCACGAACGCGGGCCGGCAGACCGTCCGCAGGTGGCGTGCAGCAATTGCGAGGGGGCACCGTCCCACGTCGCGTCACACAGGGAGCGTCGAACTGGCGCCCTGTGCAGGGGCGCCAATGCCCAGCCTTGCTCAGGCCGCGAGCGCGGCGTTCTTCCAGGCGGTGGCGGCGGCTTCCGTGTCGCCGCGCTGCTCGGCCAGTTCGGCCAGGTGGCGCCAGGCGCTGCAGCGCAGGCCGGGGTCGGTGAGCTGCTGGGCGGCCTGGGTGAACAGCTGCTGGGCCTTGCCCCAGAGCTGGCGGCGCAGGCAGGCCATGCCGGCCAAGTACTGCAGCCGGCCGTCGCGCGGGTTGCCCTGCTGTGCGGCTTCGATGCGCGCCAGCCAGGCCGTGTCCACCACGTCCAGGTTGTGCTCCAGCGCGCGGATGAGCTTGTGCGCCTGGGCCTCGGGCAGGCCTTCCGGGGCAGACACCATCCGGTCCCAGACCGGCGCCAGCCAGCTGCGGACCTGCGTGGCGTCACCGCCGAGAAGGCTCAGCCGTTGGGCGGCGTGCACCGCCAGTTCGGGCATGTTGCGCTCGGCGGGCTCCAGGGACAGCCAGATGCGCTGCAGTTGCGCCGGGTCGTGCGCTCCGTTGATCAGCTCCATGGCCAAGCCGCGCACGATGCTCTGCGCTGCGGCCGGCGAGAAGGCGCGGTGCTTGCCCAGCAGCCGCGCCGTGTCCAGCGCCTCCTGCGTGCGGTGCGACAGCCGCGTGGCCTTCAGGCGGGCGCGCAGCGCCAGCGTGCGCCGGGCTGCGCCCTGGGGCAGGGCCGCCAGATGCTCCAGCGCGGCCTGGGCGTCGTGTTCGTCCAGCGACCAGCGTGCGGCTCGCAGTTGGGCGCCTTCGCGCAGTTCCAGTTCGGCCGTGGAGGCCCGGTCGGGAATGTTCTGCAGCGCTTGCTGCAGGTGCGCCTCGCGCGTGGGGCGGTCCTGCAGGGCGTGGGAGCTTTCGGCGGCGACCAGGTGGGCCAGCGTGCGCAGCTGGCGCGCATGGGGGACGGCCTGGCCCGCTGCCTCCAGCGCGCTTTCCTGCGACAGCGCGGCCACGGCCGCCTTGCGCGATCGCAGGAAGCGGCCCGCCAGCAGCTGCGAGAGTGCGTCCATGAGCGCCGCGTGCATGACGCGCTCTTTCTGCTGCAGGCGCCAGCGGCGCGCCTGGCGCGGCAGCTCCAGCAGTGCCGCCAGGCCGCGCAGTGCGGCGTAGAGCGTGCCGAAGCCGCCGAACAGCAGCAACAGCACCATGTTGAGGGATAGGTCGATGCGGTAAGGCGGCCAGAACAGCGTCACCGTGCCCTGGTTGTTGCCCGCGAACAGGGCCACCGCCACGGCGGCGCCGAAAAGTGCCAGAAGCCAGAGTGCTGCGCGCATAGCGGGGTGCCGTGCTTTCGTCTGTTCAGCGGCCGGCCGCCGCCGTGGCCAGTGCGGCCAGCGTGTCGTCCAGGGGCGGCAGCTCGGCCGCCTTCATGTGGGCCTGGGCCTGCTGCAGCATGGTGGCGGCGTTCTGCACCCGGCGCGAGGCAGGGTCGAAATACTTGTTGATCGATACGGTCGCAGCGCTGAGATCGGCGCGGGCCGAATCCAGCTGCCGTGCCAGCACGCCCAGGCGGGCGTTGATGAGCTTGAGCTTCAGGTTCTCGCGCAGGAAGAAGGCCTGCTCGGGCGACACCAGCACCGCCTCCGGGCGGTCGATGCGGCTCACGCGCAGCAGCCCGCGGGCTTCGTCGCGCACGACTTCCCAGGCGCCGTACAGCACCGCCTGCCATCGGGGCACGTCCGCGGCCGGGGCGGCGGCGGTTGCCGGTGCATCCGGTGCGTTGGCCATGCGGCGCATGGCGGAGGCCTGGGCCACGGCATTGAGCAGCGGCAGCTCGTCCACCTGCCGCACCAGATCGTCCAGGCGGCCCAGCAGGCCGGCGGTGTCCGTGACGGAGGCGCGGGTCAGGCGCTCCAGATCGCGGCCGATGGCCCGCTGCAGCGGCGCCAGGCGCGGCTGGGCCGCGCGCTCGATGCGCTGGTTGGCATTCTTGAGGGCGGCTTCCAGCGGCTCCAGGCTGCCGGTGAGCTGGGCCTGCTGCTGGGCCAGGCGCACGCTGGATTCGATGTCCACCACCAGGTTGTCATCCCGCGAGCGCGACAGGCTCTGCATCAGCTCTTCGAGCTGGCTGCGTTGCAGGGCGACCTCGCTCAGCCGGGTCTCGCTGACCGCCACGCGCGCGGCGGTATCGCGGGCCAGTTCCTGGGCCTGGCGGGCCATGGTGCGGGCCTCGATGGCCTGCGCGCCGGAGTCGGCCGATTGGCGGGCGAGCTGTTCCTGGATGCCCGACAGGCGCTGCCACAGCAGCACGCTGCTGACGAGGCTGGCCAGCGCGACCGTGCCGAGCACGTACAGCGCGGTGCGGGCGCCCACGGAGAGGGCGGGGGCTGCGGGGTTCACGCGGGCCTGTGGCGGGGCGGACAGGTCCTTGTCGGGCTCAAAGCTCATGCAGCGATTCTATCGACGCCACCACGTCATCGAAGGCCGGGCGGCATTCGGTGACCGTGCCGAAACCGGCCGCCCGCGCGGCGCCTGCAATGCGTGGATGCGTCGCCAGGGCATGAGCGCGAGACCAGTCCTGGCCGGGCAGGGCCGCGCGCAGGTGGGTGACGGCTTCGGAGCTGCTGAGCAGCCAGACCGAGCCGTCCGTGGCCGCCTCCTGTGCCAGCACTTGCTGCGCTGGCGACAGCACGGGCGCGGCGCGTTCATACACGGCGACGAACTCCACGGAGCCGCCCGCCGCAGCGATCTGCCGTGCCAGCCAGTCACGGCCGGAGCCGCCCTCGGTGGCCGGGCCGGCGGCGCCGCGCACGATCAGCACCCGGTCCCCCGGGCCGATCTGAGGAGCGACCTGCTGCCATAGCGATTCCGAATCGAATTGCGCGGCATCGGGTGCGGGCCGGTCGATGCGGCCGGCCGGCACGCCGGCGTCGCGCAAGGCCTGGGCGGTGCCGGGGCCGGGTGCCCATGCTCTGGTATTGATAGCTGCATGCGCAGGCGCAGCAAGTGCTGGATCCGGAAAACCTTCGAAGAAATAGTGCACGGCATTGCCGCTCACGAACATCAGCGCCCGGTAGTTGTGGCACTCGGCGCGGGCGCGCAGCAGGGCGCTTTGCAGGGCCGGGTCGTGGACGCCGCGGATGGTGATCAAGGGCAGGGCCACCGCCTCGATGCCGGCGGCCAGCAGATCCTGGGCCCACTGCCGCGCATCGCGCTGCGGCCGGGTGACGATGGCGCGGCGGCGGGGCATGGGGGCGGCGGGCGCTGGGTAGGGCGCCGTTTCAGCAGGCGCCTTCGGCGCCACCGGCGCGCAGCTGCGCCGCGACCGATTCACCCAGTGCCTGCGCCTGGGCCAGCGTGGAAATTTCTGCCTGCCCGCTGGCGTGGACCAGCGGCTTGCGGCCTTCCGGGTCGCCCCAGGCGGCATCGAGCGTCAACATGCTGCCGGACCAGCGGCCGTGGGCCGCCAGCGGCATGGAGCAGCTGCCGCCCATGCTGCGGCTCACGGCGCGTTCGGCCGTCACGGTCAGCCAGGTGGGCATGTGGGCCAGCGGGGCGAGCGCCTCGATCAGATCCTGCCGTTCGGTGCGCACCTCGATGCCCAGCGCGCCCTGGCCGGCGGCGGGCAGCATATGTTCGGGATCGAAGGTGGCGCGGATGCGTGTGTCCAGGCCCAGGCGCTTGAGCCCGGCGGCGGCCAGCACGATGGCGTCGTACTGGCCTTCGTCCAGCTTGCGCAGGCGGGTGTCGAGGTTGCCGCGCAGCGGTTCGATGCGCAGGTCGGGCCGCAGGGCCTGCAGCAGCACCTGGCGGCGCAGGCTGGAGGTGCCGACCACAGCGCGCTGCGGCAGTTCGGCCAGGGAGGCGTAACGGAGGGAGACGAAGGCGTCGCGCGGGTCCTCGCGCTCCATCACGCAGGCCAGCGCGAAGCCCTCGGGCAGGTCCATGGGCACGTCCTTGAGCGAGTGCACGGCGAGGTGGGCGCGGCCTTCGTCGAGGGCGACTTCCAGCTCCTTCACGAACAGGCCCTTGCCGCCCACCTTGCTCAGCGACCGGTCCAGGATCTGGTCGCCCTTGGTGGTCATGCCCAGCAAGGACACATCGTGTCCGCGGGCGCGCAGCAGGGTCTGGACATGCTCGGCCTGCCAGAGGGCGAGGCGGCTTTCGCGCGTGGCGATCACGAGGGGGGAGGGGGGCGGGGCAGAGGTCTTCATCACCGTGTCATTGTCACCGCCCCCGGGGCCGGACAGCGTGCGCGGGATGCTAGCATGGTGCGCTGCAGTATCCCTTCTTGATTCAAGTCAAAAACACGGGCGCGGAGCGCGCCAGGAGAGCCTCTCGCATGACGACGACCGCCCGCAAGACCGACGCTGCCAGCGACAAGACTGCCGTGCCCCGCAAGGCCGACAAGGACCTGCCGCTGATCCAGGACATCCGGCTGCTGGGGCGCATTCTGGGCGACGTGATCCGGGAGCAGGAGGGCGTGGCCGCCTACGACCTGGTGGAGCAGGTGCGCAAGCTGTCGGTGGCCTTCCGCCGCGATGCGGACCAGGACGCCGACAAGGCGCTCAAGAAGCTGCTCAAGGGCCTGACCGGCGACCAGACGGTGAGCGTGATCCGCGCCTTCACCTACTTCAGCCACCTGGCCAACCTGGCCGAGGACCGCCACCACATCCGCCGCCGCACGGTGCACGAGCGTGCCGGCAGCGCGCAAGAGGGCAGCATCGAAGTGGCCCTGGCGCGCCTGCGCTGGGCCGGCATCGCGCCCCGCACCGTGGCGCAGACGCTCGCCAAAAGCTACGTGGCGCCCGTGCTGACCGCCCACCCCACCGAGGTGCAGCGCAAGAGCATTCTGGATGCCGAGCGCGACATCGCCGAGCTGCTGGCCGAGCGCGACGACCTGCAGGCGCGCGCCCAGCTCTACAACAGCGCCAAGGATGCGCTGACCCCCCGCGAGCTGGCCGCCAACGAGGCGCGGCTGCGCGCCCGCGTGGCGCAGCTGTGGCAGACGCGCCTGCTGCGCTATTCCAAGCTCACCGTGGCCGACGAGATCGAGAACGCGCTGTCGTACTACGAGTCGACCTTTCTCACCGAGATCCCCAAGCTGTATGCCGACCTGGAGCGGGAGCTGGGCAGCCAGCCGGTGCCCAGCTTTTTGCGCATGGGCCAGTGGATCGGGGGCGACCGCGACGGCAACCCCAACGTCAGCGCGGCCACGTTGTCTTTGGCCCTGGGCCGGCAGGCCGAGGTGGCGCTGCGCCACTACCTGACCGAAGTGCACTTTCTGGGCGGCGAACTGTCGCTGTCGGCGCGGCTGGTGCAGGTCTCGCCCGAGATGCAGGCGCTGGCCGAACGCTCGCCCGACCACAGCGAGCACCGCCAGGACGAGCCCTACCGCCGCGCACTCACCGGCATCTATGCGCGCCTGGCGGCCACGCTGAAGAACCTGACCGGCGGCGACGCCGCCCGCCACGCCGTGGCGCCGCAGAACGCCTACGCCACCGCGGAAGAGTTCCTGGCGGACCTGCGCGTGATCGAGGCCTCGCTGCGCTCCCACCGCGGCGCCCCGCTGGCCGCGGAGCGCCTGCACCCGCTGGTGCGTGCCGTGGAGGTGTTCGGCTTCCACCTTGCCACGGTGGATCTGCGCCAGAGTTCCGACCAGCACGAGCGCGTGATCGCCGAGCTGCTGGACACCGCCCGCATCGAGCCGGACTACGGCGCGCTGCCCGAGCCGGAACGCCGCTCGCTGCTGCTGCGCCTGCTGTCCGACGCCCGGCCGCTGCGCGTGGTGGGCGCCGACTATTCCGAGCACACCCGGGGCGAGATCGCCATCTTCGAGACGGCGCGCCTGATGCGCGAACGCTTCGGGCGGCAGGCCATCCGGCACTACATCATCAGCCACACCGAGACGGTGAGCGACCTGCTAGAAGTGCTGCTGCTGCAGAAGGAAGTGGGCCTGATGCACGGCACGCTGGACAGCGAATGCACGGCCGACCTGATCGTGGTGCCGCTGTTCGAGACCATCGAAGACCTGCGCAATGCCGCGCCCATCATGCGCGAGCTGTATGCGCTGCCGGGCTTTGCCGCCCTGGTGCGGGCCAGCGGGGCCGAGCAGGACATCATGCTGGGCTACAGCGACAGCAACAAGGACGGCGGCATCTTCACCAGCAACTGGGAGCTGTACCGCGCCGAGATCGCGCTGGTGGCGCTGTTCGACGAGATGAATGCGGCCCAGCCCGGCCCGGCCATCCAGCTGCGCATGTTCCACGGCCGCGGCGGCACGGTGGGCCGGGGCGGCGGCCCCAGCTACCAGGCCATCCTGGCGCAGCCGCCCGGCACCGTGCGCGGCCAGATCCGCCTGACGGAGCAGGGCGAGGTGATCGCGTCGAAGTACGCCAACCCGGAGATCGGCCGGCGCAACCTGGAGACGCTGGTGGCAGCTACGCTGGAGGCCACGCTGCTGCAGCCCACCAAGCCCGCCACCAAGGCTTTCCTGGAAGCCGCGGCCGAGCTGTCGCAGGCCAGCATGTCGGCCTACCGCGCGCTGGTGTACGACACGCCGGGCTTCACCGACTATTTTTTCAGCGCGACGCCGATCCGCGAGATCGCCGAGCTGAACATCGGCTCGCGCCCCGCATCGCGCAAGGCCAGCCAGAAGATCGAGGACCTGCGCGCCATTCCCTGGGGTTTCAGCTGGGGCCAGTGCCGTCTCACGCTGCCGGGCTGGTACGGCTTCGGCGCCGCGGTGGAGGCCTTCGTGAAGGCGCCCGGGCGGGACCCGAAGGCGCAGCTGGCGCTGCTGCAGAAGATGTACCGGCAGTGGCCGTTCTTCCGCACGCTGCTGTCCAATATGGACATGGTGCTGGCCAAGAGCGACCTGGCGCTGGCTTCGCGCTACAGCGAACTGGTGGCCGATGCGCGACTGCGCAAAAAGGTTTTCGGCGCCATCGAGGCGGAATGGCAGCGCACCAGCGATGCGCTCGCCCGCATCACGGGCGAGAAGCACCGGCTCACGCACAACACGGCGCTGGCGCGCTCCATCCGCCACCGTTTCCCCTACATCGACCCGCTGCACCACCTGCAGGTCGAGCTGGTGCGCCGCTGGCGCGCGGGGCAGGGCGACGACCGCGTACAGACGGGTATCCACATCTCCATCAACGGCATTGCCGCCGGCCTGCGCAACACCGGCTGACGGCCCGCCATATGCGCCCCGGTGGGGGCTCGGGCTCGGAACTTGCTGCCGGCATGGGTGCCGGCCAGCGGGGCGGGACAGGCGCCGCATGCCGCGGCGTCTTCAATGACAGGTGAACGGGATCGAGATCGTGGAAAACGGAATCGCGGGGTTGCTGCGGCGCCTCTGGGCGCAGGATGCGTTCGTGTACAGCCTGCGGGTGTTCGTGGCGCTCAGCGGCGCCATGGCGCTGTGCTGGTGGCTGGACCGGGTCCCGCTGGTCATTCCCCTCTTTCTGGGCATCATCGCCAGCGCGCTGGCCGAGACCGACGACAGCTGGCGCGGCCGGCTGCGCGCGCTGCTGGTCACCCTCGCGTGCTTCGCCACGGCCGCGTTCTCCGTGAAGGCGCTGCTGCCGTGGCCGGTGTGGTTCGTCGCCGGGCTGGCGCTGTCCACCTTCGGCTTCACCATGCTCGGGGCGCTCGGCGAGCGCTACCGGGCCATCGCCTCCGCCACGGTCATCCTGGCGCTGTACACCGCCATCAGCGTGGCGCCTGGCGCTGCGCACGCGGCGGGCGGTGCCTGGTGGCACACGCCCGCGCTGCTGCTGGCGGGCGCGGCCTGGTACGGCCTGCTGTCGCTGGCCTGGTGCGCCGCCTTCCCGCACCAGGCCGTGCGGCAGAACCTGGCGCGGCTGTACGGCCAGATGGGCGTGTATCTGCGGCTCAAGGCCGGCATGTTCGAGCCGGTGCGTGCCATCGACGTGGAGCGCCGCCGCCTGGCGCTGGCGCAGACCAACGGCAAGGTCGTGGCGGCGCTCAACACCACCAAGGAAAGCCTGTTCAGCCGCCTGGGCCGCCACGCGCCCGAAGGCCGCATGCTGCGCCACCTGAACCTGTACTTCATCGCGCAGGACATCCACGAGCGGGCCAGCTCCTCGCACTATTACTACAACGACTGGGCCGATGTGCTGTTCCACAGCGACGTGCTGTACCGCTGCCAGCGCGTGCTCAAGCTGCAGGGCGTGGCCTGCACGCAGCTGGCCGAGGCGCTGCAGCTGCACCGGCCCTTCGTGCAGGGCGACGAGGGCCAGCGCGCCATGGCCGACCTGCACGATTCCATCGCCTACCTGGAGCGCCAGGAGCAGCCCGTCTGGCGCAGGCCCCTGCGCTCCTTGCGCGCGCTGGCGCGCAACCTGGCCACGCTGGATGCGCAGCTGCAGGCGGCAGCGCACCCCGAAGGAGGGGAGCGGCCCGGCGATACCAGCCTGCTGGACCGTACGCCCCGTTCGCTGGCCGACGCCTGGACCCGCGTCAGGGCGCAGTTGCACACCCGCTCGCCGCTGCTGCGCCACGCCGTGCGGCTGTCGCTGGCCCTGGCCGTGGGCTATGCGGCCATGCAGGTGACCGATCCGGCGCACGGCTACTGGATCCTGCTGGCCACGCTGTTCGTGTGCCAGCCCACCTACGGCGCCACGCTGTCCAAGGTGACGCAACGCATCGCCGGCACCGCCATCGGCCTGGTGGCGGGCTGGGCGCTGCTGCGGCTGTTTCCCAGCCTGCACCTGCAGGCACTGTTCGCGGTGGCCTCGGGCGTGCTGTTCTTCGTCACGCGCACCACGCGCTACATGACGGCCACGGCGGCCATCACGCTGCTGGTGCTGATGTGCTTCAACCAGAGCACGGGCGATGGCTATGCGCTGATCTGGCCGCGGCTGCTGGACACGCTGCTCGGCAGCGCGATCGCGGCGGCGGCGATGTTCCTGGTGCTGCCCGACTGGCAGGGCCGCCGGCTGGCCGCAGTGGCCGCGCAGGCGGTGCTCACCAACGCGCTGTACCTGCGCGAGATCATGACCCAGTACGCCACGGGCAAGGTGGACGATCTGGATTACCGCCTGGCGCGGCGCACCGCACACAACGCCGATGCGGCCCTGTCCACCACGCTGTCGCACATGCTGCAGGAACCGCGCTGGGTGCGCCGCCATGCGCGCCCCGGCATGCAGATGCTGGTGCTGTCGCACACGCTGCTGAACTATCTGTCGGCCCTGGGGGCGCACCGCGACCGCCTGGCGGCGGATGACAACGACCCGCTGGTGATGCGGGCGGCCGACCATGCGGCCCAGCAGATCGAGGGCATTGCGCTGGCGCTGCAGGGGCGGGCGCCGCTGCCCGCAGGGGATGACGGCGCCTCCGACGCCATGGCGCAGGCGCTGGAGCGGGCGCTGGAAGAGGCGGCCGGTACCCAGGGCGACACCCTGCGGTTGCTGCAGACCCAGCTGGCATTGGTCTGCCGGCAGATCACGCCGCTGCGCGCCATGGCGCAGCAGCTGCTGGCGGGCACGCCGCGGGAGCCGGACACAGGCGCCGCTTGAACGCGGCGAGGCCTGGCCCCGGGCCGGCGCCTGGGATGGGACTTTCGCTTTTGCTGGGCTGCGCTTTACCCGCGCAGCGCCCGCCGCAGCGCCCGCCGCAGCGCCCAGGGCCTGAAGAGGCTCTAGTCGCCCAGCATTTCGCCCACCACGCGCAGGTCGTCCACCCGGTCGCACACGGCCTTCACGGCCATCATCACGGGAATGCCCAGCAGCAGGCCCCACAGGCCCCACAGCCAGCCCCATACCAGCACGCTCACGAAGACGGCGACCGGGCTCATGCGGCTGGTGCGGCTGGTCAGCCAAGGCGTGATGAGGTTGCCGACGATGGTGTGGATCACCAGCGAGGCACCGCCGATGGCCAGCGCCATGTCCACCGTGCCGAACTGCAGGAAGGCCACCAGCGCCGAAGCCCCCGTCACCACCACCGAGCCGATGTAGGGCGCGAGGTTGAGCACCCCGGCCACCACGCCCCAGACGGCGGCGTTCTCCAGCCCCAGCGCGGCATACGCCAAGCCCGTGGCGATGCCCACGAGCACGCTGGTGAACACCTGCACGAGCAGGTAGCGCTGGACCTGGCCGGAGATGTCGTCCAGCACCTCCATGGTGATCTTGCGCCGCTCCAGGCTCGTGCCGGCGATGCGCATGAGCTTGCGCCGGAAGAGGTTGCCCGAGGCCAGCGAGAAGAAGGTCAGGAAGATCACCACCGTGAGCTGCCCGACGGCCGACATCAGCCCCACCGTGCCGCTCCAGACATAGTCGCGGATGTTGAACGGAGGCCGTTCGATCACCACGCGCTGCACGCCGCGGCGCGTTTGCGGCGGAATGCTCTGCGTGGCTGCTTCTTCGATCTGGGTCGCGGCCTTCTGCATGGTGTCCAGCGGGCTGGGGCCGCGCATGTGCGGGCGCATGGCGTCGCGCACCTTGCGGGCGGCCACGGGCACGGAATCCACCAGCTCCGCCGCGCCATCGCTAAGGTACCACGCCGCCCCGCCGATGCTGGTGACGATGGTGATCAAGAGCAGGCCCGCCGCCAGCCAGCGTGGCAGGTGCCAGCGGTGCAGGAAGCCTACGGCGGGCTGCAGGGCGATGGTCAGCAGCAAACTCAGCATCAGCGGAATGAACACGGCGCTGGCCCAGTGCAGCAGCGTGACCGCGGCGAACAGCGTCAACAGCCCGAGAGAGACGCTGCGCACATCCACGGGCATGTGCAGGAGCACGCGCGGCTGGGACGGATCGCCAGACAGCGGCAGTACCGTGGCCGTCGCCTCCACGGCAGACGCGGCAGCGGCGGGCTGCGCCGGAGGTGGGGTTGGCGGCGGCGGTGCGGCCGGTGGCGGCGCGGGCGGAGACGCCGCGTCTGCAGCCTCGGCCGCATCGGGCGGCGGTGGTGGGGGCGCCTCGGCAGGGGGAGGCTCGGGCGTGGGCGCTGGCGGCGAGGGCATTTCTGGCATGCGCGGATTGTGCCGCTGCCGCAGCCCTCTGCCACGTAGGCGGGCTCCTCAGGCGCATGGGTGCGCGCAGCCGGCATGGCCGGCGCTGCAGGCCGGGCACTCCCCATGAAACGTATTGAATGAAATCGGCCGCCAGGCCAATGGATATCAGCGCAATGCGCTATGATTTTTGATGAGTAGCAGCCGCTACGGTGCGCCCGGCGGGCGGCGCCCCATCCCGCAATCGCCAAGCTGCACCCCGAAAGGCCCGCTGTTCGGCCGATGCGCGTTGCGCCATCCGCTTAGCATCCGCGCATGCCATCGGAGGAAAAGCGCGTGCGTACCATCACATACCGGTCCCTGGGACCGCTGGCCGCCTGGGGCGCGCTGGTTCTGGCGGCGGGTTGCACTGCATCGACGCCCGACCTGCCCCGCGAAGAGGCCCATGCGCCGTCGGCGCAGAAGACCGTGCGGGCGGCCCACCACTGGGACGTGATGGCCGACGACGTGGCCGCGCATGTGGCCGACCGGCTGCGCCTGTGGCCGGCCGGCGAGCATCCCATCCATGTGGCCGTGGGCCCCGACGCGTCCGACTTCAACCTCGGCTTCCGCCAGCTGCTGGTCACCCATCTGGTGGAGCGCGGCGTGACGGTGTCATCCGAGCCGACGGCCGCCGCGCAACTGGCGGTGACCACCCAGATCGTCCAGCACCGCGCGGGCGCGACCCTCACGTCCAGCGGCGCGCGGCTGTCGCCGCAGGTGGTCGTGGTGCGCAACCCTGCCGGCTACGCCCCCGTGCCCGCCGCGGCGCTGGTGGATGCCGGCCCCATGCGCACCGAGATCCTGGTCACCACCTCGCTGGAGCGCGACCAGCGGTTCCTGGTGCGCACCTCGGCCGTCTACACCATTGCGCAGGACGATGCGGCGCTCTACCAGGCGCGCATCCCGCTGCCGCTGTCCGCGCCTACGCCGACCAAGACCTGGGCGGTGACGCCATGACCGCGGCACCCGCCCCCGTTGCCTCGGTCCGAGGTCGCCGCGCTGCGCTGGCTGCGCTGCTGGCCGCCGCGGCCGCCGGCGCCACGGGCTGCGCGCGCTACTACTACGGTCCGCCCCTGGGCAGTGGCCCGGTCGATCTGGTGGAGAGCAGCTACCAGGCCGCGGACGCGCTGCTGCAGGGCCCGCCGCTCGATCCGTCGCTGCCGGTGCTGGTCGCCACGGTCGTGAACGCAGACCGGCTGTCCGAATCGACGCGGCTGGGCCGGCTGATCTCGGAGCAGGTTGCCGGCCGCCTGGCCCAGCGCGGCGTGCGCGTGACCGAGCTGCGCCTGCGCGAGACGCTGGCCATGCGGCCCGGCCAGGGCGAGCTGCTGCTGTCGCGCGATGTGCGCGAGGTGAGCCAGGCCCAGTCCGCCCAGGCCGTGGTGGTGGGAACGTATACAGCGTCTTCCCAGGCGGTGTACGTGAGCTTGAAATTGGTCAACCCGCTGGGCAACGCCGTGGTGGCGGCCTACGACTACAGCCTGCCCATGGATGCGGGCCTGCGCGGGCTGTTGGCCAACTGACGGCGCCGCACCGCCTACCTTGCGCGGTTCAAAAGGCCCGGGCTGCCCCAAAAGCAAAAGCCCGGACGAGGCCGGGCTGCAGCGGTTGCGAATCGCTATGTGCTATTGATTGTGTAGCTGCAGGCGAAATCAATGAAAGCGCTGCAGGCCAAAAACACTCCTAATGATCAGTGCAGCATCAGCGCGCCAGCGCTCTTGCTCTTGCCGGCGCGTGCAGGCGGGTTGCACAGGCCGCAGGTGAAGTGGCGGTTCTCGTACAGCTCGGTCACGAACTGGCCGCTGCACTGCGAGCACTTGGTGCGCGTCAGCATGCCGGCGTCCACGAACTTCACCAGGCGCCAGGCGCGGGTGAAGGACAACAGGGGCTCGATCTCGGCGGCAGCGACCTGCTCGTTGTACAGCCGGTAGGCCTTCGTCAGCAGTTCCACCGAATCCAGGTCCACGCCCTTGGACAGGTATTCGTAGATGTTGAGGAACAGCGAGCTGTGGATGTTTTCCTGCCAGGTCAGGAACCAGTCGGTCGAGAAGGGCAGCTGGCCCTTGGACGGCGACTTGCCGGCGATCTCCTTGTACAGGCGGATCAGGCGCTCGTACGACAGCGTGGTCTCCGACTCCAGCACCTGCATGCGGGCGCCCATCTCGATCAGCATGGCGGCGCGTTCGATCTGCTTGGATTCGTTGAGAACGCTCTTGACGGGTGCGGACATGGCGGGCTTTCGGAAAGGAAGAAGGGTGGGGCGGCTGCGTGCGTCAGCGGCGCAGGCTCAGAGCACTTCGGAGACGCGGCTGGCCATCAGGATGTTGGCGTGTAGCGTGTTCGTGGCTTCGTTGATCGCCTTCTTCGGCGTGTTGTGGTTGGTCAGCAGGCTCCACACCAGGTTGTCATCCACGCGGAAGCTGCACAGCAGCGTGTTGCGGGAGGCCAGCTTGAGCACCTGTGCTGCCGACAGGCTTGCCAGGATGTCGGCAGCCTCTTCGTTCAGACCCAGACGGAACACAGCTTCCGCCTTGTCCTGGCGGATCAGGGTCTGGGCCAGCATCAGGTAAGTGAGGTTGGCTTCGCGGATTTCAGCGAGAAGTTGTTCGGAGGTCATGGTCAATCCTTTCCAGTACCGGACCTTGCTGTCGCAGCGTGTGCTGCCTTGCGTGATCCGTTGAAATGGATTGTGAATTTGGGCCAAACAAAAATTAAGTCGGGGTTCGGCAATGCGTGGCGTCTGGTCGCGGTCACGGCTGTGTAGGAATTTGCCTTACAAGCCTGTCCGGGAGCGCCGTCGCTATTCAACTTCCCGGGCGGGGCTTCCCTCTGAAACCCCGTCAGTGCGCGATCCAGGCGCTGTACCCGGGGTTTCCGTGCCGTTGGGCAGGCCGGAATAGAGCCCTCCCGACTTTTACATTTCCACCAGGCCCCGACAGGCTGGAAAGAAGGCGAAAAACGGGGCTCATGCCGAAATTTCCACGCCGCATATGTGCTATGGATTTGTTAGCACGATGCCGCACACTGGTGCGGCGCAGGGGCTGCAGGGCGTGCAGCCCATGAAAAAACGGGCCGCAGCCCGTTTTTTCTTTCTTTTGTGGTGACCTGTTTCCGGTCTTCGTGGAGCGCTCTCTCGTGAGGGATCTACCAGGCGTGCCGTGGGCGCCGCTCAGTCCTCGTCGCCCATTTGCGACTGCAGGTAGTTCTGCACGCCCACCTGGCCGATCAGGGCGAGCTGTGTTTCCAGGAAGTCGATGTGCTCTTCCGTATCGTCCAGGATGCCCTGCAGCAGATCGCGCGAGACATAGTCCAGCACCTTCTCGCAGTGGGCGATGCCGGCCTTGATGGTGGCCTGGGCGCCGAGTTCGGAGCGCAGGTCGCATTCGAGGATCTCCGGGACGTCTTCGCCGACCTGCAGCTTCGCCAGATCCTGCAGATTGGGCAGGCCGTCCAGCATGAAGATGCGGTCCATGATCTTGTCGGCGTGCTTCATCTCACCGATGGACTCGTCATACTCCTTCTTGGCCAGCTTGTCGAAGCCCCAGTGCTTGAGCATCCGGTAATGCAGGAAATACTGGTTGATGGCCGTGAGTTCGTTCTTGAGCTGGGCCTGCAGATGGGCAATGACCTGATCGTCGCCTTTCATGGGGCTCTCCTGTAGTGTGTGGTTGCCCGCATTGTTCCTGATGCAGGTCATGCCCGGCAAGCCAAGTCCCCGTCCATGCGGTCTGCGTGCGTGTGATGCTGAGTCGCGTTCTTGTTTGAAGCCTGCTCCGCGCCATGCAAAGGGTTACGGATCGCAGTGCGGTTTTGAATAGTCTGGGTCAATTGAAATCATGTGTTCAATTAATTGGATTGATGGCGGGAATGGGCCTAGACTTCAGTCTTGTCTTTCAGTCCAACCCTCACCAAGGAAACAGCAATGTCCCTGATCAATACCCAAGTCCAGCCTTTCAAGACCGAAGCTTTCGTGAACCGCAACGGCAAGGGTGAGTTCATCACCGTGACCGAAGAGAGCCTGAAGGGCAAGTGGTCGGTGCTGATCTTCATGCCTGCAGCCTTCACGTTCAACTGCCCCACCGAGATCGAAGACGCGGCCGACAACTACGCCGAATTCCAGAAGGCCGGTGCCGAGGTCTACATCGTGACCACCGACACGCACTTCTCGCACAAGGTGTGGCACGAAACGTCCGACGCCGTGGGCAAGGCCAAGTTCCCCCTGGTCGGCGACCCGACGCACCAACTGACCAACGCCTTCGGCGTGCACATCCCCGAAGAAGGCCTGGCACTGCGCGGCACCTTCGTGATCAACCCCGATGGCGTGATCAAGACCCTGGAAATCCACTCCAACGAAATCGCCCGCGACGTGTCGGAAACCCTGCGCAAGCTGAAGGCTGCCCAGTTCACCGCCGCCAACCCTGGCCAGGTGTGCCCCGCCAAGTGGAAGGAAGGCGCCAAGACGCTGACGCCTTCCCTGGATCTGGTCGGCAAGATCTAAGCTCCGCGTTCTCGCAGAGCAGGGCGCCCCGGCGCCCTGGGCCGGACCAACGCATGGCGTGCGCGCCATGCCGTCCGGCTTTTTTTCGCCCGTTCGCCCCCATTTGTCATGGCGCAGTGCCGGCTCCTGGCGGCGCCTGTCAGATACATAACTCGAATTTACAAGGACACCACCATGCTCGACGACCAACTCAAATCCCAACTTTCCGCCTATCTGGAGCGCGTGACCCAGTCGTTCGAGATCGTGGCATCGCTGGACGGCAGCGAAACCTCCGACCAGACGCGCGAGCTGCTGGAAACCATCCAGTCCCTGCGCAGCGACAAGATCACCCTGCGCACCGATGGCGACGACGCCCGCAAGCCCTCGTTCACGCTGCAGCGCGCCGGTACCCAGACGAGCCTGCGCTTTGCAGGCCTGCCGCTGGGCCATGAATTCACCTCGCTCGTGCTGGCGCTGCTGTGGACCGGCGGCCATCCGCCCAAGGTCGAGCAGGACGTGATCGAGCAGGTGCAGGCCCTCGACGGCGACTTCGGCTTCGAGGTCTACATGAGCCTGACCTGCCACAACTGCCCGGACGTGGTGCAGGCCCTGTCGCTCATGGCCATCCTCAACCCCAAGATCCGCACCACCGTGATCGAAGGCGGCGCCTTCCAGCAGGAAGTGACCGACCGCGAGATCATGGCCGTGCCCATGGTCTTCCTGAACGGCCAGGTGTTCGGCTCCGGCCGCATGACCATTGAAGAGATCGTCGGCAAGCTCGACACCGGCGCAGCCCAGCGCGAAGCCGCCAAGCTGTCGGCCAAGGAAGCGTTCGACGTGCTGATCGTCGGCGGGGGCCCGGCCGGCGCTGCCGCCGCTGTGTACGCCGCCCGCAAGGGCATCCGCACGGGCATCGCGGCCGAGCGCTTCGGCGGCCAGGTGAACGACACGCTGGACATCGAGAACTACATCTCCGTCAGCAAGACCGACGGCCCCAAGTTCGCCGCTGCGCTGGAGCAGCACGTGCGCGACTATGAGGTGGACCTGATGAACCTGCAGCGTGCCAAGTCGCTCACGCCGGCCGCCACCGAGGGCGGCCTGATCGAGGTCGAGCTGGAGAACGGCGGCACGCTCAAGTCCCGCTCGGTGATCATCTCCACGGGCGCGCGCTGGCGCAACATGAACGTGCCGGGCGAGGAGCAGTACCGCACCAAGGGTGTGACCTACTGCCCGCACTGCGACGGCCCCTTGTTCAAGGGCAAGCGCGTGGCGGTGATCGGCGGCGGCAACTCCGGCGTGGAAGCGGCCATCGACCTGGCCGGCGTGGTGGCCCATGTCACGGTGCTCGAGTTCGCGGGCGAGCTGAAGGCCGACGCCGTGCTGCAGCGCAAGCTGCGCAGCCTGCCCAACGTGGACGTGATCCTCAACGCCCAGACCACCGAGGTGAAGGGCGATGGCAACCGCGTGACCGGCCTGAGCTACAAGGACCGCACGACCGACGAGCACCATGTGCTGGCACTGGAAGGCATCTTCGTGCAGATCGGCCTGCTGCCCAACACCGACTGGCTCAAGGGCACGGTGGAGCTGTCGCGGTTCGGCGAGATCGTGGTGGATTCGCATGGCCGCACCAGCGTGCCGGGCGTGTTCGCTGCGGGCGACTGCACCACGGTGCCGTACAAGCAGATCATCATCGCCGCGGGCGAGGGTGCGAAGGCCGCGCTGGGCGCGTTCGACCACCTGATCCGTACGTCCGCACCGGCCTGAGGGCCAGGCTGCGAGGCCTTGCCGCTCTGCGCCCTGAGGGAGCGCCCTGAAAAGGGCGCTCCCTTTTTTCTTGCACGCGCGCCCTTCGCGCCCGGGAATGGGTCTGCCTGTATTGATAACGATTCTCATATACTGGCGTCATCTGCCAGCCAAGGGCGGACCGCTGACACGGCGGTACGACCTGGAGCCAGCCTGGATACCGACCGCGGTCCGGTACGGCGCGGCCTCTCGGGGGGCGCATCACCGCCGCCGATCTCAGCCATTCCTTTTCCAGGAGCGCATCCATGTCCACGAACCCTGCCCCGTCCTCTGCCGATACCGAGGAATACAGCCTGCCCTGCGCCGAGGCGCTGCTGGCCGGCACCCTGGCGTTGATGACCGGGTATGCACAAGGCAGCAGCGACAGCCACCGCGACGCCATGGGCCGCAAGATCGTCGCCAACCTGCAGAACCTGTCGCAGCTCGACGCCCTGACGCCGCACTTCCGCACCATGCTCTGGAACCTGCAGGTGCGCTGGGCCACGCAGGCCGTCAAGCAGGCAGCGGCGCAGGAAGACGAGGAGGTGCGTGCGCAGCCCGCGGACCCTGGCCGGGCCCTGTGGCACGCCGCGCCCGAGTCGCTGCAATGACGGTGGCCCGAGGCGGGCGCGGCGCGAAGGGGCCGGCGCCAATGCAGTCGTCGTCCCCATCGCAGAAGACAGGCCCGCTGCTGCCGCACCCCGGTGCCCGGGCAGGTGCCACGGTGGCGGTGCGCGGCGTTCGCCGCTGGCGCGCGCTGTGCGCATGCTGCCCACCGAGCAGCGTCGAGGCCGGGGCTGGCCACGCTCCTCCGCCCGCTGGCTGAGAGGTCTAGGCCGAATTGCCGGCCGCACGCGCCATCCGGGCGTCGTTGTCTGTGTCGCGGTCTCTCTGAACAGCGGCGCGCCGATCCGCTACAGATGCACGGTCGCCGCCACCAGCCGGCCCACCACGGGGCGCACCAGCATCACGCAGCCGAAGGCCACCGGCATGGCCAGGGCATAGGCCTTGAGCACACGCTGCAGGTAGCCGGCGTCGATGCCGCCGCTTGCACCTACGATCACGCAGCACATCAGGAAGGCCATGATGCCGGCCATGTAGAAGGCGAACACGACGGGCGCGAAGCGCCGGTGCAGCTTGCGCGGCAGGCGTCCTATGCGGGGTGGGGCCGCATCGGCGGGCAAGGGCGTGGCTGCGGCGGAGGGGGGCACAGAGGTCATGCGATGGGGCGGGCCGGATGGCGCAGAAGGGTTGGGAGGGGCGGCCGGCGGGCTGGCGGAAGATCTGCTGCAGCAAGGTCGGCAAGACCCGCACTGTACGCAGCACGGCCGCCGCCCGGTAGCCGCAGGCGCCTTACGGCAATCGAAAGCTATAGTTGCGAATCGATTGCCTGATCATTCCAGTCTCATGCCGAATCTGCGCGCCATCGAAACCTTCGTGAAGACGCTGGAGGGCGGCAGCATCGCGTCCGCCGCACGCCAGCTCGGAATGAGCCCGGCCGCTGCCAGCCAGCACATCGCCCGGCTGGAGCGCGAACTGGGCACGCGCCTCATCACGCGCACCACGCGCTCCCTGGCGCTGACCGAGGCCGGCGAGCGGTACCTGGCGCGTGTCGCGCCGGTGCTGCAGCAGCTGGAGCAGGCGCAGTCCGATGTCTCGCAGCTGCACGGCGCACTGCAAGGCCGCCTGCGCGTGGCCTGCATGGCGGCCTTCGGGCGGCACGTGATGGCGCCGCTGCTGCCGGCGTTTGCGGCGCGGCATCCGCAGCTCAACCTCGATCTGCTGGTCGTCGACCGGCAGGTGGACGTGCTCAAGGAAGACGTGGACGTCAGCGTGCGCTACCGCGACGTGCTGGAGCCGGGCATGACGGTACGCCCCCTGGCCGCAGTGCCGCGCATCCTCTGCGCCGCGCCGGCCTACCTGCAGGCGCACGGCCGGCCCGAGACCGCGCAGGACCTGCTCGACCACGCCTGCCTGCTCTACCGCCGCGAGGCGGATGGGCGCTTCATGCGCTGGCCCTTCACGCGCGACGGTCAGCGGGTGGACCCGGCGCTGCGCGTGGCCGCCATCGGCACCGACGTCGACACCCTGGCTGAGATGGCCGCGGCCGGGGCGGGCATCGTGTGGCTCGGCGCCTTCATCGCGCACCGCTACGTGCGCCAGGGCCTGCTGGAGCCGCTGCGCCTGCGGCCCGCGCGGCGCGGTCAGCTGCAGTTCGACCCAGAGGCCACGCTCGATTTCTTCGCCTGCTTCCGCGACCGCCAGTACGTGCCCGCCAAGGTGCGGGCCTTCGTCGACTACCTGGTGGAGGTGCTGCCGCAGCAGCCGCATCTGCGCTGGGACGCCGGGACTTCAGGTGCCGCTGAGATTCAAAAAAAATAGCGTGTTGCGCTTGTCAGATAAGCGATTGGAATATTTTTCATTCCCAATCCCTTGATGGGAAAGCGCATCCAGCTATCGTTTTGATAACGGCCGCCGCGCGCAGTGGCGCGGGCCAGGCTCAGTACATCAGCCGTTCGGGCCGCACTTCCTGCAGGATGGTCGTGGCGATCTCTTCGATGCTCTTGGTGGTGGTGGACAGCCAGCGGATGCCCGAGCGCCGCATCATCGCCTCGGCCTCGGCCACCTCGTGGCGGCAGTTGGCCAGGTCGGCGTACTTGGAGCCCGGCCGCCGCTCGTTGCGGATCTGCGAGAGCCGCTCCGGCAGGATGGTCAGCCCGAAGATCTTCTTGCGGTGCGGCACCAGGGCCGGGGGCAGCTGCTTGCGATCGAAGTCCTCGGGAATCAGCGGGTAGTTGGCCACCTTCAGGCCGCACTGCATGGCCAGGTACAGGCTGGTGGGCGTCTTGCCCGAGCGCGACACGCCCACCAGGATCACATCGGCGCCGTCCAGGTCGCGGTGGCTCTGGCCGTCGTCGTGGTCCAGGCTGAAGTTGATGGCGTCGATGCGGTCCGTGTACTCCTTGCTCAGGCTCACGTCCGAGAAGCGGCCCACACGATGCAGCGACTTCACACCCAGTTCGGTCTCCAGCGGGCGGATGAAGGTGCCGAACATGTCCAGCAGCATGCCGCGGCAGCCCTCCTGGATGATGCGCAGCACGCTCATGTTCACCAGCGTGGTGAAGACGATGGGCTTCTTGCCCTCCAGCTCGGCCGTGTGGTTGATCTGGCGCACCACCTGGTGGGCCTTGTCCTCGGTGTCGATGAAGGGCAGGCGCACGTGGCGCGGCTTCATGTCGAACTGGGCCAGGATGGCATTGCCGAAGGTCTCGGCCGTTATGCCGGTGCCGTCGGAGATGAAGAAAACGGTGCGCGTGTGCATGGAAGCGGGGCTTTCGGGCCGCAAGGCCGGGGGCGCGCCGGGTAGGACAGGGCCGGCGCAGGAACGGGGCAACAGGCCAGCACGACACCGGATCGTCCCCCTACAATGGCGCCCATTATCCAAATTCTCACCATGCACCGCGGCGGCCCACAACCACAACAGCAAAGCCAGCAGCCGTGCATGGGCGCTCGTTCGACGATGGACATTCCGTCGGGCGCAGGCGCAGACCCGGTTTCAACTTCTGGAGCTTTCCCATGTCTGCACTGTTCGACGCGACCGCCTTGGTCGTTCCGTTTGAGAACCTGAGAATGACCGACGTCGAGTCGGTGGGCGGCAAGAACGCCTCCCTCGGCGAGATGATCTCCCAGCTGCCGCAGGGCGTGCGCGTGCCCACGGGCTTCGCCACCACGGCGCATGCCTTCCGCGAATTCCTCAAGCACGAAGGCCTCGCCGACCGCATCAGCCAGCGCCTGGCCACGCTCGACACCGAAGACGTGCGCGCCCTGGCCGCCGCCGGTGCCGAGATCCGCGGCTGGCTCGAAGCCCAGCCCTTCCCCGCCGACCTGGAGCAGGCCGTGCGCGACGCGTTCGCCAAGCTGTCCGAAGGCAATGCCGAGGCGAGCTTCGCCGTGCGCTCCTCCGCCACGGCGGAAGACCTGCCCGACGCCTCGTTCGCCGGCCAGCAGGAGACCTTCCTGAACGTCGTCGGCATCGAAGACGTGCTGCACAAGATGAAGGAGGTGTTCGCCTCCCTGTACAACGACCGCGCCATCAGCTACCGCGTGCACAAGGGCTTCGCCCATGACGTGGTGGCCCTGTCGGCCGGCGTGCAGCGCATGGTGCGCTCCGACAAGGGCGCGGCCGGCGTGATGTTCACCATCGACACCGAGTCCGGCTTCGAGGACGTGGTGTTCATCACCTCCAGCTACGGCCTGGGCGAGACGGTGGTGCAGGGCGCCGTGAACCCCGACGAGTTCTACGTGCACAAGCCCATGCTGGCCGCCGGCAACAAGGCCGTGATCCGCCGCAACCTGGGCTCCAAGCTGATCCAGATGGTGTTCGCCTCGGCCGAGGAAAAGAAGGCCTCGGGCAAGCTGGTCAAGACCACCGACGTGCCCACCGAGCTGCGCAACCGCTATTCGCTGACCGACGCCGAGGTGCAGCAGCTGGCCGAGTACGCCGTGGTCATCGAGAAGCACTACGGCCGTCCGATGGACATCGAGTGGGGCAAGGACGGCACCGACGGCCTGCTCTACATCTTGCAGGCCCGTCCCGAGACGGTGAAGAGCCAGTCCAAGGGCCAGGCCGAGCAGCGCTTCAAGCTCAAGGGCACCGGCACCGTGCTGGCCGAAGGCCGCGCCATCGGCCAGAAGATCGGCACCGGCCCCGTGCGCCTGGTGAGCGACATCGCCGAGATGGACAAGGTGCAGCCCGGCGATGTGCTGGTCACCGACATGACCGACCCCAACTGGGAGCCCGTGATGAAGCGCGCCAGCGCCATCGTCACCAACCGCGGCGGGCGCACCTGCCACGCGGCCATCATCGCGCGCGAGCTGGGCATCCCCGCCGTGGTGGGCTGCGGCGACGCCACCAGCCGGCTCAAGGACGGCACGCTGGTGACGGTGAGCTGCGCCGAGGGCGACACCGGCAAGATCTACGACGGCCTGCTGGAAACCGAGGTGACCGAGGTGCAGCGCGGCGAGATGCCGAAGATCGACACCAAGATCATGATGAACGTGGGCAACCCCCAGCTGGCCTTCGACTTCTGCCAGCTGCCCAACGAAGGCGTGGGCCTGGCCCGGCTGGAGTTCATCATCAACAACAACATCGGCGTGCACCCCAAGGCCATCCTGGACTACCCGGCCGTCGATGCCGACCTGAAGAAGGCCGTGGAATCCGTGGCGCGTGGCCACGCATCGCCCAAGGCGTTCTACGTCGACAAGGTGGCCGAGGGCGTGGCCACCATCGCCGCGGCCTTCTGGCCCAAGCCGGTCATCGTGCGCCTGTCGGACTTCAAGTCCAACGAATACCGCAAGCTCATCGGCGGCAGCCGCTACGAGCCGGAAGAAGAGAACCCCATGCTGGGCTTCCGTGGTGCTGCGCGCTACATCAGTGCCGACTTCGGCGAAGCCTTCGCCATGGAGTGCGAGGCGCTGCGCCGCGTGCGGGGCGAGATGGGCCTGACCAACGTGCAGGTGATGGTGCCCTTCGTGCGCACGCTGGGCCAGGCCGACCGGGTCACCCAGCTGCTGGCCAAGCACGGCCTGAAGCGGGGCGAGGCCGACCTGAAGGTCATCATGATGTGCGAGGTCCCCTCCAATGCCGTGCTGGCCGACGAGTTCCTGCAGTACTTCGATGGCTTCTCGATCGGCTCCAACGACCTGACCCAGCTCACGCTGGGCCTGGATCGCGACTCCGGCCTGGAACTGCTGGCCGCCGACTTCGACGAGCGCGACCCGGCCGTGCAGGCGCTGCTCAAGCGGGCCATCGGTGCCTGCAAGGCGCAGGGCAAGTACGTGGGCATCTGCGGCCAGGGCCCCAGCGACCATCCGGACTTCGCGCTGTGGCTGGCCGATGAGGGCATCTCCTCGATCTCGCTCAACCCCGACAGCGTGATCGATACCTGGCAGCAGCTGGCGGCGCGCTAGACGCCCCCTAGGCGCATGGCGCATCCGTCCCTGCAGCACCGGACCACGGAAGAGGGCGCCCCGATCGGCACGCCTTTTCCGCCCGATCTGCACGATGCGCGGCACCTCTGGCTGAAGGCCGGGCTGCTGGTGGTCTGGGCGCTGGTCTCCTTCGGTGCCTGCTACTTTGCGCGCGACCTGCAGTGGCCGGTGGGCCCCTGGCCCCTGGGCTACTGGATGGCAGCCCAGGGCGCAGTGCTGATGTTCATCGCCCTGGTGTTCCTCTATTGCTGGGCCATGAACCGCTTCGAGCGGCAGGACGCGCGTGCCGCAGCGGCCCGTGCCGCGGCGTCACGCGATGCCTGAAGACGCCGCGCGCGCCTACGCACGGCGGCTGCACCGCTTTCTGGTGCTGTATGTGCTCGGTGTGCTGGGGTTCCTGGCCGCCATGGCGTGGGCCGAATCCCGGGGGCTGTCGCGCCACTGGATCGGGCCGATCTTCCTGTTTCTCACCGTGATGGTGTACGCCGGCATCGGCGTGTACGGCCGCACGACGGACCCGGAGGAGTATTACGTCGCGGGCCGGCGCATCCCGCCGGTCTACAACGGCATGGCGGCCGCGGCGGACTGGATGAGCGCCGCTTCTTTCATCAGCCTTTCCGGCGCGCTCTACCTGCAGGGCTTCTCGGGGTTGCCGGCGCAGGCCGGCGGGCTGGCCTATCTGCTGGGCTGGACGGGCGGCTTCGTGCTCGTGGCCGTGCTCATCGCGCCGCACCTGCGGGCGATGAATCTCTACACCATTCCGGATTTCTTCCAGGTGCGGTTCGGGGGGCGCTGGCCCCGCGTGATCGCGGCACTGGCGGCGGTGCTGTGTTCCTTCACCTACGTGGTCGCGCAGATCTACGGCATCGGGCTGATCGCCTCGCGCCTCACAGGCGTGCAGTTCGAGATCGGCATCATGCTCGGCCTGGGCGGCGTGCTGCTGTGCTCGTTCCTGGGCGGCATGCGGGCCATCACGTGGACGCAGGTGGCGCAGTACGTGGTGATCCTGCTGGCGTTCATGATTCCCGTCTCATGGCTGGCCTACAAGCAACTGGGCAATCCGATGGCGGCGGCGGTGTACGGCGCGCAGATCGGCAAGATCACCGAGATGGAAGAGGCGCTGCTCGGGTCGCCCGCCGAACACCAGGTGATCGAAACCTACCTGCGGCGCGCCCGCGAGTACGAGGCGCGGCTGCAGGACGTCGGCGCGGCGCTGGAGCGCGAACGCGAGGCCGCGCGCGAGCGGGTACAGCAGCTGCGCGCGAGCAATGCCGACGTGGGCCTGATCGTCGCCGCCAGCCGCGAGCTGGCCTCCATGCCGCGGGACGAGGCGACCGCCCGCGAGCGCTGGACGCGCGAGATGCGCGACAACTACGAGCGGGCCAAGCCGCTGGGCGGGCTGCCGGCGCACAGCCAGGCCTTTGCGGGCGACCCGGACGGCACGCCGCAGGAGCAGCAGGATTACCAGAACGCGCGCCGCAATTTTCTCGCGCTGATGTTCTGCTTGATGGTCGGCACGGCCGGCCTGCCGCACCTGCTCACGCGCTATTACACGGCGCCGTCCGTGGCGGGGGCGCGCTCGTCCGTGGCCTGGTCGCTGTTCTTCATCGCGCTGCTGTACCTCAGCGCGCCCGCGCTGGCGGTGCTGGTGAAGTACGAGGTCATGAGCAATCTGGTGGGCAGCAGCTTCGACGCGCTGCCCAACTGGATGGCACAGTGGGCGCGGGTGGACACGTCGCTGCTGTCGGTGGAGGACGTGAACGGCGACGGGGTGCTGCAGTTCGCCGAGATCCGCTTCGGGGCGGACCTGATCATGCTGGCCACGCCCGAGCTGGGCGGGCTGCCCTACGTGGTCTCGGGCCTGGTGGCCGCGGGTGGTCTGGCGGCGGCGCTGTCCACGGCCGATGGCCTGCTGCTCACCATCAGCAATGCCCTGGTGCGCGACCTGTACTTCCAGGAGAGCCGTCGCAAGGCCACGGCGGAGCAGCGCGTGATCCTGTCCAAATTCATGCTGCTCACCGTGGCGCTCATCGCGGCCTTCGTGGCCGCGCTCAAGCCGTCCGAGATCCTGCCCATGGTGTCGGCCTCTTTCTCGCTGGCGGCATCGGCGTTCGTGCCGGTCATGGTGCTGGGCATCTTCTGGCGCGGCACCACGCGCCAGGGGGCGGTGGCGGGCATGCTCTCGGGGCTGGCCGTCACCGTGTACTACATGCTGTCGCATGTGGACGGCGTGCGGGCCCTGGTGCCCGGGCTGTTGCTGGTGGACAACCTCTGGTTCGGCATCCAACCGATTTCCGCGGGGGTGTTCGGGGTGCCGATGGGTCTGGCCGTAGCCTGCGTGGTGAGCGTGTTCACCCGGTCGGGTGCAGCGCCGGCCAGTGGGCCGGCCGCCGGAGGCCGGGCGCTGTAGGGGCCCGTGTCGGCGGCGGCCCATCAGCCGGGCTCCGGCATCGCCGCGGTTGCATGGGTTGCACGGGCGAGTACCCCATTGCACCCGCCGAGCGCAGGGATATGGGCAAACCCCATTCACAAATTGCTACAGGCGTGCCACTCTCCGCGCCTGCGAGCCCGGCGATGTCGGCGGCTGCCGCAGCAAGGGGTTCCCATGATTCTGCTCAAGACACCGGCCGGGCAAGAGGCCTTGAAGGACCGCCACGGCGGTCTCACTCCGCGCCAGCGTTCGGCCTTCATCCTGTTCGATGGCAAGCGCACGCTGGCCGAGGTGTTGGCGGCCACGGCGGGGATGGGCATCACCCAGGCCGACGTGGACGTGATGGTCGAACAAGGCCTGCTGGAGGCACCGGCGGTTGCCCTGGAGCCGACGACGGCGCTGGCCGCGGCGCAGGCCCCGGGCGGCGTCCGGTCCAGCCAGGAGCGCTACCAGACGGCCTATCCCATTGCCACCGAGCTGACGGCCGCCCTGGGCCTGCGCGGTTTCCGCCTCAATCTGGCCGTGGAAGGCGCCACCAGCTACGACGACCTGGCCGCGCTGGCCCCCAAGATCCGCGATGCCGTCGGTGCCGACCGGTACACGCGGCTGGAGCGCGCACTGTTCGCCTGAGCGGCCGCTCGGCAGCGGTGCTGCAGGCCGGTCCTGGCGTAAGCTCGGGCCACCGCGCGGTCCGGTGCTGCTCTTCCTCTTGCTGCAGCAGTGGCCGGTGTGGCGGCAAGGATGACTGACTGCATGTTCGTAAGCCTCGACACCTCCCTGATCCTGATGCTGCTGGCGATCGGCCTGGCCGGCGGCTTTCTGGCCGGCCTGCTCGGCATCGGGGGCGGCATGGTACTGGTGCCCTGTTTGGTGCTGGTGCTGGGCCGGCAGGGGTGTGGCCGGCGACGTGGCCATCAAGATGGCGATCGCCACCGCCATGGCGACCATCCTGTTCACGTCCCTGTCGAGTGTCTGGGCGCACCACCGGCGTGGAGCCGTGCGCTGGGAGATCGTGCGCGGGCTGGCGCCGGGCATCGTCGGCGGGGGGCTGCTGGCAGGGGCCGGCGCGTTCGCGGTCCTCAAGGGGCAGGTGCTGGGGCTGGGCTTCGGCCTGTTCGTCGGGTATTCCGCCTGGCGCATGTTCAAGGGCAGCACCAACCCGGCAGGGGCCCGCCAAGGGGTGCATGGCTGGCGCGGGCTGGGCGTCGTCGGCAGCGTGATCGGTTTCCTGTCGGGGCTGGTCGGGGCGGGCGGCGGTTTTCTGTCCGTGCCCTACATGACGCGCTGCAGCGTGCCCATTCACCAGGCCGTGGCCACCAGCGCGGCCCTCGGGTTCCCGATCGCGCTGGCCAGCGTGATCGGATACACCGCAAGCGGCTGGCACCTGCCGCCCGCAGCGCCCGGTAGCTGGGGCTACTTCTATCTGCCGGCGCTGACCTTGATCGTGCTGTGCAGCGTCTGCGCCGCACCGTGGGGCGCCCGCGCCGCCCACCGCATGAACGTCGTGGCGCTCAAGAAGGTGTTCGCCGTGCTGCTGGGCAGTCTGGCGGCCTACATGCTGTACCGCAGCAGCGTGGGGTTCTAGGACCGTCCACGCGATTGCACCGGCCACATCGCCGGCACGCAATCGGCCCCACCAAAAAAAAAGCGGCCCGCAGGCCGCTCTGGGGAGCCGACGGGCAGCGCTCAGCCGCCCACGCCCAGCAGTTCCACGTCGAACTTCAGCGTGGCATTGGGAGGAATCACCCCGCCGGCGCCGCGGGCACCGTAGCCCAGGGCCGCGGGGATGATGAGGGTGCGCTGGCCACCGATCTTCATGCCTTGCACGCCTTCGTCCCAGCCCTTGATGACCATGCCGGCGCCCAGGCCGAATTCAAAGGGATCGTTGCGGTCGCGGCTGGAGTCGAACTTGGCGCCTTGCTGGCCGTCGTTGTAGAGCCAGCCGGTGTAGTGCACGCGCACATGGTGACCGCGCGTGGCTTCGGCGCCTTCGCCGACGACGGTGTCTTCGTACTGCAGGCCGGAGGGGGTGGTGGTGAATGCCATGGAAGATCCTTGGATGGTGCTATGGAAAAGAGAGCTGTAACCGCACATCAGCCGTGCGCTGGAGCCCTAAAAAGACCAAACCCGCCGGGTGGCGGGCCGAGCGGGGCGGGTGACCGCCGGCAGCCGTCTTATTTCTTGACGCGGGCAGCGACCCAGCGGGTGGCGAAGGCCTGCACGTCCGAGAGGCGCTTGAGCAGGTCGACACCGGAGGGCGTCACGGTATAGCCGTCGCTGCCGTGGTCCAGCAGGCCGGCTTCGCGCAATTCCTTGATGCGGGTGTTGAGGGTGTTGGGCGTGATGCCGCCCACGCTGTCCTGCAGCAGACGGAAGGTCTGGGGGTGGCCATCGCGCAGGGCCCACAGCACGCGCAACGCATAGCGGCATTCGAGCTTCTCGAACAGCTGGTTGATGGCGGCGTTTTCCTTGGAGCTCATGGACGCTTCTCCTTGCTCAGTAGTAAGAACGTGCGGACCGCTGCACCGAACAGAGGAGCCCGCGTAAACGCTATCAATATAGCGTGTAAACGATTTTGCTACAAGTTTAATAGCTCTCGACGAAGGGCCTACTTGCGCCAGACTGTAAAAAACCGCGAAGGATGGCAACTGTTGCGGCGGTGCCACGCGGGTCCGATTGGTCCGGCGTACCGCCGCCGCCGCGTGATGAAAACGTGGGCTTGGAACAGCTTCTTAGAGCCCGTCCATACGCAGCGAGGCGCCCTCCAGGTGCTGCACCAGCAGCCGGGCGGCCGGCGCCAGCTGGGCCGCGTCGCGAAAGCAGATGGCGAAGCGCCGCTGCGCCCACGGGTCGCTCAGCGGCACCACGCGCACGCCGGTGGCTGCGGCAAACGGCTGGGCGACCTCGCGCGGCACCACGCTGATGGCCAGGTTGGCGCGTACCACGCGCAGGGCCGCGTCGAAGTTGGAGACGAACACCCGATGCGCCAGCGTCTTGCCCTCGACCGCCGCAGCCCGGGCCAGCAGCACCTGCACGGCGCTGAGCGCCGGCATGCTGACGAACTCGTGCTCCAGCACGTCGGCAAAGCGCACGCTGGGCTGCTGCGCGACCGGGTGACTGGGGTGCGCGACGATGGCCAGGTGATCGTTGCGGTAGCTGCGCGTCTCCAGGCCCTGCAGGTCGGCCGCATCCCAGCAGATGCCGACGGACGCGCTGCCTTCGCGGATGCCGCGCACCACTTCCGGGCTCACCCGCTCTTCCATGCTCACCTGGATGTCGCGGTGCGCCGGGTCGTGCAGGAAGGCGGCCACGTCCTCCGCCAGCGACTCGGCCATCACCGACGCAGTGACCAGCATGCGCACGTGGCCGCGGATGCCGGTGGCGAAGGCGGCCATGTCACGCTCGATACGGCCCACGCTGGCCAGCAGGTCCCGTGCATGCTCCAGCAGCGTTTCGCCTGCGGGCGTGGGGGCGACGCCGTGCCGCCGGCGCACCAGCAACGGCGTGCCCACCGTGTCCTCCAGCTGCGCCAGCCGCTTGCTCACGGCCGACCCGACGATGGCCTCCTGCTCGGCCGCGCGAGCGATGTTGCGGTGTTCGCAGACGGCGACGAACAGCTTCAGGGTATGCAGGTCCAGGGGGCGCATCGCGAGCTCACTCCAGGGTTTCCGTTTCGGAAGCTTAAGCCTTCTTAAATAGATGAAATGGGTGGGTTTGGAATTCCTAGAATGGTCCGTACAAGCATTCCACGGAGACCACCATGCTGCCCCCCGACACCGCGCCCAGCGCGCGTCCCTGTGCGATCGTGCGCGAAGTGGGCCTGCGCGACGGCCTGCAGAGCATCGCCACCATCGTGCCCACGGGCTTCAAGACGGCATGGATCGACGCCGCCTACGCCGCAGGCCAGCGCGAGATCGAGGTGGGCTCTTTCGTGCCTGCCCGTTTGCTGCCCCAACTGGGCGACACGGCCGAGGTGCTGGCGCATGCCAAGACCTTGCCGGGCCTGGTCGCCTCGGTGCTGGTGCCCAACCTGAAAGGTGCCGAGCGCGCCATCGACTGCGGCGCCGACCTGATGGTGGTGCCGCTGTCCGCCAGCCAAGCCCACAGCCTGGCCAACCTGCGCAAGACGCCGGACGAGGTGGTGGCCGAGGTGGCCCGCATCCGCGCCGCGCGCGACGCCGCCGGCAGCCGCACGCTGATCGAGGGTGGGGTGGGCACGGCCTTCGGCTGCACGCTGCAGGGCGACGTGGCCGAAAGCGAGGTGCTGCGCCTGATGCAAGCGCTGCTGGACGCCGGCGCCGACCGCGTCAGCCTGGCCGACACCGTGGGCTATGCCGATCCGGCCAGCGTGGAACGTCTCTTCGGCAAGGCCCGCGCCCTGGTGGGCGAGCGCCTGGCCTGCGCCCACTTCCACGACACGCGCGGCATGGGCCTGGCCAATGCCTACGCCGCTTGGCGGACCGGCGTGACCCGCTTCGATGCCTGTCTGGCCGGCATCGGCGGCTGCCCGCATGCGCCGGGGGCAAGTGGCAACGTGACCACCGAGGACCTCGTCTTCATGCTGGAGCGCATGGGCGTGGCCACCGGGCAGGACGTGGCCGCCCTGCTGGTGCTGCGCCAGCGGGTGGCCGGATGGCTGCAGGGCGAGACCCTGCACGGTACGCTGTGGCAGGCCGGCCTGCCGAAGACGGCGGCGCCCGCCGCCGCTGTCGTGCCGGTCCCGGCCGCCCCGGCCACCCTGGCCGCCATCTCCGCCTGAGCGGCCCGCGCGTCCTCTTTTTTCTGCCGATCAAACCTGCCATGCCATCTGCCGCCACCGACAACGCCTCCGCACACCCCGCAGACAACGCCGCTGCCCGCCTGCCTCTGGCGGGCCTGCGCGTGGTCGAGTTCACCCACATGGTCATGGGCCCGACCTGCGGCATGGTGTTGGCCGACCTGGGCGCCGAGGTCATCAAGGTCGAGCCCGTGGACGGCGACCGCACGCGCCACCTGCTGGGCGCGGGCGCGGGCTTCTTCCCCATGTTCAACCGCAACAAGAAAAGCATTGCGCTGGACCTGCGCAAGCCCGAGGGGCTGGAGGTGGCGATCCGCCTGGCCGCGTCGGCCGACGTGGTGGCGCAGAACTTCAAGCCCGGCGTGATGGCCAAGTACGGGCTGGACTACGCCGCGCTCTCGCGCCTGAACGAGCGGCTGATCTATGTGAACCACACCGGCTTTCTGCCCGGCCCCTACGAGCACCGGACCGCGCTGGATGAGGTGGTGCAAATGATGGGTGGCCTGGCCTACATGACCGGCCGCCCCGGCGACCCGCTGCGCGCCGGCAGCAGCGTGAACGACATCATGGGCGGCATGTTCGGCGCCATCGGCGCCATGGCGGGGCTGATGCAGCGCGGCGTGACCGGGCGAGGGCAGGAGGTGGACTCCGCCCTGTTCGAGAACAACGTGTTCCTGGTGGGCCAGCACATGATGCAGTACGCCGTCACCGGCCAGCCTGCGGCCCCCATGCCCGACCGCATCTCGTCCTGGGCGGTGTACGACGTCTTCAGCGTAAAGGACGGCGGGCAGATCTTCCTGGCGGCGGTGAGCGACGCGCAGTGGCTCACCTTCTGCGGCGCCATGGGCTACGCCGACCTGCAGGCCGACCCTGGCCTGGCCACCAACAACGACCGCGTGCGCGCCCGTGCCACGCTGCTGCCCGAACTGCGCCGCCGCCTGGCCCTGCACACGGCCGAGGAGCTGGCCGCGATTTTCGAGCGCCATGGCCTGCCGTTCGCGCCGATCGCACGGCCGGAGCAGCTCTTCGACGACCCGCACCTGAACGCCACCGGCGGCCTGGCCGACGTGACGCTGCCCGACGGCGAACGGGCCGGCAGCACGGCCCGGGTCACGCTGCTGCCGCTGCGCCTGGGCGGCCAGCGCATGGGCGTGCGCCTGGACCCGCCCCAGCTGGGCCAGCACACGCAGGAACTGCTGGCCGGCCTGGGCTACACACCGCAGGCCATCGCCGCGCTGCACGAGGTGGCCGCCGTGGCCTAGCAGCCCACGCACCCGCGACCGCAGGCCGTCACCTGCGGCCGCCAACGGTGGGGGGCACCCAGCGCGGCCGACGATCGAGCAGCCCCCGAACAGATCGATAACGACAACGGAGACAAGACATGACGCACCCCCTTTCCCCTTCTTCGGCCACCGGGCGTTCTGCGGTGTCCGATCGCGTGCCGGTCCGCCGCCGCCATCTGCTGGCCGGCGGTGCAGCCGTGCTGGGCGCCGCTGCCATCGGCCGGCCGGGCCTGTCGTGGGCCCAGCCGCCCGGTGACAAGCCGCTGCGGGTGATCCTGCCGCTGTCGGCCGGCTCGGGCGCGGACGGCGCCATGCGCGCCATCAGCAACAGCCTGGCCAAGGCGCTCGGCCAACCGGTCGTGATCGAGAACCTGCCCGGTGCGGGCGGCGTCACCGGCACGGCGCAGATCGTGCGCGCGCCCAAGGACGGCTCAGTGATCGGCGTGGTCTCCAACAACCATGTGGTGAACCCGAGCGTGTACCGCAACATCCCGTTCGACTCGCTGGCCGACATCACGCCCATCACCATCCTGGGCGCCACGCCCTTCGTTCTGGTGGCCCACCCCGGCGTCCCGGCGAAGAACGTGCAGGAGCTCATCGCCTACGCCAAGGCCAGGCCTGGCACGCTGAACTACGGCTCGTCCGGCAACGGCACCATCCTGCACCTGGGCGCGGCCATGTTCGTGGACCAGGCCCAGCTGGCGATCCAGCACATCCCGTACAAGGGCATGGGCCCGCTCATGAACGACGTGCTGGGCGGCCAGGTGCAGCTGGCCGTGGTGGCCGTCGCGCCGGCGGCGGCACACATCAAATCGGGGGCGCTGCGGGCGATCGGCGTGACGACGGCCACGCGCGTACCCTCGCTGCCGGGCGTGCCCACGATCGCCGAGCAGGGCGTGGCCGGCTTCGAGCTGGAGGGATGGATCGCGCCCATCGGCCCGGCCGGCCTGCCCAAGGCCGAGGTGGACCGGCTGTACGCGGGCTTCAAAGCTGCGATGGCGATGCCCGAGGCGCGCGATGCGCTGGTCGCCCAGGGCTACGAGATCAAGCTCACGCCGCCGGAGGCCGCCGCCGCCTTCTTTCGCAGCGAGGCCACGCGCATGGCGCAGGTGGTGAAGGCGGCGCGCGTCAGCATCGATTGACCGGATGCTATTTAAATGATAGCTATGTGCGCTTATGTATAGGGCGCTAGAGGCCGATTGGGCTTGGATTTGAAGGGCCTGCGTGCGCGTGCAGCGTAGCGCTTTCCTCCTTTGCAGGAGGGCAGGTAAAGAATTTGTAAATGCAATTCATTATTATTTAGGCGCACTAGAATCCGCGCTTCGCCAGTGGCCCGCCCGCTGCGCGTCCCGCCGTGATTCCAGCATTGGTGCGCCCGCATGCCCCCTTCCTCCCCCGACGCCCGCCGCCGATCGTATTGGCTCAAGATCCTGCACGAATGGCACTGGGTCAGCTCCGCGCTGTGCCTCGTCGGCATGCTGCTCTTCGCGGTGACCGGCTTCACCCTCAACCACGCGGGGCAGATCGAGGCCAAGCCGCGCGTCACCAGCCTGCAGGCCACCGTGCCTGCGCCGGTGCTGGCCGACGCGCAGCCGCCCGCGGGCCGGGATCGCGCGCCGCTGCCCGCGGCGCTGCAGCAGTGGGCCCAGGCGCAATGGCAGATCGACACGGCCGGGCGCGACGCCGAATGGTCGGCCGACGAGGTGTACCTCTCGCTGCCGCGCCCGGGCGGGGATGCCTGGCTGCGCGTGGGCCTGGCCGACGGCGCGGCCGAGTACGAGCGCACCGACCGGGGCTGGATCTCCTACTTCAACGACCTGCACAAGGGCCGCCACACCGGCGCCGCATGGAGCTGGTTCATCGACCTCTTTGCCGCCGCCTGCCTGGTGTTCTGCCTCACCGGGCTGTTCATTCTGAAGATGCATGCGGGCAACCGGCCCTTCACCTGGCCCATGGTGGGCGCGGGGCTGGTCGTGCCGTTGCTGCTGGCGCTCCTGTTGATCCACTGAACCGAAGAAAGACGACCAATGAAGCATGCACCGATGCAGCAGCCCATGGCGCTGCGCACCACCGTGGCGCTGGGCGCCTGCCTGGGCGCGCCGGCCTTTGCCGCGGGCCTGGGTGTGGGCGTGGAGATTCCCCGCCTGGACGTGGCCGAATACCACCGCCCCTACGTGGCGATCTGGGTCGAACGCGCCGACGCCACCGTCGCCAGCACGCTCGCCGTCTGGTACGACGTGAAGCTCAAGAACGACGAGGGCGCCAAGTGGCTCAAGGACATGCGCCAGTGGTGGCGCCGCACGGGGCGCGAGCTGGCGTTGCCCATCGACGGCGTGACGGGTGCCACGCGGCCCGCGGGCCGGCACCAGGTGCAGTTCACCGAAGGCACCAACCCCTTCGCCCAACTGCCAGCCGGCCACTACAAGCTGGTGGTGGAGGCCGCGCGCGAGGTGGGCGGCCGGGAGCTGGTGACGATTCCGTTTTCCTGGCCGGCTGCCAAGGGCGAGCAGCTGCGGGCCAAGGGCCACAGCGAGCTGGGCGAGGTCACGCTCGACCTCAAGCCCTGACGCATCCACCTGCCTCCCGTTCCCTCGCCTTCCTCCAGGAGACCCTCCATGCATTTCAAGACCCGTATCGCCACCTGCCTCGCCGTGCTCTGCGGCGCCCTCGGCACGGCCCAGGCCCACAACGTGTGGTTGCTGCCGTCGTCCACCGTGCTGTCCAAGGCCGAATGGATCACCGTCGATGCGGCGGTGTCCAACGACCTGTTCTATTTCAACCACTTCCCGCTGGGGCTCGACAACCTCGTCGTCACCGCGCCGAACGGCGCCGCCGTGGCGCCCGAAAACGCCCACAAGGGCAAGCTGCGCAGCGTGTTCGACCTGAACCTGACGCAGACCGGCACCTACCAGCTGGCCGTGGTCAGCAATGGCCTGTTCGCCACCTACAAGGACCGGGCCGGCCAAGCCAAGCGCTGGCGCGGCACGGCCGAGAAGTTCGCTGCGGAAGTGCCGAGCGATGCGCAGGACCTGAAGGTCACGCAGTCGGTGGGCCGCATCGAAACCTTCGTCACCGTGGGCAAGCCCAGCCCCGTCAAGCCCACCGGCAAGGGGCTGGAACTGGTGGCCGTCACGCACCCGAACGATCTGGTCAAGGGCGACAAGGCCACCTTCGCCTTCCACGTGGACGGCCAGCCCGCGCCCGGCCTGGAGGTGGTGCTGGTGCCCGGCGCCACCCGCTACCGCGACCACAAGGAAGAGATCAAGGCCACCACCGATGCCAAGGGCGAGTTCAGCGTGACCTGGCCCGCCGCCGGCATGTACTGGGTGGACGCCGACGCGTCGGACGCCAAGACCTCGCTGCCGCAGGCCCGGGAGCGCCGCCTGTCGTACGTGGGCACGTTCGAGGTGCTGCCCTGAGCTTTGTGCCCGCCCATGCGCGGGGCGCCAGCGCCGTGCCCGTGCGCTATGCCCCTGCGCTGACCGCGCCGCCGTTGGCGCTCCGGCCGGCCGCCGGTGCGTCCTTTGCCCAGGGCGGTGCGGCCACCGTGCCGGCCGCGCCGCGCCGCGGCGACCCGGCTGCGCTGCAGACGCTGGCGGGCGAGACCATGGGCACCACCTGGAGCGTGCGGCTGGCCAACCCGGCCTTCCAGCCTCTGGCACCCGTGCGCGCTGCCATCGAGGACGCGCTGGCCCGCGTGGTGGCGCAGATGAGCCACTGGGCGCCCGGCTCCGAGCTCTCGCGCTTCAACCGCGCTGCGCCGGGCAGCCGGCACGTGCTGTCGCCGGAGTTCTTCCAGGTGCTGCAGGCCGCCTGCCACTGGGCGCAGGCCAGCGGCGGCGCGTGGGACCCGACCATCGGCCCGCTGGTCGATGCGTGGGGCTTCGGCCCCCATGGCACGCCGCACGTACCCACAGAGGGGCACCTGGCCCAGGCGCGCGCGCAGGTGGGCTTTGGCCGCCTCGCACTCGATGCCGGCCGCCGCACGGCGTTGCAGCCAGGCGGTCTGCGCCTCGACCTGAGCGGCATCGCCAAGGGCTTCGCGGTCGACCTGGTGGTGCAGCGCCTGCAATCGCTGGGGTTCAGCGACACGCTCGTCGAGGTGGGCGGCGAGCTGCGCGCCAGCGGGCAGCGGCCCGACGGCACGCCCTGGCGCGTGGCCGTGGCGGAGGCGGCGCAGTCCCCGGCCTCCGCCCCACGGGCGTTGGCGCTGCGGGGCGGGGCCATCGCCACCTCGGGCGACCGCTGGCACGCCTTCGAGCAGGGCGGCCGCCGCTACCCGCACACGCTCGATCCGCGCACGGGCGAGCCGGTGCAGCATGCGCTCGCCAGCGTCACCGTGCTGCATGCCGAATGCATGCACGCGGATGCACTGGCGACCGTCATCACCGTGCTGGGCCCGGCTGACGGTCTCGTCTTTGCGCAGCAGCACGGGCTGGCCCTGCTGCTGGGAGAGCGCACGCCGCACGGCATGGCGTGGGCGTCCACGCCCGCCTTCGACGCGCTGGTGGCATGACCGCCGTGTTCGGGCTGGCCGTTCCGGCGCTGCGGTGGTATGCCGCCCTGGCGGCCGTGGCGCTGTACGCGCTGATGTGCGGCTCCATCGCCTGGCGCGAGCGCCGGCGCGCGCGCTGCGCCCGGCAAGAGGCGGCTTCGCTGGCCGCGGCGCGCGAGGGTGCCGTGCCGCTGCTGGTGGCCTACGCCAGCCAGACCGGCCAGGCCGAGGCGCTGGCCCGTGAAACCGCGCGGCTGCTGCACGCCGCTGGCGAGCCCGTGCGGCTGTGCCCGCTGGACGCCGTGGATGCCACCGCCCTCGCCGCCGCGCAGCGGGCGCTGTTCATCGTCAGCACCTACGGCGAAGGCGATGCGCCCGACAACGCCGGCCTGTTCCAGGATGCGGTGATGGGCGCACAACGCCGCGCCGCGCCTGATGTGCTCCCTCAGCTGCGCTACGGCGTGCTCGCGCTGGGCGACCGGCAGTACACGCATTTCTGCGGCTTCGGCCGCCAGCTGGATGCGTGGCTCGCCGCCCAGGGCGCCACGCCGCTGTTCGAACGGGTGGAGATGGACAACGGCGACACCGCGGCGCTGCAGTCCTGGCAGCACCAGCTGGGCCACGTGGCCGCGCTCGACACGATGGCCGGCCCGTCCTGGCAGTCCCCCGCGTTCTCGCCGTGGCGGCTGGTGGCGCGCCGGCACCTCAACCCGGGCAGCCAGGGCGGGGCGGTGGTGCACCTCGAATTCGAGCCGGCCGGGCCGTTGCCGCCGGATGCAACGGCCTGGGAGTCGGGCGATCTGGTGCAGGTGCGCGTGCCGGCCGATCCGGCCCATCCGCGCGACTATTCCATCGCCTCGGCACCGGCCGATGGCCGCGTGCACCTGACCGTACGCCAGAGCGTGCGGGACGACGGCAGGCCGGGCGTGGCCTCGGGCTGGCTGTGCGCCGGCCTGGCGCTGGGCGATACCGTGGAGCTGCGCCTGCGGCCCCACGGCAACTTCCGCCTGCAGGGCAACGCCGGCCGGCCGCTGATCCTGATCGGCAACGGCACGGGCATCGCCGGCCTGCGCAGCCACCTGCGCGCGCGCAGCGCGGCCGGCAGCACGGCGCCGCACTGGCTGGTGTTCGGTGAACGCCAGCGTGCCTGCGACTTTCTGTACCGTGAAGAGATCGAGGCCTGGCAGGCCGGCGGCACGCTGCAGCGGCTGGACCTGGCGTTCTCACGCGATGGCGGCGGGCGCGGGTATGTACAGGACGTGCTTGTCCAGGCGGCGGGCACGCTGCGCGCCTGGGTAGAAGAGGGGGCCGCGGTGTATGTGTGCGGCAGCCTGCAGGGCATGGCGCAGGGGGTGGATGCCGCCCTGCAGGAGGTGCTGGGCGCCGAGCGGCTGGAAGCCCTGGTGCGCAGCGGGCGCTACCGCCGCGACGTGTACTGAGCCCGACGACGCTCCATGGCGGCGGCGACGGTGCAGCCCGGCAGGCGAAGCACCGGCCGGGCAGAGCGGCTGCGCAGGGCATGCCGGCGATGTTGCCCGTCGCCCCGCGCAGGGCTGCGGCTTACTTGGCCGCCGCCACTTCCGGCATGGCCGACGAATGGTGGTGGGCGATGAGCCACTGGCCGTTCACGTGCTCGTACACATAGGTGTAGCGGGCGTTCACGCTCTTGCCGTCCTTGAACGTGAAGGTGTAGGTACCCACGTCCTGCGCCACGTTGCAGCCGATGCGGATGACGCGGTTGTCGATCTTGCCCACCGGCTCGGCCTGCAGGAACTTCACGAAGTAGTCGCGGATTTCGAGCGGCGTGGTGCGCGGCTTGTTCGACACGGTGGGCAGCAGCACGCCGTCCGGTGCGTAGTTGGCGGTGACCTTGTCCGGGTCCAGCGTGCGCAGCGAAGCGTTCCAGCGGTCGAACAGGCCGCGGACCTGCGTGTCGGTGATCGGTGCGCAGGCCGGCGCGGCGGTGCTGGCGGCGGCGGGCTGTGCGCCCTGCGCGAAGGCCGGTGCCGTGGCGGCGAGCGTGGTCAGGGCTGCGGCCGAGAGAGAGAGTCGAAGCAGCTTCATGGTGTGTGCGTCCCTTTGTGTAGCAGTAGGTTTTGAGAACGCGCCGGCCCGGGGGGGGCTGGCGCTGCACCGCGGTGGCGTTGCAGAACCTATTCTTCGGGGCGCGCATGAACGCGAACCTGCGCGTGGCATGAAGGCCGCATGACGGAAAAATGAACGGCGGATGAACGCGGCAGCACGCCGCGCAGCGGCGGATGGCCGAGCTGGAGCGGGGCCGTTTCGCCGCCTTAGTCGGGCTGGTCGTCGAGCCGGTAGCCGAAGCCGCGCACCGTCTTGAGCAGCGCCACGGCGTGGCCTTCGTCGATCTTGGCGCGCAGGCGGCGCACATACACATCGACCACGTTGGTCAGCGGGTCCTCGTTGGTGCCCCACACGTTCGACAGGATGCGCTCGCGGCTGTAGACACGGCCCGGCGCGCTCATCAGCAGTTCCAGGAAGGCCAGCTCCTTCGCGGTGAGCGCGATGGGTTGCCCGGCGCGGCTGGCCTGCATGCGTTCGCGGTCGAGCACCAGGTCGGCCACCTGCAGCGTGGTGGCGCGCGGGCGCTGCTCGCGGCCGCGGCGCAGCAGCGCCTCGATGCGGGCCAGCAGTTCGTCGAACACGAAGGGCTTGGTCAGGTAGTCGTCAGCGCCCAGGCGCAGGCCGTTGACCTTGTCCTCGGTCTCGTTGAGTGCGCTGAGCATCAGCACCGGCAGCTGGCAGCCCTCGGCGCGCAGCGTCTGGCACAGCTCCAGGCCGTTCAGGCCGGGCAGCATCAGGTCCAGCACCAGCACGCCCGAGTCTGCGGCGCGCGCCAGCGCCAGGCCTTCCGGCCCGGTACGGGCCAGCTCCACCGTGTAGCCCTCCGCCCGCAGCCCGCGGGTCAGGAAGTCCGCCACCCGTGCATCGTCTTCCACCACCAGGATGTTCATGCCCTGTCTCCTTCGGTGGCGAGGGGCAGCGTCAGCGACACCTGCGTGCCCTCGCCGGGGGCCGTGCGGGCGATGGCGATGCGGCCATGGTGCGCCTCCACGATGGCCTGCGCGATCGACAGGCCGATGCCCGTGCCGTCCGCGCGGTGCGCGCGCGCGCGCTGGCCGCGCACGAAGCGCTCGAACACGCGCGGCACGTCGTCCGCATCGATGCCGATGCCGTGGTCCGTCACCGTGATCTCCACGCTGTCGCCCTCGCACCGGCAGGCCAGCTGCACGGTGCCGCCCGCGGTGGAATAGCGCACGGCGTTGTCCAGCACGATCATGAGCGCCTGCCGCAGGCGGTCGGGGTCGGCGTGCACCACGGCTGCCGCGCCCTGCGGTGCCGCCGTGCCGGGGGCGCACCGGTTCTCGATCTGCACGCCCCGCTCGGCTCCCAGCGCACCGGCCTGCTCGGCCGCGTCGGCCAGCAACGGCGCCAGCGCCACGCTGCGGGGCTGCATCACCAGGCGGTCGGCCTCGGCCTTGGCCACCAGCAGCAGGTCGCGGATCACCTGCGTGAGCTGGTCCACGCCGCCCACGATGCGCCGCAGCGTCTGGCGGTAGTCGTCGGCCGGCCGGTCGCCGCCGCGCAAGGCGATCTCGGCCTCGCCGCGGATGGCGGTGGCCGGTGTGCGCAGCTCGTGGCCCAGGTCGGCGAACAGCTGGCGGCGGCGCAGGTCGGCGCTTTGCAGCGCATCGTGCGCCGCGCTCAGCTCACGCGTGCGGGCGGCCACGGCGTCTTCCAGGTCGCGGCGCGCGGCGTCGGCACGTGCGCGGTGCTGCTGCAGCTCGGCCGCCATGGCGTTGAAGTGCTGGGCCACGCGGTCGAATTCGTCGTGCGTGCCGGCCAGCGGCACGCGGTGGTTGAGCTCGCCGGCCTGCAGGGCGCGCGTGCCCTGCAGCAGGCCCTGCAGCGGGCGCTGCAGCCGGCGGTTGAGGTGCAGCGCCAGCGCAGTGGCCACGGCCAGGGTGATCAGCACCATGGCGATGGCGCGCTGGCGCAGCTCTTCCAGGCCGCGCTCGGTATTCGCCCGGGCCAGCGGCACGGCGGCGCGCTGCCGGTCGATGGCGCCATTGATCAGCTCGCGCAGGTCGCGCCCGCGGGCCATGTCGAAGGTGGCGTTGAGTTCGGCGAACACCGCGGCGAAGTCCGCATCCGGCTGCAGGGGCTGCAGCTGGGCCAGGCGTGCTTCCACGGCCTGGATGTTCTCGTCCAGCAGCTCGGTCACGGTGACCAGCTGCGGCACCTCCTGCGGCAGCGACATGCCGTCGCGCGTGGCGATCTGCGTCCACAGCGCCATGTCGCGCCGCGCCAGCTCGGTCAGCGCGTGGGCGTTGGCGTGCATCTGCTCCAGCAGGCGCGTGCGCACCTGCGGCTCGGCCTCGGCATTCATCAGCTGCTGGGTGGCCCATACGCGCAGCCGCTGCTTGGCGGAGGACAGGTCGAGCAGCTCGGTGAGGATGTCGCTCGCCAGCCGGCTGTGCTGGGTGTAGTCGTTCACGCGCTGCACGCCCCAGTGCACCAGGGCGGCCTGGATGACGACCAGTGCGACGAGCGCGGCGAACGCGAGGGAGAGGCGGGCGCGGTACATGGGGTGCGTGGGGTGGGAGGGACGGATGGCGTGCGCCGGATTATGGGCCGCTGGCATCCTTGGCTACGCCGTGCACGGCCAGACGCCGCCGGTGCGCTACGGCAACCGCGCCATCCACAGCCAGGAAGGGCGCCGGCTGTGGATCTCCGCCAGCTACGGGTTCTGACGCTCGCGCAGGGCAGCTCGGACCCTGCTCTCTGTTTGCTATTTAAATAATAGCTGCTTGCGCTTATGGATAAAGGGCTGCAGGCCTATTTGGATTGAAATCGTCCAGCCGCGCCGTCAACCGCGCGGCGCAGCCGCCCCGGCCGCCAGCGTCCACAGCGCCTCGGCCGCCGGTGCCATCTCGGCGCGCTGGCGGTACAGGCGGATGTCCACCGGCACGTTCCAGGCCGTGTCGCCTGCGGGCAGCAGCGTGCCCGTGCGCAGTTCGTCGGCGATCAGGCTCTGCGGCAGCCAGGCGACGCCGCGGCCCTCCAGCGCCATGGTCTTGAGCAGCGCGGCGTGGTGCGCGGTGAACACCACCGACACGCCCTGCGCAATGGCCGAGCCTGTGCCGTCGCCGAACACCCCGCGCATGCGGGCCCGCATGATGCGGCCCAGGCCCGAGGCCTCGCCATAGGCCAGCACCGGCAAGGGCGCCGCACCGCTGCCCGCCGCTGCCGCCTCCGGCGCCGGCTCGATGGCGTGCAGCGGCGTGCCCGAGCCCGGCGCTGCCGGCACGCAGACGGGCATCAGCACATCGCCGGACAGGCGCAGCACCGGGTACTGCGCATCGTCCAGCCGCCCCGGCACCTCGGGGTGGCCGTGGCACAGCACGAACTGCACGCGCCGCTGCAGCGCCTCGTCCTCGCAGGCGTGGTAGCTGTCCGAGATGGTCTGGATGGGCCCCAGGCGCAGCTGCGCCTCCAGCGTGCCCAGCCAGCGCGGGAAGAACGTGAGCGACAGCACATGCGTGGCCGCAAAGCGCAGGCTGGCGGCGGCCTGGTCGTGCGCCGCGCGGGCCTTGATGCGCGCGGCCTCCAGGTCGGCCAGCACGGATTCGAGCAGGGGGCGAAAGCGCTGGCCGGCAGGCGTCAGAGCGGCCGGGTGCGCACTGCGGTCGAACAGCTCCACGCCCACCCAGTCCTCCAGCGCGCGGATGTGCCGGCTGAAGGCGGGCTGGGCGATGGCGCGGGCCTCGGCCGCGCGCGAGAAGTTGCCCGCGTCGGCCAGGGCCAGGAAGTCTTCGAGCCATTCCAGGTCGAGGGGGCGGTTGCCGGGTCCCATGGTGGTGCGTGTCTCCGCTGCTGGATAGTTGTATGCGTTTCGGGTATTGGACGGGCCGCGCCGGGTGCGAAATCATCCCCTCCGTTGTCGTTCACCAGCTTTTCCAACGGAGACAAGAGCCCATGCCTGCCATCGCGAATTATCGCGGGATCATCCCCGCCATCTCGTGCCCCTTCACCCCGGACCACCGCATCGACGAACCCGCGCTGCGCAAGCTGGCCTCGTGGCTGGCCGGGCACGACGGCGTGGTCGCCATCATGACCAACGGCCACACCGGCGAGGTGTTCTCCCTCACGCCGGCCGAGCGCGCGGAGGTCACCCGCATCGTGGCCGACGAGCTCAAGGGCCGCTGCCCGGTGATCTCGTCCATCGTCTGCGAAGGCCTCAAGGACGCGGCCGACCACGCCCGTGCCGCCGTCGAGGCGGGCGCCGTGGCGCTGGACGTGATGCCCCCGCACCACTGGCTGCGCTTCGGCTTCACGCCGGGCCATGCGCTGCAGTACTTCGAGGCCATCCACCAGGCCGCGCCGAATGCCGATCTGGTCTGCCACGTGTACCCGGCCTGGACGCGCGCTTCGTACTCGTCGCAACTGCTGGCCGACCTGGCGAAGCTGCCCTACCTGCAGGCCTTCAAGGTGGGCCAGCGCGACATGAACAAGTACGCCCGCGACATCCAGGCGATCCGCGAGGCCGATGCCTCCAAGGCCATCCTGACCTGCCACGACGAATACCTGCTGGCCTCGATGGTGCAGGGCGTGGACGGCGCGCTGGTGGGCTTTGCCACCTTCATCCCGCAGCTCATCATCGACCTGTGGAACGCGGTGAAGGCGGGCGACCTGAAGAAGGCCATGGAAGTGCAGGCCGTCATCACCCCGCTCAAGGACGCGGTCTACGGCGGCGGCGAGCCCACCGGTGAGGCCCATGCCCGCATGAAGGGCGGCATGTACCTGGCCGGCGTGATCGACGACGCCACCGTGCGCCCCCCCACCGAGGCGCCCAACGCCAAGGAAGTGGAAGCGCTGCGCGCCGCCGTCCAGCAGGCCGGGCTGCTCAAGCGCTGAGCGGCAGACAGCGCAGGGGAGCACATCCCCTGCGCGTGGGGTCCCTATAAAAAACCGACAGGAGACAAGACACCATGCAACGCCAACATTTCATCCGCACGGCCCTTCGTACCGTCCTCGGTGCCGCCACGCTCGCGATGGCGGCCGGCGCCATCGCGCAGGCGCCCGCCTATCCCAACAAGCCCGTGCGCGTGGTCATTCCGTTCCCGCCGGGCGGCACGCTTGACGTGGTGGGCCGCATGCTGGCCCAGCGCCTCAGCGACCAGACGGGCCAGCCCTTCGTGATCGAGAACAAGCCCGGCGCCAGCGGCGTGATCGGCGGCGACACGGTGGCCAAGGCCGCGGCGGACGGCTACACGCTGCTGTTCAGCGCGTCCACGCACACCACGGCGCCGATGACGCTCAAGACGGTGCCCTACAACGTCACGCAGGACTTCGCGCCCGTCGCGCTGGTGGCCAAGGCGCCGCTGTCGGTCGCCATCAACAAGAACCTGCCGATTACCGACATCAAATCGCTGCTGGCCTATGCCAAGGCCAACCCCGGCAAGATGACCTTCGCCGTGGGCTCCATCGGCTCGGCCGGGCACCTGTCCACCGAACTGCTCAAGCGCGCGGGCAACATCCAGTACCTGGTGATTCCGTACAAGGGCACGGCCCCAGCCTTCCAGGATTTGATCGGCGGGCAGATCGACGGCTTCATCGACCCCATCCTCGGCTCCCTCCAGTACCACAAGGGCGGCATGCTGCGGGTGGTGGCCGTCACATCCGACCAGCGCGTGCCCAACCTGCCCGACGTGCCCACCGTGGCCGAGACGATTCCCGGCTACGAGTTCTACAGCTGGTACGGCCTGTGGGCGCCCGCCAAGACACCGCCCGCGCTGGTGCAGCGCCTCAACGCCGAGGTGAACAAGGCGCTGGCCGAGATGGCACCCAAGCTCAAGGAGCAGGGCCTGCTGCCCACGCCGGGCAGCGTGGAGGACTTCGCCAAGTTCCAGCGCGCCGACATGGAGCGCTCGCAGAAGATCGTGACCGAAGGGAACATCCGTGCCGAATGAGCAGGGACGGGCCCCGCGCCACGCCGTCGTCACCGGCGCCAGCAGCGGCATCGGCCGCGCCATCGCCGAATCGCTGCTGGCCGACGGCTGGCGCGTGAGCGGCCTGGACGTAGCGCAGCCGGCCATCGTGCACGGCGGCTTCGCCCACTGGCCCGTCAACCTGGCGGACGGCGGGGACATTGCCCGCGTGGCCGCCGCACTGCCTGCGGTGGATGCGCTGGTGCACGCCGCCGGCGTGCTGCGCGTGGGCCCGCTGGGCCAGCTCGACCATGCCGGCGGCGAGCTGATGTGGCGCCTGCATGTGGACGCGGCCACGCGCCTGGCCGATGCGCTGGTGCCGGGCATGGCGCAGCGCGGCAGCGGCCGCGTGGTCTTCATCGGCAGCCGGGTGGCGCAGGGCATGGCCGGGCGCGGGCAGTACGCGGCCACCAAGGCCGCGCTCATCGCGCTGGCGCGCAGCTGGGCGGCCGAGGTGGCGGGGCAGGGCGTGACGGTCAACGTCGTCTCGCCCGCCGCCACCGCCACCGGCATGCTGAGCGACCCGGCCCGCGCGGGCAGCGCGCCGCGCCTGCCGCCCATCGGCCGCCTGATCGAACCGGCCGAGATCGCCGCGCTGGTCGGCTTTCTTCTTTCAACGCCTGCCGCCGCCATCACGGGGCAGGACATCGCCATCTGCGGGGGCTCTTCGCTCGCCCGCTGATCCCTCTCTTTTTTCTCGCTTTCTCAACCGCCACGACCACCATGAAAATCGTCGATATCCGCGAATCCACCCGTCCCATCAAGTCCGACATCCGCAACGCGTACATCGACTTCTCCAAGATGACGCTGAGCCTGGTGGCCGTGGTCACCGACGTCATCCGCGATGGCAAGCCCGTGATCGGCTACGGCTTTAACTCCAACGGCCGCTACGGGCAGGGCGCGCTGATGCGCGACCGCTTCATCCCGCGCGTGCTGGAGGCCGAACCCGGCAGCCTGGTGGACGAAACCGGCGAGAACCTCGACCCCCACAAGGTCTGGGCCCGCATGATGATCAACGAGAAGCCCGGCGGCCACGGCGAACGCTCGGTGGCCGTGGGCACCATCGACATGGCCGTGTGGGACGCCGTGGCCAAGATCGCGGGCAAGCCGCTGTTTCAGCTGCTGGCCGAGCGCTACGGCAACGGCACGCCGGCCAACCCGCGCGTGTTCGTCTACGCGGCCGGCGGCTACTACTACCCCGGCAAGGGCCTGGACGGTCTCAAGAAGGAAATGGAAAGCTACCTGGCCCGCGGCTATTCGGTGGTCAAGATGAAGATCGGCGGCGCCACGCTGGCCGAAGACTGCGAGCGCATCGAGTCGGTGCTGAAGATCCTCGGCCCCGGCCAGCAATTGGCTGTGGACGCCAACGGCCGCTTCGACCTGCAAACCGCCATCGACTACGGCCGTGCCCTGTCGCAGTACCCGCTGTTCTGGTACGAAGAGGCCGGCGACCCGCTGGACTACGAACTGCAGGCCAAGCTGGGCGAGGTCTACAAAGGCCCCATGGCCACGGGCGAGAACCTGTTCTCCATGCAGGACGCGCGCAACCTCATCCGCCACGGCGGGATGCACAAGGACCGCGACTGGCTGCAGTTCGATTGCGCGCTGAGCTACGGCCTGGTCGAGTACCTGCGCACGCTGGACATGCTCAAGGAACACGGCTGGTCCCCCAGCCGCTGCATCCCGCACGGCGGCCACCAGATGTCGCTGGCGATTGCCGCGGGCCTGGGCCTGGGCGGCAACGAAAGCTACCCCGACCTGTTCCAGCCCTACGGCGGCTTCCCCGATGGCGTGAAGGTGGAGAACGGCTACGTCACGCTGCCGGCGCTGCCGGGCATCGGCTTTGAGGGCAAGTCGGACCTGGCCGCGGAGATGCGCGCGCTGGCATCTTGAGGGTGAAATAAGGCGCTAGCGCTTATGGAATAAGCGCAGGCAGCTATCAATTTTGATGGCCCGTCGCCCAGAGGATGCTGGCCGGCCCCGCAAGGCGCTGCCGGCCACCGGCACCGCGCCCTGAAGCCGCGTCGGTCAGCGGCGACGGCGCACCTGCGAGTCGCCGAAGATCAGCCGCTGCGGCATGGGCATGCCGATGAAACGCTCCGGAAAGATCGGCGCGGGCGCACTGGCCTGGTCGAGCAGGGCCAGGTGCTCGTCGGTCAGGTTCAGCGCCAGGGCCTTCAGGTTGTCCTGCGCCTGCTCCACCGTGCGGGCGCCCATCACCGGGGCCGTCACGGCCGGCTGGGCCAGCGTCCAGGCGATCGCCACCTGGGACGGCGTGGCGCCGATCTGCTGCGCCACCTGGCCCACGGCATCGGCAATGTCCAGCGCGCGGGCGGTCATGTGGCCCGACGAGGCGATCACGCCCTTGCGCGAAGCCGACACGCCGGCTTCGGCCTGCTGCGCCAGGTCGGCCCGCCCGTACTTGCCCGTCAGCACGCCGCCGCCCAGGGGCGACCAGGGCAGCACGCCCAGGCCCAGTTCCGCCGCCATGGGGATGAGCTCATGCTCCACCGTGCGCTCCAGCAGGCTGTACTCGATCTGCAGCGCCACCAGCGGCGCCCAGCCGCGCAGGTCGGCGATCGTCTGCATGCGGGCGATCTGCCAGGCCGGCGTGTTGCAGATGCCTACGTACAGCACCTTGCCGCTGCGCACCAGGTCGTCCAGGCCGCGCATCACCTCGTCGGGCGAGGTGGTGAAGTCCCAGGCGTGCAGGTACAGCAGTTCGATGCGGTCGGTGTCCAGCTGCCGCAGGCTGGCCTCCACCGAGCGCATGAGGTTCATGCGGTGGTTGCCGCCCGAGTTCGGGTCGGCCGGGTCACGCGCCATGGTGAACTTGGTGGACAGCACCAGCCGGTCGCGCCGGCCCTTGATCAACTGGCCCAGCATGCGCTCGGAAGCCCCGCCGGTGTAGTTGACCGCCGTGTCGATGAAGTTGCCGCCGTGCTCCACATAGAGGTCGAAGATGCGGCCGGCTTCGGTGCCATCGGCGCCCCAGCCCCATTCGGTGCCGAAGGTCATGGTGCCCAGGGCGATGGGCGAGACGCGCATGCCCGATCGTCCGAGCAGGCGGTAGTGGTTGAGTGCGTTGGAAGATGCCATGGGGAAAGCTCCTTGTCATGCGGTAGGTCGTTGATGGGCTCTAGTTTTGCCCGCATGCCTCTGCACGGCGTAGACCGTTCGTCTCTGGTTCTTGCACGATCCTCCAGCGCGCCGTTCGCACGCCGCGCGGCGGGTGGACAATGCCGCCATGCACCCGCTCGCCACCCTTGTCGAACTTCTGGGCCGCCATGCCGCCACCGATGGCACCCATGCCACGGCCATCCCCGGTGTGTCGTTGGTGCGTGCCTCGGAGCCGACCCTGCCCATGCCCGTGGTCTACGAACCCACCTTGTGTCTGGTGGCCCAGGGCCGCAAGCGCGCGCTGCTGGGCTCGACCAGTTATGTGTACGACGCGGCGCGCTACCTCATCGCCTCGGTGGACCTGCCCGTGACCGGCTCGGTGATCGAGGCCAGCGCGGAACAGCCCTATCTCTGCCTGGTGCTCGATCTGGACATGGCGCTGCTGAGCGACCTGGCATTGCGCCACCCCGCGCCCGAGAGCGGCAGCGGCATGCCGCCGCCGCGTGGCATCGGACTGGAGCAGACCACGCCGCAGTTGCTGGAGGCCGCCGTGCGCCTGACCGCGCTGATGGACACGCCCGCCGATATTGCCGAGCTGGCGCCGCTGGTGCAGCGCGAGATCCATTACCGCCTGCTCACCGGCCCGGGCAACGGCCTGGTGCGGCAGATGGCCCAGGCCAACAGCCACCTCAACCAGATCGCCCGTGCCATCGCCTGGCTGCGCGAGCGCTACGCGCAGCCATGGAGCATCGACGACCTGGCCCGGGTGGCCGGCATGAGCCGCTCCAGCTTCCACGCCCACTTCAAGGCCGTGACATCGATGAGCCCCCTGGAATTCCGCAAGCAGTTGCGCCTGCAGGAAGCCCGGCGCCTGATGGTGGCGGAAAGCATGGACGCCGCCAACGCCGGCTTTCACGTGGGCTACGAAAGCCCCTCGCAGTTCAGCCGGGACTACGGGCGCGCGTTTGGCATGTCGCCGGCGAAGGATGCGCAGCGGTTGCGGGCGGGGTAACGCTGATCATGAAAGCTGCAGGTTGGCGAGAGACGCGCAATGGTTGGTGCCGATCGATGGGTGAAAGAGGGCGGTCACGTCACGCTTCTGCTGCCGCTGCCGCTGCCGGGCATCGGCTTTGAGGGCAAGTCGGACCTGATTGTCGAGATGCGTGCGCTGGCATCTTGAGGGGGAAATAGGGCGCTAGCGCTTATGGGGTAAGCGCTAGTAGCTATGAAATTGAGTGTCCGATTTGCGGCCATTCATTTTTGACTCTTGTTGTGGCTGCATCCTGTTGGGTGGTCCGATATGAGGCTGCTATGCAGCGGTTGCGGTCCTTCGCTTTGCAGGACTTGAAGCCCTTAAGCGGTCGTTCAAAGCCTTAGTTGACCGGCGCCAGAGCCTCGGGCGAGCGCGCTAGTCGTTGCCGTACTCTAGCTCGTAGCTGATTTCCTCGACGCTGACCTTGATGTGTTCCTCGTTGATCTCGGCGGCATGGATGGCAACACCATCGTCGCCTTACTTGTTCCAGCTGGGCCAGTCTTGCGGCACCAGCGCCGGCGGATTCATCCACGGCTCTTCGATCAGGGCGTCCTGGAACCAGTCATCAGCGAAGTTGGCATGTTCGGTGACGATGAGCTGGAAGCCCGGGACCAACTCCTTCGTGTAGTTCAGCAGTGTCTCAAACAGCTTCTTGGCGGCCTCCAGGTCGGCGTCCACGCGCTTGACCTGCTCCGCATCCCCCGCCACCGATTCATAGATAGTCTGCGACGGGAAATAGACCTGCGTCGGCTGGTCCAGCATCAGGAAGCGAGGAATAGGCACGCGGTTTTCCGATGCGTAGTGGTGCAAGGCCAGCAGAGCCGAGATGTGATACGCCAACCAGTTCGCGCCGCCGCCGGTGCGAATCATCGGAACTGGATTGCCGGGACGCTGCACCACCACGGTCAGGTTGCGCATATCCAGCCGGAACGGAAACTCCGAGAAGAAGGCCTTGAACTCCTTCACCAGCGAGGTCATGGTGTTGGAGATGTGGGTAATGACCGATTCCATACGCTCGTCTGCATCGTCGACGGTGCCCGCACTCTGGTTAATCTGGTCGAGCTTCGCCTGTAGCCGCTCGACCTTGAGTTTCAGCGTGCTGATGACATTGCTTGGATTCAAGCTGTCCAGATAGAAGCTGACTCGACCTTGAACCTTCAGAGCACGCGCGTTGGCGTCCTCTTGCGCTGCTGCCTTCTCATCGGTCTGGATCGCAGCGTTGAGGGCGATTTCGACCTCACGGATGGCGTCCTTCAGTTGGCTAGAGCGGTCCGTGAGCGCTGCCAGGTGCTCATCCAGGCGAGGGCGAGCGCCGCCAACGTGCTCAAGCTCGCTGTCCAGGCTCGATAGCTCGGCCATCAGCGATTGAGCAATGCCATCCATGCGGGCGTCTTCCTCTTTCAGGAACGGCCACTGCCAGGCGCCATTCGACGCACGCGGTAGCGAATTGATGGACTCAAGGCGGGAACGCTGCTCCTGGGCTTCGGTCTGGAAGTCGGACGCCCCTTTGACGTACCTCTGCGCGGATGCAATCTGGTCCAGGACCTGGCGGCGCTCTGCCCGCAGATTTGAACGACGCGCCTGGAGCTTCGCCATTTCACTCTCGGCCATAAGTGCTATCTGCCCAGGCCGCCAGCTAAGGACTTCTCTGAGGGATGCGACCAGATCACTCTCGGCTCCGTCTATGCCCGGTCCGGCACGGCCTGGCGAGTTGCTGAAGGGGATACCCACAGTCCGCGCTTCAGCCAGCAGACCCACGCCGCGCGTGTCCAGCGCATCCTCTGTCTCCTGTGCCAGCTTCAGCTCTTTCTGAGCAATCTTCAGCTCGCGCTGCGTCGCGCGTCGGTTCGCCTCAGTCTCCATGTCGCCGACATTGGAGATGCCAAAAAGGACGGCAAAGGTGTCACGGATAGTCTGGGGAAGATATTCCTCTGCCTGTCTGTAGAACAGCAGTTCCTTGCTGGCCACAAGACCTTGCTTCTGGAAGAGGTAGAAAGCCGTGTGTTTGACGTTGACGGAGTAGCCGGTGCGACTGCTGCGCTCAGAAACCGGTGTCTTGGTCTCTGGGATGCCTAGCAGCGACGATAGTAGTTCATGGACAAGCTCGTCGCCACCGTTGTCCTTTAGTGCGTGGAAATCCGGCGTCTGAATCCGCCTGCCGCGCGTAACCATTGCGAGCGAGCATTTAACCTGACCCGGTTTGGGGTTGGGCTTGGCGACAAACACCTGCTCGTGCGGAAACTGGAAGGTGACCGCGAACCAGGACACCTTTTCGCGGATGAAGCCCTCCGCTATCTTGCACTCGTCCTCGCCCATACAGTACTCGACAATGTCCGAGAGGGACGACTTACCCGTCGAGGCCAGGCCAGTGATGATGTTCAGCCCATCGGGATTCAGGTTGAGGTCGCGCCTGCGGCCGTCGTGGCTGTAGATGTGAATCGAAGCAATCTTCATGGGCGGATGGACAAACTGGTGTAGACCGTCACGCGGTCGTTGATCTGGGCGAAATCGCGACCGAGGACGATTGCGGCGGCACGGCACCTCTCGGTGTCGTCGGTGTTCAACGGCCGAGGTGCCACTCGTCTGGGAATGAGGCTGATGCAGCCGTCATCACCTACAGTGATGCAGCCCTTGCTTGCGAGCAGTGCGAAGGCCTCTGTGGCGTACTGGACCAGCGACCGTGCCCGTTCAGCGAAGTTGATCAGCAGGTCCGGGCGAAGCGCAAATACACGCAGAACGGATAGCCTCTTGTTCTCCAGAATCTCCTCTCTCGAGGCCTGGTGAAGGCACATCGGCAGCACAAGCAGCGTCAAGGAGTAGGGCATGGGCTTACTCGCAACGCGTTCGTACTCGCGAATGGCTGCAGCCAAGACTACCGCACAGAAAGCCGGGTTGAAGAGGTTGCGCTCCTCAAAAGGGCGATATGACCAGTCCCTCATGCAGGCACCTTGGACGTGGCAGCCTTCAGGCGCTCAAGGAACTGGGGATGCCAGTGCACACGAGGCAGCGGTTTCTCGTCTGCGAGGATGTGAAAGCTGCCGCGGCGAACGAAGTCCTCCGTGACGTCTTTGCGGATTTGCAAGCCCTTGGACTGGTTCTCGGCCCAGTCATATAGCTGGCGACCTGCTGCCTGGAACTCGGCCTCGTTCTGAGGCGCATTCACCATAGCCCAACCTCTGGCGCGCTTCCATTCTTCGATCAGGCGCAGCTCGAACTTCCTAATCTCGCCGCCTACAAGGGCGTTAACTCGGGTCCAGTGTGCGCGTTGTGAGAACGCACGGTAGAAGTCTAGGATGGCCATCTCTAGGCTGTCGCTGGACATGCCAATCGCTCGCAACTGCTCGACGAACTGACGCGTGTCTTTCATCGCGTCGATTTCTTGGTCTGGATACGCGTCGTCGAAGGTGATTGGCAGACGCTCGTCGTAGTACTCGCTGTTGACCTGCGCGAACTTCGCCCAAACCTCTGCGCCGGTGATGGGCTTGCGCTCGCCCTGAATCAGCTCGATGGCTTCCCTGAGCCACCAACCTTCTATGCGTTCGCGGACATCGACGCGGAATTTGGCCGCCACCGACCGCAGCAGCGGGGCAAAGGCGGTGTCGAGCTCCATGATCCGCAGTGAACTGTCGGCAATCACGATGCGGGCCAGGAAGTCGTCCTGTTGGGCAGAGGTCAACGAGCTGAACGTGGTATCAATCTGCGCACTCAGCGCCGCCCTCGAGCCCTTGAGCTCTGCGACAAGCTGCTTTGCAAAGTCCGCTGGCTTGACATCGGCGCCGGCTAGGAAATACCGAAGCAGTGAGGTTGGACCTACGCGCGCCGTCGTTGCCATGCAATATGAGTGGTCGCAGGCGAGGTTGCCGTCGCGGATGTACCGGTCGAGCCAGATACGGACAGACTTCCAAAAATCGGTCGACAGCGTGCCGACGGTCTCGCCGACCTGCTTGTGCTTCAGCGAAATCAGCGTCTTTTTGCCCTCAACGTCTCTCAGTTCGACATCGTCGTCGGCCTCGATTAGCAGTGCTTGGCTCTCGTCCTGCTTCATTAGGTGCGCGAGCGCGAAGCGAATCTGATAGACGTAGCCGAGTCCTTGCTCGCCGGCAGCGTACTTGTCTGTTTGCGTTGCCACTTGTCCTCCCTTGCTTGCCCACAACCCGTCACGGGCACCTGATGCCCATGTCATAGGTTTTCAGGTCCTGCCGACGCTGGCGCCATGGTCACTGACGCACGTATAGCTCCAGGAAACATACAGAAAGTGGAGCCAGACGTGCGTCGAGGCGACGCGCGAGCACGATCGCCTTGTTTTTAGCGCGCGTTGAATTGGATGTCTATGAGGAACCGGCGCGCTATGCAGGACTGCCAATTCCGGCGGCGGCAGCCGCGTTCGAGAGCTGACCAAGGGCATTTGACAGATGCCTGCCGGCGCGACAGCCTGCTCAGTAGCGGACATTGAGGAACTGCCGCTTCCAGCCTAAAGCAGCAGTTCAAATTGGCATTAACTGCACGGCATCAAACCCTCTTCGCCTCCACCAACTTCACCAACACCCACAACGCCCGATTCAGCGGCGTAGCCACCCCCAGCACCGCCCCGCGTTGCACCACATACCCATTGAGATGGTCGATCTCGCTCGGCTTGCCGCGCGCCACGTCCTGCGCGGTGGAGGACAACTGCCCCGGCATGGTCGCCACGATGCCGCGCACGGCGGCCCGCACGTCGCCCGGCATGCGGATGCCGTCCGCCTCGGCCACGGCCAGGCATTCGGCCACCACGTCTTCGATCAGGTCGGTGACGCCGGGCGTCTGCACCAGGCGGCCATAAGGCTGTTGCGACAGGGCTGAGATGGCGTTGTACGCGGAGTTGATCACCAGCTTGGCCCACAGCGCGCCGCGCACGTTGTCCGAGAATTCGGTGGCGATGCCTGCGGCGCTGAACTGCTGCGCGACCGCATTGCTGACCGGTGACGGCGCAATCACCAGCTCACCCCGGCCGTGGTGGCGCACGTGGCCGGGGCCGGCCATGTCGGTGGCCACGTAGACCACGGCGGCGGCCACGGGCGGGGCGTCGTCGCCGGTGCCCAGCGCTGCGCGCACGCGCTCGTCGTTGTCCACGCCGTTCTGCAGCGTGAGCACCAGGGTGTGCGGGGCCAGGTGCGGGCGCATCTGGCGGGCGGCGTCTTCGGTGTCGGTGGATTTCACGCAGAACAGCACCACGTCGGCGCCGGCCACCGCGCTGGCCTCGGTGGTGGCGGCCAGGGGCACCTGTTCATCCAGCTTGGCGGTCTGCAGGCGCAGGCCGTGGGCCTGCACCTGTTGCACATGCGCCGGGCGGCCGATCAGCGTGACGGCATGGCCGGCCCGCGCGAGCAGGGCGCCGAAGTAGCAGCCCACGGCGCCCGCGCCCAGCACGGCGATGCGCAGCAACGGGGTCGCGGTGGTGGGTGTCGCTGGGGACGTGGGTTCAGCCATGGGCGTGTGGTGGGCAGGCATCGGGGCTCCTGGGTCTGGCGGACGAATGGGCGCGGGATGTAATGAATGGATGAATGGATGACAGCGGGACGATGCTAGCCGCCTTCTCGGCGCATCGTTGACGCGTTTGTCTCCGGGCTTGCCGTTGCCTCTGTCGGGTCTGCCCGTGTGGCGCAGCACGGCGTGGTGCGGCGCTGTGCGGTGCCCTGCAGAGCCGGGCGCGGCACGCCTGTGCCCGTGAGTGCTGGCTGGTTGGCTGCGGCTGCAGCGCCGGCCCGTGCTGCGGCCTGTTCCGTCAGGCCGTTGCCGGTAGCGTCGGAGCCTGCTTGAAGTGTTCTTGCGCCAGGGCCAGCCACGCCCGGGCGGGGTAGGAGAGGTGGGCACCGCGGCGCCATGCCAGGGTGAACTGCCACAGCCCTTGCAGCTCCGGCACCTCCAGGTAGCGCACTTCGGGATGCTGGCGCCACTGGGTCAGTGCCCGCGGGAGCAGGCTCACGCCCAGGCGCGAGGCCACCAGCTCGGTGATGAAATCGATCTGGCCGGTGCTGACCAGATCCATGTGCACCTGCACGCCCTGGCGGGCGCAGGCCTGCACGATGGCCTCGTTCAGCGTGCAGCCATCCTCGAACAGGATGAAGGGCCAGCGCGCCAGTTCTTCCAGCGTGATGTGCGTGCGCGGCGTGGACAGGAAGGGCTGCGGCACCAGGGCCATCAGCGATTCGGTGCGAACGTGCTGCCAGTCGAAGTCGGTGGATTCGGGGGCCAGCAGGGCGGCCAGATCGACATCGCCATCGCGCAACTGGTCTTCCAGCCGCTGCAGCGGCTCCACGGAGATGTGCACGTCGATGTCGGGGTAGCGCTGGCGGAACTTGGCGAACAGCCCGGCGTAGAACGCGCTGGTGCCCATCTTGGGAAACCCGATGCGCAGGCTGCCGCGCTGCAGGCCCTGGATCTGGGCAAGCTCGATCTCCAGATGGCTCATCTCGTCGAGCATGTTGAGCGCGCGCTGGTACAGCAGCTCGCCCGCCTGCGTCAGCCCCTTGCTGCGGCCGGAGCGTTCCACCAGCCGCACGCCCAGCTCGCCCTCCAGATTCTTGATGGCCTTGCTGACGGTCGACTGGGTGGTGAACACCGTCTTGGCGGCTTCCGCAAAGCTTCCCAGCCTTGCGATCTCCACGAATAAACGAAGCGTTCTGAGGTCCATGGAGTGACGGAGAAAAAGAGGGGCGGGCGTTCACGCCCCCGGGTGGTGCCAAGGCCAGCGGGGCTGCGGCACAGAATGCCTGCAGCGTCCGGCCAGCCTGCGTGCCGCCGTCCGCATCGCTCCATCGCGGGGCCGGTTGGGGGCCCGCGCCCCGCAGGCCTCAGTAGGCCGTGGCGCCCACCAGCAAGGGCGAAGCAGTGGCTGAGCCCCGAATGGCTGTGGGCGAGGCGGCGGTGGCGATGCCGTCCGACGGTAGCCGGAACTGTGCCACGACGCGCGACAGCGCTTCCGCCTGGAACTTCAGGCTGTCGGCCGCGGCGGCGCTTTCCTCCACCAGGGCCGCATTCTGCTGGGTCACCTGGTCGAGCTGCTGCACGGCGTTGCCCACCTGGTTGATGCCGCTGGACTGCTCGGCGCTGGCGGCGCTGATCTCGGAGATCAGCGACGACACCTGCGTGACCTGCGACACCACATCGTTCATGGTGCGGCCGGCCTGTTCGACCAGGTCGCCGCCGGTGTTCACGCGGGCCACGCTGGCCTCGATGAGGGCCTTGATTTCCTTGGCGGCCTCGGCGCTGCGGCCGGCCAGGCTGCGCACTTCGCCCGCCACCACGGCAAAGCCGCGGCCCTGTTCGCCCGCACGCGCTGCTTCCACCGCCGCGTTCAGCGCCAGGATGTTGGTCTGGAAGGCGATGCCGTCGATCACGCCGATGATTTCTGCCATGCGGCCGGAGCTGGTCTTGATGTCGTTCATGGTCGAGACCACGTCGCCCACCACGGAGCCGCCGTCGGTGGCCACGCGCGTGGCGGTGGCGGCGAGCTGCTGCGCCCGGCGCGCGGCGTCGGCGTTCTGTTGCACGGTAGAGGTCAGCTCTTCCATCGAGGCGGCGGTTTCCTCCAGGTTGCTGGCCTGTTCCTCGGTGCGCTGGCTCAGGTCTGCGTTGCCGTTGGCGATCTGCACCGAGCCGGTGGCGATCGAGTCGGACGCGGTACGCACGTTGCCCACGATGTCCACCAGGCTGGCGTTCATGCGCTGCAGCGCGGCCAGGAGCTGGCCCACTTCGTCCCGGCTGCTGACCTCGATGCGGGAGGTGAGGTCGCCCGCGGCCACGGTCTCTGCCACTTCGACAGCGCGGCCGATGGGCCGGGTGATGGAACGGGTGATGAGCCAGCCCAGCACCACCGACACCAGCACGGCGGCCACCGCAATGGCCAGCACGATCAGCGTGCCCGAGCGCACCTGCTGGTTGGCGTATTCGCTAGCCTTGTCCGTCATGGATTGCTGGTAGTCCGCCAGGGCCTTCATCGATGCCATGTAGCTGAGCTGGCTGTTGCGCAGCGCGTTCTCCAGGTGCACCTTGGCCTCGGCGATCTGCTCGCTGCGCACCAGGGCCAGGAAGGTGTCGATGTCCTTGGAGTACTGGGTGCGCCGGGTCTGCACCTCCGCCAGCAGCTTCTTGCCGGTTTCCTGCCTCACCATTTCGGTGAGGCGCGCGTACAGCGTGGTCACGGTGGCGTAGCTGGTCTCGATGCCCTTGACCTCGCGCGCGCGGACCTCGGGGGCCTCGAAGATCAACAGGTTGCGGACCAGGCGGGCCTGCAGGTCCACCTCATCGGCGATGTCGTCCAGCAGACGCACCTTGACGTAGTAGTCCTTGGTGACGGAGTGCAGCGCATCGTTCACGCGGTCCAGCGACGTGACGGACAGCACCGCCACGACGATCAGCAGCACGATGGTGGCGGCGAACGCCAGCCCGATGCGGTAGCCGATCCGCAGATTGCCGAAGCCCTTGGTACTCATTGCCCGTTTTCCTGGTTCACTGAAGAGATTCTTGAATGCACTCCTTCGGGGTGCCTGAATCTGCCGGCGGCAAGCATGGGTACGTCGGAGCGCGCGGCCCCTGTATGGAGCGCGCCAGTACGTGGTTGGCGTGTGGTGGACCCCTCCCGGGCTACCGGCAGATCCTGGCGCTGAGCCGACGGATTCTGCAGCGCGGTAAGTTTATGTTTCACACCACGGAACAAAAAGCGAAATTTGGGAAACCGGCGCTTTCGAATTTGGAATGGTCTGCAGGCAGATGGTTTGGGGGGCGGTCTGCGAATCGCGACGGGCCGCGCCGTGCTGCGGCTGCGTTACTGAGCGCGGCGGGGCAGGCGGGTGGCATGTGCCTTTCGCCACTCTTCAACGCGGGGGGCGCAGGGCTGCACGCATGAAAAAAGCCTGGCCTGCTTTCGCAGGCCAGGCCTTTGGAGCCACCGGGCGGGGCCGGTCGCAGTGCTTACAGCGAGTCGATGAAGCTGCGCAGCTTGTCGGAGCGGCTGGGGTGCTTGAGCTTGCGCAGCGCCTTGGCTTCGATCTGGCGGATGCGTTCGCGGGTCACGTCGAACTGCTTGCCCACTTCTTCCAGAGTGTGGTCGGTCGACATCTCGATACCGAAACGCATGCGCAGCACCTTGGCTTCACGCGGCGTCAGGCCGTCCAGGATGTCCTTCACCACGTCGCGCAGGCCGGCCTGCATGGCGGCATCGATGGGCGCGGTGTTGGCGCTGTCTTCGATGAAATCGCCCAGGTGGCTGTCGTCGTCGTCGCCGATCGGCGTTTCCATGGAGATCGGCTCCTTGGCGATCTTCATGATCTTGCGGATCTTGTCTTCCGGAATCTCCATTTTGGCCGCCAGGATGGATGCATCGGGTTCGAAGCCGAACTCCTGCAAGTGCTGGCGGCTGATGCGGTTCATCTTGTTGATCGTCTCGATCATGTGCACCGGGATCCGGATGGTGCGGGCTTGGTCGGCGATCGAGCGCGTGATGGCCTGGCGGATCCACCACGTGGCGTACGTGGAGAACTTGTAGCCGCGGCGGTATTCGAACTTGTCCACGGCCTTCATCAGGCCGATGTTGCCTTCCTGGATCAGGTCGAGGAACTGCAGGCCGCGGTTCGTGTACTTCTTGGCGATGGAGATCACGAGGCGCAGGTTGGCCTCGATCATTTCCTTCTTGGCATCGCGCGAGGTCGATTCGCCCTCGTTCATGCGCTTGTTGATGTCCTTGAGTTCCGTGAGCGGCACCACCACGCGGGACTGCAGATCCATCAGGCGCTGCTGCAGCTCCTGCACGGGCGGGATGTTGCGCTGCAGGACGGTGCTCCAGGGCTTGCCGGAAGCGGCCTGCTTCTCGACCCACTTGAGGTTCAGCAGGTTGGGCGGGAACTCCTTGATGAACACTTCCTGCGGCATGCCGCACTTGTCCACGATGATGCGGCGCAGCTCGCGCTCCTTCTTGCGCACGTCGTCCACCTGGCCGCGCACCATGTCGCACAGCTTCTCGATGGTCTTGGCGGTGAAGCGGATGGTCATCAGCTCGGCCGAGAGGGCCTGCTGCGCCTTCATGTACGCCGGAGTGCCGTAGCCTTCCTTGTCGTAGATCTTGTGCATCTTCTCGAAGAGCCCGCGCAGGTTGTCGAACCGGCGCAGCGCTTCGTTCTTCAGCTCTTCCAGCTTCTTGGTCAGGGCCTTGGAGCCGCCCTTGCCGTCGTCGTCGTCCTCTTCGTCGAATTCGTCGAAGTCTTCTTCGGCCACGTAGTCGTCGGCCTCGTTGGGGTTGGAGAAGCCGTCCACGATGGTGGAGATGACGACCTTGCCCTCACGGATCTCCTCGCCCATGGCCAGGATCTCGGCGATGGTGGCGGGCGATGCGGAGATCGCCTCCATCATGGCCATCAGGCCGCCTTCGATGCGCTTGGCGATCTCGATTTCGCCTTCGCGGGTCAGCAGTTCGACCGTGCCCATTTCGCGCATGTACATGCGGACCGGGTCGGTCGTGCGGCCGAATTCGCTGTCCACGGTGGACAGGGCGGCTTCGGCTTCTTCCTCGGCTTCTTCCACGGTAGTGGCCGTGGGCGTCACGTTGTTCTGGAACAGCGTTTCGGCATCCGGCGTCTGCTCGTACACGGCCACGCCCATGTCGTTGAGCATGGTGACCACGACTTCCATGGTCTCGGCATCGACCAGCTTGTCGGGCAAGTGGTCGGAGATTTCGACCTGCGTCAGGTAGCCGCGCGTCTTGCCCAGCGTGATCAGCTTCTTGAGCTGCGAGCGGCGCTTGGCCATGTCTTCTTCGGACAGGACGGTTTCGTCCAGGCCGAATTCCTTCATCAAGGCCCGTTCCTTGGCCTTGCTGATCTTCATGCGCAGCGGCTTGACCTTCTCTGCCGGGGCGGCAGCGGCGGCAGGGGTCTCGGCTTCGGCTTCGACCTCGCCTTCCAGATCCGACTCGATGTCGGACAGGTCGGTGTCGTCCGCGCCGTCGTCGCTGGCCGCAGCGGCCTTGGGCTTGCGGCCGCGCTTGGCGGGCGTCTTGGCGGCGGCGGTGGCGTCGCCTGCGGCCTTGGCCGGACGGCCGGGGCGCTTCTTGGGGGTCTCTTCTTCGGCAGCAGGCTCCGCCTTGGCGCGGGCGGGCTTCTTCTTCAGCAATTCATCGGCAGCTTTTTTCAGCTCGGCTTGGCTTTTCAACGACACGTTCTGGACTTTCTTGGCGGCTGGAGCCTTGGCAGCGGCTGCAGCCTTCGCAGGAGCGGCCTTGGCGGGGGCTTTGGCGGCGGTGGGGGGAGCGGCCTTCGCAGCAGTGCCTGGGGCGGACTTGGGCGACTTCGCGGACTTTTGAGCGGGCATGGACAACCTCAGGGTCAAAAACGGACACAAAGAAAACGCAAGCGCCTCAGCGTTCTGGCGCGGTGGCACGGCGCAGGCGCGGGGGCCTGTGCAGTCGAGGGGCAACCCTCAGGGGCAAGATGTCTGGGCGAACATTTGGAGTGCAGTCCTTGCGGTATGAAGGGCGGTTGTGCGTGTTTGTCACGGTTGCCCGGCCCGGAGGTGCTGCTGTCGCTCTTGCCGACAAACCCTACATTATACCGATCCGGCGGTTTTCAAGACTCAAGTTTCTGGCCGTTGTCAAGCAATGCCTTGCGCCGCACTTCCAATTCCTTGTAGCGCACCAGGGCCGCCGGGTCCTGGCTGGCGGCCAGCACCAGGATTTTTTGCTGCTGGTTGATGCTTTCCACCAGCATGCGGTTGAGCAGGCCCCGCAGTTCCCAGCGCAGTTCGGCCTCGTCGCCTTCGGTCTGGGCGTGGGAGCCGGTCATGACCCGCTCGGCCAGGGCCTCGCATTCATGGTCGCGCAGCGCCTCGCGCAGTACGGCCCAGGCCTGGGGGCCGTGCTCGTGGAACTGCCCTTCGAGCCAGGTGAAGAGCGGGCCGTGCGGCGTCGGCTGGGCGCACAGCGTGGCGTGGTCCTCGTGGGTGAGGTCTTCCAGGAATTCCATGTGCGACAGCAGCAGTCGGGCCGCATGGTCGGTACGGCTGGCGGCAGGGGTTCGGGGCAGCGGCGGCTGCGGGGGGCGCTCGTCCTTGCGCCACTTGCCCTTGCCCTTCCAGTCGCTTTTCCAGTCGCCCTTGCCCTTGCTGAAATTGCGCCGCTCGAAGCCGCCACCGCCGCCCGCAGGCAGGGCGTCCCCGGGTGGCAGCCAGGTGGATTCGTGTGCGGACATGCCCCAGGGCGGCTCGTCGGCGTACGGGTCGGGCTCGGCCAGGGCGGGCCGGGGCGCAGCGGCGGCCGGGGCGCTTCGGCCCCCGGGCTGGCGGGCCGCGTCCTGGGCGCTGGCGGCATTCCACAGCTCGGCCAGGTCCTTGGCATCGAGCTGGCCCAGGCTGGCCAATTCGGTCAGCAGCTGCCGGCGCAGCGCGCCGTCGGGCAGGGTCGTCCACAGCGGGCGGGCGTTGCTGAGCATGCGGGCGCGGCCTTCGGCGGTGGTGAGGTCGCAGTCCTCCCGGGCGGCCTCGATGAGGAAGCGGCTCAGCGGCATGGCTTCGGTCACGTGGCGCGCGAAGGCATCGGTGCCGTGGGCGCGGATGAAGCTGTCGGGGTCGTGCTCGGCCGGCAGAAAGAGAAACTTCACGCTGCGCGTGTCGGTGGCGTAGGGCAGGGCGCCGTCCAGCGCCTTGCGTGCGGCGCGCCGGCCGGCGCCGTCGCCGTCGAAGCTGAAGACCACGGTATCGGTAAAGCGGAACAGCTTGTGCACATGGTCGGCCGTGCAGGCCGTGCCCAGCGTGGCCACGGCATTGGGAAAACCGAGCTGGGCCAGGGCGACGACGTCCATGTAGCCCTCGGTGACGAGGGCGAAGCCGTGCTCGCGCACGGCGGTGCGCGCCTCGAACAGGCCGTAGAGTTCGCGGCCCTTGTGAAAGACCGGGGTTTCCGGCGAGTTGAGGTACTTGGGTTTCTCGTCCCCCAGCACGCGCCCGCCGTAGCCGATGCATTCGCCCTTGACGTTGCGGATGGGGAACATGATGCGGTCGCGGAAGCGGTCGTAGCGCTTGCCGCCGTCCTCGTCGTTCACGATCACCAGGCCGCTTTCCTCCAGCAGCGGGTCGTCGTACTGCGGAAACACGCTCGCCAGGCCGCGCCAGCCTTCGGGGGCGTAGCCCAGGCCGTAGCGCTTGGCGATGGCACCGGAGAGGCCCCGGCCCTTGAGGTATTCGATGGCGCGGGGCGCCTCCCGCAGGTGCTTGCGCCAGGACTCCCCGGCCTTCTCCAGCACGTCGGTCAGGGTGGCCTGCTTCTGCCGCTGGGCGTTGGCGCGTTCGCGTTCCTGGGGGGAGATGTTGTCGTCGGGCACCTGCAGGCCGACCTGCTGGGCCAGGTCGGTCACGGCCTCGATGAAGCCCATGCCGGCGTGGTCCATCAGGAAACCGATGGCGTTGCCGTTCTTGCCGCAGCCGAAGCAGTGATAGAACTGCTTGGAGGGGCTGACGCTGAACGAGGGCGACTTCTCCCCGTGGAAGGGGCACAGCCCCATGAAATTGGCGCCCCCCTTCTTGAGCTGCACGTAGCGGCCGACGATGTCGACCACGTCGACGCGCGAAAGCAACTCCTGGATGAACGACTGGGGGATGGCCACGCGGGTATTTTCGCCGATGCGCGGACCGTGGCTGGCTTGTAGGGCCGGACGCGGCGGTGTCCGGCAAACTGTGGCACGCTGCAGGACTGTTCCGTCGCCCCACCCATTGCGCCCCATGACTAACACCACCTTGCCCGTGCCCTCGATCTTCCACTTCGCCTTCAACGTGACCGACCTGGACGCGGCCCGCGCCTTCTACGGCGGCGTGCTGGGCTGCCGGGAGGGGCGCAGCACCGACACCTGGGTGGACTTCGATTTCTTCGGCCACCAGATCTCGATGCATCTGGGCGAGCCCTTCGCCACGGCCGCCACCGGCAAGGTCGGCAGCAAGATGGTGCCCATGCCGCACTTCGGCATCATCCTGCTGCTGCCGGAATGGAAGGCGCTGTCCGAGCGGCTGCAGCAGGCCGGCACGGACTTCGTGCTGGCACCGCAGGTGCGCTTCGAGGGCGAGCCCGGCGAGCAGTGGACGATGTTCTTCCGCGATCCCTTCGGCAACCCGATCGAGGTGAAGGGCTTCAAGACGGTCGAGGCGATCTACGCGGCCTGAGGCGCTTCCCTGGCGGGTTGATTGCTATATTAAGTATAGCTATATGCGCTTGCTGCATAAGCGCTGGAGGGCGTTTTTGCTTGAGTTCTGCCGGGCGCCTCGCCCGGGGCGCGTAGCGGCGCTGGCCGGGCCCGGCCAGGCGCGCCGCCCGCGCCGCCCGCGCCGGCCCCTGCCGTTGGGGTTTCACGCAGTGCGGCGCAGGGCAGGCCGCGCCTAAGAGCCTGTTCACGATCTCACAGGGGATCGCGTTGGAGCGCAATCGGGATGAGTGGATGCCTCGGATGCGCCGCATGGGCTCGTGCCCATGCAAGCATTCGAGGCGTTCAATCGCCCGATTTCGCTCCAACCCTTCGGGCAGTGGCCTTTGCGGGCGGTCTGCGGCGTTGCGGCGCTGGTGGATAGCCGAGCTATCCACAGCGCACCGCGCCTTGCACGCCATCCCGCAAAGACCGCTGCGCGACCCCTGAAGATCGTGAACAGGCTCTAAGATCCCGCCGATCCCGGCACGGGGCGCCATGGGGCCCTCGGCGCTTGCGACGCCCGAGGGATGCCAGTCCCCGCGGAGCCGGGACGACACCACCACCATCCCGGAGGAGACACCCATGAAGAAAAAGCGACCCCACCACCCCGTTGCCGCCACGGCTTGCGCCCTGCTGCTGGCGCTGTCCGCCGTGCCCGCCGCGGCCGATGTGTTCACCAAGGAGCAGCTCATCAAGGCCAACAAGGAGTCGGCCGGCGGCGGCAAGGGCACCTTGGTGGGCGAGTACGCCTTCACCCGCGACAAGGCGCTGAAGGACCATGCCATCAAGGAGATCAGCTGGCTCACGCTGGCGCCCGGCGACTCCATCGGCTACCACAAGCACACCACCAACGAGGACACCTACATCATCGTGTCCGGCCGCGGCAGCTTCAAGGACAAGGACGGTGCGGAGGTTCCGGTGAAGGCCGGCGACGTGACCATCGTGCGCAAGGGCGAGGCCCATGGCCTGACCAACACCGGCACCGAGCCGCTGGTGTTCGTGGACGTGATCGCCGAGCAGTAGCCCGGCGCGGCTGGCGCGCAGCAGGGTGTGCCGGCGGGCCGCGCACCCTAACGACAAAGAGCACCCGCGGGTGCTCTTTGTTCGATAGCTGCTTGCGCAGCAGCATCAGGCGCTTGAGGCCATTTGGGCTGGGTGTCAGTCCCCCATCACCACGCCTTCGCGGCGCGGGTCGGCGCCGCCCAGCCACATGGGCTCGCCGTGGATGTGGGCGCGGGTAAGGGCCTGCAGGCCGCTGGTCATGTTCATCTCGCGCACCTCGGCGCCGCGCTGGCGCAGGGATTCGACCGTGGCCGAGGTGAAGCGCTTTTCCTCCAGCAGCGTCGGGCCGCCCAGCGTGCCGAAGTTGGGCAGGTTGATGGCCTGCTGGGGCGTCAGGCCCCAGTGGAAGATGCCGTACAGCGTCTTGGCGGTGTAGTGGATGATCATCGCGCCGCCGGGGCTGCCGCCGCTCATCAGCAGCTCGCCCGTGGCCTTGTCGAACACCAGCGTGGGTGCCATGGACGAGCGCGGGCGCTTGCCGGGCTCGACCCGGTTGGCGATGGGCTGGCCGCTGGCGTCGCGCGGGGCGAGGCTGAAATCGGTCAGCTCGTTGTTGAGCAGAAAGCCCTTGACCATCTGGCGCGAGCCGAACTGGTCCTCGATGGTGGTCGTCATGGCGACCGCGTTGCCCTGGCCGTCCACGATGCTGATGTGGCTGGTGCCGTACTCCGGCTGCTCCGGCATGGGCGCGTAGGCCATGCGCTGGGCGCCGCGGGGCGTGCCGGGCTGGCCGGTCTTCATGCTCTGGGGGCCGATGAGCTTGGCGCGCTTGGCGAGGTAGGCCGGGTCCACCAGACTCTTCCAGCTGCCGGCGGGCGGCTGTACGAAGTCCGGGTCGGCCACGTACAGGGCGCGGTCGGCAAAGGCCAGGCGGGCCGCCTCGTTGTACAGATAGAGCCAATCGGCGCTCGGCACCTGGCCCAGCGGGTCCTGCGCGCCGCCGGGGCCTTCCTGCAGCGGCAGCGCGGTGGCGTCGGTGTTCTTCAGGATGCCGAGGATCTGCGCCACGGCGATGGCCCCGGAGCTGGGCGGCGGAAAGCCGCACAGCTGAAAGTCCTTGGCGCCCAGCTGGTAGTCGGAGCACAGCGCGTCGCGCTTCTTGGGCTGGTAGCCGGCCAGGTCGGCCAGCGTGAGCGTGCCGGGGTTGGTGGGATGGCGCTGCACCTTGGCGACGATGGCCTCGGCCACGTCGCCCTCCAGCAGCGCCTTGGAGCCGCGGCGGGCAATGCCCCGGAGCACGTCGGCCAGCTCGGGGTTCTTCAGCACGTGGCCCACGGGCCAGGGCTGGCCGGCGGCGTCGTAGAAGTAGGCGCGGGCGGCCGGGTCCTGCTTCAGGTACTTCTCGCTGGCCAGCAGGGTGTGCAGCCGGGCGCTCACCTTGAAGCCGTTCTCGGCCAGCTGGATGGCGGGCTGCATCAGGGCCGACCAGGCCAGCTTGCCGTGCTCCTTGTGGGCCTGCTCCAGCATGCGCACCGTGCCGGGCACGCCCACTGAACGGCCGCCCACCACGGCATCGTGGAAGGCCATGGGCTTGCCGTCGGCCTGGAGGAAGAGGTTCTCGGTGGCGCCGCGCGGAGCCGTCTCGCGGCCGTCGTAGGCCTCCACCTTGCTGCCCGCCGCATGCAGCAGGAAGGCCCCGCCGCCGATGCCGCTGGACTGCGGCTCCACCAGCGTCAGCACCATCTGCACCGCGATGGCGGCGTCCACCGCCGTGCCGCCCGCCTTGAGCACCTGGTAGCCGGCGTCGGTGGCCAGGTGGTTGGCGGCCGCCACGGCGAAGCGCTTGGTCGCCCAGCCCGGCTTCTCCGTGTAGCCGGACGAGCCTTCGGGCTGGTCCGGCACCGTGTAGTCGAAATGCGGTCCGCTGGCGCAGGCCGTGAGCACCACGGCCGCCGCGATGGCGGCCCAGCGTGCGCGGGAGAGGTTCTGGGTCATGGGAGTCTCCGTCCGGATGGGGGAAGGTGCATCGTAGTGCGCGGGCCCGGTGGCGGGGGCTGTTTACGCCGGCCGGGCGGCTGCGCTCAGGGCTTCTGGGCCGGGGGCAGGGCGGCATCGCTGCGGGGCACGGCGTCGGCCGGGGCGCGCACCTGGGGCAGGCAATCGGGAAATTCGCGCTGGATGTAGGTGACCAGGCCCTCCCGCACGCGGCAACGCAGGTCGAAGGCGAGGCCCGACGAGCGGGCCGAGACCAGCACCCGGATCTGGATGGTGCGCTCGGTCACGTCGGTGAGCTGCAGCACCTTCACGCGCTTGTCCCATTCGGGCGCGGTCTCCAGGATGCGGTCCAGCTCGGCGCGCAGCGGGTCCAGCGGCAGCCGGTAGTCGGCATACAAAAAAACCGTGCCCAGGATCTCGGAGCTGGTGCGCGTCCAGTTCTGGAACGGGTTCTCGATGAACCACTGCAGCGGAATGATCAGGCGGCGCTCGTCCCAGATGCGCAGCACCACATAGGTGCCGGTGATCTCTTCCACGCGGCCCCATTCGCCTTCGATGATGAGCACGTCGTCGATGCGGATGGGCTGGGCCAGCGCGATCTGCAGCCCGGCGATCATGTTGCTGAACACCGGCCGCGCCGCGATGCCGGCCACCAGGCCGACCACGCCGGCCGACGCCAGCAGGCTGGCGCCCACCTGCCGTGCGCCGGGAAACGTCATGAGCATGAGCGACAGGCCGGCCATGAACACGCCCGTCATGGCCGTGCGGGCCAGGACCCGGGCCTGCGTGGCGATGCGGCGGGCCTGCAGGTTGTCTTCCACATCGGCGGGGTGCCGCGCGATCACCCCGTTGGCCAGCCCGCGGATGGCCCGCATCAGCAGCCAGGTGGCGCAGGCGATCACGGCCAGGCCATTGAGGTGGCGCACGCTGTCGATGTAGCGCTGCTCGTTCGCGGCGGCCTGCCACACCAGCTGCAGGGCGACCAGGGGCAGAAACACGCGCATGACCGGTATGCAGGACCGCACGATGGCGTGCAGCAGCGGCGTGGAGCGCGTGGCCCGCAGCGCCACCACGACGGCGATGCGATGCAAGAGCGCGGCTGCGGTGACGGCGATCAGCGCCGCCAGGGCGGTGGCCAGCCAGGGAGACAGTTGCAGGGGGTCTAGATCGATCATGGGTTGGGAGCGGCCAGGCGGTGGCGGTAGGGGCGGTGCATCCCCGGTGCCATGCGCGCCGCCGCGCAGCGCGCCCGCGTACGGGTGCGGTGGGTTGAAGACAAGGCGGTTGCTGCAGCAGGGTAAACGGCGGCGTCACGCCCGCGTGTGGGAATTCGTCCCGCATCGCGCCATGCCGGCCTTGCTTGCAAACGCCTTGCGATCTCGCAACAAAAAGCGCCAAATTCGTTACGTTTTGACATACTGTGCGTTTTCGCCTGCCTGCTCCAGCGCCCGGCTGCGGTGTCAGCCTGCCGTTTGCAGCGCGGTCGAGAATCCACATGATTGCAGTACCCACACCACGCGTTCCGCCGTCGGCGGAGCAGCGTCCACCGCCATCGTAGGGAGCAGGATGAAGCGGCACAGGCACTATCACCATCACCCGGCAGGCCCTGCAGCGGCTGCCATCGCGCCGCGCAGGGCGGCTGCGCGGCCGGAGGCACGGCCGTGAGTCAGCGCTCGGGGCGCAGCCTGTCCTCGCTGCTGGAGCGCATCGGCGACCGGGGCGCCCACCGCTGGCGCGGCATGCTGGTGGTGGTGCTCGTCGCGCTCGCCGGCGCCTGGGCCGTGGTGGAGGGCTTGGCCCACCTGCGCGCGGCGGACCGTGCCCGCGAGCGGACCCAGATCCTGCAGCGCACTGCCGACAACCTCATCGGCCTGACCACCGGCGGGCCCATGCTGGGCGCGGTGACGCTCATGGGACTGAGCGAGCCGGCTCTGAAGGATGTGGCCCTGGGCCGCCTGCCGCCGCAGGCGCCGGAAGCGCTGGCGCGCATGGGCGTGGCGCGCGGGCGCTTCCTGGTCAACGCGGTCTACGTGCTCTCGGCCGATGGAACCGTGGTGGCGCACGACACGGCGGACACGGCGGCCATAGGGCAGAACCTGGCCTTCCGGCCGTACTTCCGCCAGGCCATGGCGGGGGCCGTGAACGTGTATGCCGCCGTGGGCACCAACACGCTGGAGCGCGGCCTGTACCACGCGGCCCCCTTGTACGAGGGCGACAGCCCGGCCAGCAACATCATCGGCGCGGTGCTGCTGAAGGTGGCGTTCGACGCGTACGACGCCATGCTCGGGCGCGTGGGCCATCCCATGCTGCTGCTGTCTCCGCAGGGCGTAGCCTTTGCGTCCACGCGGCCGGAATGGCAGTACGCCATGGAGCCTCCCCTCACGCAGGAGCGCATCGACGCGGTGCGGCAACTGCGGCAGTTCGGTCGGCATTTCGACAACGGCGTGGCCTCGGCGCTGCCCTTCCTGCGCGACTCGCGCGAGGCCGTGATCGACGGCGTGACCTATGCGCTGGACCGGCACGACATCGACTGGCAGGACCCGGGCGGCGCCTGGCAGCTGGTGATGCTGGACGACGTCAGTGTGCTGATGCCGGCGGCCCAGCGCTGGCAGGTGGGCGGCGCGGCCTTCGCGCTGCTGGCCCTGCTCGGCGGCATGGTGCTGGACATCCTGCGCAACCGCCGGCGCATGCAGGTGGCGATGGAGCGTTTCCAGGTGCTGGGCGCTGCTCTGGAGAGCAGTCCGGTGTCGGTGGTGATCACCGACGCCCAGGGGCGCATCGACTGGGTGAATGCGCAGTACGAACGCAAGACCGGCTACACGCTGGACGAGGTGCGCGGCCGCAAGCCCGCGGTGGTGGCCAGCGGGCAGACGCCCACCGCCACGTACCACGATATGTGGTCCCACCTCATTGCCGGGCGCTCCTGGCAGGGGCGCTTTCTCAACCGCAGCAAGGACGGCACGCTCTACCACGACGAAGCCATCCTTTCACCCGTGTACGACGGACGCGGCCGGTGCATCGCCATCGTGGGGCTGCACGAGGATGCCTCGGCCCGCATCAAGGAGGCCAAGGAGCGCGAGCAGCGCGAACGCCTGCTCAACGAGCTGCTGGAGCAGCAGACGGCCATCTTCGACAACGCGCCGCCGATCGTTCTGGTGTGCGACGGCGTGTTCCGGCAGTTCAACCCGGCCTTCACCGAGCTGGTGCGCACCACGGCGTCGCGCCTGCTGGGCGCGCGCTGGCAGACGCTGTTCGGGGACGATGCCGCGCATGCGGCTTTTCTGGAGCGCGTGCAGGGCGCGCTGGCGGCCGGCCTGCCGGTGCGCGAGAGCGCCACGCTGCTGCGCCAGGACGGATCGCCCTGCGAGGTGCGCATGGCGGGCCGCAGCCTCAAGATGGAAGGCTGCCAGGCGGCCTCGCTGTGGGTGATCGAGGACGTGACCGACCAGCGCCTGCTGGAGCGGCAGGTGGCCGAGCAGCTGGTCTTCCAGCAGGCCCTGGTGGACGCCATTCCGGTGCCGCTCTTCTACAAGGGTGCGGACGGCCGCTACATCGGCTTCAACCGCGCCTACGAGCAGGCCTTCGGCGTGCAGCGCGACGCGCTCATCGGCAAGACCGTGCTCGACCTGGGCTTCCTGCCCGACGCCGACCGCGAGCAGTTCGAGGGCGACACCGACCAGGCCCTGGCCAGCGAGCAGTTCGTGCACCGGGAGGTCGATCTGCCCTATGCCGACGGCGAGGTGCACCACACGCTGTTCTGGCTGCACGGCTTCGCCAAGCCCGATGGCACGCCGGGCGGCGCCATCGGCACCTTCGTGGACATCACCGACCGCAAGCGCGCCGAGCAGGAGCTGCTGCGCGCCAAGGAGCTGGCGGAGGAGACGGCGGCGCTCAAGTCCAACTTCCTGGCCAACATGAGCCACGAGATCCGCACGCCGATGAACGCCATCATCGGCCTGTCGCACCTGGCGCTCAAGTCAGGGCTGGACCCCCGCCAGAGCGACTACGTCGCCAAGATCCAGCAGGCCGGCCAGCACCTCCTGGGCGTGATCAACGACATCCTGGATTTCTCCAAGATCGAGGCCGGCAAGCTCATCGTCGAGAAGCAGCCCTTCGTGTTGGACCGGGTGCTGGAGGGCGTGGCCGACGTGGTCGGCTACAAGGCCGGGGCCAAGGGCCTGGAACTGGTGCTTGACGTGGCGGCCGACGTGCCGCCGCACCTCGTGGGCGATTCGCTGCGGCTCGGGCAGATCCTCATCAACTTCGCCAACAACGCCATCAAGTTCACGGAGCGTGGCGAGGTGCATGTGCGCGTGCGGCTGGCCGAAGCCGCCGGCCCGCGCGTGGTGCTGCGCTTCGAGGTGCGCGACACCGGCATCGGCGTGGGGCCGGAGCAGCTGCCGCGCCTGTTCCAGAGCTTCCAGCAGGCGGACACCTCCACCACGCGCCGCTACGGCGGCACAGGGCTGGGGCTGGCCATCTGCAAGAGCCTGGCCGAGCTCATGGGCGGCGAGGTCGGCGTGGAGAGCACCCTGGGCCAGGGCTCCACCTTCTGGGTGACGCTGCCGCTGGAGCGCAGCGAGGTGGCCCGTCCCCAGGTACCGCAGGCCGGCCTGCGCGAGCGCCGCGTGCTGGTGGTGGACGACAACCACACGGCGGCCAGCGTGCTGGCCGACATGCTGCACGCCATGGGCTTCGAAGTGACCCAGGCCCACGGCGGCGAGCGGGCGCTCGCCCTGCTGCGCGAGGCCACGCAGGAGCACAGCGCCTACGGCCTGCTGCTGCTGGACTGGCAGATGCCCGACATGGACGGCATCGAGCTGGCGCGCCGCATCCGCGACATGGGGCTGGACCATGTGCCCCAGATGCTCATGGTCACCGCCTACGGGCGCGAGGAGGTCCTGCACGCGGCCCGCGCCGAGGGCATCGAGACGGTGCTGGTCAAGCCCGTCAGCGCCTCGGTGCTGCACGATACGCTGATGCAGCCGCTGGAGCATGGCTGGATGCCGGGGCATGCCCGTCTGGTGGCACCCGTTCCCTGCGTGCTGCCGCAGGCGCTGCGCGGTGCGCGGGTGCTGCTGGTGGAGGACAACGAGCTCAACCAGCTCGTGGCGGTGGAACTGCTGCGCGACGCGGGGTTCATCGTAGACGTGGCCGAGAACGGCCTGGTGGCGCTGCAGCGCATCGCCGCGCAGCGCTACGACGCGGTGCTGATGGACATGCAGATGCCCGTGATGGATGGCGAGGCGGCGACGCGCAAGCTGCGCGCCGACCCGCGCCACGCCGATCTGCCCGTCATCGCCATGACCGCCAATGCCATGGAGGCCGACCGCCAGCGCTGCTTTGCCGCCGGAATGAACGACCACGTGGCCAAGCCGATCGATCCGCCGGTGCTGTGGGCGGCGCTGACGCGCTGGATCCGCACGCCGGCCCAAGGGCAGGGCGGCGCCCCGGCCGCGCTTGCTGGGCCGGCCTCCAGCGGGTTTCTGCAGGCCACGGCAGGGCTGGCGGCCGAGGCCGCGGCCTCGCTGGAGCCGCCCGGCGACGTGCCGGGCCTGGACCCGGCGCTGGGCCTGCAGCGCGCGCTGGGCAAGCCCGCGCTGTACGCCAGCATGCTGCGCCGCTTCGTCCAGGGGCAGCGCAATGTCGATGCCGAACTGGCCGAGGCGCTGGCCTCGGGCGATCTGGCGCTGGCCGAGCGCCTGGCGCACACGCTGCGCTCGGTGGCCGCCAACGTGGGAGCGCAGCCGCTGTCCGAGCATGCCCATGCCCTGGAGCAGGCCTTGCGCGAACGCCAGCCACCCCAGGCCTTGCGGCCGCTGCAGCAGGCACTCGGCCGCGCGCTGGCGGCCATCGTGCAGGGCATCGACGTCTGGGTGCGGAAGGTGGACGCCGCCGGGCAGGGCGCTGCCGCAGGCGCATCCGCAGCCACGGATGCGGCTGCCGCCGAGGGCGCGCTCGCGCACCTTCGCACGCTGCTGCGCACCGACGATCCCGCGGCGGTGGACTATCTGCAGCAGCAGCGGCCGCTGTTCCTGCGCTTGCTGGGCGGCGGCTACGAAGCGCTGGAGAAGAACACGTGGGGCTTCGAGTTCGAGCGGGCGCTGGCCCAGCTGGACGCGCTCCGCGACGCTGCGCCCGGCGGCGGCGCACCCCCCGGCCCCTGAGCGCAACGACCCGAAGAGCCCCTCTGGCAGGAATTCCCATGGACCCCTCTCGCACCGCCCTCGATCCTTCGCCCACCTACGTGGAGCGGCCCGTCGCCACCGTGCTGGTGGTGGACGACACGCCCGACAACCTCACGCTCATGGGCAGCCTGCTGCGCGACCACTACCAGGTCAAGGTGGCCAACAGCGGCGAGAAGGCCCTGAAGATCGCCCAGTCCGACAGCCCGCCCGACCTGATCCTGCTCGACATCATGATGCCTGGACTCGATGGGCACGAGGTCTGCCGCCAGCTCAAGGCCCGGGCGTCCACGCGCGACATTCCGGTGATCTTCCTCACGGCCCGCTCCAACCCCGACGACGAACGCGAGGGCCTGGCCCTGGGCGCCGTGGACTACATCACCAAGCCCATCAGCCCGCCCATCCTGCTGGCGCGCGTGAACACCCACCTGGCGCTGAAGGCCACCGCCGACTTCCTGCGCGACAAGAGCGCCTACCTGGAGCGCGAGGTGGCCCTGCGCACGCTGGAGGTGCAGGCCATCCAGGACGTGACCATCATGGCCATGACCTCCCTGGCCGAGACGCGCGACAACGAGACGGGCAACCACATCCGGCGCACGCAGCTGTACGTGAAGACGCTGGCCGAACATCTGCGCGCGCACCCGCGCTTCGAGTACCTGCTCAACGACCGCATGATCGAGCTGCTGTACAAGTCCGCGCCGCTGCACGACATCGGCAAGATCGGCATTCCGGACAGCATCCTGCTCAAGCCGGGCAAGCTCACGGTGGAGGAGTTCGAGGTCATGAAGACCCACACCACGCTCGGCCGCAATGCCATCCAGGAGGCCGAGCGGCGCCTGGGGATGCGCGTGGCCTTCCTCAGCGTGGCCAAGGAGATCGCCTACAGCCACCAGGAGAAGTGGGACGGCACGGGCTACCCGGAAGGGCTGGCCGGCGAGGCCATTCCCCTCTCGGCGCGGCTCATGGCCCTGGCGGATGTGTACGACGCGCTGATCAGCCGGCGGGTCTACAAGCCGCCGTTCTCGCACGAGCAGGCCTGTGGGATCATCGTGAAGGGCCGCGGCAGCCACTTCGATCCGGACATGGTGGACGCCTTCGTCGAGCTGTCCAGCGACTTCCGCGACATCGCCCTGAAGTACCCCGATCCGGACTGACGCAAGCCGTTGGTGGTGCGCCGCCGCTCCGCCGTCCCTGCCGCGTGGGGGATGCGGGCCGGGATCAGGCGAGCGCTGGCTTGAACCCTGCGGCCTCGGGCGCTGGAGGCGCAATGATGGCGGCGGCGGACCGCCACCCGGGCGCCGTCAGCGGGCCCGCCGGCGCAGCCGGTACGTGCCGGCCCAGCTCCGCAAGCGGCCCGGCGGCCCTCCCTATGCTACTGAAAATATAGCTCGCTGCGCTTGTCGCCAAACGATTTCAAATAGAAAACTATTTGAAACCCTTGCTAGGCAAGCGCAAGCTGCTCTCTTTTTTATTCAGCTGCCGGCGCTGCCGCGGCACCGGAGACCGGCACGTCGAGGTTGTCCGCAGCCTGCCGCACGGCCGCCTTGTCGCCGGCGCTGGCGAACTTGCTGTACTTGGACAGGACGGGCACCAGCTGGCCGTAGATGCGCGGCGTGCCGGCCAGGCATTCGCGCTGCTCCATGAAGTCGGCCTCGCCCGTGAAGTTGCCCACCAGGCCACCGGCTTCGGTCACCAGCAGCGAGCCGGCGGCCACGTCCCAGATCGACAGGCCGGTTTCGAAGAAGCCTTCGGTGAAGCCGGCGGCCACGTAGGCCAGGTCGAGCGCGGCGGCGCCGGGGCGGCGCAGGCCGGCCGTGCGCTGCATCACGTCGGCCATGATGTTCAGGTAGTTCTTGAAGTTGTCGCCCGGGCGGAACGGGAAGCCCGTGGAGATCAGGCTTTCGCGCAGCTGGGTGCGCTTGGACACGCGGATGCGGCGCTCGTTCAGGTAGGCGCCGCGGCCCTTGGTGGCGGTGAACAGGTCGTTGCGGGTGGGGTCGTACACCACGGCCTGCTCGACCTTGCCGCGCACGGCCAGGGCGATGCTCACGCAGTACACGGGGAAGCCGTGGATGAAGTTGGTGGTGCCGTCCAGCGGGTCGATGATCCAGACGAACTCCGAATCCTTGGCGCCGTATTCGTTGCCCGATTCCTCGGCCAGGATGCCGTGGCCGGGGTAGGCCGTCAGCAGCGTTTCGATGATGGCCTGCTCGCTGGCATGGTCCACTTCGGTCACAAAGTCGTTGATCTGCTTTTGCGAGATCCGCACGGATTCCACGTCCAGCGCAGCGCGGTTGATGATGGCGCCGGCGGCGCGTGCGGCCTTGATGGCCACGTTGAGCATGGGATGCAGATTGGAGGACGACATGTGGATTGTGATGAAGGAGCGGGGCCCGCGGCGGGCAGGAAGGCGCCCGGCGATGCGGGCGCGAAAGGCGGGATTTTACCCGCGCCGGCCGGAACGCGCAGGCGGCGGTCTGCCGGGCGCCCCGGTCGGCGGCTGTCGGCCCTGGCACATCGGCCACCGGCGCCTGCCGAGCGGTGACGGCTTGCGGCGACAATCGCGGGTTCGCTCCGCACCGTTGCCCGCCATGAAAACCCGCTTCATCCTGATCCAGACCAGCCATGCCGGCAACGTGGGCGCCGCCGCGCGGGCCATGAAGACCATGGGCTTCGACGACCTGGTGCTGGTGGCGCCGCGCTGGGCCAATGTGCTGCGGCGCGAGGAGACCATCCAGCGCGCCAGCGGCGCCCTGGACGTGCTGGAGAACGCGCGCATCGTCGCCACGCTGGACGAAGCGCTCGATGGCATGAGCCACCTGTGCGCCACGGCGATGACGCCGCGCGATTTCGGCCCGCCCACACGGGCCCCGCGTGCGCATTTCGAGTGGCTCATGGGCCCGCAACGTGCCGCGCAGGCTGCGCAGGCCACGCAGGCGGGACAGCCCCCGGCAGACGGTGCGGTCCAGACGCCCGAAGGCGCGGCCACTGGCGCCGAGGCCGGCGTGGCGTTTCTGTTCGGCTCCGAGCGCTTCGGCATGGCCAACGAGGACGTCTACCGATGCCACGTGGCGCTGTCGATTCCCACCAACCCCGGCTTCGGCTCGCTGAACCTGGGCGCGGCGATCCAGGTCGTGGCCTATGAATGGCGCATGGCACTCGGTGGCTTCGCGGCGGCCGATGCGGCCCCGGCAGACGCTGCGCCGCTGGCGCCCGTGCGCGCCGATGCAGCCCAGGTGGCGGGCATGCTGTCGCACTGGGAGCGCGCGCTGGTGGACATCGGCTTTCTCGACCCGGCCGCACCCAAGAAGCTCATGCCGCGCCTGAACCAGCTGTTCAACCGCGCCCAGCTGATGCCCGAAGAGATCCACATCCTGCGCGGCGTGGCCAAGGCCATGACCGAAGCGGCGCACGGCCGGCCCGGTGCCGCCGCCCCTGCGCAGCCGCAGGCCGAGGCGCCGGCTTCCGGACCGTGACGCTGCCGGCGGCGCCGCCTGCGTTCGCCGACACCCGCCGCCGCTCGCTTCGCCCGCGCCGCAGTGGCCGCCCCGCAGGCAGGCCTTCGCCACCCGCGCAAAGCGCGCCGCGCCGGCAGGCGATAGACTGCTCGGCTCTTTTTCCGTAGACATCACCACCCGCCCCATGCTTGCCCGCCTGCGATCCGACATCCAGTGCATCCTCGACCGCGACCCGGCTGCCCGCAGCACCTGGGAGGTCGTCACCTGCTATCCGGGCCTGCATGCGATCTGGCTGCACCGCCCGGCCCACTGGTGCTGGGGCCACGGCCTGAAGTGGCTGGGCCGCTTCATCTCGCACTTCTCGCGCTGGCTCACGGGCATCGAGATCCACCCGGGCGCCAAGATCGGCGAGCGCGTGTTCTTCGACCACGCCATGGGCGTGGTGGTGGGCGAGACGGCCGAGATCGGCGACGGCTGCACCATCTACCAGGGCGTCACGCTGGGCGGCACCTCGCTGTACAAGGGCGCCAAGCGCCATCCCACGCTGGGCAAGGACGTGGTGGTAAGCGCCGGCGCCAAGGTGCTGGGCGGCTTCGAGGTGGGCGACGGCGCCAAGATCGGCAGCAACGCCGTGGTCATCAAGCCCGTGCCCGCCGGCGCCACGGCGGTGGGCATTCCGGCGCGCATCATCCCGTCCAGGCAGGGGCAGAGCGCCGACGTGACGGAACCCCAGCAGGCGCGACCGTTCACGGCCTACGGCATCACGCAGGAAGACGATCCGCTGTCGCAGGCCATGCGCGGGCTGATCGACAACGCCTCGTCGCAGGAGCACCAGATCACGCTGCTGTGGCAGGCGATCGAGAAGCTCTCCGCCACCTCGCAGCAGGCGCGCGACTGCGTGCCTGGTGACGCGGCGCTCGAAGGCCAGTTCGAGGCCCGCAAGCTCAACGAGCTGGTGGGCAAGTAGGCTGGCGGCCTGATGCTCTTCTATTGATAGCTGGTTGCGCTTGTCCGTAGGGCGCTGCAGGCCATTTTGACCCCACTATTTCGAACCAGGGCCGCATTCCGGCGGGCCGCCCGGTGGTTGCTGGATCGGCGGTACGATCACCCATGAGAAAAACTTTTCAGCTGAACCTCGAAGGCAAGCAGCGGGACCGGCTCCTGGACGCCGCGCGCCACGACATCCACCGCTACCTGCGCCGCGAACGCCGCCGCGCACCGCCTGCCGGCTTCGATACCTGGGCCTTCGACTGTCGCTTCGGCGCCTCGCAGGCCGACGCCCAGCCCGTGGCGGTCGAGGACATCAAATCCCGCATCGACGAGGCGGCAGGCAGTGGCGCCGCGCAGTTCTACGTCGAGATCCTGGCGCGGCCCGCGCTGCGCAGCGAGCGGCCTGCCGGTGGGCAGGGCAGCGGTGCCGATGGGGTGGACGACGCATCGGATGGCGCCGATGGCTCGGACGGTGGCGGCGACGGCGACTGAGCCGTTGGCCGGCGCGGGTCGCCGGTAGTCCCGGTCCTCGCGGGCAGGTACGCCCGCAGTCCTTCAGAGCGCCCCGCTGCGCCTGCCGGGCCCGCGCGCGGCGGCGGCCCCGTCAATCCGCCGTCGACGGGCCGCTGGCCGGTGTGGAGGGATTGGAGGGCGAACCGCCGCCCTCGGCCGCCTGGGCCGCGGCAGCGGCAGCCCGCAGCTTGTCCTTCTTGCTCGGCCGTTTGCCCTTGATGCCGCCCGTGCCCGGCGGCTGGTTGCCCACGGGCGGGGGCGGCACATCCTGGGGCTCGAAGCCCGCCACCTCTTCCAGCGGCAACTGCAGGCCCTGGCGCTTGGCGATGTGCTCGAAGTGCGCGCGCGTCTCGGCCGTGACGAAGCTCACCGCCAGACCGCGTTCGCCCGCGCGGCCCGTGCGCCCGATGCGGTGCACGTAATCGGCCGGCGCGCGGGGCAGGTCGTACTGCACCACCGCCGGCAATTGCGCGATGTCCAACCCGCGTGCCGCCAGATCGGTGGTCACCACCACCTGCCAGCGCTCGTCCTTGAACTCCTGCAGCACCTGCGTGCGCGCGCCCTGGCTCAGCCCGCCGTGGAAGGGCGATGCGTAGATGCCTGCCTGGTAGAGCTTTTCGGCCACATGCTCGGCCGCGTACTGCGTGGCCACGAACACCAGCACGCGCGACCAGCCTTCCTGCTGCACCAGATGGCGCAGCAGCTGCGTGCGGCGCCGTGCGTCCACGGCGATGGCGCGCTGCAGGATGTCCGGGGCCGTTTCGGGCGCATCGGGCACGGCGATGCGCACGGGGTCGCGCAGCAGGCCTTCGGCCAAAGCGGCCACACCTTGGGGGAACGTGGCCGAGAACAGCAGGTTCTGGCGCCGCGCCGGCAGCAGGGCCAGCACGCGCTGCAACTCGTCGGCAAAGCCCAGGTCGAGCAGGCGGTCGGCCTCGTCCAGCACCAGCATCTGCACGGCCGACAGGTCCACGGCGTTGTGCGCCACCAAGTCCAGCAGGCGGCCGGGCGTGGCCACCACCACGTCGGCGCCGCCGCGCAGCGCCATCATCTGCGGGTTGATCGACACGCCGCCGAAGGCCACCGCGATCTTCAGCCGCTGCGGCTGCAATGCGGCGGCCAGGCCGCGCAGCACCTCGCCCACCTGGGCCGCCAGTTCGCGCGTGGGCGCCAGCACCAGCGCCTGTACGCGCCGCGGACCCTGGCCCGGCGCTGCGGCGGTGGCCGCGGGCAGCACGGCCTGCAGCAACGGCAGGCCGAAGGCGGCCGTCTTGCCCGATCCGGTCTGCGCGCAGCCCAGCACGTCGGCCCCGCGCAGCACGGCGGGAATGGCCTCGGCCTGGATGGGCGTGGGCGCGGAAAAGCCCATCTGGCCGGCAGCGTGGACAAGGGCAGGGGAGAGGCCGAGGGCGGAAAAGGGCATGGAGGCGGCGCGGTGCGCAAGAAGGAATGCAGTCCGCGATTGTGCGGCAGTGGCGCGGGCGCGTGCCGGGTGCACGGGATAATGGCGCGTCGTCCTCTTCCCGCCATCGCCGTGTCGCTGTCTCGCTCCTTCCCTTGCGCCCCTGTGGGCTTCCAGGCCGCTCTGCCTTTGCGGAGGCCGGCATGCGCCTGAGCGATCTGGGCGGCCTGGTCTATTCCACCGACGCCGGGCGCATGTGCCCCGGCTGTCGGCAGCCGGTCGGCCAGTGCACCTGCCGCGCTGCGCAGGCCGTGCCGCAGGGCGACGGCATCGTGCGCGTCTCCCGCGAGACCAAGGGCCGTGGCGGCAAGGCCGTCACCGTGGTGCGCGGCGTGCTGCTGGCCGAGCTGGAGCTGGTGGCGCTGGGCAAGCAGCTCAAGGCCGCCTGCGGCACCGGGGGCACGGTGAAGGACGGCGTGATCGAAGTGCAGGGCGACCACGTGGAGCGCGTGATGGACGCGCTGAAGAAGCTGGGCCACACCGTCAAGCGCGCGGGCGGCTGAGGCCATGGACCCGCAGCAACTGCAGCGCCTGCTGACCGTGGAAATGCCCTTCGGCAAGCACCAGGGCACGCTGATCGCCGACCTGCCCGGCAACTACCTGAACTGGTTCGCCCGCGAAGGCTTTCCGCCCGGCGACATCGGCCGCCTGCTGGCGCTGATGCACGAGATCGACCACAACGGCCTGTCGGACCTGCTGGCGCCGCTGCGGGCGGCAGCGGCCCGGCGCCCGCGCTGAGCGGCGGCGCCCTGGCGGCCGTCCGCGCGCCGGGCGCCTTACTGGCAACCGCAGCCCGATCCCGATCCACAGCCCTGAGCGGGTGCGGTCGTTGCGGATGCCGCCTCGAACTGCGGAAACAGCAGGTTGTTCTCCAGATGGATGTGCTGCACCAGGTCGTCGCTGAACTGGCCGATCCCGGTGTACAGGGCACGCCACGTGTTGCAGGCGCCCTGGGGAGGCGTGGCGTCGTGTGTGAGGGCTGCCAGCTGCTCCAGTGCTTCGCCGTGGGTGGTGTGCTCCCTGCGCATCACCTGGATGGGCTGGTCCACGAAGGGATTGCCGCCCGCCTGCAGGGCCGGGAACAGGATGGCCTCTTCCTTGTGCATGTGCGAGAGCAGTTCGTCGTGGATGTCCTCGAGCAGATCGGCCAGCCCGGCCGGCACGTCGGGATGGCCGCGGTGCACGGCCTCTACGCGGCGCGCCATGCGGATCAGCTCGGGCAGCTGTTCGCGGTGGACGGCGTGGTAGCGCTGGAGCAGGTGGCCGATCAGCTGGGCAGGGTCTCCGATGGCGGGCGCCTCGGCCGGGTGCTGCAGAGCCGACAGCTCGGCCAGCAGGGCCTCCATGTCCAGGCCCTTGTCTGCGGCCGCCTGCTGCAGGCTCACGTGGCCGCCGCAGCAGAAGTCGAGCTTGTGGCGGCGAAAGACGGCGGTGGCGCCGGGCAACTGCACGGCGATCTGGCCGATGGGCTGGCGGGCATCAATGGCAGATGCGGAGGAGGGAAGCCGGGCGTTCATGGCGGTCCTTAAAGATTCATTTGGTGTGAATATTTTATTCAATAAAATGCACGCGTTCTGCATATTTATCCTGACCCAAGGCAAACCGATGCGGCTGACCCAATGGACCGACTACACGCTGCGCGTGCTCATGTACTGCGCGGCGACGCAGGGGCGCGAGCAGCCCGTGACCATCACCGAGATTGCCGAGCAGCATGGCATCTCGCGCAGCCACCTGACCAAGATCGTCCAGGAACTGTCGGCCCGCGGCCTGCTGGAAACCATGCGCGGGCGGGGCGGCGGCATGCGGTTGCTGATGGCGCCGCAGGAGATCAATCTGGGCGCCTTGGTGCGCACCACCGAGACCGATTTCGACATGGTGGAATGCTTCAACGGCGAGACCAACCTGTGCCGGCTCGACGGCCGCTGCCACCTCAAGGGCGTGCTGCACCAGGCCACCGCCGCCTATCTGGCGGTGCTCGACGGCTTGACGTTGGCGGATCTGGTGCCGCCGCGCGGGGCTGCCGTTACGCCATCGCGCAAGATCCGCTGGGTGCCGGGCCTGCCCCAGCCGGCCTGAACCGGGCTGCGGCCTTCTGCGGCCTTCCCCGAGCCATGTAGGACGCGCGCCGGCTCAGTCCACGTCCAGCCAGTCCTGCGCCGCGGCCATCACGCACTGCGTGAGCCGCTCCAGCCCGGCCTGTGCGGTGCGCGGATGGGCCCAGTACATGGGCACGGGCATGGCGGTTCCCGGAGCGAACTCCACCAGAACGCCGCTGTCCAGCTGTTCGCGGATGAGGATGGTCGGGTGCATGCCCCAGCCCATGCCTTCCTCGCAGGCGCGCACGTAGGCGTAGTTGCTGGGCAGGTAGTGCTTGGGCGGGTGCCGGCGCGAGGCCAGGCCCTGCTGGTGCATCCACTGGTCCTGCAGCCGGTCCTTGCGGCCATAGGCCATCAGGGGCGCGGTGGCGAGCGCGTCGCCCGAGACGCCGGCGGCGAAGTGCTGCGCCACGAACTCCGGACTGGCCGCGGCCACATAGCGCATGGTGCCCAGCGGCCAGGTGTTGCAGCCGGCGATGGGCGTGCCCGTGGCGGTGACGGCGGCGATCACCTCGCCTTCGCGCAGGCGCTGCGCCGTGTGTTCCTGGTCGTCGATGCGCACGTCCAGCAGCTCGTTGCCGCCGGCCGTGAAGCTGGACATGGCGTCCATGAACCAGGTGGACAGCGAGTCGTCGTTGACGGCCAGCTTGACGGTGGGGGCGGGCGCCTGCGTGTCGGGCATGAGGTCGGGATTGGCCCGGCGCAGCTGGTTCTCCAGCAGCGCGACCTGCTCCACGTGCAGGCACAGGCGGCGCCCGGCCTCGGTGCCCGTGCAGGGCGTGCCGCGCTGCACCAACACCTGGCCGACCCGCTCCTCCAGCTGCTTCACGCGCTGCGAGATGGCCGAGGGCGTCACGTGCAGCTTGCGTGCCGCGCGTTCGAAGCTGCCCTCGCGCACCACGGCCGCGAGGGCTTCCAGTCCGGCGTAGTCGAGCATGTAGCGTTGCTTAATATGGGTTAGATGATTTAAGTTTACTTAAATTGTGCGTCTACCCAGAATCGGCTGCATGTGGACCTCTTCCTTTTCTTCGGCTGCCGTTTCCTCGTCCTGGCTGGCGGGCTTCACCGTCTGCCTTTCGCTGCTCGTCTCCATCGGCGCACAGAACCTCTATGTGCTGCGCCAGGCCGTGGCGGGGCGGCATGTGCGGGCCTGCGTGGTCTGGTGCGTGGTGAGCGACGCACTGCTGGTGGCCCTGGGCGTGGCGGGCATGGCGCGGTTGCTGGGCAGCTCGCCCACGCTGGCGCACTACCTCAGCCTGGGCGGCGCGCTGTTCCTGTTTGCCTACGGCGTGTTCGCCTGGCACCGGGCGTGGTTCGCTACCGGCGGCGGCCTGGATGCGGAGGGCAGCCGGGCCGAGCGTGGCGTGATCGGGGTGCTGAGCGCGCTGGCGGTCATCACCTTGCTCAACCCCCACGTGTACCTGGACACCGTCGTGCTGATCGGCTCCATCGGCGCTCGGCAGGACGGCGGCCTCAAATGGGTCTTCGTGGTCGGGGCGGCATCCGCCAGCCTGATGTGGTTCCTGCTGCTGGCCCTGGCCGGCCGCAAGCTGAAGGGCGTGTTCGCCAACCCCACGGCGTGGCGGGTGCTGGACGGCCTCACCGGCGTGATGATGTTCGTGCTGGCGTGGTGGGTGGGCCGCAGCCTGTGGGATTGAGCGCGGACCGCGGCGCTGCCTGAGCACGGGACGCCGCTCCGGCGAATCCGGCTGACGCGCGCCGCATGGCGCACTGGCCACACTGGGGGCCTCTCAACCAGGAGCTCTCCATGCAATCGATGGTTCGCTGCGTTTTGGCGGGCAGCATGGCCCTGACGGGCGTGCTGGCCGCGGCCCAGGGCCTCTATTCGCCGGCTTCCGTACCGGGGCTGCGGCCCGGCGCGCCCGCCACCTTGGAACCGGCGCCTGCCGGCTCTGCCGGGCCTGCGCCCTTGGCCGCGCAGACGCCGGCGCAGACGGCCGACCCGGCGCCGGCCCTGTGCCCGGCACAGTCGCCCGACGTGCCCGCCGCCCAGGCCCCGGCACAGACGCGCGCGGCCCCCACCGCGCAGACGCCGGCGCAGACCCGTGCCGCGCAGCCGGCCCTGACGCCTGCCCAGACCCCGGCGGCACCGCCGTCCGCCACGCCGGCGCAGACTACGGCGTCGGTGCCATCGCTCTAAGCCGTCGCGAACCCATCGACATGGGCGCTGCACGCTGCATGGCAGCGACCGGCGCTTTGGAAGCGGATGGTGGGTGTGGCCGCCCAGGCCTGCTTCAGGCAGAAAAAAAGCGCTGCCATGGCAGCGCTTTCGGTGGTGGTCCAGAGGCCGGCCTTGCGGCCCCCCGCGGTCAGAACGCGGGAACGATCGCGCCCTGGTACTTGTCCTGGATGAACTTCTTCACTTCCGGCGTGTGCAGGGCCTTCACGAGCTTCTGGATGCTGGGATCATTCGCGCGGTCCTTGCGGGCGGCGATGAAGTTGGCGTAGGGCGAATCGGCCGATTCGATGAACAGCGCGTCCTTCGTCGGATTGAGCTTGGCTTCGATCGCGTAGTTGGTGTTGATCAGCGCCAGGTCCACGTCGTCCAGCGCGCGGGGCAGCAGCGCGGCCTCCAGTTCGCGGAACTTGAGCTTCTTGGGATTCTTGACGATGTCCACCGGCGTGGCGGTGATGTTCTTCGGGTCCTTCAGCTTGATCAGGCCCTGCTTCTGCAGCAGGATCAGCGCGCGTCCGGCGTTGGACGGGTCGTTGGGGATGGTCACCGTGGCGCCGTCCTTCAGCGCAGAAACCGCCTTGATCTTCTTCGAGTAGCCGCCAAAGGGCTCCACATGCACCTTGCCGTCCGGCACGGCGACGATGCTGCTCTTGCGGTCCTTGTTGTAGCTGTCCAGGTAGGGCTGGTGCTGGAAGAAGTTGGCGTCCAGCTGCTTGTCTTCCACCGCCGCGTTGGGCTGGATGTAGTCGCTGAATTCGCGCACCTGCAGGTCCACGCCCTGGGCCTTGAGCTGGGGCTTCACGAAGTTCAGGATCTCGGCGTGCGGCACGGCCGAGGCGGCCACCTTCAGGACGGCATCAGCGGCCTGTGCGCTGAAGGCAAGGGTGGCGATGGCAAGGGCGGAGAGCGTTTTCTTCAACATGGCGATCGGCTTTCAGGGAGAGGGTTGCGGCGTGCACGACGGCTCGGAAGGCCGTCTGCATGGGCCACAGTGTAATTCCCTGAAATGGTGCGTCGGACGTTTTTATTTTCATATTGATATAACGCGTCGCTCTCTTATGTGGCGATCGGGTGGTATCAATATTCATGTGAAAGTGCCTCTGGCTCTCGTGGGTAAAGCGCAGGTAGCTATCTATTCAATAGCGCGTGGCGTTCCGCGGATCAGCGCAGCACTTCCAACAGCCGATCCAGCCCGCCCTCGTTGATGGCCACCTTGGCCTGCGCACGCACGGCGGGCTTGGCGTGGTAGGCCACGGACAGGCCGGCGGCGCCCATCATCGGCAGATCGTTGGCGCCGTCGCCCACGGCGATGGCCTGCGACGGGTCAATGCCCATCAGCGAGGCCACTTCCAGCAGCGTGCGGCGCTTCTCGGCGCCATCGCAGATGTCGCCCCAGGGCTGGTCCACCATGCGGCCCGTGAGCAGGCCGCCTTCCACTTCCAACCGGTTGGAACGCGCGAAGTCGATGCCCAGGCCGGCCTTCACGCGGTCCGAGAAGAAGGTGAAGCCACCCGAGACGAGCAGCGTGGTCAGGCCCGCGGCCTTGGCGGCGTCGATCAGCTCGCGCGCGCCGGGGTTGAAGCGCAGCCGCTCGGTGAACACGCTTTCCAGATGCGACACGCTCACGCCCCGTAGCAGGGCCACGCGCTGGCGCAGGCTTTCCTTGTAGTCGGTGATCAGGCCCTGCATGGCGGCTTCCGTGATGGCGGCCACCTCGGCCTTGCGGCCCGCGGCATCGGCGATCTCGTCCACGCATTCGATGTTGATCAGCGTAGAGTCCATGTCGAACGCGATGAGTTTGAAGTCCGACAGGCGCAGCGGGGGCTGGATGCCTTGGATGACGAGGCCGGGGGCGAATGCGGTGGGAGCGCTCATGGGAATCGGGCGGGCGAAGAGGTGGGTGGACGGCGGCTGGCCTGCACATGGGGCCCTGCAAGGGCGGGGCGGCGGCAGGTGGCGTACGCCAAAGCGGGGGATTATCCCTGCCCCCGCACGGGCCCAGCCGCCAGCGTTGTCGCCCTGCCTGCCTGTCTGTCTGCCTTGTGGGCTACTGGGGGGTGAGTCCGGCGGCCTTCACCAGTTCGGAATGCACGCGGATCTCCTGCGCGATGCTGTCCTTGAGCTGCTCGCCCGTGCCCGGTGCCACTTCCATGCCGTTGGCGGCCAGCCTGGTGGCCGTGTCGCCCGCCAGTGCCGCGTGGGCGGCGCGTTGCAGCTTGTCGAGGATGGGCTGCGGCGTACCGGCAGGGGCCAGCAGGCCGACCCAGGCGGACAGCTCCACCTGCGCGACGCCGCTCTCGGCCATCGTCGGCACGCCGGGCAGCAGCGGCGATCGCTTCGGGCCCATCAGGGCCACCGGGTGCAGCTTGCCCGACTGGATGTGCGGCAGGGCCTCGGGCAGTACCGCGAAGAGCATGTCCACCTGGCCGGACAGCGTGTCGTTGATGGCCGGTGCGCCGCCCTTGTAGGGCACGTGGAGCATGCGCGCGCCCGTGCGGGTGCTGAACATCAGGGCCGCCAGATGCTGCGGGCTGCCGTCGCCGGACGAGGCGTAGGTCAGTCGGCCCGGCGCGGCCCGTGCGCCAGCCAGCACGGCGGCCACATCGGGAAACTTCTGCGCGTCCTTCACCACCAGCACCATGGGCTGGTTCACCAGTTTGGTGATGGGCACGAAGTCGGCCTGCGGGTCGTACGGCAGCGTCTTGAAGATGCTCTTGTTGGTGGTGAGGAACGATGCGGGCGACACCATCAGCGTGTAGCCGTCCGGCGCCGCCTTGGCCACCAGCGGCGTGCCGATCTGGCCCGATGCGCCGGCCTTGTTGTCCACCACGAAGGGCTGGCCCAGGTCGGCCGCCATTTTCTGGGTGACCATGCGGGCGATCATGTCGGCGCTGCCACCGGCGGGCAGCGCGACGATCACCTTCACCGGCCGCTCCGGGTAGCCGGCCTGGGCCAGCGCCTGCGGGGCCAGGGCCGCGGCGCACAGCGCCCAGGCCAGGGCAAAGAAGGAACAGGGATGGGGATGGGACATGGCAGCTCCAGCGCGGAATAGGGATGGAAGCTGCCAAGCAATTCCTGCACCTGCCGGTGGAGAGGTGCTCCACCGCGCCGCGCGTGCTGCCGGTTTGCTATTTTTTGTATAGCTGCATGCGCTTATTTATCAGGCGCCTCAAGGCTTTTTGGCCTGAAGATACAGGGCGTCGGACCAGGTCGCCAGCCATTCGGGCTTGAAGGCCACGAACACCGCGCACAGCATGCCCGTGACCACCGCGTCGCCCCAGGCCATGAGCCAGCGCGCCACCAGCGACAGGTGCGCGCCCACGCCGGGCAGCGTGTGCCCCATCCACTGCGACAGCGTGCTGGCCGCGAACAGGCACAGCGCCGTCCCCAGAAACGCCCGGCCCAGCACGTACACGAAGAGCCGCGTGCCCGTGACCCGCCGCAGCAGCACGCCGAGGAGCAGCGCGAAGGTGGCCGGCACCACGCCGTTCCACACCGCCAGCCCGAGGGCGTCGGGCCAGGCGAGCGTGGGCGACAGCAGGCCGGCGATGCCCGCCACCGCCAGCAACACCGGCACCGCCAGCGGCCAGCCCAGCAGGAGCGCCACCAGGCAGGCGCCCGACCACTGCAGCTGCAGCGGCATGGCGTGCAGCGTGGGCAGGGCCCATGCCCAGGGCAGCATCACCAGCGTGGCCAGCAGCGGGGTGAGCAGGGGCGAGGCGGCGCGCGTGCCGGGCTCGCCGGGCACCGCGCGGCTGCCCAACAGGCGCCAGGGCCGCACGGCCAGGGCGCCCGCCAGCGCGGCCAGGGCGATCAGGGTTTCGAGGAGCATGGTGGGCGGTGCCGCGGCCCCGTGAAGGGATCGGCCGGCCGGCCCAGCCTATCAGGCCGGTGCGCCCTGCGCCAGCGGCTGCCCCAGGCTGCGCAGCACGTCCCGCACCATTTGCGCACGGTCCTTGACCTCGGGCAATTCGCGCTCGATGCGCAGTTTCTCGTTGCCGGCCAGCTTGATGTGCTTGTTCTTCTGGATCAGGTGGATGATGGCCATCGGATCGACCGGCGGCTGCGGCTTGAAGGTGATGGTGATCACGCCGGGGGCGGCGTCCACCTTCACCACGCCATACGGCTGGCTCAGCGTGCGCAGCCGGTGCACGTCGATCAGCGTCTGTGCCTGCGGCGGTAGCTTGCCGAAGCGGTCCACGATCTCTTCCAGCAGCGCGTCGATCTGGTCGTTGGTCTTGGCCGTGGCCAGCTTCTTGTAGAACGACAGGCGCAGGTGCACGTCGCCGCAGTAGTCGTTGGGCAGCAGTGCGGGCGCGTGCAGGTTGATGTCGGTAGTGACGGACAGCGGCGCCAGCAGGTCGGGCTCCTTGCCCGCCTTGAGCGAGCGCACGGCCTCCGACAGCATCTCGTTGTAGAGCTGGAAGCCCACCTCCAGCATGTTGCCGCTCTGGTTCTCGCCCAGCACCTCGCCCGCGCCGCGGATTTCCAGGTCGTGCATGGCGAGGTAGAAGCCGCTGCCCAGCTCTTCCATCTGCTGGATGGCGTCGAGCCGCTGCGCGGCCTGCTTGGTCAGGCCCTCGGTGTCGGGCACCATGAGGTAGGCGTACGCCTGGTGGTGCGAGCGCCCGACGCGGCCGCGCAGCTGGTGCAACTGAGCCAGGCCGAACTTGTCGGCGCGGCTCATGATGATGGTGTTGGCCGTGGGCACGTCGATGCCGGTCTCGATGATGGTCGAGCACAGCAGGATGTTGTAGCGCTGCGCCACGAAGTCGCGCATGACCTTCTCCAGCTCACGCTCGGGCATCTGGCCGTGGGCCACGGCGATGCGGGCCTCGGGCAATATCTCTTCGAGCTTCTGGCGCCGGTTCTCGATGGTCTCCACCTCGTTGTGCAGGAAGTAGCACTGCCCGCCGCGCTTCAGTTCACGCAGCACCGCCTCGCGGATCACCCCCGTGCCCTCGTTGCGCACGAAGGTCTTGATGGCCAGGCGCCGCTGCGGCGCGGTGGCGATCACGGACAGGTCGCGCAGGCCCTCCAGCGCCATGCCCAGCGTGCGCGGGATGGGCGTGGCCGTGAGCGTGAGCACGTCCACCTCGGCGCGCAGCGCCTTCATCTGTTCCTTGTGGCGCACGCCGAAACGGTGTTCCTCGTCGATGATGAGCAGGCCCAGGTTGTGGAACTTGGTCGATTCGCTCAAGAGCTTGTGCGTGCCCACCACGATGTCCACCGTGCCGTCGCCGATGCCCTTGATCGCCGACGTGATCTCCTTGCCCGACCGGAACCGCGACACCTCCGCCACCTTCACCGGCCACTTGCTGAAGCGGTCCACCAGCGTCTGGTAGTGCTGCTCGGCCAGCAGCGTGGTGGGCGCGAGAAAAGCCACCTGCTTGCCGCCCGTGACGGCCACGAAAGCTGCGCGCAGGGCCACTTCGGTCTTGCCGAAGCCCACATCGCCGCAGACCAGCCGGTCCATGGGGCGGGGCGAGATCATGTCCTGGATGACGGCGTGGATGGCCGCGTTCTGGTCGGCCGTCTCCTCGAAGCCGAAGTCGTTGGCGAACTGCTCGTAGTCTTGCGGGCTGTAGCGGAAGGCATGGCCCTCGCGCGCCGCGCGGCGCGCGTAGATGTTGAGCAGTTCGGCGGCGGAATCGCGCACCTGTTCGGCGGCCTTGCGCTTGGCCTTCTCCCATTGGCCGCTGCCCAGCTTGTGCAGCGGGGCCTCGTCGGCGGAAACGCCCGTGTAGCGGCTGATGAGCTGCAGCTGGCTCACCGGAACGTACAGCACGGCCTTGTCGGCGTATTCGAGGTGCAGGAACTCCTGCATCGCCGGCGTGCCGTCGGGGTTCTTCTGGCCCACGTCCATGTGGATCAGTCCGCGGTAGCGGCCGATGCCGTGCGCGCTGTGCACCACCGGGTCGCCCAGCGTCAGTTCGGACAGGTCCTTGATCAGCGCCTCGACATCGCTGACCTGCTCCTGCTTCTTGCGCCGGCGTGTGGTGGCGCCCGCGGCGAACAGTTCGGTCTCGGTGACGAAGTCGATGCCGTCTTCCAGCCAGGCGAAGCCGTTGGCGAGCGCGGCGGTGGCGATGCCGATCTTCTCGTCCGCGCTGCCCTGGAACTCGGCCAGCGAATCGAACGCGGGCGGGTTGAGCTGCGAAGCGCGCAAAAAGTCCAGCAGGCTCTCGCGCCGGCCGTCGCTTTCGGCCAGCAGCAGCACGCGGTGCTGGGTGTTGCGAAGGTGCGTGTGCAGGCGTGCCAGCGGGTCTTCGGCGCCGCGCACCACCGACAAATCGCCCAGCTTCTGGAAGTGCGCGTTGTCGGCGATGTCTTCCACGCCGGGACGCAGCGCCAGCTGGGCGTGCGTGTTGGCCCGGGTGTAGAACTGTTCGGTGCCCAGGAACAGCGATTCCGGCGGTAGCGCCGGGCGGTCGGGGTCGCCCTGCACCAGGCGGAAGCGCTCCTTCGTGTCTTGCCAGAAGCGCTGGAAGGCCGGCTCCAGGTCGCCGTGCAGCACCACCGTGGCTTCGTCTCCAAGGTAGTCGAACACGGTGGCCGTCTCGTCGAAGAACAGCGGCAGGTAGTACTCGATGCCGGCGGTGGCCACGCCGTTGCCCATGTCCTTGTAGATGCGGCTCTTGGTCGGGTCGCCCTCCAGCAGTTCGCGCCATCGGCTGCGGAATTTCGCGCGCGCCGCGTCGTCCATCGGGAACTCGCGGCCGGGCAGCAGGCGCACTTCGGGCACGGGGTACAGGCTGCGCTGGCTGTCGGGGTCGAAGGTGCGGATCGAGTCGATCTCATCGTCGAACAGATCCACGCGGTACGGCACCAGCGAGCCCATCGGGAACAGGTCGATCAGCCCACCGCGCACCGCGTATTCGCCCGGGCTCACCACCTGCGACACATGGCTGTAGCCCGCCAGCGTGAGCTGCGCCTTGAACTTGGCCTCGTCCAGCTTCTGCCGGGCCTTGAAGTGGAAGGTGTAGCCCGCCAGAAACGACGGCGGCGCGAGCCGGTACAACGCCGTGGTGGCTGGCACCAGCACCACGTCGGCGCCGGTCTCGTGGTCTTTCTGGCTGATGCGCCACAGCGTCGCCAGCCGCTCGCTGATCAGGTCCTGGTGCGGCGAGAAGGTGTCGTAGGGCAGGGTCTCCCAGTCGGGAAACAGCGCGCAGCGCAGGCCGGGCGCGAAGAAGCCGATCTCGTCGATCAGGCGCTGCGCATCCGTCGCATCGGCCGTGACGATGGCGACGGTGCGGCGCTGGGCTTTCTCGCGCTCGCCCAGGCGCGCCAGCAGCAGGGCGTCGGCGCTGCCCACGGGGCGGGGCAGGGTGAATCGTTTTCCGGGGGAGAGTTTGGGGAGTTCCATGCGGGAGACGCTGTGGTCGGTGGCCGGGTCCGGGCCCTGGGCGCGGACGCGCGCGCAGCGGGGCTGCACACCAGCAGCCTCGGGCATTTTAAGAGCCTGCGCTGGCAGGACTCGGCCGCATCCGCCCGTCGGGGGCACATGGGGGCGCGGCGCGCCGGTTGCAAGCCTTTCTGGATTTTTGCTATTGAAAGAGTAGCTATGTGCGCTTGTATCTGTTGTGCTAGAGCCCTAAAAGACCCCGAAGCCGTATCGAAAGACGGAAAGTCTTCGCGGCAGCGGCGGCAAGAGGGCTGCTCTCCCGGTGCCCACGCGATCCAGACCAGAGCCGTGTCTGCAGCACGCGCCGCGGCAGCCGCTTTTGCCAGCCGGCAAGGGGCCACGGGGCGACCCCTGGAAGATCGTGACCAGGCTCTTAGAATGCGCCCTCCATGACCGCCCACCCGCTGACCTCGTTGCCGCCTCCGCCCCTGTCCGTGTCCGGCCGCTTCTGGGCGCTGGTGCCCTGCGCGGGCGTTGGCGCACGGGCCGTGCCCACGGGCGATGCCGCTGCCGCGGTCCGCACCGGGGCGGATGGTGCGCCCCTGCCCAAGCAGTACCAACCGGTGGCGGGGCTTCCGATGGTGCTGCACACGCTGGCTGCCTTTACCGGCGTGCACCGGCTGCTGGGCACGCTGGTGGCGGTGGCGCCGGGCGACGGCTTTCTGCAGGCGCATGCCGTGGCGGGCTGCTTCGTCGCGCCCTGCGGCGGCGCCACGCGGGCCGACACGGTGCTCGGCGGGCTGCAGGTGCTGGCCGAGCGCGGCGCGCAGGACGACGACTGGGTGCTGGTGCACGATGCGGCGCGCTGCCTGGTGACCACCGCGCAGATCGACGCGCTCATCGATGCCTGCGCCGGCGACAGCGTGGGCGGGCTGCTGGCGCACAAGCTGGCCGACACGCTCAAGACCGCCAGCGATGGCCCCGGCGGCGTGCGCGTGGCCTCCACCATCGACCGCAGCGACAAGTGGCTGGCGCAGACGCCGCAGATGTTCCGGCTCGGCCCGCTGCGCGAGGCGCTGCGCCGGCTCGGCCCGGCCGCGACCGACGAGGCCAGCGCCATGGAGGCCATGGGCCTGCACCCGCGCCTGGTGCCCGGCGGCGCGCAGAATTTCAAGGTGACCTACCCGGAAGACTTCGCCCTGGCCGAGGCCGTGCTCGCGCAGCGCATGCACGCCGCCACGCTGGAGCGCTTCGGCGGGCACCGCGGCCAGGCTTCGCCGCTGCCCGGCAAGACCATCTTCTGACGGCCGGCGCCGCCAACACCACAACGAACGAACAGGATCGCATTCCATGGATTTCCGAATTGGCGAAGGCTGGGACGTGCACGCCCTGGCCGAGGGCCGCAAGCTCATCATCGGCGGCGTGGAGATTCCGCATACCGTGGGCCTGCTCGGCCATTCCGATGCCGACGTGCTGCTGCACGCCATCACCGATGCGCTGCTGGGCGCGGCTGCTCTGGGCGACATCGGCCGCCACTTTCCCGACGCCGATCCAGAGTTCAAGGGCGCGGACTCGGTGGTGCTGCTGGTGGAGGCGGCGCGCCGCGTGCGCGCCAAGGGCTACGAGATCGGCAACATCGACAGCACCGTGATTGCGGAGGCGCCGAAGCTCGCGCCGCACATTCCCGGCATGCGCGCGCGCATCGCCGGGGCGCTGGGGCTGGACATCGACCAGGTCAACGTGAAGGCCAAGACGGCCGAGCGCATGGGCCCGGTGGGCGAGGGCAAGGCCATGGAGGCACGCGCCGCCACGCTGCTGGTGCGCAAGGTAGGCTGAGGACGCGTTGGCGATCCCGCAAGGGATCGCCTTCCAACCCCGGAGGGCCGCGGAGTGGCGGGTGGTCTGCAGCGCTTCGGCGCTGGTCGACAGCAGGACGAGCCACCGTGCACTGCGGCTTGCACCCCTTCTGACCACGCCGCTTTGCGCCCGCTGAGAGATCGCAGACACGTTCTAAGCGCCATCGCCGGGCACAGGCCGGGGGCAGGGCCTGTGGCTTCCCGCCTTGCCGTCAGGTGAGTTGGCCGGAGACGGTTTCCTTCGGCGGCAGGTGGCGCTTGATCTGCGGGCGCTGCAGGCGCTGCTTGGGGTCCTTGCCGGCAGGCAGGTCGGCGCGCTGCAGCTGGATGTGCGCCACCAGCCCGCCCGAGGCCGAATTGGCCAGCGCGAAGATGCCGCCCATGCGCTGCACCGTCTTGTCCACGATCGAAAGGCCCAGGCCCGCCCCCGCCGCCGCCGTACGTGCCGAGTCTCCGCGGAAGAACGGCTTGGTCAGGTTGGCCAGCTGCTCGGGCGACACGCCCGGGCCGTGGTCGCGCATCTTCACCAGCACCCATTTCTCGCGGCCCTTGGCTGCGATGTCCACCGTCGTGGTGCCGGTCTCGGGGTTCTTGCCGTAGCGGCGGGCGTTCTCCAGCAGGTTGGAGATCACGCGCGCCAGCTCCACCTCGTCGGCCATCACGTTCAGGTCCTCGGGCACGCCGGACATGGTGATCTGCAGTTCGCGGTGGTCCTGCACGGCGTACACGCAGGACGACACCACCGCATGCAGGTTCACCGGCGTGAGCGTCACGGTGTCGGGCCGTGCGTAGTCCAGGAATTTGTCGATGGTGGCATCGAGCTGCACGATGTCGGCCACCATGTGCTCGCGCGCCACGTCGTCGGTCACGCTCATCTCGGTTTCCAGCCGCAGGCGGGCCAGCGGGGTGCGCAGATCGTGGGAGATGCCGGCCAGCATCACGGCGCGGTCCTGCTCCAGCTTGGCAAGTTTCTGCGCCATGCGGTTGAAGCCGATGTTCACCTCGCGGATCTCGTTGGTCACCGCCTCTTCGTCGAGCTGGCTGGCCGCGAAGTCGCCGTCACGCACGCGGTTGGCGGCATACGACAGCTGCTTGAGCGGGCGGTTGATCAGCCGTGCGATGGCGGCAGCGCCAGCCAGCGACAGTGCCGCGGCGGTGATGAGCCAGATCATCCAGGTCTTGCCGCCGGCCGTGCTCAGGCGCGACGGATCCAGCAGCAGCCAGTTGGGGTCGCCGTTGATGGTGAAGCCCACCCACAGGCCACTCTCGCCATTGACATTGCTGGCCACGATGGTGCCGGGGCCCAGGCGCAGGCTCAGCTCCTCGGTCAGTCGGTTGCCCAGAGCGCCTTCGTTGACCAGTTCGAACTTGTCGCCCGGCTCGCGCGGCAGGATGCGCACGCCCTCCTGGTCGGCCATGGTCTTGATGAGGGAGACCCGGGCAATGGCGTCGGCATGCACCAGCGCCGCCCGGCTCAGGTTGACCAGCGAGGCGATCTGCTGCGCCGTCTGCAGCGTGCGGGGTTCGAACTCCAGCGCGCGCAGCGTCTGCAGCCACGCCAGGATGCTCCCCACCAGCAGCAGGGCCAGCAGGAAGAAGGTGCGCCAGAAAAGATTGAGCCCCACGCGCGCGCGCTGGGGCCGTTTGCGGCTGGGAGTCTCCAGCGGAGCCGGGCTGGTCGCGTCCGAGGAGGCGTCGTACGAAGCGCTCATGTCGTGTGGGGAAGGTCGAAGTCACCGCAGAAGGAGGGGCGGCGGAGCGGACTGCGTGCCCGCCACCGCCGCGGTGCGCCTGCTGCGGCGCGGGAAAGGCGGCAGGTCAGCTCGTTCCATCCGGCACGAACACGTAACCCACGCCCCACACCGTCTGGATGTAGCGGGGCGCGGCGGCGTCCACCTCGACCAGCTTGCGCAGGCGCGAGACCTGCACGTCCAGGCTGCGGTCGAACGGCTCGAACTCGCGGCCGCGGGCCAGCAGGGCGAGCTTTTCGCGCGACAGCGGCTGGCGGGGGTGGCGCACCAGGGCCTTGAGCATGGCGAATTCGCCGGTGGTCAGCGGCAGTTCCTCGCCGTTCTTCTGCAGCGCGCGGGTGCCCAGGTCGAAGGTGAAGGGGCCGAAGGTCACGACCTCGTTGTCGCCGGAAGGCGCGCCGGGCGCTTCCTGCGGCGGGCGGCGGCGCAGCACGGCGTGGATGCGGGCCAGCAGCTCGCGCGGGTTGAAGGGCTTGCCCAGGTAGTCGTCCGCACCCACTTCCAAGCCGACGATGCGGTCCACGTCCTCGCCCTTGGCGGTCAGCATGATGATGGGCGTGCGGTCGTTGGCGGCGCGCAGGCGGCGGCAGATGGACAGGCCGTCTTCGCCGGGCATCATCAGGTCAAGCACGATCAGGTCGACGGTTTCACGCAGCAGGATGCGGTTGAGGGCCTTGCCGTCTTCCGCCACCATGACTTCGAAGCCTTCCTGCGTGAGATAGCGGCGCAGCAGATCACGGATGCGCGCGTCGTCGTCCACGACGAGAACTTTGTCGGTACGGTTGGTTGTTGAGGCCATTTCTTTCCCAAGTCCAATTTGTAACAGAGCCGATTCTGACCACGTCGCAGCTGTAAGTTCGCGTTTTTGAAGGGTTTTTGACTAACTGTTACAAATCTTGCGCCGTCTCGCACTGGCGCTATCGGCCCTTCACGAAGCAGCCTGGGAAGAGCGGTTACCGTGTCATGGCGCAGGCGTCTGGCTGCCTGCGATCACTGATCCAAAGGACTGACAATGACGAAGAACATTAAAAAAATGATAGCGGCAACTGCTTTGCTGGCGAGCGCTGCAGGCGTAATGGCTCAGGAATCCCATGTGCCCCCGCTGCAGAACGTGCTGCAGCTGTCGGCCGCCGGTACGGTCGAGGTGCAGCAGGATCTGCTGGTGCTGACCCTGGCCACCACCAAGGAGGCCGCAGACGCCGGCCAGGTGCAGACGCAGCTCAAGCAGGCGCTTGACTCGGCGCTCGCAGAGGCCAAGCGCAATGCGCAGGCCGGCCAGATGGATGTGCGCACGGGCGGCTTCGGACTGTTCCCGCGCTATGGCAAGGACGGCAAAATCACCGGCTGGCAGGGCCGCGCCGAGCTGGTGCTGCAGGGCCGCGACTTCGCCCGCATCACCTCCACCGCGGGGCGCATCCAGACCATGCCGATCAGCCAGGTGGCGTTCGATGTGTCTCCCGAAGCGCGCGCCAAGGTGGAGGGCGAGGCCCAGACCCGCGCGATCGAGCAGTTCAAGGCCCGCGCGACCGATCTGGCCAAGGGCTTCGGCTTTGCCGGCTATACGCTGCGCGAGGTCTCGGTGAACAGCAACGAGATGATCCCCGGCCCGCGCCCACGCATGATGGCCATGGAGGCCAAGGCGGCGTCGATGTCCGCCGACGCGCCGGTGCCAGTCGAGGCCGGCAAGGCACAGGTCGTGGTGAATGTGTCCGGTTCCGTCCAGCTGCGCTGATGAACGAGCGCCGGGGCGCCGAATGCAAAAGGGGCGCCCCGGCCTCAGATTTTGAGGTGTTTTAGGCCTCTGGCGCTTATCCAGTAAGCGCAGGCAGCTATCAATGATGTAGCAATCGAGGCATGGACGCGGCAGCGCACGGATTGCCCGTGCGCCGGCTCATTGGGCAGCCCAGCCGCCGTCCATGTTCCAGGCCACGCCGCGCACGTTGTTGGCCGCCGCCGAGCAGAAGAACACCGCCAGCTCGCCCAGTTCCTCGGGCGTGGTGAACTGCATGGAGGGCTCTTTCTCGCCCAGCAGCAGCTTCTTGGCGTCCTCGTTCGACAGGCCGTGCTCCGCGGCCTTGGCATCCACCTGCTTCTGCACCAGCGGCGTGAGCACCCAGCCCGGGCAGATCGCGTTGCAGGTGATGCCGGTGGTGGCGTTCTCCAGTGCCGTCACCTTGGTCAGGCCCACGATGCCGTGCTTGGCGGCCACGTAGGCCGACTTCTGCGCCGAGCCCACCAGGCCGTGCACCGACGCCACGTTGATGATGCGGCCCCAGCCGGCGGCCTGCATGGAGGGCAGTGCGAGGCGCGTGGTGTGAAAGGCGCTGGTCAGGTTGATGGCGATGATGGCGTCCCACTTCTCCACCGGAAACTGCTCGACCGGCGCCACGTGCTGGATGCCGGCGTTGTTGACCAGGATGTCCACGCGGCCGAACTGGCTCGCGCTGTACTTCAGCATGTCCTCGATGTCCGCCGCGCGGCTCATGTCGGCGCCGTGGTAGGCCACCTGTGCCCCTGCGGCCTGGCCGGCCTGCAGCACCTCGGCGCGCGGGCCGTCCACATCGCCGAAACCGTTGAGCACGATGTTCGCACCCTGGCGCGCCAGCGCCTTCGCGATACCGAGGCCAATGCCGCTGGTGGAACCGGTGACGAGGGCAGTCTTGCCTTTGAGCATGTGAGTCTCTCCGAATGAATTAGGATGAACGAGAACATTATCGAGGGGCACTCTGGCGCCCGCGTTTCCATGATTGAACCTACGCTGAACTACGTACATTGCCCCGCGCCCGATGCCGTTGCATCGGCCTCCGCCGGGCAGGCCCCCGCGGCGGGGCACCGCATGGCGTATTGGGAGTGGAACGCGACGGGCAACCCGGCCCATCCGCACGTCATCGTCTGTGTGCATGGCCTGTCCCGGCAGGGACGGGACTTCGACGTGCTGGCCCGCCGGCTGAGCCAGCACGCCCGCGTGGTTTGTCCCGATGTGGTGGGCCGCGGGCAGAGCGACTGGCTGGCCGATCCGCAGGGCTACCAGGTGCCCGTGTATGCGGCCGACATGCTGGCCTTGCTGGCGCAACTGCACCACCAGGCGCCCATCGCCACGCTCGATTGGGTGGGCACGAGCATGGGTGGGCTGATCGGCCTGGGCGTGTGCGGCCAGCCGGGACTGCCGCTGCCCGTGCCGGTGCGCCGGCTGGTGCTCAACGACGTGGGGCCCGCCATCGAGTGGCAGGCGCTGCAGCGCATCGGTACCTACCTGGGGCGGCCGGTGCAGTTCGCCTCGCGCGAGCAGGCGGCCGATGCCTTGTGGCTGATCTCGCAGAGCTTCGGACCGCACACGCCCGAAGCGTGGCAGGCGCTGTCGCAGGCCATGGTGCGGCCCGGCCCTGAAGGTGGCTGGGTGCTGCACTACGACCCGGCCATTGCCGAACCCTTCCGCGCACTGACCGAAGATGCCGCGCGGGCCGGCGAGGCGCTGCTGTGGCAGCTGTACGACCAGGTCCAGGCCCAGGTGCTGCTGCTGCGCGGCGCGCAATCGGATCTGCTCTCGACCGCCACGGCGCAGCAGATGGCGCAGCGCGGCCCGCGGGCGGAGCTGGTGGAATTCGCGGGGGTGGGGCACGCGCCCACGCTGGTCGCGCCGGATCAGGTGGCCGTGGTGGAGCGATTCCTGCTGGGTGCTGATGCGGGAGAGGCGGCCACGGCATGAAGAGCCATCCCGTATCCAACGCAGCGGGCCACGCAGCCGGGCTTGCCGTGATGCGCCAGGACGCCGTGCCGCAGCTCATCACGGCCACGGCCCACGCGCTGCCCGAGCAGGTGGATGCGCTGGTGCGCGCCCGTGCGTTCGCAGAGCCGCTGCTGATCGGCGAGACGCTGGAAACCGGCGAGAACACGCTGGCCCATGCCGACGCGGTGGCGGCCATCCTCAAAGGCATCGGTGGCTCCGAGGCCATGCAGGCGGCCAGCTACCTGGTGCATGCCTGCTCGCACCTGAACAAGCCCGAGGAGGTCATCAGCAAGGCCTTCGGCGAGCACTTCGCGGCCCTGGCGGTGGAAACCACCAAGCTCATGCGCGTGCAGCAGCAGGCGCGGGAGGCGCGCGTGGCGGGGCTGCAGGTGGACGATCCTGCCACGCAGACCGAAAACATCCGCAAGATGCTGCTGGCGTTCTCGCGCGATCTGCGCGTGGTCATGCTGCGCCTGGCCTCTCGCCTGCAGACGCTGCGCTTCTACGCGGCCAGCAAGCGGCCGGTGTCGCCCGGCATTGCGCGCGAGGCGCTGCAGGTCTTCGCCCCGCTGGCCAACCGGCTGGGTATCTGGCAGATGAAGTGGGAGCTGGAGGACCTGTCCTTCCGCTTCCTGGAGCCCGATACGTACAAGGAGATCGCCCGCCTGCTCGACGAGAAGCGGGCCGAGCGCGAGCTGTACATGGAGCAGCTGCGCGGCCGGCTGGAGTCCGAACTGCGCAGCCGCAGCATCAGCGCCAGCGTGCAGGGCCGGCCCAAGCATATCTACAGCATCGTCAAGAAGATGCGCGGCAAGTCGCTCAACTTCGACCAGGTGTTCGACATCCGCGCGCTGCGCGTGGTCGTGCCCTCGGTCAAGGACTGCTATGCCGCCCTGTCGTGGGTGCACCAGCACTTCCACCCGGTCGAGGCGGAGTTCGACGACTACATCGCCAAGCCCAAGCCCAACGGCTACCAGTCGCTGCACACGGTGGTGCGCGACGACCACGGCAAGGCGATCGAGATCCAGATCCGCACACAGGCCATGCACGACCACGCCGAGCACGGCGTGGCGGCGCACTGGGCCTACAAGGAAGCCGGCACCAAGGGCTACGCCGGCGTGACCGCCAGCAGCGAGTACGACGCCAAGATCGCCGTGATGCGCCAGCTGCTCGCCTGGGAGCGCGACCTGGTCGGCTCGGCCCGGCACAGTGGCCTGTTCGAGGACCGCATCTATGTGCTGACGCCCGACGCCGCCGTGGTCGAGCTGCCGCAGGGCGCCACGCCGGTGGACTTCGCCTATGCGGTGCACACCAGCGTGGGCCACCGCTGCCGGGGCGCGCGCATCGATGGCGCGATGGTGCCGCTGAACACGCCACTGCAGAACGGGCAGACGGTGGAGATCACCACGGTGAAGGAAGGGCGGCCGTCCCGCGACTGGCTCAACCCCGAACTGGGCTATCTGACCAGCCACCGTGCACGCGCCAAGGTGCGTGCCTGGTTCAATGCCCAGGCCACGCACGAGACCGTCGCGCGTGGCCGCGAGGCGGTCGAAAAGCTGCTGCAGCGCGAAGGCAAGACGGCGCTGAAGCTTGACGACCTGGCTGTGCAGCTGGGATTCAAATCGGCCGACGCGCTGTTCGAAGTGGTGGGCAAGGACGAGTTCTCCGTGCGTACCATCGAGGCGCTGCTGCGCCCGCCCGAGCCGGTGATCGCACCGGACGACCAGTTGCTGCTCAAGAAATCGCGGCACGGCGACAGCGCGCCCAAGGGCGGCGTGCTGGTCGTAGGCATCGACTCGCTCATGACGCAGCTGGCCAAGTGCTGCAAGCCGGCGCCGCCGGACGAGATCCGCGGCTTCGTCACCCGTGGCAAGGGCGTGAGCGTGCACCGTTCCGATTGCAGCAACTTCCGGGAAATGCAGGCACGCAATGCGGAGCGGGTGATCGAGGTCGAATGGGGCTTGCCCAAGGCGGCGGTCGGCGCCGCGCTGTACCCGGTGGACGTGGCGGTGGAGGCCTCAGACCGGCAGGGCCTGCTACGCGATATCTCCGAGGTGTTCGCGCGCGAGAAGACCAACGTGATCGGCGTGCAGACGCAGTCCGTCAAGGGCACGGCATGGATGACGTTCACCGTGGAAGTGTCCGACGCGGGCCGGCTGAACAAGGTGCTGGGCATCGTCGCGTCGGTGCAGGGCGTGCGCTCCGCACGGCGTCGCTGAGCCGCGCAGCGGAGCGGAGCGCTGCATGCGTGGTTTCACAAATTCCGCGCAGTCGCCGAAAGCCGGATTTTTTACTGCTACAATCTCGCTTCTCGAATACACACAGGCGCGTAGCTCAGCTGGTTAGAGCACCACCTTGACATGGTGGGGGTCGTTGGTTCGAGTCCAATCGCGCCTACCAAGTTTTCCCTCTGAAGTTGACCAGGCTTCAGAATGCCCGGGAAATCTTGGCGAACCTTTCAGGTTCTTTCTCCGATCAAGCCGCCCCTCTGGGCGGCTTTTTCATTTCCGCCGGTCCTTCGCTTCAGCGTCAGTGAATTGCCCGTCAAAGCCGCGCAGGGTGCGCCCAGCGGTTCGAAGCCTGCTTGATGCACGACGCAGAGCGCTGATCGGCGTGTTGCACACGTCCTGCCTTTTGCGTGTATCTCCTCAGTGCTGACGGGCCACTTCGGTGATCCGTTCGCGAACCAGCGGTGCCCGCTGTGACCATGGTTGCGTTCGTGCCAGAGCATGCCCACTGCGAAGCCGGCAACGCGGAAAGGCGGGGCGATCACGTTGAGCGCCTCTCGATTGCCCCGCACCAGCCGCCGCAGCGGGCGCATAGGGTATTCCTGCGCGAAGGGGAGGGCTGCGCTGCCTAGAATCCCAGGCACTGCAAACGAACACATGAAGGGCCGCAGGCCCGAGGAGCCCGCTGTGCCAGATCCCCATTCCGCCGCTGCTGCATCGGCACCCGCTTCCGCCGCACAGCGCGTCATCAAGAAGTACCCGAACCGGCGTCTATACGACACCTCCACGTCCACCTACATCACGTTGACCGAAGTCAAGCAGTTGGTGATGGAAGGCGAAAGCGTCGTGGTGCGCGATGCCAAGACGGGCGAAGACCTCACGCGCAGCATCCTGCTGCAGATCATTCTGGAGGAAGAGGCTGGCGGCGCGCCGATGTTCACCGAGGCGGTGCTGGCCAACATCATTCGCTTCTACGGGCATGCCATGCAGGGCTTCATGGGCGCCTATCTGGAAAAGAACGTGCAGGTCTTCACCGATATCCAGGCCAAGCTGGCCGAGCAATCGGGGGGCGTCACACCGGAGATGTGGACGAAGTTCATGAACCTGCAGTCCCCCATGCTCACGGGCGCCATGGGCAGCTATATGGAGCAGTCCCAGGCCATGTTCACGCAGATGCAGGAGCAGATGCAGAAACAGACCGAGCAGATGCTGGGCGCCTTCGGCATCAAGCAGCGCTGATACGGCCTTGCACGGCTGACGCCAAGGGGCGTGTCCGTCGCCGCTGCGGATGCCGCATCATGGGCTGCGGCGGCGAGGGCGCCGTGGCTGCCGTCATCCGCGCAAGCCGGGGCAGGGCTGGGTCTCCGCAAAATCCTGCCTGCGTGCGCGCGACAGCCACAACAGCGCTGCGGCGCCGCCCGCCCACGCGGCCAGCAGCAGCGCCACATAGATGCTGGCCGGGTAGCTGTAGACCACCGTGTGGTTCCATCCCCGTGCAATGCCCAGAAAGCTCGCATACATCCACGAGACCGACGAGGCGCTTGCCAGTGCGGCCAGCCCCGCGATCTGCAAGGTGGGCAGGCCCAGGAAGGGTGTCGGGCCTTGCAGGAGCGGGAAGGCCCAGTGGTGCAGAGCCCAGCCGTTGACCGTCAGGCACAGCACGACGAAAGCCTTGACCCAGAGCTTCTGGTTGTCGAGATACTGGGGCGACTCCAGATAGCCCTGGCCCACGAGCGCCAGACCGGTGATCCACAGCACGCCCAGGCAGGCCGTCACGACCGTCTTGGTGAGTTGGAGCGATTCCAGCATGGAGCGCGTCAGGGGCGCACGCGCGTGCAGCAGGAAGCGCACGTCGAACTCCAGGATCTTTCCCACGGCCAGCGCCATGGCGATGAGATGGATGAAGACTACGGCGGTTTTGAACATCATGGTGGAAGCGGTGCCGTCGGAAAAAGGCGGGGACTGGGTGGCTGGGGTGGTGGCGCCGCTGGGCTCGGTGATGGCGGTCAGCGGGTGATGTCGGGCGCCTCGCCCTTCAGCGCGGGATCCCAGTGTTCGTCCGCCTTGCCATCGCGGATGCGCCAGGTGTCGAACCAGGTCGTGGTGTAGCGGCCGGTGGGGCCATTGACCGACCGCGGGTAGAGCACGGTGACCAGGTCGCCCTCGGCCATGACTGCGACGATGGGCGTGGCGATGCGCTCGGGAAGGGGCCGCGGGATGACCTTGAGCACATCGACGAAGTAGCGCACCACGGCCGCGCGTCCGGACTGGGCGTTGGGGTTGTGCTGCACATAGCGCTCGGACAGGTAGCGGTCGGCGCGGTCCCATTGGCCCGCCTCCAGCAGTTCGCGGATGATGGCGTAGGCCACCTGTTTGTTGGCATGCAGCTGGGGGTCGGGGCTGGTGAACAGCGCCTCGGCGTCCGGCGCCGCGGTCACGGCTTCCTGGGCGTGGGCCGACCCGAGTAGGCCGCACAGGGAGAGGGAGAGGGTGAGGGTGAAGGCAGTCAGGCGTCGCATGGTGTGGTGGGAGGGTTAGAGGAAGAGGGGAAGCGCTGCGGCACCCGGGCGCAGCAGCGGGATGGAAGAGGTTGCGGCACACCGCGAGCCCGCTGGCTGCTCGCTCATCGCACCGCGCCCCGTTTGCGCGCCTAGGCGCGTCACCGCCATGGCGCTGGGCGTCCCGGGGTCAGGCCGTTTGCCGGCGTGCCTGGTGCGTTCGTGAAAATTCATGCGGTGTCCCTTGCTCGGTGTCACGGGCCGGATGCTTTCACTTAAACTAACTATTAGCAAGTACGCACGAAAAGGTTAGTGATGCATTCAAATCCCTCTGTCGCCCCGGCCGGCGAAGGCACCCTGGAGGACAAGCTGTCACGCGGCAATGTCTTCGCGGTGGGTTGTCCTGCCCGCGCCATCCTGACCAATGTCACCAGCCGCTGGGGCGTGCTGGTGCTGATCGCGCTGCGCGGCGGAACGCTGCGCTACAGCCAGATTCGCCGCAAGATCGGCGGGGTGAGCGAGAAGATGCTGGCCCAGACGCTGCAGTCGCTGGAGGCCGATGGTTTCGTGCGCCGTGTGTCCATGCCGGTGGTGCCGCCCCATGTCGAGTACTCGCTCACGCCCATGGGCGAAGAAATCAGCCAGTTGGTGCAGGGCCTGACCGACTGGATCGAGACCAATCTTTCGGGCGTGTTCGCTGCGCGCAGCGCCGCCGCAGCCTGAAAACAGGGCGCCGGGTATAATCCGCGGCCTTCCGCACGGCAGCTCCGCGGCTCCTTGATGGCGCTCTCCGCAGTCGCGTGGGGCCCCACTGCAGGACAGCCCTGACTCACCGGAGCGCTGCCCGCTCTCCTTCGATGCCGGGCCTTTCGCTGCGCGGCAGCAGTAACGGCCCTTGAACAGAACCCGCCGGCGGTACCGTTGCCGCTCGAGTGAACGAATGAATGGCGCGGCGGGCAGGCAGCAGGGCGCTCAGAATCGCCCGCAGCAGGGCGCAGGCCCTCTCCAATTTCCACAGGTACAACACGATGAATGCGATCACCGAAGACGCCGCCCTGGCGGCACCGAAGAAGCGCGCGCCCAGCATTGGTATGGTAAGTCTTGGGTGCCCCAAGGCCCTGACCGATTCGGAGCTGATCCTCACGCAGCTCAGCGCGGAGGGCTACGAGACTTCCAAGACCTTCCAGGGCGCTGACCTGGTCATCGTGAACACCTGCGGCTTCATCGATGACGCCGTGCGCGAGAGCCTGGACACGATCGGCGAGGCCCTGGCCGAGAACGGCAAGGTCATCGTGACGGGCTGCCTGGGCGCGCGCGCGTCCGAGAGCGGTGGCAACATGGTGCGCGAGATGCACCCCAGCGTGCTGGCCGTGACGGGCCCGCACGCGACGCAGGAGGTGATGGATGCTATCCACCTGAACCTGCCCAAGCCGCACGATCCCTTCATCGACCTGGTGCCCGGCAGCTTCGGCGTGGCGGGCGTCAAGCTCACGCCCAAGCACTATGCCTATCTGAAGATCAGCGAAGGCTGCAACCACCGCTGCACGTTCTGCATCATCCCGTCGATGCGCGGCGACCTGGTGTCGCGCCCCATCGGCGACGTGCTGAGCGAGGCCAAGGCCTTGTTCGAGGGCGGCGTGAAGGAGCTGCTGGTGATCAGCCAGGACACGTCGGCCTACGGCGTGGACGTGAAGTACCGCACGGGTTTCTGGGACGGCAAGCCCGTCAAGACGCGGCTGCTGGAGCTGGTGCAGACGCTGGGCGAGATCGCCGAGCCCTACGGCGCCTGGGTGCGCCTGCATTACGTATACCCGTACCCGAGCGTGGACGAGATCATTCCGTTCATGGCGACGGGCAAGGTGCTGCCTTACCTGGACGTGCCGTTCCAGCACAGCCATCCGGACGTGCTCAAGCGCATGAAGCGCCCCGCCAGCGGCGAGCGCAACCTGGAGCGCATCCAGCGCTGGCGCGAGATCTGCCCCGAGCTGGTGATCCGCAGCACCTTCATCGCCGGCTTTCCCGGCGAGACGGAGGAAGAGTTCCAGCACCTGCTGGACTTCGTGCGCGAGGCGCAGATCGACCGCGCCGGCTGCTTTGCCTACAGCGATGTGAACGGCGCCGCCGCCAACGAGCTGCCCGGCATGCTGCCCATGGAAGTGCGCGAGGAGCGCCGCGCGCGCTTCATGGCCGTGGCCGAAGAGGTGTCGATCGCGCGGCTGCACAGCTGGGTGGGCGCGACCATGCAGGTGCTGGTGGACCATGCGCCGGCGCTGGGCCGCAAGGGCGGCACGGGCCGCAGCTACGGCGATGCGCCGGAGATCGACGGCGTGGTGCACCTGCTGCCGCCCGAGAAGATCAGCAAGACGCTGAAGGTGGGCGAGTTCACCCGCGCGCGCATCGTCGGCGTGCAGGGCCACGATCTGGTGGCGCGGCCGATCTGACCTGCGCGATCGCTTGGAGTGGCGAAGTCTTTCGCTATGAAATAGTGAGCTGCTTGCGCTTGGCTGTAAAGCGATTCGATCTGAAGTCGCTTTGAAATCGAGGCAGGTCAAGCGCCAGCTGCTATATTTTTTATATGGCTTTGGACGGCCGGCGTCGTGCAGGCGCCACGTACCAGACCGGCAGGCATAAAAAAAAGGCTTCTCGATGAGAAGCCTTTTTCATGGGCGGGACGGCGGCTGCGCGTCGCCCCGCGGAGCGCCGTGCGCTTAGACGCGCTTGCGGTACTCGCCCGTGCGCGTGTCGATTTCGATCTTGTCGCCCTGGGCCACGAACAGCGGAACGGCCACTTCGAAGCCGGTGGCGATCTTGGCGGGCTTGAGCACCTTGCCGGACGTGTCGCCCTTGACGGCGGGTTCCGTCCAGGTGATTTCACGCTCGACGGCGGTGGGCAGTTCGACCGAGATGGCCTTGCCGTCGTAGAACACCACTTCGACGGCCATGCCGTCTTCCAGGTAGTTCAGCGCGTCGCCCATGTTCTCGGCTTCGACTTCGTACTGGTTGTATTCGGTGTCCATGCAGACGTACATCGGATCGGCGAAGTAGGAGTAGGTGCACTCCTTCTTGTCCAGGATCACGTTGTCGATCTTGTCGTCGGCCTTGAACACGTTTTCGGTGCCGAAGTTGCCGATCAGGCTCTTGAGCTTCATGCGCACGGTGGCTGCACCGCGGCCGCCGCGGGCGTACTCGGTCTTCAGGACGACCATCGGGTCCTTGCCGTGCATGATGACGTTGCCGGCGCGGATTTCTTGAGCGATTTTCATAGCAGATTGCTTGGGTTGGAGCCGCTCTACGTGCCGGTTCGCGGAAGGCGCTGCCGTGGCGGCAGGCCCCGCGCCAGCGCATGTTCCGCGGCGGGGTGCGCCGGCTGGGCACTCATTGCATTCAAGAAGTGCGGCCTGGTGATGGCGCAAAACCACGGATTTTAGCTTTTTTCGGCCACGAACCCCAGCAGCTGAGTCAACAAATCCTCCTGTGCCAGCAGCCGCTGGCGCGCGGCCAGCACGCACGCGCGCCACGTCTGCAGCGTGGATGCGTCCACGAGGGGCAGCGTCGCGCCGGGCTCCAGGCCATTCCATGCCGCATGCATCGCGCGCAGCGAGGCCGGGGCCTGCAGCCAGTCGAGAAACGCCTGCAGCTTGGCGTGGTGCGCGTTGTCTTCCTGGGGGTAGATGTGCCACACGAACGGCTGGCCGGCCCACAGGGCCCGCACCAGCGAGTCTTCCCCGCGCACGCAGTTGAGGTCGCAGGCCCACAGCATCTCGTCGAAGGCGGGCTGCGGGCAGGGTTCGAGGTAGGTTATGGATAGCGGATGGCCGGGCCGCTGCGGGCGCTGCGGCGTTTCGTCGTTGTGGCCCGCCTGCCAGGCCCGGACTGCCGCCGCAGCGCGGCCGGGCGTGACCAGCAAACGCGTGGCCGGGCCGCTGTGCCACTGGTCGAGCAGGGCGGGCAGGGCCGGGGGCTCATAGCAGAACAGCGAGATGGCGCAGTCGCCCGGCGCGATGGCATGCCGCGCCCGCCAGGCGGCGCGGTCAAAGCCCGCCTGCCGCTGCGCCAGCGCCGGCTCGCGCAGCAGGCCGCCCGTGCCCGCCGTGAAGCCGGGGTAGTAGAACCAGCGGGTGCAGCCGGCCGCCGGGCCGCTGAAGATCGGCGAGGCCAGCCGGTGGCTGCGCTCCACGTAAGGTTCTGCGGACAGGTATTCGAGGTTGATCCACAGCGGCGCCCGGCTTGCACCGTTCGCCGCCGCACGCGTTGCGGCGCCGATGGCGGCCTGGAAGGCCGGCGGGATCTCGCAGCCGAAGGCCTCCACGACCACGTCGCCCGGACCGCTGGGGGGCGGCTGCCGCGGCCAGGGCAGCACCTGCACGCCGGCCGCGCCCTGCGGCGCCATCCAGGCCAGCGCGCTGGCATCGTCCGTCCACAGCCGCACCGCGTGGCCCCGGGCCGCCAGGTCGGCGCTGAGGCGCCAGCACACGCCGATGTCGCCGAAGTTGTCGATGACCTGGCAGAACACATCCCAGGTGAGGGGGCTCGGGGGGAGGCGGGACGTCGTCATGGCATCGGCGCCGTGGTAGCGCGCAGGTGGTCCGCCAGCAGGCGCGCGGCGGGCGAGAGGGATTCGTGCGAACGCCGGCACAGCATCAGCTGGCGCCGGGCCCAGGGTTCGTCCAGGGTGATGGTGCGGACGGCCAGCGCGCTGCCGTACAGGCGGGCGCTGCCGCGCGGCATCACGCCCACGCCCAGGCCGGCCGCCACCATCAGGCACAGCGCGTCGTAGCCGGTGACCTGGATGCGCAGCTTGAGCGGCATCTCCAGCGCGGCTGCGGCGCGCGTGAGCTGGTTGTTGATGGCGCTGCCCGGGTGCATGCCCACGAAGTCGTGCACCAGCGCATCGGCCAGGCGCAGCTGGCGCCGTCGCGCCAGGGCATGGCCGGCGGGCACCACCAGCACGAGTTCGTCCGTGCGGTAGGGCTCCAGGGCCACACGGTCGCCGTAGTTGCCTTCGTTGAGGATGCCCAGGTCGGCCGCATTCTCGGCCACCGAACGGGCCACCGCGGTGCTGATCTGCTCCTGCAGCTGTACCTGCACCTGCGTGTGCGATGCCATGAAGCGCTGCAGATCGTCCGGCAGGAACTGCGTGATGGCCGAGACATTGGCCACCAGGCGCACATGGCCGCGCACGCCGGCCTGGTAGTCGCGCATCTGCACGGCGATGCCGTCCAGGTCGTGCAGCACGCCGCGCGCCATGTTCAGCAGGGCGTACGCCGCGGCCGTGGGCTCGCTGCCGCGGTTGCTGCGCGCGAAGAGAGCCACGCCCAGCGCATCCTCCAGCTCGGCGAGCCGGCGGCTGGCGGCCGAGGCGGCGATGTGCTCGCGCGCGGCGGCGCGGGCGATGGCGTTTTCTTCCATCACTGCCACGAACAGGCGCAGGGACACGGGGTCGAGTTTCATGGGGCCGATGGTACCGGCCGGCGATCGGCTATGCCGGTTTGCGATGGCGGCTTCGCCTTTCAGCGTTTTGTGCTGGCCGTGGCCGGGGGCATCATGCGGCTGCAAGGAGACAAGCAGGATGGATGGAATGCAAGTCGCTACCCCGGCCGCCCTCGCAGGCGTGCGTGTGATCGAGATGGGCCAGCTGATCGCCGGCCCCTTCTGCGGCAAGACGTTGGGCGAGTTCGGCGCCGAGGTCATCAAGATCGAGGCCACGGGCGCGGGCGACCCGCTGCGCAACTGGCGCATGATCAAGAACGGCACCTCGGTATGGTGGCAGGTGCAGTCGCGCAACAAGCGTTCGGTGGCGCTCGATCTGCGCCAGAGCGAGGCGCAGGACATCGCCCGCCAGCTCATCGCAGAGGCCGACGTCCTGATCGAGAATTTCCGCCCCGGCACGCTGGAAGGCTGGGGCATGTCGCCCGAAGAGCTGCACGCACTCAACCCGGGGCTGGTCATCCTGCGCATTTCGGGCTACGGCCAGACGGGACCGTACCGAGACCTGCCCGGCTTCGGTGTGATCGGCGAGGCCATGGGCGGGCTGCGCCACCTGACGGCGGAGCCTGGCCGCGTGCCGGTGCGTGTGGGGGTGTCCATCGGCGACACGCTGGCGGCGCTGCATGGCGCCATCGGCGTGCTGACGGCGCTCTACCACCGCAAGGTGAATGGAGGGCAGGGCCAGGTCATCGACGTGGCGCTGCACGAGGCGGTCTTCAACGTGATGGAAAGCCTGATCCCCGAATACAGCGCGTTCGGCGCCGTGCGTGAGGCGGCCGGCAGCGCGCTGCCCGGCATCGCACCCTCCAACGCCTACCCCTGCCAAGACGGCTGGGTGCTGGTGGCCGGCAACGGCGACAGCATCTTCAAGCGCCTGATGGCCGCCATCGGCCGGCAGGATCTGGCCGATGCCCCCGACCTGGCCAGCAACGCCGGCCGCGTGGCGCGCGTGGGCGAGATCGATGCCGCCATCGGCGCCTGGACGGCCTCCCGTTCGGTGGCCGAAGTGATGCAGGTGCTGGGCGGCGCGCGCGTTCCGGCCGGCAAGGTCTACACGGCCCAGGACATCGCACAGGATCCGCATTACGCCGCACGCGACATGCTGCTCACGCAGACCACGCGCGACGGCTACGACGTGCAGGTGCCGGGCATCGTGCCCAAGCTGTCGGCCACGCCGGGCACCATCCGCTCCAGTGCACCGCACCTGGGCGACGACACCGACGCCGTGCTGCGCGAGGCCGGCCTCAGCGCAGCGCAGATCGCCGTGCTGCGTGAAAAGGGGGTGGTGCAATGAGCCAGGTCGCATCGGTTTGGAAGGGGGGAGGACGCCGCATCCACATGCAGGAGGTGGGCACGCGCGACGGGCTGCAGATGGAGTCGGCATTCGTGCCGACGGACGACAAGATCGCGCTGGTGAACGCGCTGTCCGCCACCGGGCTGGCGAAGATCGAGGTCACGTCTTTCACCTCGCCCACGGCGATCCCCGCGTTGAAGGATGCCGAGATCGTGATGCGCGAGATCGAGCGGCGGCCGGGCGTGGTCTACACGGCGCTGGTACCCAACCTGCGCGGCGCCGAGCGTGCCATTGAGGCCCGAACGGACGAACTGAACCTGGTGATGTCCGTCAGCGAGACCCACAACCTCGCCAACCTGCGCATGACACGCGAACAATCCTTCGCGGCACTAGCGCAGGTCATCGCGCTGGCGCAGTCCGCGCAGGTGGCCGTGAACGTATCGCTGTCGTGCGTGTTCGGCTGCCCGATGGAGGGCGACGTGGCCGAGGCGGAGGTCTTCGATTACGTGCAGCGATTTGCGCAACTGGGCGTGGGCGGCGTCACGCTGTGCGATACGACGGGCATGGCGCATCCGGCGCAGGTGGCCGGCATCGTGTCGGCGGTGCGCCTGCGCTGGTCGGCATTGCAGACCACATTGCATTTCCACAATACCCGCGGCATGGGACTGGCGAACGTGCTGGCCTCCATCGACGCGGGGGCGGACCGGTTCGACGCTTCGCTGGGCGGCCTGGGCGGCTGCCCGTATGCACCGGGCGCTTCGGGCAACGTCTGCAGCGAAGAGATCGTGCACGCGCTGCAGTGCATGGGCTACGACACCGGCGTCGATCTGTCCGCGCTGGTGGCGGCAGCCGGGCGGCTGCCCGCGCTCATCGGCCACGACATACCCAGCCAGATCGCCAAGGCGGGGCCGCGCTGGGCGCTGCACCCGGTGCCTGCGGACTTCGAGGCCATCCGTGCGCGGGCGATGGCACGCTAACCGGCCCACCGCCGCGGTCCCTTATCCAGCCCTATTACAACCAGGAGACAACGACCATGCACCCCTTGCCATTCAACCGGCGCCAAGCCGTCGTCGCCGTCGCTGCAGGCCTGTGCGCCAGCGCTTGGGGCGCCGGCCCGCAGGATGCTTACCCCACCAAGCCCATCACGCTGGTGGTGCCGCAGGCGGCTGGCGGTGCCAACGATGCCATCGCCCGTGTGCTGGCGCAGCGCCTGACGGAGCAGATGGGCCAGAGCGTGGTGGTGGACAACCGCCCCGGCGCCGGCGGCATGCTGGCCACCGCCGCCACGGCGCGCGCCAGAAACGACGGCTACACGCTGCTGGTGACTTCCGACAGTGCCCACGTGGTCGGCCCTGCGCTGTACAAGAATCCCGGCTTCGATCCGCTCAAGGACTTCGAGCCTGTGGCGCCCATCGCCACGGCCGGCTATGTGCTGGTGGCCCATCCGTCCTTCCCTGCCCGCAGCGTCGCCGAGCTCGTGGCGCTGGCCAAGGCGCAGCCGGGGCACTACACCATCGCTTCCGCAGGCAACGGCACGCTCAACCACCTCATCGGCGAGATGCTGCAGAAGGCGGCGGGCATCCGCCTTCTGCACATTCCCTACAAGGGCTCTGCCGCCGCGGCCACGGACGTGGTGGGCGGGCAGGTGCCGCTGTCGGTGCAGAGCCTGCCCTCGTCGATCGCCTTCATCAAGGCCGGCAAGCTCAAGGTGCTGGGTGTGGTGAACCCTCGGCGTGTGGCCGTGCTGCCGGACGTGCCCACCATCGGCGAAACGCTCCAAGGTTTTGGCGAGGCGCCGTGGTACGCGATGTTCGCCCCGGCGGGCACCCCTGCGCCCGTCGTCGCACGGCTGCAGGCCGAGGTGGCGCGGGCACTTGAGCAAAAGGACGTGGTCGACAAGCTGGCGAGCGTCGGCTGCGAGCCGTTCGGCGGCACGTCTGCGCAGCTCAAGACGCTGGTACAGACCGATTTGCCCAAGTGGGCCCGGGTGGTCAAGGACACCGGCGCCACGGTCGACTGACGGGCTGTCGGCCTGTCCCGCCTCCCACTCGCCCTGACTGGGCTTTGCGCTTTCCCTCATCACAACAACGGAGACATGCATGACAACGATTTCGACGCGACGACAGTGGGCTGTGGCCTTGCTGGCTGCCTGCACGCCTTGGCTGGCCCATGCCCAGGCCAGCTATCCCGCCAAGCCAGTGACCCTGGTAGTGCCCACGGCGGCCGGCGGCACGACCGACCTCTCGGCCCGCATGCTGGCCCAGGCGCTGGGCCCCGTGCTGGGGCAATCGGTGGTGGTGGACAACAAGGGCGGCGGCAACGGCAACATCGCCGCGGCCGCTGCGAAGCGTGCGGAACCGGATGGGTACACGCTGCTCATGCAGTACTCGGGCTACCACGTGATTTCGCCGCTGCTCACCAAGCAGAAGGCTTGGGAGCAGAGCGACTTCCAGCCTGTGGCCAACGTCATCTCGGCGCCGCAGATCATCGTCGTGCGGGATGGGCTGCCTGTGAAGACGCTGGGCGAGCTGGTCAGCTACGCCAAGGCAAATCCCGGCAAGCTCAACTACGCCTCGTCGGGCAATGGCTCGCTGCAGCACGTGACGGGCGCCATGCTGGAGCAGCAGGGCGGCATCAAGATGGTGCACGTGCCGTACAAGGGCACCGGCCCCGCGTTGCAGGATCTGCTGGGCGGCCAGGTGGATCTGACGTTCGGCACGGCACCGCCCTTCATGCCCCACATCCAAGCGGGCAAACTGCGCGTGCTGGCCGTGACCGGCAAGGAGCGCCTGCCCAGTCTGCCCAATGTGCCCACCACGGCAGAGGCCGGCTACCCGCAGGTGAATGCGACCTCCTGGTTCGCTTTGTTCGCCCCGGCCCAGACCCCCAAGCCCGTCGTCGACAAGTTGGTGGCGGACGTGCGCACTGTCGTGCAGAACCCGGCCTTCCAGCAGAAGGCGCAGGAGCAGGGCGCCACGGCGGATTACCTGGGCCCGCAGCAGTTGGGCGAGCGCGTGAAGGCCGATCTGGCCAACTGGGCACAGGTGGTGAAGGCTTCGCGCATCGAAGCGGAGTGAAGCACCGGGGTCGGCGGGGGAGGGGCTCCTGCCCCGCTGCCTGCGGAGTGCGACGGGTGAATGACCCGGCTGCGCCAACCCGGGCCGGACACTGGCCACAATAGCGCCATGTCCGATGTGCATTCTCCCGAACTGCTCGCGCAGGTGGCCGCGCTGCCGCCCCTGCCGGGCGTCTACCGCTATTTCGACGCGCAGGATGGCTTGCTCTATGTGGGCAAGGCCCGCAACCTGAAGAAGCGCGTCTCCAGCTATTTCACCAAGACCCATGGCGGCACGCGCATCGGCCACATGGTGGGGCGGATCGCGCGGCTGGAGACCACGGTGGTGCGCTCCGAGGCCGAGGCGCTGCTGCTGGAAAACAACCTCATCAAGTCGCTGAACCCCAAGTACAACATCCTGTTCCGCGACGACAAGAGCTACCCGTACCTCAAGATCACCGGTGTGGCCGCGAAGGATGGGGAGGGCGAGGCGCCTGGCCAGCGCTTTCCGCGCATGGCTTACTACCGGGGCGCAGTGGACAAGCGCCACCGCTATTTCGGTCCCTACCCGGGCGCCTGGGCGGTCAAGGAAACCATCCAGTTGCTGCAGAAGGTGTTCCGCCTGCGCACCTGCGAAGACACCGTGTTCGCGAACCGCACGCGGCCCTGCCTGCTGTACCAGATCAAGCGCTGCAGCGGGCCATGCGTGGATCTGATCTCGCCGCAATCGTATGCGGCGGACGTGGCCCATGCGGAGGCCATGCTGCGCGGCGAAACGCAGGAGCTGCTGCGCGCGCTGGAAGGCCGCATGCTGGAGCATTCCACGCGGCTGGAATTCGAGCAGGCAGCAGATGTGCGCAACCAGATCACCGCGCTCTCGCGCGTTCTGCACCAGCAGGCCATCGAAACCCTGTTGGACAAGGATGTGGACATCCTGGCCGTGCGGGTGCAGGGCGGGCGCGCCTGCGTGAACCTGGCCATGGTGCGCGGCGGCCGCCACCTGGGCGACCGCGCCTACTTCCCCGTGCATGTCGAGGATGCAGCTGCCGTGTTCCTGGCAGAGGACACGGCAGAGGATGGGGGCGCCGCGGCAGTCCCGCGGCCGGTGGAGATCCAGGTGCTGGAAGCGTTCATCGCGCAGCACTACATCGGCATCCAGGTTCCGCCCACGCTGATCACCAGCGAGCCCATCGAGCGCGCGCTTGTCGATGCGCTGTCCCTGCAGGGCGGCGTCCGGGTGAGTGCGGTGCACCAGCCGCGGGAGCAGCGCCGCGCGTGGCTGGACATGGCGCAGAAGAATGCCGATATCCAGCTGGCGCGGCTGCTGGCCGAAGAGGGTTCCCAGCAGGCGCGCACGCGCGCGCTGGCCGAGGCGCTCGACTTGGAACTGGAGGACCTGGAAGCGCTCACCATCGAGTGCTTCGACATCTCGCACACGGCGGGCGAGTCCACGCAGGCGTCGTGCGTGGTCTTTCATCACCACAAGTTGCAGAGCAGCGAGTACCGCCGCTTCAAGATCGAAGGCATCACCGGCGGTGACGACTATGCCGCCATGCGCCAGGTGCTGACGCGCCGCTACAGCAAGGTGGCCGAGGCGCTGCGCGAGGCGGGTGGAGCGGAGCCTGGTGCCGGCCAGGCGCGCCTGCCTGATCTCGTACTGGTGGATGGCGGCAAGGGCCAGGTGAGCATGGCGCGCGAGGTCTTCACGGAGCTGGGCCTGGACCTCTCCCGCATCGTCGGCGTGGAGAAGGGCGAAGGCCGCAAGGTCGGGCTGGAGGAACTGGTGTTTGCCGACGGGCGCCCGAAGGTCTACCTGGGCCGCGATTCGGCCGCACTGATGCTGGTGGCCCAAATCCGTGACGAGGCCCACCGCTTCGCCATCACGGGCATGCGTGCAGCGCGCGCGAAGGTGCGTGTGGGTGGCAGCCAGTTGGAGGACATTCCCGGCGTCGGACCCAAGAAGCGGGCGCGCCTGCTGCAGCGCTTCGGCGGCGTGCGCGGCGTGGCTGCGGCCAGTGTGGAGGACCTGGTCACGGTCGATGGCATCTCGCGCGACCTGGCGGAGGAGATCTACCGCGCGCTGCGCTGACGCAGCCGGACAAGGCTGCGACACCAGCCACCCGGGCGGGCTGGCGCATGACACAATCGCACCATGTTCTTCACCATCCCCACCATCATGACCTGGACGCGCATCGTCGCGATACCTTTGATCGTGGGGGTGTTCTATTCGCCCTTGGACCCGGCCACCCGCAACCTCATCGCCACGGTGATGTTCGTCGTTTTCGCCGCGACCGACTGGCTCGACGGCTATCTGGCCCGCAAGCTCAACCAGACCTCTTCCTTCGGCGCGTTCCTGGACCCGGTGGCCGACAAGTTCCTCGTCTGCGCCTCGTTGCTGGTACTGGTGCATCTGCAACGGGCCGATGTGTTCGTGGCCCTCATCATCATCGGACGCGAAATCGCCATCTCGGCCCTGCGCGAGTGGATGGCGCAGATCGGCGCCAGCAAGAGCGTGGCCGTTCACATGCTGGGCAAGGTGAAGACCACGGTGCAGATGGTGGCGATCCCCTTTCTGCTCTACGACGGACGCCTGTTGGGCGTGATCGACACCGGCGTGTGGGGCACTTGGCTGATCTGGATTGCCGCGGTGCTCACCGTGTGGTCCATGGTGTATTACCTGCAGAAGGCACTCCCGGAGATCCGCGCACGCGTGACCAAATAGCGGTGCGCTTGCATGAGCAGCATGTCAATCCCTGAATGTGCCTAGACGCGCCTTTCGGGCTTGAAAACCGGCTTTTGCGCCCGGACTGCGGTGCAAATGCGACTAGAATCCGCCGCTGGACTGCCGCAGACCAAGTGTCGTATTGACACCCGGAAAGCCGATGGCTTTAATCTGACGCAGCATGATCTGCCGTTGTTCCAACGCCTCTTCATCCACTGATCCGGCCGCGCCGCCATTCAGGGCATGAGGATCAGATTTGCAAAAGACAATTCCATCCACTCTTTTCCCGAGAGGCTTCTTGTGAATAAAACCGAACTGATTGAGCACATTGCTAACAACGCCGATATTTCCAAGGCAGCCGCTGCGCGCGCATTGGAGTCCACGATCGATGCGGTGAAGAAGACCCTGAAGAAGGGTGGTACGGTGTCTCTGGTCGGTTTCGGTACTTTCGCCGTGGGCAAGCGCGCTGCCCGCACCGGCCGTAATCCCCGTACTGGCGCTACGATTAAAATCAAGGCTGCTAAAGTTCCGAAGTTCCGTCCGGGCAAGGCGTTGAAAGATGCCCTGAATTGATGTTTAGTTAAGGTGGGGTGCTTAGCTCAGTTGGTAGAGCGGCGCCCTTACAAGGCGTAGGTCGGCGGTTCGACCCCGTCAGCACCCACCACCACCCGAGCAAAGGCGAACGAGAGTTCGCCTTTTCTTTTGCCGCTGTGAATTGCAGTTTTTGAAAGCCTGACCATGTTCGAGTCCATCCGCAAGCACTCCAAGATCGCGATGGTGTTGCTGTTCTTGCTGATCATTCCGTCGTTCGTCCTCGTCGGTATCGACCACAACTACTTCTCCGAGAAAAGCGCTGCGGTGGCCCGCGTTGACGGCCACGACATCACGCAGGCCGACTGGGACAACGCGCATCGTGCTGAAGTGGACCGCATCCGCGCGCAGTCACCCTCCATCGATGGCCGCCTGCTGGACTCGCCCGAAGCACGCTATGCAACGCTGGAGCGCATGGTGCGCGACCGGGTGCTGCAGGCCGCTGCGAGCGATATGCACCTGCTGACCAGCGATGCACGCCTGGCTCGCGAACTGCAGGCTATGCCCGCCATCGCCAACCTCAAGCGCCCCGACGGCACGCTCGATGGCGATGCCTACCGGGCGCTGGTCGGCGCACAGGGGCTGACGCCGGAAGGCTTCGAGGCCGCCATTCGGCGGGAGATCGCCACCAACCAGGTGATGGGCAGCGTGATGGAATCGGCCATCGCCGGCACGGCGCAATCCAAGCTCGCCGTGGATGCGCTTTACCAGCGCCGCGAAATCCAGGTAGCGAGTTTCAACCCCGCCGACTATGCCGCTAAGGTGGCTGCGTCGGATTCGGACCTGCAGGCCTACTACCAAGCCCAGTCTGCCAAGTTCCAGCGTGCCGAACAGGCGAGCGTGGAATACGTCGTGCTCGACCTGGCTGCCGTCCAGGCGGGTATCACGCTGAGCGAGGATGACCTGCGCACGTACTACAAGGAAAACCTCGAGCGCCTGTCGGGTGCCGAGGAACGCCGTGCGAGCCATATCCTGATCAATGCGCCCCAAGGGGCTTCCAGCGCCGACCGCGAAAAGGCCAAGGCGCGCGCTACGGAACTGCTGGAGCAGGTACGCAAGGCGCCGGGCAGCTTTGCCGACGTGGCGCGCAAGAACTCGCAGGACCCTGGTTCCAGCGCCGCCGGCGGCGATCTGGGCTTCATCGGTCGCGGCGCGATGGTCAAGCCATTCGAAGACGCGGTCTTCGCCTTGAAGAAGGGCGACATCAGCGATGTGGTGGAAACCAATTTCGGCTACCACATCATCACGGTGACGGAAATCAAGCGCCCGCCGCAGCCCTCCTTCGACATGGTGCGTGCCTCTCTGGAGAACGAGCTCAAGCAGCAGCAGGCCCTGCGCAAGTTCGCCGAGGTGGCCGAGGCGTTTGCCAACGGCGTGTATGAGCAGCCGGACAGCCTGCAACCCGTTGCCGACAAGCTCAAGCTGAAGGTGCAGACGGCTGAAGGCGTGGCCCGTACGGCGGCGCCTGGAGCCGCGGGTCCTCTGGCGAATGCGCGTTTCCTGGAGGCGTTGTTCCAGCCCGAATCGCTCGAAAGCAAGCGCAACACGGAAGCCGTCGAAATCGCTGCCAACACGATGGCTGCCGGCCGGGTGGTGAAGTACGCGCCTGCCCAAACCCTGCCCTATGAAGCCGTGCAGGCCCAGGTGCGCCAGATGTACGTGGCGGACAAGGCTGCCGAACTGGCGCGCAAGGAAGGCGAGGCCAAGCTGGCAGAGTGGAAATCGGCTTCGGGTCCGGTCGCGGCTCTGTCAGCGCCTGCCGTGGTGTCGCGTGACCAGCCGCGCAACCAACCCCGCCAGGTGCTCGAAGCCGCCCTGCACGCCCCGGTGGACGCGCTGCCAGCTTGGTCCGGCGTGGACCTGGGCGCGCAAGGGTATGCAGTACTGAAGGTCAACCGGGTGCTGCCGCGCGATGCTGTGGACGCTGCGACCGAGAGCCAGCAGCACCAGCAATATCTGCAGACCTGGGGCAATGCCGAGGCCCTCGCCTACTACGAAACGCTCAAGAAGCGCTTCAAGGTCCAGATCAAGGCGCCTCGCCCTGCGCAGGAATCGCAGTAAAAAATGCAGCGATTTCCAGATGGGCGCTGAAATCTGGATATAATTCGAGGCTACGGTGGCTGTAGCTCAGTTGGTAGAGTCCAGGATTGTGATTCCTGTTGTCGTGGGTTCGAGCCCCATCAGCCACCCCAAAGAACTCTAGTTGTACGCGCAAGGCCTTGATTTCCTTAGGAATCAAGGCCTTGTCGCTTTAGGCTAAACAGCCGGTTGCTACACGGTCTGTCACACAACCCTTTGTGGAGCAGACCTTGAGAGTAGTTTCCGAAAACGTTTATGCACGCGGCAAGCACGGCAACCTGTACGTGCGTCGCCGCATCCCTGCCGCCATCCGCGCGGCATATCCCGCTCATCAAGAGCACATCACCCGTAGCCTGGGCACGTCGGACCGTCGCGCGTTCAAGGAACTGGCACGGGCCGAGAACACGCGCATCGACGCCGAGTTCCAGCAGAAGCGCCAGGAACTGGAGCTGAGCCGGGCCTCGCTGGCCGCGAAGCGCATCTCCAGGCTCGACGACGAGCAACTGCAGGCGGTCGCCAAGTTCTGGGTGCGTCAGGTGCTGCAGAACGACGACAGCCGACGTGAGGCTGGCCTTGACGATGCAGAGTTCGACGAACTCGGCGAACAGCTCACCACACAGCGCGCCGAACTCGGGCGCATGCTGGCGCAGGGCAAGAGCCTGAACATCTTCCCGGCGCTGCACGGCTTCCTATTCCTCTGCGGGCTCGACTTCAATCCCGACGAGGATGAGGCCAAGCGCGCCAGCTACGCCTTCCTGCGCACTGTCGTCGAAACGCTCGACCACCAACTCACTCGGCAACGCGGCGACATCGTCGATACGGACAAGGTCGCGCCACCGGCGGTGCATCCGCTGCAGGTCATCGCACCGGAGCGCGTGGCGGTGGACCCGGACCTGCCCACCTGGGACAAGGTGTTTGAGAAGTGGCGCGATTACGTCGAGAACCGCCCCGAAGCCGACGACCATCGCCTCGCAGACAGCTTGGCGCGACCTTCGGCGCTTCGCCGCGACCCAGGGCGTCGATATGCCGGGTGACGTGACGCCTGAGCTGATGACCGCTTTCGTGGAGGACATGCGGCCCCGCCTCGGGGTGCCCACGCTCAACGAGCGCCTGACCAAAATCCGGGGCATCTACAAGATTGCGGTCGGCAAGCACGTCCTGCGCGTGAACCCCGCGACCGGCACGCTCGGCGTCAAGGAGAGCGGCGCCAAGAAGCGCAAGAAGCGCCGGTTGCCCTTCGACGCAACCGACCTGCAGACGATTTTCGGCTCCGAGGTCTTCACGCAGCATAAGCGCTCCAGAGGGCAGTCCGGCGAGGCCAGCTACTGGATTCCGGTGCTGATGTACTACACCGGCGCCCGGCCCGAAGAACTGGCGGGCCTGGCGCTGAGCGACCTCGTGAATGACCCGAAGCTGGGCTGGTACCTGAACATCATCGACCGCCCCTGCGACGACGACCTCGACTTGTTCGACGACGACGAGGTGCCCGAGTCCCACCGCCGTACCCTCAAGAACGCGGTGTCCATCCGGCGCGTGCCGATTGCCCAGGAACTCATCGACCTCGGCCTGCTGCGCTACGTCGAATGGCTGCGCGCTCGCAAGGCTACCGTGCTCTTCCCGACGTTGAAGAAGGACTTCCACGGCAAGCTGTCCGGGTCGTTCTCGAAGTTCTTCGGTCGCTACAAGCGCGCTCTCGGCATCATCGACAAGCGCAAGGTGCTTTACTCGTTCCGCCACTGCATGAAAGACATGCTCGAAGCGGCTGGCGTCCCGTCGAAGTACCTGCAGCGAATGCTGGGCCACACCACGGGCGATGGCAACGTGACGGACGGCTACGGCTCCGACCTGCCATTCAATCGCCTGGCCAGGCACTTCTCGCGCGTGAAGTTCGCTGCCATCCCCGCGCGGCCCTGGGAGCCGGGGCGCGGCTCTGTGAGCTTGAAGGGCGACGACTGACATAGAAAGAGAACGGGGCGCGCGAAGGCGCCCCGCTTCACATCGACATCCCACGGCTCGATGGTCGATGCAGGTCAAGCGCCGCCTGCTTGATGTCCAGCCGCGACATCGCCCTAGGCAGCAGTTCTTTGTCGTCGGTGTAGAGCGTCACGCCGTGGCGGGCACGGCTGATTGCGACGTAGTAGAGACTTTGATTGGCCATCGCCCCGCTCACGTCGGCGTCCACCAACACCCGGTCGCAGGTCTGGCCTTGCGCGGCATGCACCGTCGTGCAGTAGGCATGGTCCACCCGCAGCGGTCGCTTCATGTCCAGCGTCAGCGAGCGCTCCAGCCCGACGTTGACCGTCAGCTCACGGGCGGCGAGGTCGATGGACTCGACCGTGCCGACCTGGCCGTTGACGACGCCAAGCCCGTAGTCGTTCGCCGTGAACCGGATGCGGTCGCCGGCCGCGACCTCGCGTTGCTCTGCACGATGCACGGCCACATGCGGCATCGCGGTCGGCCGCCACTGCACTGTCTGACCATCTTGCCGGCGCAGCGTGATGCAGCCGGGCGCGGTCTCGACGACTTCCGCCGTGTCGCCACGCCGCAGTCCAATGCTGTCGTAGTGCCGCAGCGCCTCGACGATGTCGCCGGCCGCGTAGCTCAGCGAGCTTTGCACCTGCGCCCTTGTCAGGTCGCGACCCTCCAGCACATCGACGGCGACGCCGGAGCCTGCCAGACCGAGCCGCTGGCGAATGCGCTGGTTGATGGCCTGCCTGGCGCGGTTCGTGCCCGCCACCGCCAAAGTCTGCAGCCGTTCTTCGGGCAGGCGCGATGCGTAGTCCCTGGCGATGCGCTCGTAGCGTTCGGTCGAGTGCGGCACCTCGGCAACCGTCGCCTCCAGCTTCTCCAGCGAGTCCTTGACCTTGCCTTCTGCCGCATCCACCACGGCGGCCCGCAACTTGTCGTTCTGCTGGCGCAAGATGTCGGCCATCCGAACTACCGCCATGCCTTGCTCTTGAAGCTGGCGGAACGGCGCCCCGGCTTCCACGGCTTTGAGCTGACCGGTGTCGCCGACCAGCACTGCGCGAGCGCCGACTTCCTCCACGGCCGCCATCAGCGCGTGCATGTCGCGCAAGCTCACCATGCCGGCTTCATCCACGACCACCAGGGTCCGCTCGTCCAGTGCACGGCCACTGGCAAGGAAGCCCGCGATGGTCATTGCCTCGAAGCCAGCAGCCGACAGCTCGCGAGCAGCCGCAGCCGAAGGTGCCAGTCCAACGGCCTTGAACCCGTCGCCCAGGTTCGCGGACACCGTGCGCAGCATCGCCGTCTTGCCGGTGCCTGCGAGCCCCTGCACGCCCACGACGCGATTGCGGGTGGACAGCACCAACTCCGCCGCCTTGCGCTGGCCGGCTGTCAGGTGCACGGCAATCGCTGGTGCTGGAGCCGGCGCAGGGGCGGAGGCCTCGAAGAGCCGCCCTTGCTGCGGCTCCCAGATGGCCGTCGTCAACGCCTCCTTGCCGCGCCGCTCGATGTCCAGCAGCTCCTGCTCCATCGCCTGCGCGCCTGGTGTCGTGAGTCGCCGCCCATCGGCCGACGCCAGCATCTCACCGCCGGCCAACCGGCGGTCGATGTCGACCTGCACGTCGGCGAGGCCCAAATGGCCGGTGCCGTGCGCCAGCGCCTCCTGCGCGATGGCCAGCCTGCTGACGATTGCGCTGCGCTCGGTCAGGTGCGCCACGGCGAAATCCACCGACTCGCGGGTGCGCGTCTCGACTTCCGCGCGTTCGAGCGCCGCCATGCGCAGTTCGGGCATCCAGTTCACACCAAGCGCTGCCGCCTTGGCGTTCCATGTCTCGCGCAATTCGTCGCGCCGTACGCTGGCGTCCTTGGCCCGCCGCGTGCTCAAGCCGGCGATTTCGCGCATCTCGGCCGAGGCGGTCGCGCGGCTCTCGCCCTTCGCCGCCAAGGCCAAGTCGATGGCGCGACTGCGCGTGCTGAACGCCTCGACCTGCTCGCGGGTAATGTGCGCCAGCTCGAACCGGCCGTCCTGGTGTGTGCGACGGATGCCGTAGCCCAGCTCCTGTACGCGCTTGGCCAGCTCGGCTCGATACAAGATGCCAAGCAGCTTCTGCTGCTCGTACAGCGCGTGTGCATCGAGTGCTCGCCATTGGCCGTCCGGCCGCTGCGTCACGTTCAACAGGACGCAGTGCGTGTGAACTTGCGGGTCCAGCTCGCGGCTCAAGTCGTGGTCGAACCGGGCGGCGACCACGTTCTGACTGCGCACCGAGACCGTCTCGCCATTCTGCGTGCTGCGGTACGCGGCCAGTTCGGCCTGCACATACCGCAGCGCGTGGGTGACGGCCTGCTGATGCGCGTCGAGCAGTTCTGTCGAGCCGCCGATAAGGGCTTGCATGCTCAGGGACTTGGGTGCGCTGAATGTCAGGTCCAGGCCGGCGGTGCGGCCTTCGCCGCCGCGATGCATCTCCGTCCCATCCTGTAGCCGACCCTCCAGCAGCGCACGGAAGTCACCGCTGTCCACCTCACCATGCAGGCCCAGCGCGTCGGCGCCAGTGCCCCACCAGGCCGAGGGCGCGCGCCCGTCCTCGCTGTAATAGTCGTCGCCGCCCTCGTAGTAGCTCGCGGCCGACGCAGCGGAAACAACTTTGGCAAGCGTCAGCATGCGGCCTCCGGCACGAAGGCCTCGGTCACGTCCTCGCGGGCCTGCGGCGTCAGGCGCAGCCGGCGCACCGGCTCATCACCGGCCATCGCCAGATAGCCGGCGAGGTTCGGCAGGCCAGCGATTTCGCTGGCCATCACCAAGCGCTCCTGGGCATGCCGTAGGCTTTGTGATTCGCCCAGGCCGCTGGCGCCGTTGCTGCGGCTCAGCTCGTGGCGCAACACCTCGCGCTCGCCGAGGGCGCGGGAGAGTTCATCCGCCGTGGCCGGGTCGCTCTTCGCAATCGCCAGCACCGCCAAGTTGCGAAAGCACGCCCTCAGCACGACGGCCGACTCGCGGCCATACAGCCGGTCCAGCTGGGCCGTGCTTTGCAAGCCTGCCACCACGCACAAGCCATGTTTGCGGCCGAGCGTCAGACCCATCTCCAGACCATTCAACTTGCCGAGCGCGGCCAACTCGTCGAGCACGAGCCACACGCGCCGAGCGGGGTCGGGCGGCAACGTCAGCACCGCATTGGTGGTGATGTCCGCCCAAGTCGCCAGCAGCGGTGCCAGCGCCGCTTGCATATCGGCGCGCCATGTCATGAACAGACTTCCGCTTTCGTGCTCCAGCCAAGTCCGAAGGCTGAAGCTGCCGGGTTTGATGAAGCGGTGCGGTGACAGATGGGCGGTCAAGACGAACCGCGTGCTGGCCAGCGCTTTGTCCGCCCCCTCGTCGAACAAGCCCGCCGCCGGCGTGCCCGCCAGCATCGCGCCCAGCTCGCGGGCCGGCGCACTGGTGCACCAGTGAAGCAGGCGCTCGGTCGTCGTCTCTCCGCTGCGCACCAAGGCGCGCAGCACTTCCGCCAGCAGTACCTGGGCGTAGTGATGCCAGGGCGCAGACTCGCCATGCCCGGCCGGCACGATGCTGGCGGCGAGGCGGTCGGCGTCGAAGTCCGCGCGCAGCTCGTTGAATACGGTCCAGCCTTCCGTGCGAGCGTCAAAGGGGTTCAGCAGTCGGTCACCTTCTTTGGCGAACCGGCGCACGAAGCTACCGTTCGGGTCGCACACGACGGTTCTCTCACCACGCTCCCCGATGCCGTCCAGCAGCTCTTCGACGAGCGTGCTCTTCCCCGCACCCGTGGTGCCGGCCAATAGCAGGTGCAGGGTCTCCAGCTCGACGGGCCAGGGCAGGCCGCCGAGCGTCAGGAGCCGATGTCCGCCGGACATGGGCTCGGGGTTGCGCGCTTGCGCTCGCCACGAGCAGAAGCGCTCCCAGGCCGCTTGCATCATCGGTCGCCCTCCCACCGGGCGCCGCGCAGGCGCATCACATCGAGTTCTGCCCGGCGCTGCCAGCGGCGGAACAGCCAGCCGCCCACCACGGCGGCGCCCATGACGCCGACGAGGGCGCACAGCACAAGCAGCGTCAGCGCCGTGCGGTCGGTCTCCCGCCCGAGCAGCGCGAGGCCGAGCACACGCCAGCCGTCCAGGACCGGCAAGCCCAGGCCGCGCTCCCAGACGGCGGTCCACGTTACGGCGGACAGCACCACGGAGAGCACCGTCCAGACCACCGCGCGGTCGACTGCGCCGAACAGGTGGCGAAGGAATGCGTCGTGCGTCTTCATGCCACACCTCCGCGCTGCTGAGGGTTGCCGACGCGCGGGGCCAGCTGCGCTCGGACGCGCGCCAGAATCTGCGCGTCACGCGCCGCTGCCAGCTCGCGCAGCAACAGCAGCATCTCGCGCTGGTCAGTGCCGGCGTTGTCGCCCTGCGTCGCCGCTGGCGCTGGCGTCTGCCGCACCTGGCTGCGCAGCGCCGCCAGCTCGGCGGCCACGTCCAGCGATTGGTGCACCGCCGTCACGGTGGCGCGCACATGCTCGGAGATGGTCACGCCTTGTGCGTCGGCTCGCTGGCGTAGCGCCTTGTGCTCGTTCTCGCTCACGCGCACCTTGATGAACCGGCTGCGCTCGCTCATCGCGGGCTCCCCAGGCCCGACGCCGCGCCAACACTGGGCAAGCTGGCCAGAGGGCCACAAACGTGGACCGCTTCATTCGGAGCCGTGGACCGCGCAAAGCCAGCATTGGCGCGGTTCCCCGGCGTTTGACACCCGCTATCAAAGATTGCAGGGGTGTGTATCGTTCTCAGGGCCTGCCTGGGCAGGATAGAAGGCTTCATTTCGGCTTCTCCAAAAAGTTGATGGACAAGCCGTGTAGGCACCAGGTATGAGTGACTGACGAGGTTCAAGATGAGACCACCGTGCACCAGTGGCGGTGTCGAACGCGTGGGTCACCTCATCGAGCCCAAAAACTGGGCTCGCAGACCAAATTGAGGAAGCAATAACTGGCAACCCCCAGCCAGTGGAGCGCTTCAATCGCGATGGCGCGCCAAGCACCTAGAGCTGGCGGGGCCCAGCCTCGTAGACAAGCCCGAACTTTTATGACAGACTGTCTTCATTGAGAACGACTGAACGTCTTAAATGAGCAATAAGATTGCAGTGCAACTTTCAGAGGTACTCAGTGTTCCTCCGACTCACCTTGTCTTCAAGGAGGCACAAAGAGAGGCCTTCGAAATCTTCACCGTCCAGAACGAGCGGGCCACAAAGTATCTCGCGTTTGCCTTTGCAAATGCTTCCTACAAGGAAGCCGAGGACTATCTGAAAGATACCCTTCGGACGTCGTCTACCATGAGCGTTGGCGCCTTGGTGAGTGAAGACTATAAAATAGTAAGAGTTCTAAGAAAGAGTTTTAGAACAGGTGATTTTGACCTGGTTGCAAATTTGGACAGCTCCAGCGTTCTTTTGCCTTCTGAAAAGATTGCTAAATCATCTCTAAGGCCGCTCACCCAGCGCGTCGAAAATCTTTTATTTGAAATTCACAGCGCCTTTCGTGACATTGATGGATTACATGCCCCGGAAGCGCTTGAGGAAATATGCAAACTGGTGTATGCGAAGCTGTTCGATGAAGAAAATTCCAACCGTTCGGGGGAGGTCGTCTTTCAGCGGTCGGGGCGATGCAGCGTTGAGGAATGTGCGGCTGAAATTCGTCGGCTCTATGATGCAGCAATAAGCGACGATAAAGCGATTTTCTCGAACAAAATTCCGTCGTACGACCGTTCTCGAGGAGTATTTAAAGAGACTCTCCAGTTGTCGAGTGCGGCTATTGTTAGAGCGACAGAGCTTCTGCAGCACTACGACATATCCTCTTCGCCAATCGACATAAAAGGACGTGCGTTTCAAAACGTTTTGCAGCCCGCCGTGCGCTCCGGTATGGGACAGTATTTCACTCCGAAGGAGGTCATTGACCTGATTGTTCGAATGATGAGTCCAAATGTCCGCGAGCTGGTGATTGACCCATTCTGCGGCTCGGGGCACTTTCTTACTTCGGCATTGGACTGTGTGCGCAAGTCACACGGAAAAGCCGACAAGCTGTTTCATGAGTTCGCATTCACCCGCCTGCACGGAATCGAAAAGAGCGACCGCATGGTGCGGATTGCAATGACGGACATGCGGCTCCATGGTGATGGGCATAGCAATATCCGCTGCACGGATGCACTGTTGCCATTTGAAAACTATCCGGACTTGTATCGGGAAACCTTTGACTTGGTGACTACCAATCCTCCGTTTGGAGTCGACTTGCCGGCGGATGCGCTGCATCAATTTGGTCCATTTGAATTAGCGTTGGACCGCAAAAGCACCATTTCTCTCGAAATTGTTGCTATAGAAAGGTGCCTCCAGCTCTTAAAGCCAGGTGGCCGGCTTGCCATTGTGATTCCGGATGGCGTGCTCAGCAATAAAAGCACCCAGTACGTTCGAGATTGGTTGGTCGAGCGTGCTGTGATTCGCGCCATCGTCAGTTTGCCATCCGATACATTCTCGCCATTCGGGGCAAATATCAAGACAAGCGTGTTGATACTAACGAAACTTCGGCCTGGCGAAGAGCCTGACCCGGGCAGGAAGGTATTCTTGAGTGAAGTTTCAGACGTTGGATACGATGCTAGTGGACGTAGGAGTTCCCGCTCTGACTTGGGTGAGCTGTTAAATCAATTCCAAGATTTCATTGCTGAGGAGGGCTGGTAATGCGTTGTATTACTATCGACCATTCAAATCTTGTCAGGTCAGGACGATGGACACCTTCATTTTTCTTCGGAGCGGAGGACTCCCCGAGTTCGGTCCATGAAATGGTCGAACTTCGGCAACTTGTGTCGGAAAGAAAGGGTGCAGTTGACCCTCAGACGCTCGGCGAGCTACAAATTTCTTATCTTGGACTTGAAAACGTTCGTGCCCGGACGGGGGAGTTGGTGGATTTCGAACCCAGAGCGGCCAAGAGTATTAAGTCTCGCTCCAAAATTTTTAGAACCGGCGATGTTCTCTTCGGCCGTCTTAGGCCAGAGTTGAATAAGGTCTATTTGGTAGATGGAGAGCCTGCCGATGGGATTTGCTCAGGTGAATTTATTGTGCTTGTTCCAATAGCGTCTCGGGTGAACGCACGATATGTTCGGCATATCATTGCTTCGCCCTTCGTGTCGCGCTTGGTGGAAAAGTTTCGTGTAGGTGCCTCGTTGCCGCGCATGGCAACTGATGACCTGCTCAGCATCAAAGTTCCGTTGCCGCCATTGTCAATACAGCAGCAAATCGCACGACAACTAGAGGCTACGGACCAAGAATTGAGGGGCCTTCGTCAAAGGCTAGAGGAACTTCCTGAGCAACAACTCGACGCGCTGATGAAAGCTATTGGCGGTCTCGACGATACGCCCAACTGAGTCCACAGGCTAAGACGGCCCTTAAATCCCTAAGTACGATGCTAATGCGTACTAGAAAGTATCCTTTAGCAGGTCCTGATAGGTCGGGCAGTGTTGGCGAAGTGCCAAATTCGCATCAATGGCACTTTGGCCATTTGCAGGCAGACCTGCACGTCTTAGCGCTGTTTGCCACTCTGCTTTGCGATACTGATTTACTTCTTCTGTGGGGTAGTGTCTGTGAATAAATGAAATATAACGGTGCGCCACCGGATTAACCCGTCTAAGCTCTCGGAAGCGCTCGCGGGCCGAGTCGTTGTCTGTTTTTAGCATTCGAATAAGGCCGCCAAAATTGGCCGCATATTCAACGTTGGCTGGCTTACACGTTTTCGGCCCTGACCGGCGCTCCCGCTTTCCAGCAGCGTTTAATGGTTCGCCTACGTGAGTGCATGCGCCGGGAACGCAACCATCCGGGCAATTTTGGGGGTCAACGAAAGTTCCGCCCCGTTGACGGTGTAGTGCATCCCGAAGTTCTATTATCGGCTGAGCAGGTCCCAAAAAGTAATCGTGGATGCGAGGCCAGAAGTACTGATTGGCAATTGAAGTCCAGGACCAGACTAAGACTAAGAGTTGGTCATTGGCTCGAGTTTCGCTGCGCAAGTTGGTGAAGTGTCCCTTGGCTTCATCTACGCCGATGTTCATCGACTTTGCTTCAATGCGGAATAACTCGCCGAGTCGTGCTGCAGGGTCCCAAGTGGCGCCGCGAGTCAGGCAGGCGAAATCGGCCGGCTCATGGTCTTGTAACCACGCAATTTCGCATTGTTGAGCTTCGCCGCCTTCGTTCTGGAGCACCCTATTCATGTAGTAGACCCACATCGCTTCGATTAGGCTGCCCATGCCGCTTCCAAGGCGCCCCCCTCTGGTCTTAAACGTTTCGGAGGTGAATGCGTTTATCTCGTCGATAACTCGCTGCGCATCAGCTTGTAGAATGCGTTCGGCGGTGGCTGGCGTTACTGTCAACTGAATAGCTCCCGTGGTTCAACCTTGAGAGCAGTCGCGAGCTTGAGTATGTTCACAAGGCTCACGTTTCGCTGGCCTCGTTCAACTCCGCCTACATAACTTCGGTCAAGCCCAGACGACAGGGCGAGTGCTTCCTGAGAGAAGCCTTTCGCTGCGCGAAGGGCTCGCAAGCGTTGTCCGAACTGAACTAAATCGGCGTGATGGTCGGGCGACTGCATCATCCAATTGGCTCTGATTGATGACAATGAGTCCACGGGCTATGAGTACCATTGTCTGAATTGCGTGCGACCCATCCCAGTCGCGCCTAGGAGCAGCTGTCACCGTGCAACCAGTCGATGCCGCGTCGGCTTGCCCGGGGTTGTCGGCGGATTCATGTTGTCACACAATCTGTATCCCAGACCCGTGTCGCACCGGCCGGAAAGCCGCGAAAACACTGGGGTTCGCAGGTGGCCAATGGTCCCCCATCAGCCACCCCAAGAAATGAAAAGCGCCGCACTTGTTGCGGCGCTTTTTTTTGCCTTGCATGGGCCGGGCGGGTACGGAAGAGCAGAGCCCTAACGGGGATCCGAAATAGGCTTGTGCCGAGCGTCCGCACCATCCGTTGTGATCGCTCGTCAAGGGCAATGAAGCGGGCTGCGCCTTGTGTGCTGGGTGATGCGGACTCCGGGACGGTCGAGGCTTCGCTCACCTCGTTCATCGAACCGGATGCATTGCCAGACGACAGATCGATGGAAGGCCGCTCGGGCACGCGCCCGTGCCTTGCCGGGGAAGGCCGTGTCTTTGATTGGCCCGCGAGTCAGCGCCGCAGTCGGCACGCTGCCCGGATCAGGCGGTCCGCCTGGTCCGGAATCTCCTTGAACACCAAGGGCGCCTCTCCCTGCCTGAACGAACGGTCCATGATGACCGGCCCGCTCCAGCCGGGCTGCCCATAGAAACGCATGCGGGTGTACCACGCGTTGCGCCCGGCACAGTCCACCGTGGCCGTGCTCTGGTGGCCCCGGTAGTGGCCGCCGCCATAGGCCTCGCGCGCCGCCGAGCGCGACACCCGCACCTGCACGCTGAGAAGGTCAGGCTCCAGGTAGGTGATGGACGTGGGACGGATCTGGATCAGATCACGGTCGACCTGTGCAGGCTCTCCATACACGGTGAACCACTCGCCGTCCGCGAGGGCGGCGAGGGGAAGGCAGGCCAGCAGAACGCAGGCGAGTGTGGAGCGCATGGAGTGGGGCAGAGGGCGGTGGCGTTTCCGGAAGGCTCCGCGGTTTCGGCGCGCCCGGTGGAAGCCCCATTATGAACGGATGGGGGCAATGGCCTGCCCGGAGGGACTCGAACCCCCGACCTATTGCTTAGAAGGCAATTGCTCTATCCGGTTGAGCTACGGGCAGATGCGGGCGTGATGCCGCAGGCAGCGGGGCACGCAGGATGTGCGGCCGGCCGTGCCTAGGGTGCGGATCATAACCGTCCGGCAGCCCTCCACTGCGGGCGGGCGCGACTTTTGCTGGGCTGCGGGTGTTCCGGTTATAACGGTAACCACTTCCGCCGATCCCTGCGGCACGGCCTTTCCCATCCACACCCTTTCGCATCCTCCCGCCATGCCGCACAGCATCTCTCTCATCAATACGATCGCGGCCGGCCTGGGTCTGGCGCTGATCCTGGGTTTTGCGGCCACGCGGGTGAAGCTGCCTGCCTTGGTCGGTTATCTGCTGGCGGGGGTTTTCATCGGGCCTTTCACTCCCGGCTTCGTGGCGGATGCGGAAATGGCCAGCCAACTGGCCGAGATCGGGGTGATGCTGCTCATGTTTGGCGTGGGCTTGCACTTCTCGTTCGGCGATCTGCTGGCGGTGCGCAAGATCGCGGTGCCGGGCGCAGTCGTGCAGATGGCCGTGGCTACCTTGCTCGGCATGGGCGTCGCCCGCTGGTGGGGCTGGGGGTGGGGTGGTGCGCTGGTGTTCGGGCTGTCGTTGTCAGTGGCCAGCACCGTGGTGCTGCTGCGGGCGCTGGAGACCCTGGGCATTCTCGACTCGTATACCGGTCGCATCGCCGTGGGCTGGTTGGTGGTCGAGGATCTGGCCATGGTGCTGGTGCTGGTGCTGCTGCCGCCGTTGGGCGGCTGGCTGGGCGGCACGGGCAGCAGCGAGGCGCCCACGCATCTCTGGCGCACCCTCGGGTGGACGCTGTTGCAGGTGGGCGGCTTCGTGGCGCTGATGCTGGTAGTGGGGCGCCGGGTGTTTCCCTGGGTGCTGTGGCAGGTGGCCCGCACCGGCTCCCGCGAGCTGTTCACGCTGTGCGTGGTGGCGGCCGCCGTGAGCATTGCCTTCGGATCGGCTGCGCTCTTCGGCGTGTCGTTCGCGCTGGGCGCGTTCTTTGCCGGCATGGTGATGCGCGAGTCGGAGTTCAGCCACCGGGCTGCGCAGGAGTCCTTGCCGTTGCGGGATGCCTTCGCCGTGCTGTTCTTCGTGTCCGTGGGCATGCTCTTCAATCCCTGGGTGCTGGTCGAGCGGCCCCTGCAGGTGCTGGCCGTGGTGGCCATCATCATCTTCGGCAAGACACTGGCGGCCGCGGCCCTGGTGCTGGCGTTCCGCTATCCGCTCAACACGGCGCTGACGGTGTCTGCCAGTCTGGCGCAGATCGGCGAGTTCTCGTTCATTCTCGTCGGCCTCGGCGCGTCGCTCGGTCTGTTGCCGCCGGAGGGCGCCAGCCTCGTGCTGGCCGGCGCGCTCATCTCCATCGCGTTGAACCCGCTGCTGTTCCGGGCCATCGCGCCCTTGCAGGACTGGTTGCGGGCGCGGTCGGCGCTGGCTCGAAAGCTGGAGCAGCGCGACGACCCCCTGGCCGAGTTGCCCATGAGCACGGACCACAAGTACCTGGCACGCCAGGTGGTGCTGGTGGGCTATGGACGGGTGGGGCGCCGCATTGCGGCTGCGTTGACGGCCCACGACATTCCTTTCGTTGTGGCCGAGCAGAACCGGGACCTGGTGGAGGCCTTGCGCAAGGCCGACATGGCGGCGGTGTATGGCGATGCGGTCGATCCTTCCGTGCTGATCCAGGCCCACATCGCGCGGGCCTACATGCTGGTGATCGCCACGCCCAACACGCTGGACGTGCGGCAGATCATCCACACGGCACGTACGCTCAACCCTGACATAGAAACCGTGGTGCGCAGCCACAATGAGGAAGAGGCTGGCCTGCTGGAACAGGAGAGCGGCGGCAAGGTGTTCCTGGGCGAGGAGACGCTTGCGGTGGCGATGACCGAGCACGTGCTGGAGCGGGCGCGCGAGCGCAATGTGCCGCACACCGTGCCGGGTGCGCTCCATCAGCACCACCACGCTTGAGCGGCTGAGCGGCTGACGACGGCCGTGGGCGCAATGCCCTCCATTCGACCGCGTTGTCCTCAGATCCGCGCGAATCGCCCGTGCTCTGGTTGTGCTGCGTTTTTAGGTCAAATCCGCCACAAGCGCCCGTGTATCAAGCGCATGTAGCTATCGAATTGATAGTAATCAGCCGGTCGTGCGCCGCTGCTGGTTGCCCGCAGATGTCCAAAGCTGTCTGCCCGTCGAGACGCCCGGGAACGCCCTGTCAGGCAGGCCATGCTGGCGGTCGCTGACCAGCATGCCTGTCGAGACAGCGCCCCGCAGGGGCGTACTCAGTCCGTTTCCTCGAAGACCAGTGACGGCGTGGCCATCACCCGTGCCGTGTCGCCCAGTCCGCCGATCAGGCGGTTGGCGAAGTAGCTGTTCTGGGTGTCGGGCTCCAGCGCGGCGATGGCCAGGTTGGCCAGGGGCTGGTTCAGCGGCACATAGAAGCTGCCGGCGGGCGCATCGATGGCCGTGCGCGACAGCTGCGTCTGCACGCGGATGATCTCGCCGCTGCCTGCAACCGTGCCTCGCACGTCAGGGCGCGCAGAGGTCTCGCGGCGCACCTCCTGGTACGTGTCGGCCAGCACCGAACCGGGCTCGGCGACCCGCATCACCTGCAGGCCCAGCATCTTCAGGCGATCCACGGCCAGGGCGGCGCTGGTAGCCAGCCAGTAGCCGCAGGGGCGCGGGCGAGACTTCACGGTGCGCAGCTGAAGTGCAGAGTTCCACTCCACGCGCACGCTGCGGTCGACCCCTGTTTCGGGGTCGAGCATCAGCAGATCGCGCTGGGTCTGCGTCGGGCCGGCTTCGACCACCGTGTCGCCGCGGCAGGCCTGCGATGCCGTATCGCGCGCCACGAAGGAGCGCACCTGCTCCAGGTTGGCCGCGCGTTCGGAGGTGCTGCGCAGCGCGCTCGAAATGGCGGTGACCTGGGTGTGCACCCGGCGCTGGATATGGGTGCGGCCGATGCCCACGCCGCGCGTCTCGATCAGCAGGCTGACCGCGTTCTTCAGCCCATTCACGTTGCGTCCCGTGTCCGGCTGCGTGCCGCCCATGGAGATCCTGCGGTCGTTGGGATCGGTGGAGGTGGTGTAGTACCACTCGTGGGTCAGTCCCTGGGCGCCAAGGGCGCTCACCATCGGGGGGTGGTACCACTCGTTCGCCGCCTTGGTCATGAACTCGGGCACATTGGCCGTGGTGGCGTACTGCAGCAGCGCGTCGTACTTCTGGATGCCGTTGAACTTCTCCAGGAAGCGGCCGGTGACGGTGTACTCGTGCGCGTCGATCACAGCGATGGGACGGTAGTTGCGCGCCAGAATGGCCAGCGCCTGCGCCTCGGGCGTGTTCAGCAGCAGATGGTCGCGGTTCATGTCCACGCCGTTGGAGGTGACCCGCTGGCCGGCTTCCGTGCCGTCGGGGTTCGCCCGCGGCACCACGATCACGTTGATGCGGTCCAGCAGCGGTTCCAGCAGGCCTTGGGAGAGTTCCCGCGCCACGACCAGCAACGCCTCGCCGCCAGCCGGCTCATCGCCGTGTTGCTGGCCGATCAGCAACACCGTGGGCCGCCCGCTGGCGTCGAGCGCGGCCACGTCGGTGCCTGCGGCGCGGGTCACCACCAGTGCCTGCAGCGGCGTGCCGCGCTGGGACGTGCCGATGTCCAGCACGGCCGCGCGCGTGGCACGGCCCGGTGCGGCGGCGATATTGCGCAGCCACTGCGCCGCTTCGGCGTTGGTGGTGAAGCTGCGGCGGCCGTCGGCCAGGCCGGGGGTGTCGTAGCGCACGGACGGGTCGGGAAACCGCGCGGCCACGGCGGCCGAGTAGGGCAGCGCGGTGGCCGGAGGCTCTGCGGATCCCGTCGCCAGCGGGGACGAGGTGACCGGAGAGGTCACGACCTCCGCACGCGTCGGAGCGGAACTGCCCAGTGGCGGCGGGACGGGGCGGGTGGACTGCGCAGGTGCCGTCGGCGATGGGCTCCCGCCCTGGGTGGGCCAGGGTGGCAGCGGCGTGCTGCTGCAGGCGGCCAGCAGGGCTGCGACCGCCAAGACGCCAAGGCGCGGGGGGCATACCGCAGCGATGCGGTTACGGTGGAACGCGCGGGTCGATGCGCTGGGGGCGTCAGGCTGGTACATGGGATGGTGCCTTGGTGAGGCGCAAGCTGCTCTTGTGACGAATGTTACCCGCCGCAAAAGATGGGTCTGTAGGCTGGCTTACCCGGTGGCGGGGATTGTTGCGCCGGTGAATAGGAAGTCGCTAGCGGATGCACCAAAAAAAAAGCGGCCCGAAGGCCGCTCTTGCGTGCGAGCGTGCTCGCTCGCGTAATCGCTCAACGGCCGTAGCCGCCGCCACCGCCGCCGCGGGGGCCCCGGTTCCCACCACCACCGCCGCCGCCGCTGCGGCCACCGCCGCCGAACCCACCGCCGTTGCCGCCCCGGAAGCCGCCGCCATGGCGACCACGGCCGCCGGCCATGCTGTCCACACTGGTGCGCATCGGATCGGGCTGGCCGCCGCCGGAGCCGCCGCGGCCCGCGCCGAGATGCGTGCCCAGCTGCGTGCCCAGGTGGGCGTTCTCGCGGCGCGGTTGGCTGTCGTCGAAGCGCTCGCCGTCACCGCCACCGGAGCGGGGGCGATTGCGGCCCCGGCCAGCGGCATTGCCGCCCTGGCCCTGGCCTTGACCCTGGCCGCGCGGAGCACCGGCAGGACCATTGGGGCCGCCGGCACGCGGGCCGTTGCCGCGGCCGCCGCCATTGGCGCGCTGTCCACCGCCGTTGCCGCCACCGCCCGAGGGCTTGCCGGCGCCGCGCGACTCGCCCTGGCCGGCCTTGTTGGCGCGGATGCGGTCCATCATTTCGCTGCGTGCAGCCTTGGCGGCCGCCTGCATGACCTCGCGGCTGGGCGGCTTGCCCGCGCCGCCCCAGATGGTCTGGCGGCCCATGGCGATGGGCTCGGCCTTTTCATCGGCGTCGGGACCGAAGCCTTCGAGCACCTGCACAGGGATCTCCTGTTTGGTGAAGCGTTCGATCTCCATCATGAAGCCCTCTTCGTCCATGCAGACCAGGCTCACGGCCTCGCCGGTGGCGCCGGCGCGGCCCGTGCGGCCGATGCGGTGCACGTAGTCTTCAGGAACGTTGGGGATTTCGTAGTTGACGACGTGCGGCAGCTCGTCGATGTCGATGCCGCGGGCCGCGATGTCGGTGGCGACCAGTGCGCGGATATCGCCGCTCTTGAAGCCGGCCAGTGCCTGCGTGCGGGCGCTTTGGCTCTTGTTGCCGTGCAGCGCCATGGCCTGCACGCCGTTCTTGGTGAGGAATTCAGCCACGTTGTTGGCGCCGAACTTGGTGCGCGTGAACACCAGCACCTGGCTCCAGTTGTGCTGCTGGATGATGTGCAGCAGCACCTGCTTCTTCTTGCCGCGGCCCACGGGGTGGATCACCTGCGTGATGCGCTGCACCGTCGTGTTGCGGGGCGTGACCTGGATGCTCTGGGGGTTCTTGAGCAGCGTGTTGGCCAACTCGCGGATCTCGTCGCTGAAGGTGGCGGAGAACAGCAGGCTCTGCTTGTCCTTGGGCACCAGGGCCAGGACCTTCTTCACGTCATGGATGAAGCCCATGTCGAGCATGCGGTCGGCTTCGTCCAGCACCAGGATCTCGACGGTGGACAGGTCCAGGAAGCCCTGCTGCTGCAGGTCCAGCAGGCGGCCGGGCGTGGCGACCAGCACGTCGACACCGCGCTTGATGCGGTCGATCTGCGGGTTCATGCCCACGCCGCCGAAGACGACGGTGGAATTGATATCGAGGTACTTGCCGTAGTCGCGCACGGACTCTTCGACCTGCGCGGCGAGTTCGCGGGTGGGGGTCAGCACCAGGGCACGGATACCCTTGCCGCCGAACTTGCTCTTGGGAGCCGTGCCCTGCGACAGGCGGGTCAGCATGGGCAAGGTGAAGGCAGCGGTCTTGCCGGTGCCCGTCTGTGCGCCGGCCAGCAGGTCGTGGCCGTCGAGCACAGCGGGAATGGCCTGCGCCTGGATGGGCGTGGGAGTCTCGTAGCCCTGTTCGCGCACAGCCTGCAGAATGGCGGGGGCCAGGTTCAGTTCGTCAAAGTTCATTCAAGGAAGCACCCTGTCCAGGGCGCCTGGGGCATCGGCCTGTTGCAAGCCCGTGGGGCTGCAGCCAGTCAAAGGCAGATGGGTTCAGAAGTGGGAGCCGGAGCGCAAGGCTGCGTCCATGTCCCCAGCGGATCGCTGAGGCCGCCGGTAACTGGAGCCGGCGGCTGAGGCCCTATTGTGTCACGACTTGCGCCGGAGCGTGGTTCGGCACCCGGCGCACCGATACACTGATTTTCGTCTCCAGGGCTGCGGTGGATCACCCGCCGCGGCGGACTGCAGGAGTAGAGTGGGCGGCATGTCATCTGCTGAATCGAACGCGGGGAGCGACCTGCGGCTGGAAATCGTCAATATGGAGGGCGTCGTCTGGTCCGGCGCCGTGCGGGTTGTCACGCTGCCGGGCGCAGAGGGTGCCTTCGGCATTCTGCGCGGCCATACCCCCTTGCTCACCCGCCTGCGCGAGGGTTTCGTGCACGTGGTGACGCCACAGGACGAGCGCATTTCCGTCTATGTGTCCGGCGGCTTCGTCGAGTCTCAGCCGCAGGGGGTCACGGTGCTGGCGGACACGGCCGTGCGCAGCGCCGACCTCGATGCGGCCCGCGCCGATGCCGCGCGGCAGGAAGCGTCCAGCCTGCTGCATTCCGAACTGGCCGGCATCGACCATGCGCAGCTGCAGGCCGAGCTCGTGCAGGCTGCAGCCCAGTGGAGCCAGGAAATCCGCCGCAGCAAGCGCTCCTGAAGGGCCGCTTCCCCGGGCGGAAGGGCTCGCCGGCCAAAGCATCCGATAATGCGACCAACGCGTCTTCCGGCGCGGCCTCGCTGCAGGCCGCTTTTTTTCGTTCTGCCGGACACGCAACCCCCTTTAGGAAAGAGAGCCAATGGCGCAATACGTTTTTTCAATGAATCACGTCACCAAGACCGTGCCGCCCAAGCGGCAGATCTTGAAGGACATCTCCTTGTCGTTCTTCCCTGGTGCCAAGATCGGCGTGCTGGGCCTCAACGGCTCGGGCAAGTCGTCGCTGCTGAAGATCATGGCCGGCGTGGACAAGGAAATCGAGGGTGAAGCCATCCCGATGGCGGGCCTGTCCATCGGTTACCTGCCGCAGGAACCGCAGCTCGATCCTGAGCACACCGTGCGCCAGGCGGTGGAAGAAGCCATGGCCGAGGTCAACAACGCCCGCGCCCGCCTGGAAGAGGTGTACGCCGCCTACGCCGAACCCGACGCCGATTTCGATGCCCTGGCCGCAGAGCAAGGCCAGCTGGAGGCCGTGATCGCCGCCGCCGGCACCGACTCGGAACACCAGCTGGAAATCGCAGCCGACGCGTTGCGCCTGCCGCCCTGGGACGCGAAGGTCGGCCTGCTGTCTGGGGGCGAAAAGCGCCGCGTGGCGCTGTGCAAGCTGCTGCTCTCAAAGCCCGACATGCTGCTGCTGGACGAACCCACCAACCACTTGGACGCCGAGTCCGTCGACTGGCTGGAGCAGTTCCTGCACCGCTTCACAGGCACCGTGGTGGCCATCACCCACGATCGCTACTTCCTGGACAACGCGGCCGAGTGGATTCTGGAACTGGACCGGGGCCACGGCATTCCCTACAAGGGCAATTACTCCGACTGGCTGGTGCAGAAGGGCAACCGCCTGGAAGCCGAACAGAAGGGCGAGGAAGCCCGCGCCAAGGCCCTGAAGAAGGAACTGGAATGGGTGCGCCAGAACGCCAAGGGGCGCCAGGCCAAGTCCAAGGCCCGTATCGCGCGCTTCGAGGAACTGAGCGATTACGAATACCAGCAGCGCAATGAAACGCAGGAAATCTTCATTCCTGTGGCCGAGCGCCTGGGCAGCAAGGTGATCGAGTTCAAGAACGTCTCCAAGTCGTTCGGCGACCGCGTGCTGATCGACAACCTGTCGATGAACATCCCGGCCGGCGCCATCGTCGGGATCATCGGCCCGAACGGCGCCGGCAAGTCCACGCTGTTCAAGCTGATCGCCGGCAAGGAGCAGCCCGATTCGGGCGAAGTGGAGATCGGCCAGACCGTGAAGATGGCCTTCGTGGACCAGCACCGCGATGCGCTCGCGGACGAGAAGACCGTCTGGGAAGACATCTCGGGCGGCCTGGACATCATCACCGTGGGCAAGTTCCAGATGGCTTCGCGGGCCTACGCGGGCCGCTTCAACTTCAACGGCCAGGACCAGCAGAAGAAGGTCGGCAACCTGTCCGGCGGTGAACGAGGCCGCCTGCATTTGGCCAAGACCCTGATCCAGGGCGGCAACGTGCTGATGCTCGACGAGCCTTCGAACGACCTGGACGTGGAAACCCTGCGGGCCCTGGAAGACGCGCTGCTGGAGTACGCGGGCACCGTGATGGTCATCAGCCATGACCGCTGGTTCCTCGATCGCATCGCCACGCACATCCTGGCGGCCGAAGGCGATAGCCAGTGGGTGTTCTTCGACGGTAACTACCAGGAGTACGAAGCCGACAAGAAGAAGCGCCTGGGCGAAGAGGGCGCCAAGCCCAAGCGGATGCGCTACAAGGCGCTGAAGTAAGCAGCCGCGGGCGTCTTCGCGGCCGGCGTTGCGCTGGCCACGCTGCTGCCCCATCTTCCGCCGTATGGCTGTTGCGTCCGTACCCGGTGCCTCTGCGGCGCTCCATGCCTGCGTGGCCCGCGCCGCGCAGGAGGGTGAGGCGCTCATGCGGGAAATGACCGATGCCGCGCAGCACGCCCTGGGCCGCGCCCAGAGGGCTGCGCAGTCACCGCTGCAGCGCCAGCAGGCCGACGAGGCGCTGCAGCAGTTGCGCCAGCAAGCCGCCGGTCTGGCGGCGGCATGGGGCCCGGCCCTGGCGGCTTGCTTTGCCGACACGGCCCCGCTGCATGCGGAGCCCTTGCGCCGGGACCCTGGTGCTGAGCCCGGCTTCGGCGAGCTGGCCCTGATGGACGACGCCGAGATCACCGCCCAGCTGCAATGGGCCCGCCTCCGGCAGGGCGTGCTGCATGCGGCACAGCCGGCCCTCTCGGAGCTTGATGCCCTGGTCTGCGCGGCACTGGCGATGCCCAGTGTGCGGCCCGGCAGCAACCCCTTGCGCCCTGAGAACTACCTCCGCGCCCTGCAGCAGGTGGTGGCCGATACCGGCGTGCCGGCCGCGGTTCGTCAAGCCTGGATGCCGCATTTGGGCGATGCAATGTCGCACCTGCTCGCTCCCGCGTACGAACGTGCGGCGCGGAACCTCCGCGAGCAAGGCGTGGCGCCGGTCGGCCATGCCGTGGCTGGCCGCCTGGATACGGCGACGGCGGGCGATGGGGTGGACATCCGCAAGGGGGAGCAGCGTGTGCCGATGCTGGCTGACGGCGACAGCGTGCCGTCCCTGCTGCACGCGCCATGGGCGCTCCGGGGCCGTGCAGGTGCGCAGCCCGTCTCAGAAATGGCCGGCGGCGAGGGGGCTCTGTCCAGTGGCGGCTTCACGGAGGGGCTGGGTGACGCCCAGGACACGGCCGCTGCGGAATGGTCGGCGCTGCAGGCGCGGCTCGGCCACCTGACCGGAGAGCCGGGCGCCGCAGAGGCAGCCACTGCCGCCGCAGGCAACGCCTCCCGGCGGGCCACCGAGGTCGTGCACCGCATGCTGGAAGCGCTGGCGCAGGATGCGCGGCTGGATCCCGCGGTGCAGCAAGCGCTGCGCCACCTCAAGGCGCCCATCCGCCGCCTGGTGCGGCACGATGCACGCTTCTTCACCGATGAACAACACCCGGCGCGGCGCCTGCTGAATGCGCTCACCCTGCGCAGTCTGGACTTTGCCGGCGACGGTCCGGGGTTTCCACGCTTTCTGCGGCTCCTGGACGATGCGGTCACCTACCTGGCGTCGGCCGAGATCCGCGATGCCGAGCCGTTCGAGCGCGCGCTGGGCGTGCTGCAGTCCGCCTGGGACGTCCTCGATGACCGGCTGCGGGAGCGCCGCGACGGACAGGCGCGGGCGCTGATGCAGACCGAGGGGCAGCGGCTGCAGGCGGAAGAGGCCGCGGCGGCCTTCCGCCTGCTGCCCGACGCGGCCCTGGTGCCGGCGGACGTGCTGGCCTTTGCCACCGGGCCGTGGGCACGGGTGGTGGCCGCCGCGCAGGGCGATGCGCCAGGCCGCGACGAAGATGCTGGCGGCTACCGCGCCGTGGTGCCTCTGCTGTTCGATTGCGTCCAACCCGACCGGCTGCGCGCTGCGCCGGACCGCAGGGGCGCTGCCGTGGCAGGTTTGCTGGGCACCGTTCGCGAGGGCCTGCAGCGCCTCCACGATCCGGGTACCCAGACCGATGCGGTGCTGGAGCGCATCGTGGCGTGGCACCACGCCGCACTGGATGCGCTGGAACGCGGAGTGCCGCCCCCGGCCGGCGCGTTGCCCGGCAGCGCGTTGGCGGACGACGAGGCCGGCCGGCCCGCACGGCACATGCATGACGCGGCAGGCAGCGAGCCGGTTCAGACGGCCCCGGCGATGGCCCCCTCCGCAGGCACCCGCCTGGCGGGCGCACCCGACGCGGCAGACACGCCGGTGCCGCTGCCACTGCAGATCGGGCAGTGGATCGCGCTGCGACGGCACCAGCAGACAGTGCGCACCCAGCTCACCTGGTCCAGCCCGCAGCGCACCCTGTTCCTGTTCACTGCGGCCGATGGCAGCACGCAATCCATGACGCTGCGCATGCTGTCCCGCCTGGCAGCGCAAGGGCAGCTGGAGGTGATCGGCGACGGCAGCGCGAGCGGGTCGGGCCGCCCCGCCTGAGGCCGGCGCCGGCAGCGGCAACGGCCAGCCATCAGCGGTCAGGCCGCAGGGCGGGGCAGCTTGCGGCGCACCAGCTGGATGTGGTTGCGCAGCGCATACAGCTCGTCGGCGTACGACAGGGGCACGCTCACCTTTTCCACCTGGTGCTCCAGGCGGTCGAGCTGTTCGCGCAGCGCGTCGGGCGCGGCGTTGCCCAGCTCCATCTCGTCCTCGATTTCGCGCAGCCGGCCGTACCCGCGAAACACCCGGGACCGCACCCGGAACTGGTAGAGCGGCGGGACGATGCGCGACAGCGGCAGCATGGCAGCCAGCAGGATGCCCAGCACCAGCCACATGCGTTCGACCAGGTTGGCCAGCCAGAACGGCAGGTAGCGCTGCAGCAGCGGCGCGGGCTCGTTGATGGCGCGGTCGCCTTCGGCGGCGATGGGCAGTTCGCTGTTGCGGGTGTTGGGAAACTCGCGCGCCCGGTTGAACCAGCCGGCATTGCCGTGCAGCGTCTGCGCGGCCTGGGCGAACAGTTGCAGCAGCGCCGGATGGGTGCCTTCGCGCGCCAGCAGCGACGTGGTGGAGGCCACCAGCCGTACGTCGCTGGGCGGCACGTTGGCCGCCAGGTCCACCACGCCGCGCGGCAGCGTGACGGGCGTGAGGAAAGGAAAGCGCCGGCCATAGGCCTCGTGCTGCGGAAAGTCCATCAACCGCACGCCGGGTGTCTGCAGCAGCATCTGCACCATCAGGGATTCGGGCGCCGAGGCGAACACCAGCGCGTCGAGCCGGCCGGCTAGAAAGTCTACGGTGGCAGGAGTCTGCGCCAGCTGCGACAGCTTCAGCGCCTGTGGCTCCACGCGGTTGGCCTCCAGCAGCTTGTCCATCAGCGTGGGCACGCCGCTGCCGGTCGTGCCCACGTTCACGCGCAGGCCGCGCAGCTGGGCCAGGCGGGTGAGACGGCCGCTGCGGTCGACGCGGCGTGCGGCGTCCTCGCGGTAGAACAGCCACACGGGTTCGACGAACAGGCTACCCAGCGATTCGAGCGTGTCGCTGTCCTCGGGCTGCAGTTCCCCGGTGCCGCCCTGTACGAAGGCCAGGTCGGCTTCTCCGCTGCGCAGCAGCTGCAGGTTGGCCGATGAGCCGTCGCTCTCGCGCAGCACCACCTCGATGCCTTCGGCCGCCAGGGCCTTCTGGTAGCGCTGGCCGAATTCGGCGTACGCGCTCTGCGCAGGGCCCGTGGCCAGGGTGACGCGGCGCGGCGGATTGGGCTGCAGCCACCAGTACGCCAGCACGACCAGCGCCACGGCCAAAAAGGCCAGCGGCCCGGCCGACAGCAACAGATCGCGCACGTTGAGCAGGGCGGTGCGCAGCCGCCGGCCGGCGCTGCGCGAACGGGTGCCGAATGCGCTCATGGCGCCAGTTCCGCCGCGCAGGGCAGCCACAGGCCGCTGTCGGTGGTGAGCGACCGTGCGGCGCGCACGGCCCGCAGCGTGGCACGGGCCGTGACCTCGGCGGCCATGGCCGACAGGGTCATCATGCCCAGCGTGCGTCCGGCGGCACCGGTGCCCAGGGTGAAGAGCGTGTCGCCGTCCGACATGGTGTGGACCGGGTTGATGCTGCGCGCCAGGCCGTCGTGCGCGGCCACGGCCAGGCGGCGGGCCTGGGCTTTGGTGAGGGTGGCGTCGGTGGCGATCACGCCGATGGTGGTGTTGCTGCCGGCCAGCACGGGGCAGGGTCCCTCGCCGCGCAGCAGGGCGCGGCGCGTGTCGGCCAGCCGCAGGCCGTCCGGCGTGCGTGCGCCGGCCACGGGCTGCGCGGTGTCGGGGTCGATCACATCGCCCAAGGCGTTGCAGGCGATGAGGGCGCCTACCGTGATGCCGTCCACGGTGATGCTGGCCGTGCCGATGCCGCCCTTCATGGCCCGGTCCAGCCCGAACACCTTGCCCACCACAGCGCCCGCGCCGGCGCCCACGTTGCCTTCGGCCGGATCGCCGCGCGTGGCGGCGGCGCAGGCGGCGTAGCCGGCCGCGGCGTCCGGGCGGATGCGCGCATCGCCCGCGGGCAGGTCGAACAGCACGGCAGCCGGCACCAGGGGCAGGCGGCCGTAGCCCACGTCCAGGCCCACGCCGCGCTCCTCCAGCCAACGCACGGCGCCGGTCGCGGCCTCCAGCCCCCAGGCGCTGCCGCCGGCGAGCACGATGGCATGTACCTGGTCGACAAGGTGGGTGGGCTCCAGCAGATCGGTCTCGCGCGTGCCGGGCGCGGCGCCGCGCACGTCCACGCCGCCCACGGCGCCGGCCCGGGCGATGACCACGCTGCAGCCCGTGGGGCGGCGCGGGTCGGTGAAATGGCCGACCTCGATACCCGCCACGCGGGTGATGGAGCCGGGATCGGTGTCGGAGCGGTCAGGCATGGCGGGGCGGGCTGCAGCGGGGAAGGCGCCACCATAGCCGAAGACGACGGCCCTGCCGCGGGGGCGACGAAGTTTCAGGTCAAAAATGCCGCCAGAGCTTTGTAGGAAAGCGCTAACAGCTATCGAAAAAGGAGCGGTGGCGGCCGCGGTGCATGGCCGGCCAACCGGGCACCCGATGCGGCCCGCTCTGCCCGGTGCATGGCCGCACCGCCGCACCGTGCTGCACGGCTTGGAGCCGCCAAGCTCAGGCCGGCGCCTTGCCCTGGTGGTAGCGGCTGAACACGGTGGTGCTGCCGTCGCGGGCGACGAGCAACACCTCGTACGGGTCCTTGCGCCCGCCGTAGATGGCGCCGTCCATGCCGGGCGAACCCACGGGCATGCCGGGTACGGCCAGGCCCAGGGCGCGGGGCTTGTCGCGCAGCAGGCGCTGCACGTCAGCAGCGGGCACGTGGCCTTCCAGCAGATAGCCGCCGACCAGGGCCGTGTGGCAGGAGCCGAGCTTGGCCGGCAGCCCCAGGCGGCTGCGCACGGCGGCATTGCCGCTTTCGTGCACGGTCATCTGGAAGCCGTGGGCCTGCATGTGGTCGATCCAGTCCTTGCAGCAGCCGCAGTTCGGGTCTTTCCAGACCTCGACGGCCGTGGCCGCCGGCGATGCGGGCGGTGCGGCGCGCAGCAGGCCGGGGAGGCTCGCCAGCGCCAAGAGGGGCAGCGTCTGGCCGATCCAGCGGCGGCGCGTGGAGGTGTGAAGGCGTGCAGTCATGGGTGGGTCCTTTCCTGAGATGTGGAGGGCGTGGCGGGGGCGGGATGGGCGTGGGCGGGCGCACGGCCGGGTCGATCGCTGCCGGCGGGGCGGACGGTGAGCGTACCCACCATGCCGGCCTCGAAATGTCCCGCCACCAGGCAGGCGAAGGCGAACTGCCCCGGGCGGTTGAAGGTCCAAAGGATGGTGCCGGACCGGCCCGGCGGGACATGGGCCATGTAGGGCGCATCGTGCGGCATGCCGGGGTGGCTGCGCATCATCTGCGCGTGCTCGGCCAGCGACGGGTCGGTGCCCAGCACCAGCTCGTGCATGGCCTGGCCGCGGTTGTGCACGCGCAGGCGCACGGTCTCGCCTTGGCGCACGTCGATGTGCGCAGGCTCGAAGCGCATGGCATCGGTCATGGTCACATCGATGGTGCGGGCCTTGGCACCTTGCGGGGCGGCAATGCCCCAGGCCTGCTGTGCCGGCGCGGCGTGGGCCGCACCGTGCGTGCCGGCCGGGGGATGTGCGCCGGGCTCATGGGCAAAAGCGCCCATGGCGCTTGCCAGTAAAGCGCAGGCAGCTATTGTTTTGATAGTTTTCATGGTCGATCAAGTCATCAGGGGTCACGGCCTCGGCGCGTCACGGAGAGGCCTGGTCAGGCCAGACCGTCCGGTGCGGGAAGCAGGACGTTGTTCGGAGGAGGGCGGAGCGCGCCGGCTTGCGCCTGCAGGGTGGCTGGCGCGGCGCCGGGGCGCTGCGGTGGTAGCGAGGGCGCGTGCGCCGCCCGCCTCAGGCGATGGGCGGCTTGATGGCCTGCGCCGCGGGAGCGCTGGCAAAGCGGGTGGAGTGCCGGTCAGGGGCGGGGCCGGCGGCCGCCAGCACTGCGCCGGGGCCGGCAGGTGGAGCAGCCACCGCCGTGTGGCAGATCTCGCAGTCGGAGCAGGCCGCATGCGGATGCGCTGCGCCGCCGGCATCGTGCGCCGCGCAGTTCGCGGTGCCGGTGGCGTCGCCGTGCTGCGCCGAGGCGCCGTGGCATCCGGGCGCGGATGCGTCCGTCTTCGGCGCTGCGGCGCTGTGGTGGGCCGCAGACGGGGCCGCACTACCGGCTGCGGCATGGACGGCATGCGCCACCGATGCTGCGGACTCGATGGCGCCAGGGCCAGCGTGCGAAGCGGCCATGGCCGGGCCGGCCAGGCCCCGCAAGGCGGTCAGCACGATCAGCAGCAGAAACAGGCCACGGCGCATGGAAGGGATGATACGGCGCCGCGCCGGGAGTTCCTGGCGCGGGCTGCGGTCAGACGGCTGTGTAGCGCCCCGGCCGGTGGTTCATGGCCAGCACCAGGTTGAGCGCCACGGCGCCCACGATGGACCACAGCACCTGCATGGGCTGCACGGTGAACAGGGCCAGCGCCACGATGCAGCAATCCACGCCCATCTGCACCTTGCCGGCGCGCCAGCCGTAGCGGTCCTGCAGGTACAGCGCAAGGATGCCCACGCCGCCGAGGCTGCAGCGGTGGCGGAACAGCACCAGGAAGCCGGTGCCGGTGATCAGCCCGCCCGCGATGGCGGCGTACAGCGGCTGCAGGTTGTTGATCTGCAGGAAGCGGCTCTGCAGCTCGGTCAGCACCGACAGCAGCAGGATCGCCAGGAAGGTCTTGAACGTGAAGGCGCGCCCCATCTTGCGCCAGGCCAGCCAGTAGAACGGCAGGTTGAGCACGAAAAACAGCTTGCCGAAGCTGATGCCCGTGGCGTAGTGCAGCAGGAAGGCCAGGCCCGCCGTGCCGCCCGTGAGCAGGCCAGCGCTGGTGAAGAACGCCACGCCGACGGAGATCAGCAGCACGCCGGTGAACAGGGCGAGCGTGTCTTCGACGGTGCTGTGCGGAACCGCGGGGGGCAGGGCAGAGGTGGATGTGCTCATGGTGGCGGTCTTTGAACGGGTGCGGTGGCAGTCAGGCGCGCGGGCGCGGATTGCACCACGCTGGTGCGGCGCCGCGCTTGTGCTGCGTCAAGCGCTGGCGCGGGATCGGCCGGGCGCTCCCGAAACAAGAGCGCCGGACCTTGCTGTGCTGAACGATGGACGAGATTCTAGGGAAAACCATTAGATCGGTGAAGGGCCGGAAGGGGCGTACGGCACGCTCTGTGTGTGTCTTGAGCAAGACATGCGCCAGCGCTGTCACCCCTCCGCCATGGCGGGTGGTTGATGCTCTGCCTGCCCGCAGGAAGGGCTGGCACGCGTCGGGGGTGTGATCTGCGTGCAACAGCGCGGATCGGCGTCGGCACGGCGTTCGATCTTCAGAAGATTTATTTGATAATAATCATTCTCATTTGCAATCATCACAAGCCATGCGCCGTTCCCGCTCTGCCCGTCCCTCCGCGACCCTTTCGCCCCTCTTCCTGGCCAGTGTGCTGGCCTGCGCTGCCGCACACGCACAGGAGGGCGCTGCATCGGAAGCCCGGCTGACCGATGTCACCGTGCGTGCCGCGCTGGAGGATGCCACCGACCTGCAACTGCGCCGCCCGGTCGCCAACGGTGCGCTGGGCGACCGCAGCGCGCTTGATACCCCGTATTCCAGCCGGGTGGTGACGGCCGAGACCATCGAGCAGACCACACCCAACAAGCTGGGCGACGTTTTCTTCACCGATGCTTCGGTGTCCGACAACAGCGCCAGCGTGGGCGCCTGGGCGAGCTACCTCACGGTGCGCGGCCTGGAGCTGGATTGGCAGAACGGCTACCGCATCGACGGCCATCCCTTCATCAGCTACGTGACGGTGCTGCCGTACGAGCACATGGAACAGGTCGAACTGCTCAAGGGCGCCACCGGCTTCATGTACGGGTTCGGTGCGCCGGGCGGGCTGGTGAATTACGTCACCAAGAAGCCCACCGCCGAGCCGGTGCGCAGCGTGACCCTGGGTGTCATGTCCCAGCGGCTGTGGCGCGGCCATGCCGACCTGGGCGGGCGCCTGGGCCAGGACGGCCAGATCGGCTACCGCCTGAACGCCACCCGCGAGGAGGGCGATACCTTCAACGAGGGCCATTTGCGCCGCAATGCGTTGTCGCTCGCACTGGACGCGCGCCTGAGCCGCGATCTGACCTGGGACTTTCAGGCGCTGTACCAGGACAGGCTGTCCAAGGACGCCGAGCCCACCATCACCACCTTCGGCATCACGGGCGGCCGCCTGCCCTCGCCCGTGGACAACGACAACGGCCGCATGGTCGGGCCCGGCGCCTACGCCGACAACACGTTCAAGTACGTCTCGACGGGCCTCAAATACCAGATCGCCCCCGACTGGCAGGTGCGCACGGCCTATAGCCACAGCAGCACGCGCACGCGCCGCAACGAATCGGTGCTAAATCTGCTGGACGCCGCCGGCAACTACAGCAACGACCGGTCCGACTACGGCGAGTCCTACCAGTTCAACCAGCTCGATGCCCAGGTGCAGGGCCGCTTGCGCACTGGCGGCATCAGCCACCAGATCGTCGCAGGCGCCAGCTGGCAGCAGCAGGGCAATGACTATTCGTCCGCGGGTTTCTATGGCCCGGTCGGCACCGGCAACCTGGGCACGCAGAACAACCTGCCGTACTACAGCGTGGGCGACTTCGGCAGCCTGGGTCTGTACCGCGCCGCCGAGACCACCCAGAAGACGGTGTATGCCAGCGACACCGTGGCGCTCAACGAACAATGGTCCGTGCTGGCCGGCCTGCGCTACACCAACTACGTGCAGCGCAGCTTCAGCACCAGCGGGGCAGAGTCCTCGCGCTACAGCCAGTCGGGGGTGCTGACGCCGTCCCTGGCCTTGATGTACCGGTTTGCGCCGCAGACGATGGCGTACGCCAGCTATGTGGAGGCGCTGGAACCGGGCACTGCCGTCACCAACCTTGCGTACACCAACTACGGCGCCGTGCTCGACCCGCTCAAGAGCCGGCAGTACGAACTGGGGGTGAAGACCGAACGCGCTGCCTGGTCCGCCACGGCCGCCGTGTTCCGCATCGAGAAGAAGGCGGAGTACGTCAATGCCAGCAACACGCTGGTGCAGGACGGCGAGTCCACCTTACAGGGGGTGGAGCTGGGCGCGACGGCCCGCCTGGGCCGTCCGTGGCGCGTGGGCGGCAGCCTGATGCTGCTGGATCCCGAATATGGCCGGGGCAATGCCTATGCCGGCAACCGCGTCGTGGGCGCGCCCAAGGTGGTGGCCACGGCGCAGGTGGCCTACCGCGTGCCCCAGCTGCCGGGGCTGCAGCTGACGGCCGGCGTCAAGCACACCGGCCCGACCATGCTGCGCCCCGCCAATGACCTGCGCACCGATGGTTTCACCCTGCTGAACCTGGGCGCCACCTACGACACGGTGGTGGGCGGCCACGACACCACCTTCCGCTTCGCCCTCAACAACGCGGCTGACAAGCGGTACTGGCTCTACCAGTACGGCAACTACGTCAAGGCGGGCGACCCGCGCAGCTTCAACCTCAGCGCCACCGTCCGGTTCTGAGGGGCCGCGACGCCGCGGGCCGGAAATGCACCAAGTCGGTCATGGCAAAAAAATGGCTCTGGGGCTTATGCGGCCGGCGCAGCATGCTCTTGTTTTGAGAGCGTCGCCTCCGGGCGCTCAGCCCGCAGCATGCGCAGCCCGTTGCCCACCACCAGCAGGCTGGCGCCCATGTCGGCGAACACGGCCATCCACATGGTGGCCTGCCCGGCCAGGGCCAGGCCGAAGAACACCAGCTTGATGCCCAGGGCCAGGGCGATGTTCTGCATCAGCACCGCATGCGTGCGGCGCGACAGGCGCACCGTCTCGGCCACGCGGCGCAGGTCGTCGTTCATGATGACCACGTCGGCCGTTTCCATGGCGACGTCAGTGCCTGCGCCGCCCATGGCAAAGCCGATGTCGGCCTTGGCCAGGGCGGGCGCGTCGTTGATGCCGTCGCCGGCCATGGCGGTCATGCCGTGCTTTTGCTGCAGCGCGGCGATGGCGGCGAGCTTCTGTTCGGGCAGCAGACTGGCCTGCACTTCGTCGATGCCGGCCTCGCGCGCGGCGGCCTGGGCGGCGGCGGCGTGGTCGCCCGTGAGCATGACGGGCACGATGCCTAAAGCGCGCAGGTCGGCCACGGCATCCCTGGCCTGCGGGCGCAGGGTGTCGGACACGGCGTAAAGCGCGCGCACGGCGGTGGTGTCGGCCAGCAGGGTCACGCTGCGGCCCTGCGATTCGTGCCGGGCGGCGGCCGCTTCCACGGTGTCGTTCCACAGGCCGCGCTCCTGCATCAGGCGGCGGTTGCCCAGCCACCAGAGGCCGCCGCCGACGTGCGCCTGCACGCCGCGGCCGGGCAGGGCGGTGAAATCCTGCACCGCGAGCGGCTCGTGCGCGGCCGCGTCCTGAGCGGCCAGGCCGGCGGCGATGGCCAGGGACACGGGGTGGTCCGAGCGGCCCGCCAGGGCGGCGGCCACGTCGCGGGCGCTGTCGTCGCCGAGCGTTTGCTGCCCCACCAGCACGGGCCGGCCGGCCGTGACGGTGCCGGTCTTGTCGAAGGCCACGGCGCGTACGCCGCGGGCCAGCTCCAGCCAGTTGCCGCCCTTGATGAGGATGCCGCGCCGCGCGGCCGCGGCCAGGCCGCTCACCACGGTGACGGGCGTGGCCAGCACCAGCGCGCAGGGGCAGGCGATGACCAGCAGCACCAGTGCGCGGTAGATGGCGTCCAGCCATGTCCAGCCCAGCAGCAACGGCGCGCCCACGGCCACGCCGAGCGCCAGCACGAACACGGCCGGCGTGTAGACGGCCGCGAAGCGGTCCACGAAGCGCTGCGTGGGCGCGCGGGCGCCCTGGGCCTCTTCCACGGCGCGGATGATGCGGTCCAGCGTGGTGTGGCCGGTGGCGGCGGTCACGCGCAGTTCCAGCTCGGATTGGGCGTTGAGCGTGCCGGCGTACAGCTTGTCGCCGGGCGCCTTGTCCACGGCCAGGCTCTCGCCGGTCACGCTGGATTCGTCGACGGCGCTGCGGCCGGCGGTGACCACGCCGTCCAGCGGGACGCGGCCGCCGGGGCGCACGCGCACGATGGCGTCCACGGGCACCTCGGCCGCGGCCACGGTGCGCCATTGGCCGTCCGGTTGCTGCATGTCGGCCTCGTCGGGGCTCAGGGCCAGCAGGGCGCCGATGGCGTCGCGGGCGCGGCCCACGGCGCGTTCCTCGATGCGCTCGGCCAGCGCGTAAAGCGCCATCACCATGGCGGCCTCGGGCCACTGGCCGATCAGGAAGGCGCCGGTGACGGCCACGGCCATCAGCGCGCTGATGCCCAGTTGCCCGCGCAGCAGCGACTTCCAGCCGCTGCGGTAGATGCCCAACCCGGCCAGCAGGATGGCCGCCGCGGCCAGGGCCATGCCGCCGTAGTGCCAGACGGCGGTGTCCGGCGCGGCCAGGTGCAGCAGTTCGGCCCCGAGGGCCGCCACCAGCGCGGCGCCGATGCGACCCCAGCCGGGCAGGGCGCCGTGGTCGTGGCCGTCGTGGTCGTCATGGGCCGCCGGGGCACCCGCTGCTCCGTGGTCGTGGGCATGCCCATGCTCTGCCGGGGCGTGGGCTGTCTTTGGGGCAGACGGGGCGGGCGCCGCGCAGCCCCCGCCGCCGCAGCACGACACCTCGATGCGCGGCTTGCCGCTGCGCGCTGGGATGGCGGCAGGCAGAGAGGCGGCGGTGATCGGCGTGTCGGCGCTGCCCGCGGGGGCGGGGTGCGGGTGGCCGGCGTGCGCGTGGCGGTGGCTGTGGTCCGTCATGGTGTTCCCTGTTTTTGGTGGTGAGCGCAGTCGGTGCGCTGCTGTGCCATGATTGGAAACCTTGAAGTCGCTCGAAGGTCAAGCCGTGTCCGTCCAAAGCCCCCAACACCGTATCGGAGATGCCGCCCGCCTGTCCGGCGTGTCCGCCGCCAACATCCGCTACTACGAGAAGGAAGGCCTGCTGCCGGCGCAGGCGCGGGCCGGCAACCAGTACCGGCTGTACAACGACGAAGAGGTGCACCGGCTGCGCTTCATCCGCCTGTGCCGGGCCATGGACATGTCGCTGGACGAGGTGCGTACGCTGCTGGCGCTGGATGCGACCAGCGCCGAGGCCGACCACGCCGCCTGCGACACGCTGGACGAACACCTGCAGCACGTGCGCACCCGCCTGATGGAGTTGCAGACGCTGGAGCAGGAACTGCTGTCGCTGCGCGGGCGCTGCAGCGGTGCCGGCGCGCACTGCCTCGTGATCGAGGCGCTGCACCAGCGCGCAGACGCGCAGCCTGTCTCGTCCCCGGCGCCTGCCGCCAAGCGACACGTCTAGTGCGCCGTGCATCCCGCCGGGTGCAGTGGCACCTGCCATGCGGTTGCTATGTAATTAATAGCTAAAGGCGCTTGTATCCACTGCGCTGCCAGCCTATTTGTTACTGAATTCAGCGCCTCGTCCACTATGATCGCCGCATGATTGCCGGCCTGAGTCCCGCCCCGCTGACCGACCGCCTCTGGCGCACCGCCCGGCGCTGGGCGGTGGCGTGGTGGCGCATCCTGTATCTGGGGGCCGTCGTGCTGGTGCTGATGCTGTCGCCGTCCAGCTACGGCCATGCCACGCGCTGGCGCCTGGCGCGCCACATGTACCGCGACACGGCGCCCATCCTGCTGGGCTTCACGGTGCTGGCGGCGCTCATCAGCCTGGTGATCACGCGCATCGTGGTGGTGACGGCGCTGAGCTACGGCCTGTCGCGCTACGCGCTCGAAATGGTCATCCGCGTGCTGGTGCTGGAGCTGATCCCGCTGACGGCGGCGCTCTTCGTGGCCATGCGCGCCACCATCCCCAACGGCACGCAGCTGGCGCTGATGCGGCAGGCCGGCCGGCTGCAGGCGCTGCGCGACCAGGGCGCCGACCCGATCCGCATCGAGCTGCTGCCCCGCGTCGTGGCCGGCATCTACGCCAGCATCACCCTCGCCGCGCTGTCGTGCGTGGTGGCGCTGGTGATGGCCTACCTGGGCGTGTACGGTTTCAACACGGCTGAGCTGCCCGGCTATACCCGCATGTTCGGCCAGGTATTCACGCCGCAGATCACGCTGCTGTTCGCGCTCAAGACGCTTTTCTTCAGCCTGGCCGTGGCGCTCATCCCCATGGCCGCCGGCTGGTACGAGACCGACCGGCCGGCGCGTGCGATGCAGCCCGATTCCGAACTCGGCGGCCTGGCCCGCATGTTCGCCGTGCTGCTGCTGATCGAGATCGCCTCGCTGATGGGCAACTACTACTGAATCCGCCGACCGACCCCACGATGAACGACGCCACCCGAGACCCCGCGCCCCCCCAGCCGCCGCCGCCCGAGGACCTGCTGCGCCCCGTGGCACATCTGCATGCCAAGGCGGGGGCGCTGCTGCTGTTCACGCTGGCGCTGGTGCTGGGCTCTGCGCTGTATTTGCTCTATGCCCGCGGCGCCTTCGAGGCCACCCAAAGCCTGGTGCTGACTGCGGACGATTCCGAAGGCGTGTCGGTGGGCATGGACATGACCTTTTCCGGCTTTCCCATCGGCCGGGTGCGCCGTATCGAACTCGCGCCCGACGGCAATGTGCGCATCCTGATCGACGTGCCGCGCAAGGATGCGCACTGGCTGCGCGAGTCCAGCGTGTTCACGCTGGTGCGCGGCATCGTCGGCGGCACGACCATCAAGGCCTACAGCGGCATCCTGACCGACCCGCCTCTGGCCGAGGGGGCCGAGCGACCGGTGCTGCGCGGCGACGCCACCGCCGAGATCCCGCAGCTCATGGCCGCGGCCCGCGAGCTGCTGGGCAACCTGAACGCGATGACGTCGCAGGACTCCCCCCTGGGGGGCACCATGGCCCAGGTGCGCACCCTGACCGAGCGGCTCAACGGCCCCGGCGGCGCTTTGAATGTGCTGATGGGCAGCGAGACCGATGCCAAGAAGATCGTCGCCACGCTCGATCGCACCAACCAGTTGCTGGCGCGCATCGACGGCATGGCCGCCAAGGCGGACCGCCAGGTGTTCGGCGCAGGCGCCGATGCGGGGCTGATGGCCGACGTGCGCGCCACCGTGGTCCAGCTCAACGGCGTGCTGGCGGACACGCGGCAAAGCCTGGCCAAGGTGGACGCCGTGCTGGCCGAGGCCCAGGCCATTGGCGCCAATGCCCGCGAGGCCACCACCGACCTGGGCACGCTGCGGGCCGAGGTCGAGTCCAGCCTGCGCAAGGTGGACGGTCTGGTGAACGACATCCAGCGCAAATGGCCCTTTGCGCGCGACACGGAGCTGAAGCTGCCATGAACCCGTCCTTCTTCTCGCCGTGCACAGGCCTGCGTGCATCACTGCTCGCCGTGGGCATGGCGGCGGTACTGGCCGGCTGCGGGAGCAGCAAACCCCAGGCCCCCGAGTGGCAGATGAGCGCCCACAGCGCGGCCGAGAAGGCCACCGAGGCCTATCTGTCCGGCGACACGCGCGTGGCCGATCTGGAATGGAACCGCGCCCGCGCCGAACTGGCCCGGACCGGCCGGCCCGACCATCTGGCCCGCCTGGAGTTGATGCGCTGCGCCGCCCAGGTCGCCAGCCTCGATCTGCAACCCTGCACGGCGTTCGAGGCGCTGCGCAGCGATGCCACGCCGCAGGACCAGGCGTATGCCGACTACCTGGCCGGCCGCCTGGAGCCGGCCCGTGCCGATCTGCTGCCCGCGCCGCAGCGGGCCGCGGCGCTGGATGCTGCGGCGATCGCCGGGCTGGCCGATCCGCTGTCTCGCTTGGTGGCGTTGGGGGTCGCCGCGCAGGCCGGGCGCGCCACGTCGGCACTGGCCGCCACCGCGACCGACACCGCGTCGGACCGGGGCTGGCGCCGGCCCCTGCTGGCGTGGCTGCTGCTGCGCGCGCAGCGCGCGGAGCAGACCGGGGATGCTGCCGAGGCGGCAACGCTGCGCCGCCGCATCGATCTGGTCGAGCGGCAGGGCGCGCCTCGCTGACTCGGGGCAGGCGCACGCTCATGAAAAAGCCGCCCGAAGGCGGCTCACGACTGGCGAGGCGCGGAGGGTGGTCGGCCAGAACCTATGCCGTCACTCGAACGAGGCAACGGGCAGGATCTGGTCCAGGTGGTCCGGAAGATTGACGAGAGAATCGGCCGCCTGGACGGCCTCGTCGGGCACCAACGTCATGGCCGTGGCCGCGACCGCCAGCAGGACGGTGACGGTAAACGCTGCAAACGCGCGGGTTCCGGGGCGGAGATGGCGTTTCATGGCAGGTCCTTCGGCGGCGGTGATGGTAAGGGCGTGAGCCCGGTGAGTGGATGCCTCGATTACAACCACTCCACCTGACAGAAACTGTCAGACATTGACTGAAACAGCGGTGTTGTGACGTGATTTACCGTTGGTTGCGTTTGCCTGCCGGGCGCGGATTTCACATCAGGCAGGCAGGAGCGCACGCGCCAGGGCCGAGGCGGTCAGTGCCCGATCCTCAGGCCAGGCATCCGCTGCATGGCCATGCTCCCAGCAGGCATGCACTGCGGCGTCGAACGCTCCCTGGGTTCCCGGCGGTGCGGCCGCCAGGCGCGCGCCGGTCAGTCCCGCCAGCACGTCGCCGGTTCCTCCCGCGGCGAGCCGGGCGTTGCCCGTGGGGTTGATGCGGGGCGTTTCGCCCGGCGCGGCCACCACGCTGCCCGAGCCCTTGAGGACCACCGTGCTTTGGTAGCGCTGCGCCAGCGCGTGCGCTGCTGCCAGCCGGTCGGCCTGGATGTCCGCCGTGCTGCAGCCCAGCAGGCGCGCGGCTTCCAGCGGATGCGGGGTCAGCACGGTGGGTTGGCCGCGCGCTGACCGGTCGTGCAGCAGGGCTTGCAACGCGGGCTCCTCGGCCACGGCGTTAAGGGCGTCGGCATCCAGCACCAGGCGCGCCGCATGCTGGAGCACGGCGGGCAGCACGGGGCGCACGGCCAGGCCGCCACCGCATCCGCAGACGACGGTGAGGTCTTCCAGCGCCAGGGCATCGAAGCGGCGGAGCATGCATTCGGGCTGCTGCGCGTCGTGGGTCATCAGGCCGCCGTCCAAGAGAGACAGCATCACCCGGCCGGCACCCGCGTGCAGCGCGGCACTGGCGGCCAGCAGCGCGGCGCCGGTCATGCCCATGCCGCGGGCCGGCAGGCCTTCGCCGCCCACCACGGCCAAGTCGCCATAGCTGCCCTTGTGGCTGTCGTGCGCCCGCCCGGCCGGCCGGGGCGGAGCGGAAAGCAGGGCGCATGGGGCTTCGGCCGCGGCATCGACCTGCAGGTCGTCGAACCACACCTCGCCCGCCGCGTCCCGCCCAGCGGCCGTGAACAGGCCAGGGTGCAGGGTCAACAGGCTCAGCGTGCGCCGCGGCGCGTGGCGTGCGGGAGTGGCGGGAGCCCATCCTTCGGCGAACCGTCCCGTGTCCGCCAGCAGCCCGGAGGGCAGGTCCACGCACAGCACGGGCGCGGGGCTGGCGTGCAGCGCTGCCAGCAGGTGCTGCAGGCGCGCGCCCGTGCCGCCCCGCCGGGCAGCCGCGGACAGGCCGATGCCGAGCAGCGCGTCCACACAGAGGTCCTGCGGGCCGAGGGAGGCCGGCGGCCCGTCGGTGAAGACGACGCCCGCTTGCCGGGCACGCTCCCAGGCCCGGCGGGCGTCGGCGGGGGCGGCGTCGGGCGTGCCCAGCCACGTCACGGCGACCTGGCGGCCCGCCAGACGCAGATGCCTGGCCGCTTCCAGTCCGTCTCCGCCGTTGTTGCCGGGCCCGCAGGCCAGCCAGACCGTGCGGGCATGGGGCGCGAGCGCCAAAGCGAGTCGGCCCACGGCCGTGCCGGCGCGCTGCATCAGCGTGCCGGGCGGCAACTGCGCAGCGGCAGTGGATTCCAGGCGCCGGGTGGCGGCCGTGTCATGCAGGGGATGGGGCTGGTCGGCGGTGATGCGGCGCATGGCCGGATTGTCGCGCCCCTGCGCCGGCGCGGCCGGCGTGCGGCGCCGTGCTGTGAACCGGTTCTCAGAACCGGCGCATGCCCAGGGCCTGCAGGTCGATCTCTGGCGACCGGCCGGCCACCAAGTCGGCCACGGCACGGGCGCTGCCGCAGGCCTGCGCCCAGCCCGCCGCGCCATGGCCCGTGTTGATCCACAGGCCGGGCAGGCCGCTAGCGCCCACCACCGGGGCGCCGTCGGGCAGCATGGGCCGTGCGCCGCGCCACACCTGCACCTGCGTGGACGACAGCTGCGCCCCGCCGGGGAACCAGCCGGACAGCGCGTGGTACAGGGTCTGCAGGGTGGGGGGCGTGGTGGCTGCCGTCGCCCTGGCCGATCTCGGCGCCGCCCGACACGCGCACCCGCTGGCCCTGCCGCGTGATGGTCAAGCGGTGCAGCGGGTCGATGACGGTGCCCTGCGGCGCGTGGGAGTCCTCGCGCAACGGCGCGCTGATCGAATAGCCATGCAGCGCCGTCACCGGCAGCGGCAGGCCGAGCGGCCGCAGCAGCGCGGGCGAAGCGAGCCCGGCGCAGACGATCACCGCGTCGAAGCGCCGTGCATCGGCCTCGCCCGCCAGGCGCACGCCTGCCGGAGCGGTGCGCAGTGACTCGACGCGCGACTGGAAGACGAACTGCGCGCCACGTTCCTGCGCCGCATAGCGCAGCATCTGGGCGAAGAGCCGGCAGTTGGCGGCTTCCCCGTCCGCGATGTGCAGGGCGCCTGCCAGCGGGGTGTCGGGGGAGAGGCCCGGTTCGATCAACCGCGCCGTATCGGCGTCCACCTCGGCCACCTGGGCGCCCGCATCCCGCAGCACCTGCAGGGCCGGTTGCACCAGGGCCACGTCCTGGGCGGTGCGCAGCACCACCAGCGCGCCGCGGCTGGTCTCGGGGTCCAGCTCCAGATCGGCGGCGATGCGGCGGGTGAGGTCCAGGCTGTAGCTCCCCAGGCGTGCCAGGGCCGCCAGAGTCGCCGCAGCCGCGGGGCGCCGCCCCGCCTGGCGCCAGCGCCACAGCCAGGCCCACTCGGAGCGCCGGACGCCGCCGGCGAAGCGCAGGGTCGCCTGCGCGCCGAAGAGCTGGCGGCGCAGCGGGCCGCCGATGCCGGGCGCGGCCCAGGGAATCAGCAGGGAGGGCGCCAAGGCGCCGGCGTTGGCGAAGCTGGCCTCCTCCGCCGCAGCGCTGCGTTGTTCGAAGACGGTGACGGCGTGGCCGTCACAGGCCAGTTCATAGGCAGTGGCGACACCGACGATACCGGCGCCCACAATGGCGATGTGCATGGGTTTCAAGGCTTTCAGGGTCCTGGCGCTTGCGGAATAAGCGCAGGCAGCTATTGTTTTTGTAGTACCTTCTCGATCAGCAGGCCAACGGCGAGCACGGCATCGTCCCGCATGGCACCCTGCCAGACCATCAGGCCCACCGGCAGTTCGCCGGGCAGGTGGCAGGGCAGGGACAGTGCGCAGCCGTCGAGGACGTTGACCACGCTGGTGTTGCGCAGCAGCAGGCCGTTGACGCGAGCGAACTCAGCGTCGCGCCGGGCGTCGGCCGCGGGGTCGGCGCCGTCGGCCGGTGCCACGTCCGCAAGGGGCGGAGCGGTGAGGGGGACGGTCGGCGACAGGAAGGCGTCGAAGCCCTGCATGTCGGCCTCCATGCGGGCGATCCAGCCCCGCCGCGCGTGCAGCAGGTCGATGTAATCGGCGGCCGTCATCTGTGCCCCACGCTCGATGCGGGCGCGCACCCGTGGGTCGTACCGGTCGCGGTGGCGCGCCAGCAAATGGCGGTGCCAGGCATAGCTCTCGGCGGCCGAGAAGCCGCCGGTGGCGTTCACTTCGGCCAGCTGCTCCGTGGCGTGCAGGGGGACCTCGGTGATCTGGGCGCCGGAGCGCCGCAGCGTGCCGATGGTCCGCTCGAACGCGGTGGCGACGGCGGGCTCCAGACCGTCGAGAAAGGTGTGCGTCGGCACGGCCAGGCGCCAGGCCGGCAACGCGGCGGGACTGCGCACCACGCGCCGCGCGGACAGGATCTCGTGCGCCACGATGGCATCGCCCACCGAGCGGGTCAGTGCGCAGGCCGTGTCGAGCGTGGTGGACAGCGGCACCGCGCCCTCGGTCGGCACCCGCCGCGCCGTGTTCTTGAAGCCGACGATGCCGTTGAGCGCCGCCGGAATGCGGATGGAGCCGCCCGTGTCGGAACCCAGTGCGATGTGCGCAGCGCCGGTGGCCACCGACACCGCAGCGCCCGACGACGAGCCGCCCGGCACGCGGGCCGGGCCGGGCAGGGCGCCGTGGCGTCCATCGTGGGCCGCGGGCGTGCCGAAGTGCGGATTCACGCCCACGCCGGAAAAGGCGAACTCCACCATGTGCGTGCGGCCGATGAAGGCGGCGCCGGCCTGCCGCAGCCGGGCGACGGCCGGGCTGTCCGCCGCGGCGGGCGGCTCCGCTGCGCGGATCGTGGAGCCGGCCCCGGTCGCCAGGCCCTGCATGTCGAAGAGGTCCTTGACGGACACCGCCAGGCCGGCCAGCGGCAACTGCTGCACGCCGGGTTGCGAGGCCTCCTGGCGAGCGCTGCCGAACAGCGTCTGCCGGAACACCGCGGCACAGACGGGCGACTGCGCAGCGGCGATCGACCGCTCCATTTCCTCGTCGGCACGGGCTTGCCCGGCCGCGATCCGGCGGCGGAGCGTCTCAAGGGTGGGGTGCATGGCGTGTGCTAGAATCTTTGGGTTTTGCTGATGGCTGTCCGCCGCGTGTGGGTAACCTGAAGGCAAAACCAATCGCAAACCGGCCCTGTCAAGGTGTTGCGGCCTGTGCATTGCTGCAGGTCGCAAGTATTGGGGCCGGATTTTAGACCCAACCTTCGGAGAGATTTCTATGTCCGTCACCATGCGCGAAATGCTGGAAGCCGGTGTCCACTTCGGCCACCAAACCCGCTTCTGGAACCCCAAGATGGCCCCGTACATCTTCGGCCATCGCAACAAGATCCACATCATCAACCTGGAAAAGACGCTGCCGCTGTTCCAGGACGCCCAGAAGTTCGCCAAGCAGCTGGCTGCCAACCGCGGCACGATCCTGATGGTCGGCACGAAGCGCCAGGCCCGCGAAATCCTGGCCACCGAAGCGCAGCGCGCCGGCGTGCCCTATGTCGACCAACGCTGGCTCGGCGGCATGCTGACCAACTTCAAGACGGTCAAGACCTCCATCAAGCGCCTGAAGGACATGAAGGCCCAGCTGGAAACCGGCCTGGACAGCCTGAGCAAGAAGGAACAGCTGACGTTCACCCGCGAAATCGCCAAGCTCGAACGCGACATCGGCGGCATCCAGGACATGACCGCTCTGCCCGACGCCATCTTCATCATCGACGTGGGCTTCCACAAGATCGCCGTGGCCGAAGCCAAGAAGCTGGGCATTCCGCTGATCGGTGTGGTGGACTCCAACCACTCGCCCGAAGGCATCGACTACGTGATCCCCGGTAACGACGACTCGGCCAAGGCCGTGACGCTGTACGCCCGCGGCATCGCCGACGCCATCATCGAAGGCCGCGCCAACGCCGTGACCGACGTGGTCAAGGCTGTGAAGGAAGGTTCGGACGAATTCGTGGAAGTGGAAGAAACCGCTGCCTGAAGTCCCGGCCGCGCGATTCGTCGCGAAGAAAAGCGGGGCCCCTGGTGAGCCCCCTTTTTTTTACCCTTTGTCGTGTAACGAACTGATTAGAGACTGGAGAAATACAGATGGCTGCAATTACCGCAAGCATGGTGGCTGAACTGCGCGCTAAGACCGACGCGCCCATGATGGAATGCAAGAAGGCCCTGACGGAAGCCGACGGCGACCTGGCCAAGGCCGAAGAACTGCTGCGCGTGAAGCTGGGCACCAAGGCTGGCAAGGCCGCTGCCCGCATCACCGCTGAAGGCGTGGTCGCCAGCTTCATCGACGGCTCCAACGGTGGCCTGATCGAAGTGAACAGCGAAACCGACTTCGTGTCCAAGAACGACAGCTTCATCGGTCTGGCCAAGGCCGCTGCCGAACTGGTCGCCAAGCACAATCCCGCCAACGTCGAAGCCCTGGGTGCACTGCCCTACAGCCAGGACGGCTTCGGCCCCACGCTGGAAGAAGTGCGCAAGGGCCTGATCGGCAAGATCGGCGAGAACATGTCGTTCCGCCGCTTCAAGCACTTCTCCGGCACCAAGCTGGCTTCCTACCTGCACGGCACGCGCATCGGCGTGGTCGTCGAGTTCGAAGGCGACGAAGTGGCCGCCAAGGACGTTGCGATGCACATCGCCGCCATGAAGCCCGTGGCCCTGACCAGCGCTGACGTGCCTGCTGAGCTGATCGAGAAGGAGCGTTCGGTCGCCGCTGCCAAGGCTGCGGAAGACAAGGCCAAGGCCGAAGCCGAAGGCAAACCCGTGCAGTCCGACGAAATCGTTGCCAAGCGCATCGAAGGCGGCGTGCAGAAGTACCTGAAGGAAGTGTCCCTGTTCGACCAGGTCTTCGTGAAGGCCGCCGACGGCAAGCAGACTGTGGGCCAGATGCTCAAGGCTGCCAACACGACCATCAAGGGCTTCACGCTGTACGTGGTCGGCGAAGGCATCGAGAAGAAGGTCGACGACTTCGCTGCCGAAGTGGCTGCCCAGGTCGCCGCTGCCAAGTCTGCCGCTTGATCGGCTGACTGGTATTTCCACCCTGAACCCCACTGCATTGCCTCACGGAGAACGCCCCATGACCCTCGCCAAGCCAGCCCACAAGCGCATTCTGCTCAAGTTGTCTGGTGAGGCGTTGATGGGGGACGACGCGTTCGGCATCAACCGCGCCACCATCGTCCGCATGGTGGAGGAGATTGCCGAGGTCACGCGCCTGGGCGTGCAGGTGGCGGTGGTGATCGGTGGTGGAAACATCTTCCGCGGCGTGGCCGGCGGCTCGGTTGGCATGGATCGCGCCACGGCCGACTACATGGGCATGCTGGCCACGGTGATGAACGCCCTGGCCCTGGCCGACGCCATGGACAAGCAGGGCCTGACGGCGCGCGTGATGTCCGCCATCGGCATCGAGCAGGTCGTGGAGCCCTATGTGCGCCCCAAGGCCCTGCAGTACCTCGAAGAAGGCAAGGTGGTGGTCTTCGCCGCCGGCACGGGCAACCCGTTCTTCACGACCGATACCGCCGCCGCGCTGCGGGGCGCCGAGATCGGTGCCGAGGTCGTGCTCAAGGCCACGAAGGTGGACGGCGTGTACACGGCCGACCCCAAGAAGGATCCGTCGGCCACGCGGTACACCAAGCTGTCGTTCGACGAGGCCATGTCCCGCAACCTGGGCATCCTGGATGCCACGGCCTTTGCGCTGTGCCGCGACCAGAAACTGCCCATCCGCGTGTTTTCCATCATCAAGCACGGCGCTCTTCAGCGCGTGGTGATGGGCGAAGACGAAGGCACGCTGGTGTACGCTTGACGGTTCGGTGCCGCTGCTGCGCCACCGCCGCTCCTGCTGAGGAAACAACATGACCATTGCCGATATCAAGAAGACCGCCGAAACCAAGATGGACCAGTCCATCGCGGCATTCAAGAACAACCTGACCAAGATCCGCACCGGCCGCGCCAACCCCGCGCTCCTCGATGCCGTGCAGGTCGAGTACTACGGCTCCTTCGTCCCGCTGTCGCAGGTGGCCAACGTGTCCCTGATCGACTCGCGCACCATCAGCGTGCAGCCCTGGGAAAAGGGCATGGGCGCCAAGATCGAGAAGGCCATCCGCGAGAGCGATCTGGGCTTGAACCCCGCGTCGATGGGTGACCTGATCCGCGTGCCGATGCCGCCCATGAGCGAAGAGCGTCGCAAGGAAATGACCAAGCTCGTGCGCAACGAAGGCGAGGGCGCCAAGGTGGCCATCCGCAATCTGCGCCGCGACGCCAACGAAGGCGTCAAGAAGCTGGTCAAGGACAAGCTGGCCTCCGAGGACGACCAGAAGCGTTCCGAAGCCGATGTCCAGAAGGTCACCGACCGGCACATCGCCGAGATCGATGCCCTGGTCGCGTCCAAGGAACAGGAAATCATGGCGGTCTGATCCGCATCGCCGGAGCCGATCGTTTGCCCTCCATGCCGTCAATCCCGGGCGCCATGCCCCATCACATCGCCATCGTCATGGATGGCAATGGACGCTGGGCCACGCGCCGCTTCCTGCCCCGGCTGGCAGGCCACAAGCGCGGAGTGGATGCCCTGCGCCGCTGCGTGAGGGCTTGTGCGGCACGTGGCGTCGGCGTGCTCACCGTCTTCGCCTTCTCGTCGGAGAACTGGAGCCGTCCCGCAGACGAGGTCTCCGGCCTCATGGAACTGATGGTCAAGGCGCTGTCGCGAGAGGTGCCCGATTTGCTGCGTGACGGTGTGCGCCTGCATTTCGTGGGCGACAAGGATGGCCTGTCGGAGCCTGTGCGCGCGGGCTTGCGGCAGGCGGAAGAGATGACGGCCGCCAACCAGCGGATGGTCCTCAATATCTGCTTCAACTACGGTGGCCGTTGGGACATCACGCAGGCCGCTGCCACGCTGGCCGCGCGCGGCGAGGTGATCACCGAAGCAAGCCTTCACACGGTCATGGGGCTGGCGCACGTGCCAGACCCGGATCTGCTCATCCGCACCGGCGGTGAGATGCGCATCAGCAACTTCCTGCTGTGGCAGGCTGCGTATTCCGAGCTGTACTTCAGCGAGCGCCTGTGGCCCGAATTCGACGAGGCCGCCCTGGACGAAGCCATTGCGGCGTACGTCGCGCGCGAGCGCCGGTTCGGCAAGACGTCGGCCCAGGTGGCGCAACCCGCGGCCCAAGGCCCGCTGCGCGCCTGATCCTTCCCTCCCAACGAAAGGGCTTCCATGCTCAAACAGCGTGTCATCACGGCCCTGGTTCTGCTGGCTATTCTGCTGCCGGCCTTGTTCTATCCCTCGCCGCTGCCGTTCACGCTGGTCGTCCTGGTCCTGATGGGCGCGGCGGCCTGGGAATGGGCACGTCTCAATGGTCTCGGCGGTGCCGCGGCGGTGCTGGTGGGTGCGGCCTGCGTGGCGCTGTGCGGAGCGACCTGGGTGCTGGGCGGGCTGGAGCGTGGCTGGCCGTGGCTGTGGTCCATCGGCGGCGGCCTGTGGGTGCTGGCGGGCGCCTGGCTGCTGCGCGCGGGCGTCCCGGGCTGGCCGCGCGTGCCCGCCGGGCTGCGGCTGGTCGCCGGCGTCCTGGCGCTGTGGATGGCGTGGCTGGCCGTGGTCCAGGCCCGCATGGTCGGCATCAACTTCCTGCTGTCGGTGCTGGTGCTCGTGTGGGTGGCCGATATTTTTGCCTATTTCGCCGGCCGCACCTTCGGCCTGCGTTTCACCAAGAACAAGCTCGCCCCGGCGATCAGCCCCGGCAAGAGCTGGGAGGGCGTGTGGGGCGGCATGGCCGGGGTGGTGGTCCTGGCCATCGCCTGGGTTGCCGTGGATGCCGCCACGCAGGCCGCGGTGCCCAGCTTCTACAGCCGTCTGGCCGCCAAGGGCTGGTGGCTGCTGCTGCTCGGCGCCGTCTTCATGGCCACCATGAGCGTGGTGGGTGACCTGGTCGAATCGCTCATCAAGCGCAGCGCCGGCGTGAAGGACAGCAGCGGCCTGCTGCCGGGCCACGGCGGCGTGCTGGACCGGGTGGATGCGCTGCTGCCGACGCTGCCGCTGGCCATGATGCTTTCTCTTTTCGCTGCCGCATGAAACAACGTCTCACGGTTCTGGGGTCGACGGGTTCGATCGGCACCAGCACGCTCGATGTGGTGGAGCGCCACCCCGATCGCTACGAAGTCTTCGCCCTGAGCGCGGCCACGCAGGTGGACCTGCTGCTGGCCCAGTGCGCGCGTCTGCGCCCACGCTTCGCCGTCATGGCCAGTGCCGAGCATGCGCGGGAGTTGGCCCGCAGTATCCGCGACCGGGGCCTGCCCACCGAGGTGCTGGAGGCGCCGGACGCGCTGGAGCAGATCGCGTCGCATCCCGAGGTGGATGCCGTGATGGCCGCCATCGTCGGTGCAGCCGGCCTGGCGCCCTGCCTCGCGGCGGCCCGCGCCGGCAAGCGGCTGCTGCTGGCCAACAAGGAGGCCCTGGTCGTCGGCGGCGAGGTATTCATGGCCGCCGTGCGCGACGGCGGCGCGACCCTGCTGCCCATCGACAGTGAGCATTCGGCCATCTTCCAGAGCCTGCCCGAAGACCCGTCCACTTGGGCCCGGCGCGTGGACCATGTCCTGCTCACCGCCTCTGGGGGGCCGTTCCGTTCGCGCGATCCGGCCACGCTGCGCGACGTCACGCCCGAGCAGGCCTGCGCGCATCCCAACTTCGCGATGGGCCGCAAGATCTCGGTGGACTCCGCCACCATGATGAACAAGGCGCTGGAGGTCATCGAGGCGCGCTGGCTCTTCGACCTGGCGCCCGAGCAGATCAAGGTGGTGATCCATCCGCAGCAGATCATCCATTCGATGGTGCAGTTCGTGGACGCTTCTGTCATCGCCCAGCTGGGCACGCCGGACATGCGCGTGCCCATCGCCTGCGGACTGGCCTGGCCGGAGCGCATCGAGAGCGGGGCGGGGCGGCTGGACTTCACTACGCTCGCGGCCCTGACCTTCGAAGAGGCGGACGCCCGCCGCTTTCCCGGCCTGCACCTGTCGTGGCAGGCCCTGCGCGCCGCGCCCGGCACGACTGCCGTGCTGAATGCGGCCAACGAGGTGGCGGTGGACGCCTTTCTCGGGCGGCGCATCCGCTTCGACCAGATCCACCAGCTCAATCTTGCAACTTTGCAGGCCCTGGCACCCTCCAAGCCGGATTCGCTGGCGGCCCTGCTGGCGCTGGACGCCGAGGCCCGTGCCGTTGCGCGGCAGTGCATCGGCCGGCTGGCGGACTGAGCAGGCCTCGGAGTGCTATGAAATCCGAAGCTGCATGCGCTTATGTGTCGGGCATTTGCATATCAAATGGCTTTGAAGTGCAAGCTGGACAAGCGCTGTGTGCTATGAATTCAGAAGTTATAGGCCGACCCCGTTGAAGGATTCATCTTGCTGACCGTCGTTGCTTTCATCGTCGCGCTCGGGCTGCTCATCGCCGTCCACGAGTACGGCCACTACCGCGTGGCCGTGGCCTGCGGCGTCAAGGTGCTGCGCTTCTCGGTCGGCTTCGGGCGCCCGCTATTGCGCTGGCAGCCCAAGGGTTCGCCGACCGAATTTGTCATCGGCGCCGTTCCGCTAGGTGGCTATGTGCGCATGCTCGACGAGCGCGAGGCGCCCGTCGCGTCGCACGAGCGCCATCTGGCCTTCAACACCCAGCCGCTGCGCTCCCGTGCGGCCATCGTGGCTGCGGGTCCGGCGGCCAACCTGCTGCTGGCGATCGTCCTGTATGCGGTGGTCAACTGGGCTGGTGTGGACGAGCCCAAGGCGTTTCTGGCCAGCCCGGTGGCCGGATCGGTCGCCCAGCAGGCGGGCCTGCGCGGCGGCGAGCTGGTGGTGTCCGCGGCCCTGGGCGGCGAAGAGCCGGAGGCCGTCCGCTCCTTTGAGGACCTGCGCTGGACGCTGACCCGCGGCGCGCTGGATGGCGTGAACGTGCGGCTGGACGTCGAGCCCGCGCCGGGCGCCGTCCATCGGCAGATCGTGCTGGATCTGGCCGCGATCGAGACCCGTGAGGCGGACGCCCAGCTGTTCCGCAAGATCGGCATCCTGGGCCCGTGGACGCGCCCGGTGCTGGGCGAGATCATGGAAGGCAGCGCCGGCGAACGGGCTGGGCTGCGCCAGGGAGACGTGGTGCAGCGCGTCGGTGCCACGGACGTGGTGGACGGCCAGCAACTGCGCGAGCTGATCCGCACCTCCGTGCGCGATGGACAGCCGCTGCAGCAGCCCTGGCGCGTGCTGCGCGATGGGCAGGAACTCACGCTGCCGGTGACACCGGAACTGCAGCGCGACGCTTCGGGCGCGGCCGTGGGCCGCCTGGGCGCCTACGTGGGTGCGCAGCCCGAATTCGTCACCGTGCGCCACGGCCCGGTCGAAGGCCTGTGGAACGGTGTGGTCCGCACCTGGGAGGTGTCGGTGCTCACGCTGCGCATGATGGGCCGCATGGTCATCGGCGAAGCCTCGCTGAAGAACCTCAGCGGTCCCCTGACCATTGCCGATTACGCCGGCCGTTCGGCCAGCCTGGGCCTCACCCAGTACCTCGTGTTTCTGGCGCTGATCAGCGTCAGTCTGGGGGTGCTCAACCTGCTGCCGCTGCCCGTCCTCGATGGGGGGCACCTGATGTATTATCTTTGGGAAGGTGTGACCGGCAAGGGCGTGTCTGAAGCCTGGATGGAGCGGCTGCAGCGCGGCGGTGTCGTGGTGCTTCTCCTGATGATGTCCATCGCCCTGTTCAACGATGTCACCCGGCTCTTTGGCTAACCTGTTCGCCGCCTGCCAGTCGCAAGGTCGGTTCCTCCTGCTTCATTCATGAAAAAACACATCAATCGCATGGGCGTGCGCACCGCGGCAGCCGTTGCCGCAATGGTCTTTGCCGCCAACGCCGCCTGGGCACTGGAGCCCTTCAGGGTGCAGGACATCCGGGTGGAAGGCTTGCAACGGGTGGAGCCCGGCACCATCTTCGCATCGCTGCCGCTGCGCGTGGGCGACGAGTACAACGATGAAAAGGGCTCCGCCGCCATCCGTGCGCTGTTCGCACTGGGCCTGTTCAAGGACGTCCGCTTGGAAGCCACCGGCAACGTGCTAGTGGTGGTTGTGGAAGAGCGGCCCACCATCGCCGACGTGGACTTCGCCGGCACCAAGGAATTCGACAAGGACACTCTCAAGAAGGCCATGCGCGACGTGGGCCTGACGGAAGGGCGGCCCTTCGACAAGGCGCTGGCCGACCGCGCGGAGCAGGAGCTCAAGCGCCAGTACATCAACAAGAGCCTGTACGGCGCCGAGGTGGTGACCACCGTCACGCCCATCGAGCGCAACCGCGTGAACCTGACTTTCACGGTGACCGAAGGCGAGCCCGCCAAGATCAAGGACATCCGCATCGTCGGCAACAAGGCCTTCAGCGAATCCACGCTCAAGGGCCTGTTCGACCAGGACACGGGCGGCTGGCTCAGCTGGTACACCAAGTCCGACCGCTACTCCCGTGCCAAGCTCAACGCCGACCTGGAAACCCTGCGCTCGTACTACCTGTCGCGCGGCTATCTGGAGTTCCGCGTGGATTCCACGCAGGTGGCCATCTCGCCGGACAAGCAGGACATCTCCATCACGGTCAACGTGACGGAAGGCCAGAGCTACGTCGTGTCCGGCGTGAAGGTCGAGGGCAACTACCTTGAGCGTGAAGACGAGTTCAAGTCGCTCATCACCATCGTTCCGGGCGAGCCCTACAACGCCGACAAGGTCGCCGAGACCACCAAAGCCTTCACCGACCACTTCGGCAACTTCGGCTTCGCCTTCGCGCGCGTCGAGGCCGTTCCGGAGATCGACCGCGAGAACAACCGCGTGGCCATCGTCCTGCGGGCCGAGCCGGCACGCCGCGCCTATGTGCGCCGCATCGTCCTGGGCGGCAACAACCGGACGCGCGACGAAGTCATCCGCCGCGAGTTCCGCCAGTACGAGGCGTCCTGGTACGACGGCGACAAGATCAAGCTGTCGCGCGACCGCGTGGACCGCCTGGGCTTCTTCACCGAGGTGAACGTCGAAACGCAGGAAGTGTCGGGCACCGCCGATCAGGTCGACCTGGTGGTGAATGTCGTGGAAAAGCCCACTGGCTCGCTGCAGCTGGGCGCCGGCTTCTCCAGTGCCGAAAAGATCTCGCTGTCCTTCGGCATCAAGCAGGAGAACGTGTTCGGCTCGGGCCATTACCTGGGCATCGACGTCAACACCAGCAAATACAACCGGACGCTGGTCCTGAGCACGACCGACCCGTACTTCACCCAGGACGGCATTTCCCGCACCGTGGACCTGTACTACCGCACGACCCGGCCCTACCAGGACCAGGGCGGCAACTACAAACTGGCCACCCTGGGCTCCAGCGTACGCTTCGGCATCCCGTTCAGCGAGACCGACACCGTGTTCTTCGGCGGTGGCGTCGAGCAGACGGAGATCCAGTCCGGCACAAACATTCCCGCCGCCTACTTGGCCTACCAGGATCGCTACGGCTCGACCAGCCTGGCTGTGCCGCTGACCATCGGCTGGTCGCGCGACGACCGCGACAGCGCCCTGGCGCCCAACAGCGGGCGCTACCAGCGCCTGAATTCCGAACTGTCGGTGGCGGGCGACGCGCGGTACGTGCGCGGCAACTACCAGTACCAGCACTATGTGCCGCTGAACAAGCAGTTCACCGTGGCCTTCAATGGTGAGCTGGGCTGGGGCAAGGGCATGAACGGCCGGCCTTTCCCCGTGTTCAAGAACTACTACTCGGGCGGTCTCGGATCGGTGCGCGGCTTCGAGCAGGGCACCCTGGGCCCGCGCGACGTGACCGGCGCTTCGCTGGGCGGCTCCAAGAAGGTGACGCTCAACGCCGAACTGGTCGCTCCTTTCCCAGGTGCCGGCAATGACCGCACGCTGCGCGTGTTCACTTTCCTGGACGCCGGCAACGTGTACGGCGACGGCGAGAAGGTGGAGTTCAGCGAGATGCGCGCTTCCACCGGCCTGGGCCTGAGCTGGATTTCCCCCCTGGGTCCGCTGCGCATCGCGTACGCCCAGCCCGTTCGCAAATTTGCAGGCGATAAAATCCAAAAACTGCAATTCCAAATCGGAACCTCTTTCTAATGAAACCTCTGTCTCGCCATATTTCGCTGCTGGTTCTGTTGGGCTCCGTCGCTGTCGCTGCACCGGTGCAGGCGCAGGAGTTCAAGGCCGGCTTCGTGAACACCGACCGCATCTTCCGCGAGGCCTCCACCGCCAAGGCGGCGCAGGCCAAGCTCGAGCAGGAATTCTCCAAGCGTGAGAAGGACCTGATCGAGCAGGGCAATGCGCTCAAGAGCGCATCGGAAAAGTTCGAACGTGAAGCGCCCACGATGGCCGAGAGCCAGCGCACCACGCGCCAGCGCCAGCTGGTCGATCAGGACCGCGACTTCCAGCGCAAGCGCCGTGAGTTCCAGGAAGACCTGGGCACGCGCAAGAACGAAGAGCTGGGCCAGGTGCTCGAGCGCGCCAACAAGGTCGTCAAGCAGGTCGCCGAAGCCGAGAAGTACGACGTGATCCTGCAGGAAGCCGTCTACATCAATCCCAAGCACGACATCACCGACAAGGTGATCAAGGCGCTGAATGGCGCTGGCAAGTGATGCCGGTGCTGTGACGGACTGCGCGTGAGCTTGCGTCTCGGCCAATTCGTCGATGCGCTCGGTGGCACGTTGGAAGGGGGGAGCAGGGATACGGAAATTCTCCGTATCGCCTCCCTGGAATCCGCCGGGCCTGGCGATCTGGCCTTTCTGAACAACCCGAGATACCAGTCGCAACTGGCCGCCTCCCGGGCGGCTTGTGTCATTGTGGCGCCTTCGATGAGAGAGGCAGCGCTGGCTCGCGGTGCCTGCATCGTGGCCGAATCGCCCTATGTGTACTTCGCCCGCGCTACCCAGTTGTGGAAGCGCGCGCAGGCCGGCGGTGCTGCAGCCGGGGTGCATCCGAGCGCGGTAGTGGATCCGGATGCCGTAGTGGACCCTACGGCGGTGATCGGACCCCTGTGCGTGGTGGAGCGGGGCGCGCGCATCGGGGCGCAGACGGTGCTGACGTCGCGCATCACCGTGGGCCAGGGTTGCCAGATCGGTGACCGCTGCCTGCTGCATCCCGGTGTGGTGATAGGTGCCGACGGCTTCGGCTTCGCGCCTCACCAGGGTGAGTGGGTCAAGATCGAGCAGCTCGGAGCGGTGCGTATCGGCAACGACGTGGAAATCGGTGCCAACACCTGCATCGACCGCGGGGCGCTGGACGACACCGTGATCGACGATGGTGTGAAGCTGGACAACCTCATCCAGATCGCCCACAACGTGCGCATCGGCAAGCACACCGCGATGGCGGGCATGTCCGGCGTGGCGGGCAGCACGACGATCGGCGCGCACTGCACGATCGCGGGCGCGGCTTCCATCCTCGGTCATCTGCAGCTTGCAGACCATGTGCACATTTCCACGAACACCGTGGTGTCGCATTCCATTTCGCGGCCCGGCCAGTACACGGGCGTGTTCCCAATGGACGAAAATGCGAAGTGGGAAAAGAACGCCGCCACGCTCCGGCAGCTGTATCGCCTGCGCGAACGGATCAAGGCTCTCGAACAAACACTAAAGGACGGCTAGACCGCCCAACCAATGATGGACATCCACCAAATTCTCAAGCTGCTGCCGCACCGTTATCCGTTTCTGCTGGTGGACCGTGTGGTCGAGCTCGACCGGGGCAAGCGCATCCAGGCGCTGAAGAACGTCACCATCAACGAGCCGTTCTTCACGGGGCACTTTCCCGCCCGTCCGGTGATGCCCGGCGTGCTGATGCTGGAAGCCCTGGCCCAGGCCGCGGGGCTGCTGTCGTTCGACATGATGGGCGAGGCGCCCGGCGACGACAAGGTCTTCTATTTCGTCGGCATCGACGGCGCGCGTTTCAAGCGCCCGGTGGAACCGGGGGACCAATTGATCCTCGAGGTGGAACTGGACCGCATCAAGGGCGGCATCTACAAGTTCAAGGGCGTGGCCCGCGTGGGCGACAGCATCGCCTGCGAAGCCGAGATCATGTGCACCATGCGCTCCGTCGTCTGATGGGTTGAGGCAGCGGGTACGTGAGCACCATCCATTCCACAGCCATCGTCGACCCGGCGGCGCGCATCGATGCGTCCGCCAGCATCGGTCCGTACGCGGTCATCGGTCCGCACGTCTCCATCGGAGCGGGGACCACGGTGGGCGCGCACTGCGTGATCGAAGGCCACACGACCATCGGGCGTGACAACCGGATCTTCCAGTTCGCGTCGCTGGGCGCGGCGCCGCAGGACAAGAAATACGCCGGCGAGCCCACCGAGCTGGTCATCGGCGACCGCAACACCATCCGCGAGTTCTGCACGTTCAACACGGGCACCACCCAGGACAGGTCGGTGACCACCATCGGCGACGACAACTGGATCATGGCGTACGTGCACATCGCGCACGATTGCGTGGTGGGCAACCAGACCGTGCTGGCCAACAATGCGACGCTGGCCGGGCATGTGACCGTGGGCCACCAGGCCATCATCGGCGGCCTGACCGGCATCCACCAGTTCACCAAGGTGGGCGCCCACGTGATGGCCGGTTTCGCCAGCCATATCTCGCAGGACGTACCGCCCTTCATGATGGTGGACGGCAATCCGCTGGCGGTGCGCGGCCTGAACCTGGAAGGGCTGCGCCGGCGGGGCTTCTCTGCCGAGCGCCTCGCGGCGATCAAGCAGGCGCACCGCCTGTTGTACCGCCAGGGCCTTACGCTCGACGCCGCCATGAAGGCACTGGAAGAACTCCCGGCGGCGCATCCGGAGGCCGAAGGCGATATCGCCCTGTTACGGGACTTCATCGCATCCTCCACGCGCGGCATCGCGCGCTGAACCGGAGCGCGCAGCCATGCAAGACACCCCGCGCATCGCGATGGTGGCCGGCGAGACGTCCGGCGACCTGCTGGCCGGCCTGCTTCTGGACGGCCTGCATGTGCAGTGGCCTGCAGTGACCGCGGAAGGCATCGGTGGCGCGCAGATGGAACGCCGGGGGTTTCGGGCCCTGTGGCCCAGCGAGCGTCTGGCGGTGCACGGCTACAGCATCGAGCTGGTGCGCCGGCTGTGGGGCATCCTGCGCATCCGCAAGCAGCTGCGCGCGCATTTGCTGACGGAGCGTCCAGATGTTTTCATCGGTGTGGATGCGCCCGACTTCAACCTGGGTCTTGAGTCCGACCTGCGCGCTGCGGGCATCAAGACCGTGCACTTCGTATGCCCATCCATCTGGGCCTGGCGTGCTGAGCGGGTCGACAAGATCCGCCGCAGCGCCGACCATGTGCTGTGCATCTTCCCGTTCGAGCCCGAACTGCTCGCTCGCCACGGCATCGACGCCACCTATGTAGGGCACCCCCTGGCCCAGGTCATTCCGCTGGTCCCTGACCGGCTGGCGGCGCGCGCGCAGTTGGGGCTGGGCTCGGACGACGAAGTCCTGGCTATCCTCCCCGGCAGCCGGTCCGCCGAGGTGGCCTATATCGCCCGGCCGTTCTTCCAGGCGGCTGCACTGCTGCGCAAGACGCGGCCCAGCCTGAAGATGGTGGTGCCCGCGGTGCTGGCGCTGCATGCCCGGATTGAGCAGATCGCTGCGGAATGCGGCGTGCGCGATGCGCTGCACATCGTCGCGGGGCAGTCCCACACGGTGCTGGCTGCCTGCGATTGCACGCTGATCGCCAGCGGCACCGCGACGCTCGAAGCCGCGCTCTTCAAGCGCCCCATGGTCATCGCCTACCACATGCACCCCATCAGCTGGCGCCTGATGCAGCGCAAGCAGCTGCAGCCGTGGGTGGGACTGCCCAATATCCTCTGCCGGGATTTCGTGGTGCCCGAGCTGCTCCAGGACGCTGCCACGCCGCAGGCGCTGGCCCAGGCGGTCGAGCGCTGGCTGGATGCGCGCACGCACGATCCTGCGGCGCTCTCCGCGCTGGAGCAGCGCTTCACGGCCCTGCACGAGAGCCTGCGCCGCGACACCCCCCGATTGGCCGCTGATGCGATCCAGAAAATCCTCTCCGCCTGAGCAGGCCAGCCTGCCCTGGCATCCGCCCGGTCTCGTGGCCGGTGTGGACGAGGCCGGCCGCGGGCCGCTGGCCGGCCCGGTGGTGGCCGCCGCGGTGATCCTGGACGACCTCCATCCGATCGCCGGACTGGCCGACTCCAAGGTGCTGACGGCCACGCGGCGCGAGGCGCTGTTCGACGAGATCCGCGCCAAGGCGCTGTGCTGCAGCATCGCCGAGGCCACCGTCGAGGAGATCGATGCGCTGAACATCCTGCAGGCGACCATGCTGGCGATGCGGCGGGCCGTGATGGGGTTGCGGCTGCGTCCGGTCCATGTGCTGGTGGATGGCAACCGTCTGCCGCAACTGGACGTACCGGCCGATGCCATCGTCAAGGGCGATGCGCGGGTGCAGGCCATCTCCGCCGCCTCCATCCTGGCCAAGGTGCACCGCGACCGGTGGTGTCAGCAACTGCACGATGAGTTTCCGCAGTATGGTTTCGCGGCGCACAAGGGATACGGCACGGCCGAGCACATGCTGGCGTTGCGCGAGCATGGCGCCTGTCCACAGCATCGACGCTCCTTTGCACCCGTGGCCCAGGTGGGCGTACGGGCAGCGGGCATCTCCGAGGTGGTGCTGGCGATGGCGTGAGGCTCCGGCCTCAGCCTTGTCAACCCACTGGTCCGGTGGCCGCCGCGAGCCGGCCAACCCAGCAACATCTGTCATGACCTCTTCCATTACCGTCATCCAATCGCGCGACAACGCACTCGTCAAGGACTTGCGCCGCCTGGCCCAGGACAGCACGGCGTACCGCAAGCAGGGGCGTGTGTGGCTGGAGGGCGACCACCTGTGCCGCGCTGCGCTCACGCGGGGTATCCGGCCCGCGATGGCCGTTTTCTCCGAATCCTTCTGGCCCCAGGCACAGGTTTCTTACGGGCAGGCCGCGGTCAAGAACGTGGTGATCGCCGATGCCCTCATGGCGGACATCAGTGGGCTGGAATCGGCTGCGCCCATGGGTTTTCTGGTCGATCTGCCCTCCGCGGCCGGCCTGCAGCCTGGGCTGCCCACGGTCGTGCTGGACCGGCTGCAGGATGCGGGCAATGTGGGCTCCATCCTGCGCAGCGCATCTGCCTTCGGATTCGTGCAGATCGCGGCGGTCAAAGGAACTGCCGCGCTGTGGAGCGCCAAGGTGCTGCGCGCCGGCATGGGCGCACATTTCGCCCTGCGCATGGTCGAGGGCCTGGCACCCGAGGACTTGCTGGCACTGGAACTGCCGCTGCTGGCCACCAGTTCGCACGAGGGCGACTACCTTCACCAAGCCGCGTTGCCCTGGCCGTGCGGGTGGGTTCTGGGGCACGAAGGGCAGGGCGTTTCGTCCGAACTGCAGGCGCGCGCTGCGCAGCACATCCGGATCACGCAGCCGGGAGGCGAGGAGTCTCTGAACGTGGCAGCCGCTGCGGCGATTTGCCTGCACGCCAGCGCAGCTGCGCGCTGACGGAGTCGGTGACGCGGGACTACTGATTGCGCAGGAACTGAAGAATGAAGTCGCCCTGGTTGGGGGCGTCCTGCTGCGTAGTGAAGACCAGGCGCTGGCCTTCTGTGCGCAGTTTCATTTCCGGGCCGAACTGGCACGTCACCTGGCCCATGGCGGCCACCTTGGGCTTGACGGCGGGCGTGCTGCGGCACAGATTGTCCAGCTGAGACGCCACTTCGCCGCAATAGCCGGCGATGCTCAGCGTCTTGAGCTGGTCTTCGCTGATGGAGTTCCAGTCCACCATCGTTTTCACCTGGCTGCCGCACGACTCGCTGGCCGTCTGGTCCGCGCGCTGCAGGGCCTGCGCGGTGGAGGCGATGCGCTTGTCCTTGTCGAATCGCGCCAGCCGGGACTGGACGCCCTCCTTCTCCTGGCGCTGGTAGGTGGCTTGCAGCGCTGCCGTGTCGAGCGCCTTGCTTTTCTTCTGGTCGTAGGACAGGGCCGTCGCGCCCTGTTGCCCAGGTAGGTAGACCACGTACTGTTCGCCACCGCCGTACGGACTGGTCTGCTTGTGCACCAGCCCGTAGCTGCGTCCGTCGAGCGTGGTCACGTAAGCCTGTGTCGACGCACCGCGCTGCTCCTGCTGCCCGAGGAAGACGACCTTGTCGATGGGGTGGTTGACGCCGCTCACCTGCATCAAGGCTTGCTTGCCGTCCTTGCTGGGGGCGAGGACGACCTCCATGCCCTGTGGACCGCCGAAGACCTGCGGATAGGCGGCCAGGTCGATGGCTGCTGCACCCAAGGAAAAGATGGCACAGGCAATGGCGACGGGTATCTGCTTCACGGTATTCCCTCTGTTGGATGACCGCAGCAGTCTAGCCACTTTGTCCTTGGGATCGTCGCCAGCAGTGGCTACGCAATTGTTGCAACGCGTTGCGGGATGCGCGATAGTGCCATGAAAAAAGCCCTGACTCTTGCGAATCAGGGCTTTTTTGTTTGGTGCCGGAGAGATGAATCGAACACCCGACCTTCTCATTACGAAGGCCTCCCGGGATGGCCTCTCTCTGACGCGAGTCGGTTTGTACCCGGTGTTTTCAACCTTTGAACTACATCGGAGCTACATATGCGCAGAGCGTTTATTCCTGGTCGGCAGGTATTGGGGGAGGTGCCGCGAAGCGGAGGGGGCGAAGCCACCTCGGGGGCTGGAGCGAAGCGCAAGGAGGGGGCGCAGCCCCCTGGTGACGCAGCGCATGCTATGGGAACGGCGCTATGAAAAACAAAGCAGCACCTCAAGTATCCCTGATTGCGGAGGACTACTACGTTATGCGGATTGCTGACCTGTTGTCCGATGATCCATTGCTAGTCCAGGTAATCGGAAAGCGCTTCAAATTGATCGCTTCTTGTGATCGCGAACGTCGCCGCGTCACGTACCAGTTCCGCCATGTTGATGACGTTGAGGCCGATGAAGCCTCGGCGCGTTGGCTATAGCGCTTGCTCTGAATGAGAGCTTCGCGGTAGCATTGAGGGGCAACTAACGGTCGGCGCACGGAAACTCGTCCAGCGAAACACGCGCTACAGATCAAACGCCAGATGCAGGAAACTTGGGCCTGACGCACGATGCCCCCTGCTAAACAGCTTAGAAGCACTGGCACTCCTCCTACTCCTCAGAATGCTGTTGCGAATCCCTTCAATCGGGTTCGCTGCTGCATGCCTGCGGCGAACTCACACGCATGGAGTTCGTTATGGAGTTTTCCCAAGAATCACGCGCACGGCTCGGCGATGACGCATCGTTGCGGGACGCGTCAGCGGCACGCTGCGAGGCGGCATCGTCGCCCCGTGTAGTAACTACGGGGAGAAAGAACCTTCCCGAAACGACTGTTGAGGCGCCACACCTAGACCCAGAGACAGGGGAGCGGGTTGAAGTATTTATCAGGCCATATGGGGCGACAGTGCTTCGGCACATGGAACCAGTTCAACCTGTCCGCGAAGGCGTTGCACTGGTCGATGCTTTGGCTTTCTCTGTGGTACCGCCCGATGAACAGTCCTACGCCTGGGTGCTGCGGGAAATGGCCCAGTTCATGGAAATAGCAGACCTGGAGCATCGCCGCGGCTTGTACGGCTTCCGCTTCTCGGCGCGCTTTGGGGATAGCGCAGGCGTCATCGCGTGGGGAGGTGAAAGCCAGAAGGGCAGGGTGTATTTCAGCCTCATGGGCAAGGGCTGTTCGATGGTGTCTAGGTGGGCCGATCTGGCCTGCTGGCTGGAGCGTCACAGGGCTACTATCAAGCGCGCCGATTTGGCTTATGACGACTTCGCAGGGCATCTGGTGTCCATCGCCTGGGCCATCCAGCAGTACCAGGGCGGTGGCTTCAACGCGGGCGGGCGTAAGCCCATTCATGCGTGCTATGGCGACTGGCTTGAAGGGGATGCATCTACCAAGGGTCGAACGCTCGGCATTGGCAACCGGGCCAGCGGCAAGTACGCCCGCATCTACGAAAAGGGTAAGCAACTAGGCGACTCCTCTAACCCCTGGACGCGTGTCGAAGTTGAATGGCGTGCGGAAGATCGGTTCATCCCCTATGACGTCCTTATTCGTCCTAGCCACTATCTTGCTAGCGCTTACCCTTGCCTGTCGTTCCTGAGTGAAGAGCAGTCCGTTATCAAGACGGTGACGAAAGCTGCGCAGATCGCATTCGACGCTGCGGTCGATAACGCAAAGCAGCACTGCGGCAAGCTGGTCAACCTCATGATGCAAGTGATGCAGGGGGACTATGTGGCGGTTGTCGATAAGCTGCTGCGCCCTGGCATTCCGGCTCGCATCGACCCCTATAGCTATCACGTGAAGCACGACCCGGCGATGCTGGATTGGGAGCTTCGGGAGGCTGTTGTATGAGCCTCTACAAACGCGAAAACTCGCCGTACTGGTGGATACGTCTTGCTCCGATCAAGGGCGAGCTGAAACCCCTGCAAATCTCCAGCGGCACGGCCAACAAGCGCCAAGCACAGCAGTACCACGACAAGCTCAAGGCCGAGCGCTGGGAGCAAGACAAGCTCGATGTGAAGCCGCGCCGCACCTGGGACGATGCTGCAGAGCGCTTTCTGATGGAGACAACGCACAAGCGTTCAGGCCTGGGACAAGTCCATGCTGCGCTGGTTCCATCCGTATCTAGGGGGGAAAGCCCTGGACGAAATCAATCGGGCGTTGCTGGATGAAGTGAAAGCCAAGCGTGCTAAAGGGGTGGCTGCTGCGACCGTGAACCGGTACATGGCCCTGGTGCGTGCCATCTTGCGCAAAGCTTGCTACGACTGGGAATGGCTGGATCGCGTCCCCAAGGTGGGAATGCTGCGCGATCAGGGTGGGCGCATCCGAGCGTTGACCAAAGAGGAATTCGCGCGCCTGCTGGACCAGTTGCCGGAGCATCTGCGCGATATGGCCATCTTCTCGGTGGCAACGGGTCTGCGGCAGGGCAATGTGACCAAGCTCCAATGGCGGCAAATCAGCCTGGAGCGGCGGCATCTATGGGTTGCGGCAGAGGATCACAAGAACGGGAGAGCGCACGCGGTGCCCTTGAATGAGCCTGCGATGCAGGTGCTCCAAAAGCGCATGGGCGATCATCCGGCGAACGTGTTTACCTACGAGGGCAGGCCCATCGTGCAGGTGAACACGAAGGCATGGCGGGCAGCACTCAAGCGTGCAGGGATCGAGGATTTCCGGTGGCACGACTTGCGGCACACCTTCGCCACATGGCACCGGCAGGCGGGAACGCCCACGCATGAATTGCAACGCCTGGGCGGCTGGAAAACGTTGGAAATGGTCGAGCGCTATGCCCACGTAGCGCCGGAAGGGTTGCAGATTGCGGCGTCGCGCCTCGATAATGTTTTCTCGGGCACATTCTGACTACATGAAAAAAGCCCTGACTCTTGCGAATCAGGGCTTTTCATTTGGTGCCGGAGAGATGAATCGAACACCCGACCTTCTCATTACGAATGAGCTGCTCTACCGACTGAGCTACACCGGCGAAGACTTGAATTATATACCGGAATGGTAGCTCGTCACGCGCTCGACTTCATTTTTCGAGCCCAGGATCACGCTGACGCGCTCGTGCAATTGCTGGGGCACCACGTCGAGGATGCGTTGGCGGCCGTTGGTGGCGGCGCCGCCTGCCTGTTCGACCAGCCAGCCCATGGGATTGGCTTCGTACAGCAGGCGCAGCTTGCCGGGCTTGTTCGGCTCGCGCTTGTCCCATGGGTAGAGGAACACGCCGCCGCGCGTGAGGATGCGGTGCACGTCGGCCACCATGCTGGCGATCCAGCGCATGTTGAAGTCCTTGCCGCGCGGGCCCTCCTTGCCGGCCAGGCATTCGTCGATGTAGCGCTTGACCGGCTCGTCCCAGTGGCGCATGTTGCTCATGTTGATGGCGAATTCCTTGGTGTCTTCAGGAATGCGCACGTTTTCCTGCACCAGCACGAAGGAGCCCTGTTCGCGGTCCAGCGTGAACATGGCCACGCCGTCGCCCACGGTCAGCACCAGGGTGGTCTGCGGGCCGTAGATGCAGTAGCCGGCCGCGACCTGGTGGGCACCGGCCTGCAGGAAGTCGTCCGTGGTTACGCCGGGGTGGCCTTCGGGCTTCTTGAGCACGCTGAAGATGGTGCCGATGCTGACGTTCACGTCGATGTTGGAGGAGCCGTCCAGGGGATCGAACAGCAGCAGGTATTCGCCCTGCGGGTAGCGGTTGGGCACCACGTAGATGCCGTCCATTTCCTCGGACGCCATGGCGGCCAGGTGGCCGCCCCATTCGTTGGCTTCGATCAGCACCTCGTTGGCGATGATGTCCAGCTTCTTCTGCACCTCGCCCTGCACGTTCTCGCTGCTGGCGGTGCCGAGCACGCCGCCCAGCGCACCCTTGTTCACGGAAAGGCTGATGCGCTTGCAGGCGCGGGCGACCACCTCGATGAGCAGGCGCAACTGCGGCGGGATGCGGCCGTCCTCGCGTTGCTGTTCGACGAGGTAGCGGGTCAGGCTGATGCGTTCGGTCATGAACGGGTTCCTTGTGGGATGGTGGGAATCGGTCGGGCCGGTCAGTCGGCCAGCGCGCGGGTGATGACCTCGCGCACGTCGTTGGACAGGTCGGGCTTGGCGGCCACGCGGGCGATGGCTTCGCGGGCGGCCGTGCGGTAGGGCTCGGCCAGCTTCTTCCAGCGGTCGAGCGCGCGCGCCAGGCGGGCGGCAACCTGCGGGTTGATGGCGTCCAGCTCCAGCACGCGGTCGGCCCAGAACACGTAGCCGGCCGCGTCCGTGCGGTGAAAGCCGCCCGGGTTGGCGTTGCAGTAGCTGAAGATCACACTGCGCGCCCGGTTGGGGTTGCGGATGCTGAAGTCGGCATGCTTCATCAGCTGCTTGACCGCGGGCAGCACGTTGCCGCCGCGGTCGGGCGTGCCGGCCTGCAGCGCGAACCATTTGTCCAATACCAGGGCGTCGTCCTTGAACAGCGCGTGGAAGCGCGCCAGCGCCGGCTGGGCCAAGTCATGGCCACTGGTCACCAGGGCGGTCAGCGCGTTGAAGCGGTCCGTCATGTTGCCGGCGTCCTTGAAACGCTGGTAGGCCTTGCCGGGCCAGACCGTGTCGCCCGACGGGCGTGCCGCCAGGCACAGCATGCTCAGCGCCATGCCGGCCAGGGCGCGGCGCCCTGCCGAGAGGGCGTCGGGGCGGTAGGCCCCGGTGTCGTGGTGCTGCTCCCAGGCCCAGGCCCAGTCGGCCTGCAGGGCCGTGGCCAGCTGCGCGCGCAGGGCTTCCCGCACGGCGTGGATGCGCTGTGGGTCCACCACGTCCAGCTGTTCGGCGATGTAGCCTTCGGAGGGCAGGGTGAGAACCAGCTCCTTGAAGGCGGCGTCCAGCGTCGGGTGGCGCAGCACATCGCGCATGGCGGCCACGAATCGCTCCGGTAGTAGATTGTGGTCGATTTGGCCGCCAGCGCTTACGGTGATTGCGCTGTCAGCTATTGTATTGATAGCAATGCGCAGGGCCAGGCGCTGGCCGGCCTCCCAGCGGTTGAAGGCGTCGGTGTCATGCGCCAGCAGGGTGAGCAGGGCGTCGTCGCTGTAGTCGATGTCCAGCAGCACTGGCGCGCTGAAGCCGCGCAGCAGCGACGGCACGGGCGGCTCGTCCACGTTCACGAAGGTGAAGGTGTGCTGGGCCTCGGTCAGCACCACGGTGCGGTCGGCAGCGCCGGCGGCGGCTTCGCCTTCCAGTTGCAGCGGCAGCGGCCGGCCGCTTTCGCCCAGCAGGCCCAGCGCGACCGGGATCACGAACGGTTCCTTGGTGGGCTGGCCGGGCGTGGGGGCGCAGCTCTGGGCAAGCGTCAGCGTGTAGGTGCGGGCAGCAGCGTCGTACGTGCCGGTGGCTCGTACACGCGGCGTACCGGCCTGGGCATACCAGCGCTTGAACTGCGGCAGTAGGCGGGCCAGATCGCTGTCCGGGTTGGCGTCGGCAATGGCCTGGGCGAAGTCGTCGCAGGTCACGGCCTGCCCGTCATGGCGCTCGAAGTACAGCTTCATGCCCCGGGCGAAACCTTCGCGCCCCACCAGGGTCTGCTGCATGCGCACGACTTCCGAGCCCTTCTCGTAGATGGTGACGGTGTAGAAGTTGTTGATCTCGACGTAGCTGTCGGGCCGCACGGGGTGGGCCATCGGGCCGGCGTCTTCCGGGAATTGCACGGTGCGCAGCACGCGCACGTCTTCGATGCGCTTGACTGCGCGGGCGGATGCGCCGCCCGACAGGTCCTGGCTGAATTCCTGGTCGCGGAAGACCGTGAGGCCTTCCTTGAGCGACAGCTGGAACCAGTCGCGGCAGGTGACTCGGTTGCCCGTCCAGTTGTGGAAGTACTCGTGGCCGACCACGCTTTCGATGTTGGCGAAGTCCACGTCCGTGGCCGTGGCCTGGCTGGCCAGAACGTACTTCGTGTTGAAGATGTTCAGGCCCTTGTTCTCCATGGCGCCCATGTTGAAGTCGCTGGTGGCGACGATCATGAAGCGCTCCAGATCCAGCGGCAGGCCGAAGCGCGCTTCGTCCCAGGCGATGCTGGCCATGAGGGAGTTCATCGCGTGCTCGGTCTTCTCCAGATCGCCCGGGCGCACGTAGATCTGCAGCAGATGGTCGTTGCCGCTGCGCGCGCGGGATGCGCTGCTCGCGTGCCACCAGCTTGCCGGCCACCAGCGCGAACAGGTAGCAGGGCTTCTTGTGCGGATCCTGCCAGCGCGCGAAGTGGCGGCCGCCGTCCAGCTCGCCGTGCTCGATCAGGTTGCCGTTGGACAGCAGCACTGGGTACTGGGCCTTGTCGGCGCGCAGCAGCACGGTGTAGCTGGCCATCACATCGGGCCGGTCCAGGAAGTAGGTGATGCGGCGGAAGCCCTCGGCCTCGCATTGCGTGAAGAACGTGCCCTGGCTCACGTACAGGCCCGACAGCTGCGTGTTCTTTTCGGGGCAGCAGGTGGTGAAGATCTCCAGGTCGAAGGGCGCGTCGCCCTCCGGCAGGTTCTCCAGCACCAGGCAGCGGCCTTCCATCTTGAACGACGTGCCGGCGCCGTTGACCAGCACGCGTGCCAGGTTCAGCTCGTCGCCGTCCAGGCGCAGCGGCGCGGCGGGCACGGCGGGGTTGCGGCGCACGCGCATCTTGTTGAGCACGCGGGTCTTGGCCGGGTCCAGGTCGAACGTGAGATCCACCGTGTCGATCCAGTACGCCGGGGCAGCGTAGTCGGCGCGGTGGATGGCCGTGGCTTGTCCTTCTCGCATCATGGCTTGGGGCTTTCCGGGCGCGTCTTACACGCCCTGCTTGAGGGAGGCTTCGATGAAGGCGTCGAGGTCGCCGTCCAGCACCTTCTGGGTGGCGGAGATTTCGACGTTGGTGCGCAGGTCCTTGATACGGCTGTTGTCCAGCACGTAGCTGCGGATCTGGTGGCCCCAGCCCACATCGGTCTTGGTGTCTTCCAGCTTCTGCTGTTCTTCCTGGCGCTTGCGCATCTCGTAGTCGTACAGGCGCGAGCGCAGGCGCTGCCAGGCCACGTCACGGTTGCTGTGCTGGCTGCGGCCGTCCTGGCACTGCACGACGATGCCGGTCGGGATGTGCGTCAGGCGCACGGCCGAGTCGGTCTTGTTGATGTGCTGGCCGCCGGCGCCGGAGGCGCGGTAGGTGTCGGTGCGCACGTCCGCCGGGTTGATGTTGATCTCGATGGAGTCGTCGATCTCGGGGTAGACGAAGAGCGAGGCGAACGAGGTGTGGCGGCCGCCGGACGAGTCGAACGGGCTCTTGCGCACCAGGCGGTGCACACCGGTTTCGGTGCGCAGCAGGCCGTAGGCGTATTCGCCCTCGATCTTGATCGTGGCGCTCTTGATGCCGGCCACGTCGCCCGGGGTTTCCTCCTCGACCGTGGTCTTGAAGCCCTTGCGCTCGGCGTATTTCAGGTACTGGCGCAGCAGCATGCTGGCCCAGTCGCAGGCCTCGGTGCCGCCAGCGCCGGCCTGGATGTCGACGAAGCAGTTCAGCGGATCGGCCTCGTTGCTGAACATGCGGCGGAATTCCAGCTCTTCGATCAGCGGGCGCAGCTTGGCGGTCTCGGCCTCGATGGTCTCCAGGCCCGCTTCATCGCCTTCTTCCTTGCTCATCTCGTACAGCTCGGCGTTGTCGGCCAGCTCGCGGGTGAGCTTGTCCAGCGTGACGACCACGCTGGAGAGCGACTTCTGTTCCTTGCCCAGTTCCTGGGCCTTCTTGGGGTCGTTCCAGACGGAAGGATCTTCGAGGGAGGCGTTTACCGTGCGCAGGCGTTCGAATTTGGCATCGAAGTCAAAGATACCTCCGTAACTCTTGCGTGCGCAGAGCCAGGTCTTCGAGGGTGGTGCCGATGAGGTTGATGCGTTCTGCGTCCATGGTGCGTGTCCTGTGTTCTTGGGAAGTAACCGGCGATTTTCTCATGCGGTGGGGCAGGACGGACCAATGCCCCGCGCCGGCGCTTGCCGCACCGGCATCGCGCATCTGAAATATCAATAACGATAGCGGAAGGCCCATGAAGGGCGGGCGCTGGCGGCCGTTTGGCGCAGATTTGGCTCAGGCGGCCGAGGACAGGAACTCTTCGATCAGAGCGGCCACCGCCTGGGGCTGGTCGTGGTGCAGCATGTGGGCGGCATCCTCGACGAGGGCCGTGCGGCAGTCGGGCACGTGCTGCAGGCGCTCGTGGTAGTCGGCCAGCGTGTACTGGCCCTTGAACCACTGGCCCAGGCTGTCGTCGCTGGCTTCGATGGCCAGCACCGGCGCGGCGATGCGGGCGTAGAGCGCCAGCGTCTCGTCGGCGCGGTAGATGTGGGGGCGCACGATCTTGTGGGCTGCATCGCCCAGCACCTGCCACTGGCCGTCCGCGTCGGGCCGCGCCCACTGCGTGGCCAGCCAGGCGGCCTTGTCGGCGGGCAGGCGGGGGTTGGTCTTCATCAGCCGCCGGGCCACGCCGTCGGCGCTGTCGTAGCTCTTCAAGGCCTTTTCGCCGCGCTGGAACTCGCGCAGTTCGTCCAGCCACTGGGCGTAGCGGTCCGGGGCCTTGGCGGCGGGCACGTCGGGCATGCCGAAACCTTCCAGGTTGACCAGGCGGCGGATGCGGCCGGGGCGCACGGCGGCATACGTCGTCACTACGTTGCCGCCCATGCTGTGGCCCACCAGGTCCACGCTCTGGCCGGGCGCATAGTGGTCCAGCAGGTGGTCCAGGTCGGCCAGGTAGTCGGAGAACTCGTAGTGGTCGCACGGCGCGGGCGGCATGGTGAGCCCGAAGCCGCGCCAGTCGGGCGCCAGGATGAGGCGGTTGGCGAAGAAAGCCTCGGACAGCGCATCGACCACGAACTGGTAGGAGGCGCCGACGTCCATCCATCCATGCATCAGCACCAGCGGCACGCTGCCGGGCGTGGGCGCTCCCCACAGGCGGACGTGGTAGCTGAGCGTGCGGACGGGAACGAATTCGGAGCGGAAGGCGCGAAGGGGCTGGTACATGCGCGCGATTATTCCGGAGCGCCGGACCGCCGGCTGGCCCGGGGGCGACAGCGGCGGCGGAGCCCGCTCGCGCCGGGCGGGCATCCGGCGTGGCTGTGCGGGTGCCGGCGGGCGCCTGCAGCCTTTGCCGGCACGCCGTAAACTGCCCCGCTTGTCCATCCATGAGCCGCACTGCATGAACACGATTTTGCTGGGCCAGAGCGATCTGCGCGTCACCCCCATCTGCCTAGGCACCATGACCTTCGGCGAGCAGGTGAACGAGGCGGATGCCCACGCCATCCTCGACCGCGCGCTGGAGCGCGGCGTCAATTTCCTCGATACGGCCGAGATGTACTCCGTGCCGGCCCGCGCCGAAACCTATGGCGCCACCGAAACCATCCTGGGCCGCTGGTTCGCCAAGCGCCCCGGCGTGCGCCAGAAGGTGGTGCTCGCCAGCAAGGTGGCCGGCCCGTCGCGCGGCATGCCCTGGGTGCGCGAAGGCAAGGGCATGACGGCGGCCGACATCGTGGCCTCGTGCGACGCCAGCCTGAAGCGCCTGCAGACCGACGTGATCGACCTCTACCAGATCCACTGGCCTGAGCGGCACGTGCCGGCCTTCGGCGCGCTGTACTACGACCCGGCCAAGGAGACCTCGCAGACGCCGATCCGCGAGCAACTGGACGCGCTGGCCGGGCTGGTGAAGGCCGGCAAGGTGCGCCACGTGGGCCTGTCCAACGAAACGCCCTGGGGCGTGCATGAGTTCGTGCGCCTCGCCGAGCAGCACGGCCTGCCGCGCGTGGCCAGCGTGCAGAACCCGTACTGCCTGATCAACCGCAGCTGGGAAAACGGCATGGACGAGAGCTGCCACCGGCTGGACGTGGGCCTGCTGGCGTATTCGCCGCTGGCCTTTGGCTTGCTGACGGGCAAGTTCGACGACCACGCGCCCACCGATCCGGGCGCGCCGCAGGCTGCGCGCATCGCGCGCTACGAATCGGTGCGCAAACAGCGCTGGGGCCGGCCCGAATCGCTGGTGGCCGCCCGCCGCTACAACCAGCTCGCGCGCGACCATGGCCTCACGCCCACCCAGCTGGCGCTGGCGTTCTGCTACCAGAACTGGCGCGTGGCCAGCACCATCATCGGCGTGACCTCCGTGGCCCAGCTGGACGAGGACCTGGACGCCTGGGGCACGGCGCTGTCGCCGGAGCTGCTGGCGCAGATCGATGCGATCCGGTGGGAGTTGCGCGACCCGGCGCAGTGATTCGGAGCATCCCCCTGAGCGGCTGCGCCGCTTCCCCCTTCTCTCATCGCTGCGCGATGGGAAGAGGGACGACGCCAGTGGCCGGGCGAAGCCCGTTCCACGGCGTCTGCTGGCTTGGCCTGCTCCGCGGCCTTCTGAGTCTTTGTGCATCAGCGGCGCTGGCGAAGCGGTGCGACGGCTGCGTAGCGAGGGACCGTGATTTATGGGTGAAAATGGCCTTCGGCGCTTATCTGTCAAGCGCTAATAGCTATCATTTTTGAAATCATGGCCAAGAAAGACAAGACGGCGCATGTGAGCGAGACGCCGGCCACGCAGTGGCTGCGGGCGCACCACGTGGCGTTCACCGAGCATCCGTATGAGTACGTGGAGCATGGCGGCACGGCGGAGTCGGCGCGGCAGCTGGGGCTGGACGAGCATGCGGTGGTCAAGACGCTGGTGATGCAGGACCAGGACGCCAAGCCGCTGATCGTGCTGATGCACGGCGATCGCAAGGTGTCCACCAAGAATCTGGCGCGGCAGATCGGGGCCAAGTCGGTGGAGCCGTGCAAGCCCGAGGTGGCTAACCGCCACAGCGGCTATCTGGTGGGCGGCACCTCGCCCTTCGGCACGCGGCGCGACATGCCGGTCTATGTCGAGGAGAGCATCCTGGCGCTGCCGCGCATCGCCATCAACGGCGGGCGGCGCGGTTTTCTGGTCCAGATCGATCCGCAGGTGTGCGTGCAGTGGCTCGGTGCGCGGCCGGTGCAGTGCGCGCTGGCAGAATAGGCCGCCTTTGCGCGCGGCGTGCCGCCGCACGCACCTGCCAGGCTTCCTGCCCGCGCGGGTGACCCGCCTTCACGACAAGAGACAACACCTTGACCGCCCTGTATCCCGTCCTCGCCACCCTCGCTGCCTACCTGTTGGGCTCGCTGTCGTTCGCCGTCATCGTCACCCGCGTGATGGGGCTGAGCGACCCGCGCACCTACGGCAGCAAGAACCCCGGCGCCACCAATGTGCTGCGCTCGGGCTCCAAGGCCGCGGCCATCATCACGCTGCTGCTGGACGCCGTGAAGGGCTGGCTGCCGGTCGTGCTGGTGCGCTGGTTCGGCGAGCCGTACGGGCTGGAAGAGGGCACCATGGCCCTGGTGGGCCTGGCCGCCTTCCTGGGCCATCTGTGGCCGGTATTTTTCCGCTTCGAAGGCGGCAAGGGCGTGGCCACGGCGCTGGGCGTGCTGCTGGGCATCAGCGGCTGGCTGGGGCTGGCCACGCTGCTCACCTGGATCATCGTGGCGTTCTTCTTCCGCTATTCGTCGCTGGCCTCGCTGGCCGCGGCGGTGTTCGCGCCGCTGTACTACGTGTTGTTCGGCGGCGTGTTCTGGACCATGGATGCCCGCGTGGGCGTGGCCATCGCGGTGATGGCGGGGCTGCTGGCCTGGCGGCACCAGGAGAACATCAAGCGCCTGATGGCCGGCACCGAGTCGCGGCTGGGCTCGCGCAAGAAGGCCTGACGCGGCCCGGCCGGCGCTGCCGCTCCGCGGAGCCCGGCGCCTTCGTTTTTCTTCTTTCCGCTTTTCCCCGCTGACGGGCGCATGTGGCTACCCGCCCGCGGCGCGTAGCCCATCCAAGTCGCAGATCTCGATGGCTCCCCGGTGCACGCGAACCAGCCCGCGAGCCTGCAGGTCCCGCAGGATCTGGTTGGCCGTCTGGCGCGAAATGGACAGCATCAGCGACAAATCCTCCTGCGACAGCGCGATGCTGCGGCGTGATGCCGGTGCGCTGCCGCTCCACTGCCCATAGCCCTCGGCCATCATCACCAGGCGCCGTGCCAGGCGCTGGGGTGCGGGCGTCAGGGCCAGTTCCTCGATGGCGATGAAGGCGGTGCGCAGCTTGTCGGTCAGCAGGAGGGCCAGCGCATGCCAGTGCGACGGGTGGTGGTCGAGCCAGGCCAGCAGCGGTTCCTGCGGCACATGCACCAGCGTGCACGCGGCCGCTGCACGCGCGTCGTGGGTGCGCACGGCCCGGTCGAACAGCGCGATCTCGCCGAACCAGGCCGGTGGCTCCAGCCGTGTCAGCAGCGCCGCGCGGCCCTGGTCGCTGTGGCCGCCCGCGCCGGAGATGTCGATGGCCCCCCGCACCACGGCATACAGCCCGCAGGCCGGATCGCCGCGCAGGAACAGCGCCTCGCCGGCTTGAAGGGCGCGCAGCTGCGCCATGCCCAGGAGCGCCTGGGCCAGCTCGGCGGGCAGGCCGGCAAACCAGCGGCCGCGGGCCAGCGTGGGCAGGTGATCGGAGACGGTGCTCATCGGGTGGGAGGCGGGAGGGGTTGTGTCGGCTGCCTGACAGACATCAAGGCCTGCCGCGGCCGATTATTCGGCCACCCAGCCGCCCCGGGACAGAGGGCCATCCCGGGGCAGGCCCGGGCACAACGACGACACGACACAGGAGACCGGCATGCGCAAGAACCTCATCGACCACCTGTCGCAGTACGCGGACTACCACCGCGACCCGCGCAACATCCGCACCCATTTCGTGGGCGTGCCCATGATCATGCTGGCCGTGACCGTGCTGCTGTCGCGGCCGGCGTGGACGGTGGGCGGCCTGCCGCTGTCGCTGGCGCTACTGGCGGCCCTGGCGAGCTGCCTGTTCTACTTCCGCCTGGACACCCGCTACGGCGCCACCATGGCCCTGGTGCTGGCGGCGATGCTGGCCGTGGGCCAGTGGCTGGCCGGCCAGGCGACCGCGCTGTGGCTGGGCGCAGGCATGGGCTTGTTCGTGGTCGGCTGGGTGATCCAGTTCGTCGGGCATCACTACGAGGGGCGCAAGCCGGCCTTCGTGGACGATCTGGTGGGCCTGCTCATCGGGCCCCTGTTCGTGGCGGCCGAACTGGGCTTTACGCTGGGCCTGCGCAAGGAAGTGCGGCAGCAGATCGAAGCGCGTTCGGGGCCGGTGCGGCTGCGTCCGCAGCCCGCCGTCGCCGGCGTTTGAAGCCTTTCAGGCTGCTGGCGCAGATACAGCAAGCGCAAGTTGCTATCAATTAAGTAGCGGTGCGACTTTGCGGTGCTGGCGCATGGCGGCTGCGGCCGGCGTCGGCACAGGCGCCTGCCGCCGTTGGGGCGAGGGCGGCGCCGGGGGGGCGGGTGCGAACGCCTAAAATCCCGGAGGAATCCCGGCCCGGTGCCGGGAGCGATTTCGCTTTCCCATCCACCTTTCTTTTCGAGAACGCATGTCCCTCAACAACGTCACCCCTGGCAAGAAGCTTCCCGACGCCTTCAACGTGGTCATCGAGATTCCCGCCGAATCCGATCCGGTCAAGTTCGAGGTCGACAAGGAAACCGGCGCCGTCTTCGTCGACCGCTTCCTGAGCACGGCCATGTACTACCCCTGCAACTACGGCTACGTGCCCCAGACGCTGTCGGGCGACGGCGACCCGGTGGACGTGCTGGTGCTGTCCCCTTACCGCCTTCCGCCGGGCGTGGTGGTGCCCTGCCGCGCGCTGGGCATCCTGAAGATGGAAGACGAAGCCGGCGTGGACGGCAAGGTGCTGGCCGTGCCCACCACCAAGATCCTGAAGTCGTACGCCCACATCCAGTCGCTGGACGATGTGGAGCCCGGCAAGCTCAAGGCCATCAGCCACTTCTTCGAGCACTACAAGGACCTGGAAGAAGGCAAGTGGGTCAAGGTGCTGGGCTGGGAAGGCATCGAAGCCGCCCACAAGGAAATCCTGGACGGCGTGGCCAACCACGAGAAGGCGCAACAGGCCTGATCGCCTGCCCGCGCGCGCTCCCGTGACAGCCTGCAGGTTCGCCTGCAGGCTTTTTTCATGGCGGGCCGGGGAATGCGCCACGACCAAGGCCCGCCGCCGCCTGCGGGAATGTGTAAATTGTCAGCGAACGTAACGACGGGCTGCTATGCTGGCCTGTTGCCGCCTGACGGGCCACCGCAGGCGGGGTTCCCATCGCAGCTAGAAGGATCGCCATGTCGTTTTCATCCACCCCCCGCACCTCCGGCAGCACCGCAGGCGCGGGCCAGTCTCCTGGCGAATACCTCACGTTCCGCCTGGGCCAGGAAGAGTACGGCATCGACATCCTGCGCGTGCAGGAGATCCGCTCGTACGAGCAGCCCACGCGCATGGCCCACGCGCCGGAATTCATCAAGGGCGTGATCGATCTGCGCGGCGTGATCGTGCCCATCATCGATCTGCGTCTGAAGCTCGGCTGCCCGCAGGCCGAGTACACGGACTTCACCGTGGTCATCATCCTCAACGTGGGCAACGCCGTGTTGGGCGCGGTGGTGGACGCCGTGGCCGACGTGGTGGCGCTGCAGGCCAGCGACATCAAGCCCGCGCCCCAGTTCGACAGCCAGGTGGACGCGGCCTTCATCCGCGGCATCGCCACCGTCGGCGAGCGCATGCTCATCGTCATGGACATCGAGTCCCTGCTGAGCAGCGCCGACATGGGGCTGGTGCGCTCGGCCACCCAGGCCTGAGCCACCGGCGCCAGCGGGGCGGCCACCGCCGTCCCTGACTTTTTCCGTTCTTGCGTTCCATCATTGTTGTGTCGTAGAGGGGTGTCGCCATGGGTCTGTCGGACATGCGCGTGGGGGTGAAACTGGGCCTGGCCTTTCTGGCCCTGGTGCTGCTGAGTGCGTTGCAGGGCGGCATCGCCATGCTGCAGCTCACATCGATCCACGGGGACACCCGGGACATCGCCACCAACTGGCTGCCCAGCATCCAGGCGCTGGGCGACATGCGCGCCACGGCCAACCAGATGCGCGCCACCGAAGTCGCGCTGGTGCTGACGCCGGATGCTTCCGAGAAGATGCGGCTGGAGGACGAACTCAAGCGCAACGTGCAGGCGCTGGCCGAGAGCGAAAAGCGCTATGCCGAGATGATCACCCCCTCGGAAGCGCAGACCTACGAACGCTACAAGGCGCAGCGCGACGCCTATCTCAAGGTGCAGGCGCAGCTGGTCGAATTGGTCGCCGCCGGCGATTTCAGCTATGCGGACGCCGCCCGCCTGCTCAAGCAAGACTCTCAGCAAGCCTTTGCGGCGCTGGCGGAAACCGTCGGGCAGCTGGCCAAGATCAACGCCGACGGATCGGCGCAGGCCTATGAGGATTCCCAGGGCGCCTACGGCCAGGCGCGGGGTGCCGTCGCCGCGGTGCTGATCGCCGCCGTCGCCATCGCGGCGCTGCTGGGCCTGTGGATCACGCGCCTCATCACCCGGCCGGTGGTGCAGGCCGTGGCGGCCACCCGCGAGATCGCCCAGGGCAACCTGGCGGTCGACCTCACGGTGCATGGCAAGGACGAACTGGGCCAGCTCACTCAGGCGCTGGTGGACATGCGCGACAACCTCACGCGCGTGGTGTCCGGCGTGCGCAGCAACGCCGAGAGCGTGGCCACGGCCAGCGCCGAGATCTCGCAGGGCAACAACGACCTGTCGGCCCGCACCGAACAGCAGGCCAGCGCGCTGGAGGAAACCGCCGCATCCATGGAGCAACTGGGCTCCACCGTGCGCCAGAACGCCGACAACGCCCGCCAGGCCAACCAGCTGGCCATGAGCGCCAGCACCGTGGCCGCCCAGGGCGGCGAAGTGGTGGCCGAAGTGGTGGACACCATGAAGGGCATCAACGACGCCAGCCGCAAGATCGCCGACATCATCGGCGTGATCGACGGCATCGCCTTCCAGACCAACATCCTGGCGCTCAATGCGGCCGTGGAAGCGGCCCGCGCCGGCGAGCAGGGCCGGGGCTTTGCGGTGGTGGCCGGCGAGGTGCGGGCCCTGGCCGGGCGCAGCGCCGAGGCGGCGCGTGAGATCAAGGCGCTGATCGGCACCAGCGTGCAGCGGGTGGAGCAGGGCACGCAGCTGGTGGACCGCGCGGGCGCGACGATGACGGAAGTGGTGAGCGCCATCCGGCGGGTGACGGACATCATGGGCGAGATCAGCGCGGCCAGCAGCGAGCAGAGCGCGGGCGTGGGCCAGGTGGGCGAGGCGATCACGCAGATGGACCAGGCGACGCAGCAGAACGCGGCGCTGGTGGAGGAGAGTGCGGCAGCGGCGGGTAGCCTGAAGACGCAGGCCGGGCAGCTGGTAGAGGCGGTGGCGGTGTTCCGCCTGCCGCAGGGCGGGGCGGCCGCAATGGCGCGGCCGTCGGTGAGCGCGTCCGTGGCACCGGCTGCGGCCGTTGCACCTGCGGCGCAGTCTGCGACCGCTCCCGCTGTGGCCTCGGCCCACAAGGCTTTGGCACTGGCCTCGTCAAGATCTGCACCGACCCCGGCACCGGCTGCGGGGCCGGCTTCATCGGTCGCGCCGGCCAAGCCCGCTGCGGCAGCCGCCAAGGCGCCGTCCAGGTCGCACACCCCACGGCCCGCCGCGCCAGCGCCCGCGGCCATGCCAGCTCCCGCGCCTGCGCGGAACAAGCCCACGGCAGGCTCGGACGACGACTGGGAAACATTCTGACGCGTTGGCCACTGGCCGCAACGCCCCACCCGGCGGATCGGAAAGACGCCGCCACAAAAAAGCCCGCAGCAAGCGGGCTTTTTTCTTGGCTTGGCCGCTCCGCAGCCCGCACCTGCGAGGGGGCTGCGCTCAATCCACCACAAGGGACACCCGGTGGGCGAGTGCGCGGTAGCGGCTGATCTCTTGCTCCATCATCTGCCGGAACATCGCCGCGCCGATGGCCACCGGCTCCATGCCCTGGTTGCGTAGCTGCGTTTGCAAGCCGGGGTCTGCCATGGCGGCCGTGGTCTCGCGGGCCAGCTGGTCCACGATGGCCTGGGGCGTCTGGCGCGGGGCGGACAGCGCGTACCAGCCGTCGAACACCGCGTCCGGCAACCGCAGTTCGCCCAGCGTGGGAACGCCGGGCAGCAGGCTCGCCCGCGTGGACCCCACGATGCCGAGCGCGCGCAGCTTGCCGGACTTGATGTGGGGCGCGACGGAGGGGGCGGTGTCCACGGCCAGCTCGATCTCGCCGCTCATCAGCGCCAGGATGGCCTGCGCGCTGCCCTTGTACGGCACGTCCTGCAGTTGCACGCCGGCGGCCAGGGCGAACAGTTCGCCGGCCAGGTGCGGCGCAGAACCCGGACCGAACGTGGGGTAGTGCAGCGAGCGGGGCTGGGCCTTGGCCGCGGCGATGAGGTCGTTCACGTGCCGCCAGGGTTTCTCGGCGTTGACCACCAGCACCAGCGGCGTGCGCGCGACGATGAGGATGGGCGCCAGGTCGCGCAGCGGGTCGTAGGGCAGCTTGCTGCGCAGGGCCGGGTTGACGGTGTAGCTGGTCGAGCCGGACAGCAGCAGCGTGTAGCCATCCGGCGCGGCCTTGGCCACGGCGTCCGAGCCGATGATGGTCGAGGCGCCGGGCCGGTTGTCGATCACCACCGGCTGCTTCAGCCGCTCCGCCAGCTTCTGGCCCACGCCGCGTGCCACCAGGTCGGTGCCGCCACCGGGCGGGAAGGGCACGACCAGCTTGACCGGCCGTGCGGGCCAGGCATCCGGCTGGGCCTGAACGGCGGGCGCCGCGCCGCCGGCGGCGAGCGACAGAGCGGAAAGAGTAAAGGCGCGGCGGGAGAGAGGATGCGTCATGGCGGCGGAGGGCACAGAGGAAGAAGCGGGCATCACGCGGCGGCAGCGGTGGCAGTCGCGGCTGCACGGACGGGCCAGGGGGCGCCACCTGCGTCTGCAGGCTCGCCCAGGTCCCAGTACAGGCCGGCCATCACGCGCAAACCGTCGCGCACGACCGGGGCCAGCAGGTGTTCGTTGGGTGCGTGCTGTGCGCAGGCGGGGTAGGAGTGCGGCACCCAGAGCGTGGGCAGGCCCAGCAGCTCTGCGAAGACATCGTTGGGCAGCGACCCGGCCAGGTTGGGCAGCACGTCCGGCGGCTGGCCCGCCGTGCGCTCGATGGAGGCCTGCGCCCATTGCGCCCAGGGATGGTCGGGCTCCAGGCGGGTGGCGGCGCCGGCCAGCGTGATGCTCACGTCGATGCCGTGGAATCCCCGCGCCTCCAGATGCGCCTGCACGATCTCCTGCAGGCGCTGCCATGGCGTGCCCACCACGAAGCGCAGCTGGCAATGCACGACGGCTTCGCCGGGAATGGCATTCACGGGGCGCTGGGGGTTGCCGGCGCCCATGGCCAGCACCTCCAGCGTGTTCCAGCCCATCAGCCGCTCGGCGGCCGACAGGCCGGGCTCGCCCCAGCATTCGCTCAGCGCCGGGTCGTCCGCGCCGCCACCGATGGCGATGCGCGCGAGCGCCGTGCGCACCGCCGGCGTGATGGGCTGCGGACGCAACCCGTCGATGGTGATGCGGCCCCGCGCGTCCACCATGCTGGCGACGGCGTTGCACAGGATGGTGGCCGGGTTGGCCAGCACGCCGCCCCAATTGCCCGAGTGGTAGGCGCGGGGGCGCTCCTTGAGCCGCAGCGTGAAGTTGATCGCGCCCCGCGAGCCCAGGAACAGCGTGGGCCGGGACGCATTCACGCGCGGCCCGTCGCTGGCCAGGAACACGTCGGCGCGCAGGGCTTCGCGCTGCGCTTCGCACAGCGCGTGCAGGCCGGGCGATGCGGCTTCCTCGCCCATCTCGATGAGCCAGGTGAGGTTGTAGCCCAGTCGCCCTCCGCGCGCTTGCAGCACGGCCTCCAGCGCCCCCAGGTTCACGGTGTGCTGCCCCTTGTTGTCGGCCGTGCCCCGGCCATAGAGGCGGTCGCCCTCGGCCGTCAGCACCCAGGGATTGAGGCCGGCGCGCCAAGCGGCGTCCTGCCCGCTGGTCACATCGCCGTGGCCGTAGCCCAGCACCGTGGGCAGGGCCGAGTCTTCCACCCGGCGGGCGATCAGGAACGGGCCGCCGCTCGGAGCCGGGTTGGGCAGGATGCTGCAGTCGAAGCCGAGCGCCGTCAGCGGCGGCACCAGTTCATCGCGCAGATAGGCGTCCAGGGACGGCGGGACGGTGCCGGTATCGCTCTCGGTGTGCAGCGCGACGCGCCGCTGCAGGTCGGCGAAGAAGCGGCCGTCGTCGAAATAGGTGCTCGCCAGATCGAGCGCGTCGTTGCGTTGCATGGGTTCCTCGGGGCAGGGAGACCTCGCAAGTACAAAGCCAGATGCCTGTTGCGGGAAGTACTCTTTTCGCATGAGGGTATTGCCTCAAATGCAACGCAGATGCATGGCACGCCACAATCCGGACACCGCTCTGCTTTTTGGTACCGCCATGGCTTCCCCGTTTCTGCTCAGCATTCCCATGCGCCACTTTCTGGAGGTGGCCCAGGCCGGCTCCGTCAACCAGGCCGCTGCGCGGCTGTGCGTCGCGCCGTCGGCCGTGAGCCGGCAGATCGCCAAATTGGAGGATGCGCTGGGCACGCCGTTGTTCGAGCGGCAATCACGGGGCATGGTGCTCACGCCGGCCGGCCAGCGCCTGGCCGGCCACCTGCAGCATGCAGTGCTGGACGGCGAGGCGGTGCTGGACCAGGTGCGCCACCTGGGCGCGCAGACGGCGGCGCGTGTGCGCGTGTGCTGCACCGAAGGCTTTGCCGCCGGGTTCATGCCGGCCTTCATGCAAACCTTCATCGCCGAAATGCCCGGCAGCCAGATCGAATTGCTGGTGGGGTCGCCCGAGGATGTGAGCCAGTGGCTGCTGCGTGGCGAGGCCGACATCGGCCTCAAATACGCGGTGGCGCCCGAGCTGGGCCTGCGCGTGGCCCACGCCGCCCCGGCGCCGGTGATGGCCGTCATGCCGCCCGACCATCCGCTGGCGGCGCAGGAGACGGTGACCTTGGCCGCGGTGGTCCGCTACCCGCTGCTGGTGGGCAGCAAGGGCGTGACGGCGCGCCAGCTGTTCGACCTGGCCTGCAGTGCGCAGGGATTGCGCTACACGCCGGTGCTGGTGAGCAACTTCTCTTCGGTGATGCTGCCGTTGCTGCGTTCGCCCCAGGTGCTGCTGTCCGGCGTGCTGACGGTGCAGCACCTGCTGGACGCCGGCCGCGCGGTGGCCCGGCCGTTCGGCGAGCCGGTGCTGGAGCAGCGCCGTCTGCTGGTGTTGGCGCTGGAAGGGCGCACGCTGCCGCCCCCGGTGGCCGCCTGCGTCGAGCGCATGGTGGCTGCCATCGGCGGGGCGGCGGGCAGGCCCTAATCCGGCGCCTGCGGTTTCCTGAACGGGCTGCGCGCCTGCAGGTGATCCAGGTACTGGGCCATGCCGTCGCCCTCGCGCTCCAGGAAGCGGTCCACCGCCTCGGCGAACGCCGGGTGCGCCAGCCAGTGGGCGCTGGTGGCCTGCACCGGCAGCAGGGCACGCGCCATCTTGTGCTCGCCCTGGGCGCCGCCCTCGAAGCGCTGCACGCCGTGGGCGATGCACCAGGCGATGGGCTGGTAGTAGCAGGCCTCGAAGTGCAGGCAGTCCACACGCTCCAGCGCGCCCCAGTAGCGGCCGAACGCGACCGCGGGTTCAGGGTCTTTTGGGCTGTTAGCGCAGGTGGGGTTTGCACCAATAGCTATCAAACTGCTAGCGATGGCCTGGCCGCCGCGCTCCGCGATGAACAACACCCAGGCCTCGGGCATGTCGCGCTGCATGCGGTGGAAGAAGTCCCGCGACAGGTAGGGCGGGTTGCCGTGCTCCAGGTAGGTGCGCTCATAGCACCGGTAGAAGAAATCCCAGTCGTCCGTGGAGATGCCCGCCCCTTGGGCATGTCGGAAGGTCACGCCCGCCTCGGCCACCTTGCGCCGCTCCTGGCGGATCTTCTTGCGCTTGTCCTGCGCCAGGCTCGCCAAGAAATCGTCGAAGTCGTGGAACGGCCGGCCGGCAGACCCTTCGTCGCCATGTGGCGCCAGGGCGGGGGGCCCCGCGTCGTCGGCCGGCGAAGCCTGCGCAGCGGGGAGCGTAGGGGCCGCATCCAACCCGCCGCCGGGCCGCCCCAAGGCGGGTGGGGCCCCCTCGGGGGGCAGCGAACCACGCGCAGCGGGGAGCGTGGGGGCCACATTCTTCCAATGAAACTGCACGGTATGGCGCAGCATCAGGCCGGCCTCGCGGGCGGCCTCCACATCGGCGTCGGCCCCGAAAAGCAGGTGCAGCGACGACAGCTCCGCCTCTCCGCACCAGGCGACCAGTGCCCGCAGCAGCGCCGTGCGCGATGCGGCGTCCCGCGCCAGCAGCCGCGCGCCCGGCACCGGCGTGAAGGGCACGGCCACCACGGCCTTGGGGTAGTAGTCCAACCCGTGGCGTGCATAGGCGTCGGCCCACGCGAAGTCGAACACGTACTCGCCGTACGAGTGCGGCTTGACGTACAGCGCGCACGCCGCCTGCAGCGCGTCGCCGCGCCACAGCGTGAAGAACAGCGGTGTCCAGCCGGTCTGCGGCGTGGCGCTGCCGCTGTCGTGCAAGGCTGCCAGATAGGCGTGGCGCAGGAAGGGCGTGGCCTGCGGCTGGGTCGCCAGCAGCGCGTCCCAGGCGGCGGCGTCGACGTCGGCCGGGGCGTCCGCAACGCGCAGTTCATACGGGGTGGAGGAGGGCAAGGCGGCAGGGGTGTTCCAGGAAGCGGCCATCGTGCCACAGCGCAAAGACCCGCGCCGCCCTGCGGCAGCCGCCGACGCGCGCACCGCGGCGCCCGGGCCGACAATGCAGCGCATGAGTTCCCACCGCCTTCCCGTCCCCCTCGACCGCGCCACGCGCCTGGTCAACCACGGCCCCACCGTGCTGGTCAGCGCCACCCACGGCGGGCGCAGCAACGTCATGGCCGCCGCCTGGAACATGGCGCTGGATTTCGCCCCGCCCAAGGTGGCGGTGGTGATCGACAAGATCACCTTCACGCGGGGGCTCATCGAGTCGTCGGGCCACTTCACGCTGAGCGTGCCCTGCCATGCCCAGGCCGCGCTCACGTCCGCCATCGGCGGCAGCACGGGCCAGGAGATCGACAAGGCCGCCACGCTGCCCGGCCTGGCCTGGATCGACGAGCCCGCCAGCCCTGCGCCGCTGGTGGACGGTTGCGTGGCCTGGCTGGCCTGCAGGCTGCTGCCCGAGCCGCACATCCAGCAGACCTACGACCTGTTCCTGGGCGAGGTGATCGGCGCCTGGGCTGACGAGCGGGTTTTCTCGCACGGCCGCTGGCACTTCGAAGGCCACGAGGGGCTGCGCACGCTGCACCATGTGGCCGGCGGGCACTACCTGCTGCCGGGTGGATTTGTCGGAACACCCCCCTGAGGCCCTGCGGGCCTTCCCCCCGCTCTCGCTTGCTGCGCAAGACGGGCGGGGGGACGCAGCCGTCGCTGCGGGGCGGCCCTTGCTCGGCTGCCCTGGCTTGGGCCGCGCCCGTTTCAAACGCCCATGGCGCAACGCTTGTCGCCATCGGCCCCTTGTCGGGGCTTCGTCACGCCTGGCGCAGAGCCCCGCAGCCCGCGGCTGGCTTGGTGCGGATGACATAATCATCCGAGTCCTTTTCTCCCCTCCGTATGCCATTCGTCATCAGCATCGCCCAGTTCAATTTCGTCGTGGGCGATTTGCAGGGCAACGCCCAGAAGATCATCCAGGCTGCACGCGACGCGCATGCTGCCGGCGCACGGCTGCTGCTGACGCCGGAGCTGGCGCTGTGCGGCTACGCGGCGGAAGACCTGTACCTGCGGCCGGCGTTTCTGTCGGCCTGCGACGCGGCCCTGGCCGAGGTGGTGCAGGCGTCGCAATCGCTGCCGGGCCTGGCCATCGTGGTCGGCCACCCGCAGCGGTCGGTGGTCGCCGGCCTGGAGCGCTGCCACAACGCCGCCAGCGTGGTGCGTCATGGCCGCATCGAGCAGACCTATGCCAAGCAGGAGCTGCCCAACTACCAGGTGTTCGACGAGCGCCGCTACTTCACGCCCGGCCATGCGCCCTGCGTGTTCGAGGTGGATGGCGTGCGCCTGGGCCTGTTGATCTGCGAGGACGCCTGGTTCCCCGCCGCCGCTCAGCAGGCGAAGGACGCCGGCGCGCAGCTGCTGGTGAGCATCAACGCCTCGCCCTTCCACGTCGGAAAGAGCTCCGAGCGCGAGCAGATCATGCGCGAGCGCGTGACCGAGACCGGCCTGCCGCTGGTCTACGCCCACCTGGTGGGCGGGCAGGACGAGGTGGTGTTCGAAGGCCGCTCGTTCGCGCTGAATGCCGACGGCTTCGTCGCGTTGCGCGGCCCGGGTTTTGAGGAGAAACTGCTGTTTGCGCAGGTGGAATCAGCGCAAGATGCTATTGAAATCAAAGCGGAGGTGGCGCCCATCGCCTCGCTGGATGCCGACCTGTGGTCCGCCCTGGTGCTGGGCGTGCGCGACTACGTGGGCAAGAACGGCTTCCCCGGCGTGCTGCTGGGGCTGTCGGGCGGCATCGACTCCGCCCTGGTGCTGGCCATCGCGGTCGATGCGCTGGGCGCCGACAAGGTGCGCACGGTGATGATGCCTTCGCCCTACACGGCCGACATCAGCTGGATCGATGCCCGCGACATGGCCGAGCGGCTGAAGGTGCGTTACGACGAGATCGCCATCGCCCCGCAGTTCGAGGCCTTCAAGGCCGCGCTGGCGACCGAGTTCGCCGGGCTGCCCGAAGACACGACCGAAGAGAACCTGCAGGCGCGCATCCGCGGCACGCTGCTGATGGCGCTGTCCAACAAGTTCGGCTCGGTGGTGCTCACCACCGGCAACAAGAGCGAGATGGCCACGGGCTACTGCACGCTCTACGGCGATATGGCGGGCGGCTTCGCCGTCATCAAGGACGTGGCCAAGACGCAGGTGTTCGCCCTGGCGCGCTGGCGCAACGCCAACGACCCGTTCGGCACGGGCGCGAGCCCGATCCCCGAGCGCATCATCACCCGTCCGCCCAGCGCCGAACTGCGCCCCGACCAGAAGGACCAGGACAGCCTGCCGCCCTACGAGGTGCTCGACGCCATCGTGGCGCGCTACATGGAAAACGACGAGCCCATCGAGGCCATCATCGAAGACGGCTACGACCGCGCCGACGTGGAACGCGTCACGCGTCTCATCAAGCTCAACGAGTACAAGCGCCGCCAGGCGCCCGTGGGCATCCGCGTCACGCGGCGCAGCTTCGGCAAGGACTGGCGCTACCCGATCACGAGCAAGTTCCGCGCGTGAGCCGGCGCCCGTCTGCCCGCACGAACCGCCACGCCCCCTGACACCGCATTTCCCCCATATCCCAGGAGCCAACCCATGAAAATGATCACCGCCGTCATCAAGCCCTTCAAGCTGGAAGAAGTCCGCGAGGCGCTGGCCGAATGCGGCGTGACGGGGCTTACCGTGACCGAGGTGAAGGGTTTCGGCCGCCAGAAGGGGCACACCGAGCTGTACCGCGGCGCCGAATATGTGGTGGACTTCCTGCCCAAGGTGAAGGTCGAGGTGGTCGTCAAGTCCGACGACGTGGACCGCTGCGTGGACGCCATCGTCAATGCCGCGCGCACCGGCAAGATTGGCGACGGCAAGATCTTCGTGACCGAAGTGGAGCGCGTGGTGCGCATCCGCACGGGCGACTTGGACGACGCAGCCGTCTGACGCAGCGGCCTCCCAGGCTGGCGCGCGAGGCCCTGGCGGAGGCATTTCGACGGCCCCTGCGAATGCCCATTCCCAGAGCGGCATGGCTTCCAGACAGGTCCTTGAAACCGGCGGCTCGCCGCACCATGAGCGGGCGCTTTGCAGGCCGCCTCCGTCCCGGCGCACCTGTCCGGTCAATGGCGCGCTATTGATTCAATAGCTGATTGCGCTTGATTTCAGAGCATTCTGGACAAAAAAGTATCTGAAATGCCTGCCAGGAAATCGCAGGTAGCTATGGTTTTTGAGGCGCCCTCAGATCACCTGCCGCAAGGGGATTGAATCCGTGTTCGTGCCCGCCTCCTGCACCAGCTGGCGCATCAGCGCATCCACGTCGCTGCCCCAGGCCAGCAGGCCCATCTGCCAGTGGCTCATCAGGCCGCTGTCCACGCTGGTGCGCAGGAACTGCTGCATGCCGTCGTAGTAGCCGTCCACGTTCAGCAGGCCCAGCGGCTTGTCGTGGTAGCCCAGCTGCCGCCAGGTCCATACCTCGAACAGTTCCTCGAACGTGCCGATGCCGCCAGGCAGCGCGACGAAGGCATCGCTGCGCTCGGCCATCATGGCCTTGCGCTCGTGCATGCTGGTGACGATGTGCAGCTCGTCGCACAGCTGGTTGGCCAGCTCCTTGTCGACCAGCGCCTGCGGGATCACGCCCACCACGCGGCCCCCGGCCACGCGCGTGGCCTCGGCCACCGTGCCCATCAGCCCGCTGCGGCCGCCGCCGTACACCAGCTGCCCGCCGCGCTCGCCGATCCAGTGGCCCACGGCCGTGGCCGCTTCCGCAAAGCGCGGGTTGCTGCCGGGGCGCGAGCCCAGATAGACGCAGATGGAGAACGTGGGATCAGACATGGGGGGCAAACCTCTGGTACAGCGCTGCGGCCCAGATGCCCAGGCACAGCAGCAGACTCAATAGAACGGCGGCGCTGCCCATGTCCTTGGCGCGCTTGGACAGGTCGTGCAGCTCGGGGCCGATGCGGTCGATGGCCGACTCAATGCTGGTGTTCAGCAACTCGGTGATCATCACGATCAGCACCGATCCCGCGAGCAGGGCCACCTCGACCCAGCTGCGGCCCAGCCACACGGCGGCGGGCAGCATCACCAGTGACAGGCAGGCCTCCAGGCGGAAGGCCTTCTCGCCCCAGCCGGCCCGCAGGCCCGCCAGGGAATAACCGGCGGCATGCCAGACGCGGTTCAGCCCGGTGCGGGCCTTGTGGGGATGGGGAGCAGGGGGCAGGGAAGACATGGGAGCAAAAAACGCAATCCGCCATTGTGGCGCAGCGTGCGCCACGGGCACGGCGGGTCAGGCCGGACGCCGACGGCGCGTGTCCGGCACCTGGAAGTGGATCAGCCGCGTGCCGGCCAGCGCATCGTGCAGGAACTGGCGCTGCGGGTGGAAGCGGCTCAGCAGCGCCCAGACGAGCACCCAGCCTGTCACGATGACCGTGGTTTCGCCGCCCGACAGCTGGAACGGCGCCACGACAGCGAGCGGCGGCAGCAGCCACAGCCAGCTCAGCACGTAGCGGCCCAGTGCCCGCTTCTGGCTGATGGCGCGGCCGTCCCGGCCCACCACGCGGATGTGCCAGGTCTTCATCGCCAGGGTCTGGCCCTGGGCCCAGAACCACACGAAATAGATGCCGAACACCACGAACAGAAAGCCCTGCAGTGCGTGGCGGTTGTCCAGCGCATTGCGCGTCTGGCTCAGCGTGCCGAACAGGTAGCCCGCGATGAAGACCACGCCGAACAGCAACAGGCCTTCGTACAGCCAGCAGGCCATGCGGCGCTGGAGGGAGGGCGTGGTACCGTTGAGCGGGGAGCCCGTCCCCAGGGCTGCGGCCCCTTCGGCGGTGGATGGAGACGGGCCGGAAGGGGAGGTGGCAGGCATGGACGGCAAACGGACGGCGCTACTGGGGCGGGTGCAGGGGGGCGTCGGCGTCATCGCCCGGCGACGCCTCCAGCGGAGGCAAGGGCGCGGGCACGGCCACCGGCACGGCGATGGGCGCCGTTTCTACCACAACCGATGGCGGCGGGACCACCACGGGCAGCGCCTGTGTGACGTGGAAGTCGGCTACTGGCGGAATCTTGGGGAGGTTGGCCGGGCGCGGGGTGGCGACGGCGGCCTTGCTGGCGGCCGTCGTAGCCGCCGGCACCTTGGCCAGTTTTTTCGGGGAGACGGGGCGCAGCGCGGTCGCCGCACCGGCCGGCTTGGGCGCGGCCAAGGCCGCCACGGCGGCCAGGCGCTGCTTTTCCTCGGTGCTCAGTGCCTGGTAGGCCTCCCACTGGGCCTTGCGGCTGTCGGCCGGAAGGCGTGCGGCCGCCGCGTAGTTGAGCCGGGCCTGGCTGCGCTGCTGGGCGCTCAGGTTGGCCCAGTCGGTGATGCGCGCGACCATCTTGGTCTGCTCTTCCTCGGACAGGGAGCGGTAGCCGGCAGCCAGGTTGAGCCAGTGGCGCTTCTGGGCATCGCTGAGGAAGGCCCAGCGCTGCGCCAGCGGGTAGAGCACTTCCTTTTGCGCCGTGGTCAGCGTCACCCAGCCGGGGCCGTCTTCCTGGCGAGGCGGCTGCAGGGTCTCCACTTTGCGGCGGCTCTGCGGCGGTGTAGCCGTGTGGGTGTCGTCCAGCGCTTGCGCGGGCAGGGGCGTGCTGGGGGCGGTTCCGACCTGGTTGGCGGCCAGCCAGCCTCCCGCTGCGAGCGCGCCCAGCAAGACCACTGCCAGCACGGCGGCTGGCAGGATGCGGGGAGCGTCGGGAGGCAATGTGTGCATGCAGCAGGGGGATGGGCGCTCAGCGGCCGGGGGTGGCGCCGGCCTTGATGTATTGCACGAAGCCGGGGTCGGTGTAGGCAGAAGGCGGCAGATCGTCGGTCAGCAGGGCGGTATCGACTTCAGCCACTTCTTCGGAATTGTCGGCCATGGACGTGCTGATGAACACCAGGCCCGCGACCAAAGCCAGCAATGGTACCGCCGACACGGTGGCCCGCCACCAGTTGCCGCCCTCGCCGCCCCAGCCGCCACCAAGCATCGCAGCGCCGTCGGCCCCGACCACCACACGGGCAGGCGCCGCCTGGCGCACCGGAGCCGCCACTGGCCGTTTGCGCTTGTCCATCGCCTGCACGCGTGCCGCCCGCAGGCGCTCGGAGATGTCGTACGGCAGGTTGGCACTGCCCTCCGTCAGGCGCGCGGTCACGCGGCGCGCGAAACGGTCGGCAGCGATTTCCAGGTCCAGTTCGGCCAGGGAGGGGTGGTGGTTCATAGTTCGATTCCTTTTGCCTTCAGTGCCTTGCTGAGGGTCTGGATGGCGCGAAAGCAGTGCGTTTTCACACTGCCTTCAGAGCAGCCCATGGCGGCGGCTGTCTCTGCAACATCCATTTCCTCCCAGTAACGCATCAGGAATGCCTCTCGTTGACGCGCCGGCAGCTCTTGAATTTCGGCTTCGATGTCTTGGAACACCTGCTTGCGGCGCACCAGATCTTCCGCGCTTTGGGCGGTTTCGCCGTTTTCGGGGCCCGAATAGGCTTCCAGCAGATCGAAATCAGCGCCATCCTCGCCCGGGCCCTCGAAATCGCTCAGGCTGGAGAAGAGGGCGTTGCGGGTTTTCTGGCGCCGGAACCAGTCGAGCGTGCAGTTGGAGAGAATCCGCTGGTACAGCATCGGCAACTCGCCCGGGGGCTTGTCGCCGTAGTGTTCGGCCAGCTTGAGCATGCTGTCCTGAACGATATCCAGAGCCGCTTCCTCGTTGCGCACGTGGTAGAGCGAGCGCTTGTACGCACGCTTTTCAACGCTCTTGAGGAAGTCGGACAGTTCTCGTTCGGTAGCCAAAGGCAGCAAGCCCGCGAGGGCGGTTGGAGGGCCCCAGTATGGCGACGTTCACCACGAGCCGGGTGGGGGATTATTGCATCCGGGCTTGTATTTTTCCGTCCACAGCGGCTGTAGGACAGGATGCAATGCCATAATCCGCCTTGCAATTCAAAAGGCAAACGGGTCCCGGTCCGGCGCAGCAATCATCTCGCCCATGTCCGCGGCCTCAAGTTCCGAGTCGGCTTCACAAGAGTTCGTACAAGGAGCACCCAAGGTTTTTCGTTAGAGAAATTCGCAAAGGTTGATCATGGAAATCTCCAAGGCCGAACTCGCATCGGCAGCGGCTGCCGCTCAAGGCAACGCGGGCACCCAGGACCTCATGGGCGCCGAAATCCTCATCAAATCCCTGCAGGCCGAGAACGTCCAGTACATCTGGGGCTATCCGGGCGGCGCCGTCCTCTATATCTACGACGCGCTGTACAAGCAGGACACGATTCACCATGTGCTGGTGCGCCATGAGCAGGCGGCCGTGCATGCAGCCGACGGCTACGCCCGTGCGACCGGCGACGTGGGCGTGGCGCTGGTCACCTCCGGTCCCGGCCTGACCAATGCGGTCACCGGCATCGCCACCGCGTACATGGATTCGATCCCCATGGTGATCATCTCCGGGCAGGTGCCTACGCCCGCCATCGGGCTGGACGCCTTCCAAGAGTGCGACACCGTCGGCATCACCCGTCCCATCGTCAAGCACAACTTCCTGGTCAAGGATGCGCGCGACCTCGCGGTCACGCTGAAAAAGGCCTTTCACATCGCCCGCACCGGCCGTCCCGGCCCGGTGGTGGTGGACATCCCGAAGGATGTGTCCTTCAAGAAGGTGCCCTACCACGGCTATCCCGAGACTGTGGAGATGCGCTCGTACAACCCCGTGCGCAAGGGCCATGGCGGCCAGATCCGCAAGGCGCTGCAGCTGCTGCTGAATGCCAAGCGCCCCTATATCTATACCGGCGGCGGCGTGTTGCTGGGCAATGCCACCAACGAGCTGCGCACGCTGGTGGACATGCTGGGCTACCCCGTCACCAACACGCTGATGGGCCTGGGCGCCTATCCGGCCAGCGACCGCAAGTTCCTGGGCATGCTGGGTATGCACGGCACGATCGAGGCCAACAACGCCATGCAGAACTGCGACGTGCTGCTGGCGGTGGGCGCGCGCTTCGACGACCGCGTGATCGGCAACCCCAAGCATTTCGCACAGAACGATCGCAAGATCATCCACGTGGACATCGACCCTTCGTCGATCTCCAAGCGGGTGAAGGTCGACATTCCGATCGTGGGCGACGTCAAGGACGTGCTGACCGAGCTGATCTCCATGATCCGCGAGACCCCCACGCGCCCCGACGCCGGCGCCCTGGCCGCCTGGTGGGACCAGATCGAAGGCTGGCGCAGCCGGGACTGCCTGAAGTACGACCGGGGCAACCAGGACGTGATCAAGCCGCAGTTCGTGGTCGAGACGCTCTGGAACATGACCAAGGACGCCGACGCGTATGTGACGTCCGATGTGGGCCAACACCAGATGTGGGCCGCGCAGTACTACCGTTTCGACGAGCCGCGCCGCTGGATCAACTCCGGTGGCCTGGGCACCATGGGTGTGGGCCTGCCCTATGCCATGGGCATCAAGCTGGCCAAGCCGCAGGCCGAGGTGTTCTGCATCACGGGCGAGGGCTCGATCCAGATGAACATCCAGGAGCTGGCCACCTGCCGCCAGTACGAAACACCGGTCATCATCTGCGCGCTGAACAACCGCTACCTGGGCATGGTGCGCCAGTGGCAGGAGATCGAATACTCCGGCCGCTACAGCCACAGCTACATGGATTCGCTGCCCGACTTCGTGAAATTGGCCGAGGCCTATGGCCACGTCGGCATGCTGATCGAGCGTCCCGAAGATGTGGAGCCTGCCCTGCGCGAGGCGCGCCGCCTCAAGGACCGCACCGTGTTTATCGACTTCCGCACCGACCCCACCGAGAACGTGTTCCCGATGGTTCAGGCGGGCAAGGGCATCACCGAAATGCTGCTGGGGTCGGAAGACCTTTGAGGTAAATCGGCCTGCGGCGCTTGTCCATCAAGCGTCAATAGCTATCGAATAGATAGCATTCACTTTTGACGAATCTATTGTCTGCCAAGCCCGACGCTTACCGGCGCCGGGGGAGGGCAGCGAAAAGAGGAATCTGCACTTATGAAGCACATCATCGCTGTCCTGCTGGAGAACGAACCCGGCGCGCTGTCGCGCGTGGTCGGACTGTTCTCCGCGCGGGGCTACAACATCGAATCGCTGACCGTGGCGCCCACCGAGGATGCCTCCCTGTCGCGCATGACGATCCAGACCCATGGTTCGGAGGACGTGATCGAGCAGATCACCAAGCACCTGAACCGCCTCATCGAGGTCGTCAAGGTGGTCGACCTGACCGAGGGCGCCTACACCGAGCGCGAGCTCATGATGGTGAAGGTGCGCGCTGTGGGCAAGGAGCGCGAGGAAATGAAGCGCATGGCGGACATCTTTCGCGGCCGCATCATCGACGTGACGGAAAAGAGCTACACCGTCGAGTTGACGGGCGACCAGTCCAAGAACGACGCCTTCCTGCAGGCGATCGACCGCACCGCCATCCTAGAGACTGTGCGCACCGGTGCCAGCGGCATCGGCCGCGGCGAGCGCATCCTGCGTGTCTGATCTGCACGCCTACGCACCGCGCATTCCTCACCCGAATATCTCAATACCCACCCATCAACTGATTCAACCTGGAGCCAACATGAAAGTTTTCTACGACAAAGACACCGACCTCAGCCTGATCAAGGGCAAGACCGTGGCCATCATCGGCTACGGCTCGCAGGGCCATGCCCACGCACAGAACCTGAACGACAGCGGCGTGAAGGTGGTGGTCGGCCTGCGCAAGGGCGGTGCCTCGTGGGACAAGGTCGGCAAGGCCGGCCTGAACGTGCTGGAAGTCAACGACGCCGTGAAGGCCGCTGACGTGGTCATGATCCTGCTGCCCGATGAAGACATCGCAGCGGTCTACAAGAACAACGTCGAACCCAACATCAAGCAAGGCGCTTCGCTGGCCTTCGCCCACGGCTTCAACGTGCACTACAACCAGGTCGTGCCCCGCGCCGATCTGGACGTGTGGATGGTCGCCCCCAAGGCCCCCGGCCACACCGTGCGCAACACGTACACCCAAGGCGGCGGCGTGCCCCACCTGGTGGCTGTGCATCAGGACAAGTCCGGCAAGGCCCGTGACCTGGCCCTCTCCTACGCCGCAGCCAACGGCGGCGGCAAGGCCGGCATCATCGAGACCAACTTCAAGGAAGAAACCGAGACCGACCTGTTCGGCGAGCAAGCCGTGCTGTGCGGTGGTGCCGTCGAGCTGATCAAGATGGGTTACGAAACCCTGGTCGAAGCCGGTTACGCCCCTGAAATGGCCTACTTCGAGTGCCTGCACGAACTCAAGCTCATCGTGGACCTGATCTACGAAGGCGGCATCGCCAACATGAACTACTCGATCTCGAACAACGCCGAGTACGGCGAGTACGTGACGGGCCCCGAAGTGATCAACGCCCAGTCGCGCGAAGCCATGCGCAACGCCCTGAAGCGCATCCAGAACGGCGAATACGCCAAGATGTTCATCCAGGAAGGCCGCCTGAACTACCCGTCGATGACGGCCCGTCGCCGCAACACGGCCGACCACAGCATCGAAGTGGTGGGCAACAAGCTGCGCGCCATGATGCCCTGGATCGCCAAGAACAAGCTGGTCGACCAGACCCGCAACTGATCCGTTGTCGACAGCTGCCCGGCATTGCCGGGCTCCGAAAGGCCACCGAAAGGTGGCCTTTTTTGTTCGCCACGCGCAGGAAACGGCTGCGACGCGGCCTACACTGCGGGGCCTCGCAGCCGTGCGCAAGGTCGCGGCAGGGAGGTACTACGATTTTGATAGCTGCTTGCGCTTGATATCCAAGCGCTGGAGAGTGATTTGATGCAGAAGAACAATGAGCACACCGGGGAGCCGGGGGTGATGGTGCGCAAACGGCGCAAGGGCATCTACATCCTGCCCAACCTGTTCACGCTGGCGGCCCTGTTCGGCGGCTTCTACGCGGTCGTGATGGCCATGGACGGCCGCTTCGACATGGCGGCGGTGGGCGTGTTCTGCGCCATGGTGCTCGACAGCCTGGACGGGCGCGTGGCACGCATGACCAACACGCAGAGCGCGTTCGGCGAGCAGATGGATTCGCTGTCCGACATGGTGTCCTTCGGCGCGGCGCCGGCGCTCATCGCCTATGAATGGTCGCTGCGCGGCCTGGGCCGCTGGGGCTGGATCGCGGCCTTTGTCTACTGTGCCTGCGCCGCATTGCGACTGGCGCGCTTCAACGTGAACACGGGCGTGGTGGACAAGCGCTACTTCCAGGGCCTGCCGTCGCCTGCCGCTGCCGCGTTGGTGGCCGGCTTCATCTGGCTGATGACCGAGTTGGGCGTGCGGCCGGACGAGGACGGCTGGCTCAGCTGGGCGCAGGTGACGTGGATCATGTTCGCCTTCACGCTGTATGCCGGTCTCACCATGGTGACCAACGTGCCGTTCTATAGCTTCAAGGACATCCAGATGAAGAAGAGCGTGCCCTTCGCCGTGATCGTGCTGATCGCGCTGGGCATCGCCATCATCAACATCCATCCGCCCACCGTCCTGTTCAGTATCTTCGTGCTGTACGGCCTGTCGGGCTACGCGGTATACGCATGGCGCAAGGCCAAGGGCCAGCACAGCAGCGTCATCAGCATGTCCACCGACGAGCCGGACGAGCGCGGCCTGCACAAGTGAGCCATGCGGCATGGCCGCAGGGCCCGTGTGCTACATTGCACGCCATGAACACGCCCTCGTTCGCGCTACTGCTAACCCCTTGCGGGCTGAGACGGTAGCGCACGCGCAGACGCTGTTTCAAAAAGGCCCGCATGCACCCGCAGCGGGCCTTTTTGGTTTGTGCGCCAGATTTCCCGCGTTGCGGACCATCCCACAGTCCAGGAGAACATCGATGACCGACAAGCTGATCATTTTCGACACCACTTTGCGCGATGGGGAACAGTCGCCCGGCGCGTCGATGACCAAGGACGAAAAGCTGCGCATCGCGCGCCAGCTCGAGCGCCTGAAGGTGGATGTGATCGAGGCGGGCTTCGCTGCTAGCTCTAACGGGGATTTCGAGGCGGTGCAGTCCATTGCGCAGGCCATCAAGGATTCGACGATCTGCTCGCTGTCTCGCGCCAACGACCGCGACATCGCGCGTGCCGCGGAGGCGCTCAAGGGCGCCAACAGCGCGCGCATCCACACCTTCATCGCCACCAGCCCGCTCCACATGGAGAAGAAGCTGCGCATGACGCCCGAGCAGGTGCTGGAGCAGGCCAAGCAGTCGGTGCGCTTTGCACGCAACCTGGTAGGCGATATCGAGTTCAGCCCTGAGGACGGCTATCGCAGCGATGTGGACTTTCTCTGCCGTGTGCTGGAGGCCGTGATCGCCGAGGGCGCCACCACCATCAACGTGCCCGACACAGTGGGCTACGCCATTCCCGAGCTCTACGGCCACTTCATTAAGACGCTGCGCGAGCGCATTCCCAACTCCGACAAGGCCATCTGGTCGGTGCACTGCCACAACGACCTGGGCATGGCCGTGGCCAATTCGCTGGCCGGTGTGAAGATCGGTGGAGCGCGCCAGGTCGAATGCACCATCAACGGTCTGGGTGAGCGTGCGGGCAACTGCTCGCTCGAAGAGGTTGTGATGGCGGTGAAGACCCGCAAGGACTACTTCAACCTCGACCTGAACATCGACGCCCAGCACATCGTGGCGGCCAGCCGCATGGTCAGCCAGACCACCGGTTTCGTGGTGCAGCCCAACAAGGCGGTGGTGGGGGCCAATGCCTTTGCGCATGCCAGCGGCATCCACCAGGACGGGGTGCTGAAGGCCCGCGATACCTATGAGATCATGCGCGCCGAGGATGTGGGCTGGTCGGCCAACAAGATCGTGCTGGGCAAGCTCAGCGGGCGCAATGCCTTCAAGCAGCGCCTGCAGGAACTGGGGGTTCAGTTGGACAGCGAAGGCGAGATCAACGCAGCCTTTGCGAAGTTCAAGGAGTTGGCGGACCGCAAGAGCGAGATCTTTGACGAAGATATCCTTGCGCTGGTGAGTGACGAAAGCGTGACGACCGAGAAGGAACAATACGGTTTCGTCTCACTGGCCCAGCACAGCGAAACTGGCGAGCGCCCCCAGGCACGGATCGTGTTCACGGTGGCCGGCAAGGAAGTGCAGAGCAGTTCGGACGGCAACGGCCCGGTGGATGCGTCCATGAAAGCGATCGAGTCGCATGTGAAGAGCGGCGCTGAAATGGTGCTGTATTCGGTGAATGCCATCAGCGGCTCGACCGAGAGCCAGGGGGAGGTCACCGTGCGGCTGCAGAGCAGCGGACGGGTAGTGAATGGCGTGGGCGCCGACCCGGATATCGTGGTCGCGTCAGCCAAAGCGTACCTCAGCGCGTTGAACAAGTTACAAAGTAAAGCCGACCGTGTCGCAGCACAAGGTTGAGCTGCGAATTTATAATTCACTCACTTTCTAGAAGAGTCGCGCAAGATATTGATCTTGCGCGACTTTTTTTGATTAAGTACACTGCCACACACTTTTTGCTGCCTGGAGCATTCAGATGCAACCCCGACCCCGCATCGCCACCCGTTTCTTCCACGCGCTGGCTCTCGCCACCTTGTCCTGTTCGCTGATCGCGCCCGGGGTGCATGCGGGGGAGCGCAAAAGGGCACCGGCGAAGAAGGAAGTGGTCGCCAAGAAGTCTGTGGTCCGCAAGGCAGCGGTGGTGGACCGCAAGGCCGTCACCCGCGTGAAGGCCACGCGCGTCATGGCCAAGAGCGCCAAGGCGCCTGCCCGCGTGGCGGCCGTGGTGCCTGAACGCCTCTCCTTTGGCCAGATCGCCGGCCTGCACCAGGTGGTGGACCCGCTGGACCTGAAATCGAGCGTGGCCCTGGTGATGGACCAGGACACGCATGAGGTGCTGCTGAGCAAGAACGACCACGCCGTCCTGCCCATCGCCTCGATCACCAAGCTCATGACCGGCCTGCTCATTTCGCAAGCCCGCCTGCCGATGGACGAAGCCATCACCATTACGCAGGACGATGTGGATACCGAGAAGTTCAGCAGCTCTCGGCTGGCCGTGGGCACAACGCTCACGCGCGGCGAACTTCTGCACCTGGCCCTGATGGCCAGCGAGAACCGGGCTGCCCACGCACTGGGCCGCACCTTCCCCGGCGGCATGGACGTGTTCGTGGCGCAGATGAACGCCAAGGCCCGCCTGCTCGGCATGACGGAAACCCGTTACGTGGAGCCGACCGGCCTGTCGAGCCGCAACCAGTCCAGCGCGCGCGACCTGGCTACGCTGGTGAACATCGCCCATGGCGATCCGCTGCTGCGTGAACTGACCACCTCGCCGAGCTATGAAGTGGCCGTGGGCCGTCGCTCGGTGCAGTTCAACAACACCAACCGCCTGGTGAAGAGCCCCGCCTGGGATATCGGCCTGCAGAAAACGGGTTACATCTCCGAGGCGGGCCGCTGCCTGGTCATGCAGGCGCAGGTCTCGGGCCGCAAGCTCATCATGGTGTTCCTGGATTCGGCCGGCAAGTTCAGCCGCCTGGGTGATGCCGAGCGCGTTCGCAACTGGGTGGAGAAGACGCCCTCCATCGGCAGTGCGCCCACGCTGCACGCCGGCACCGACGTCAAGGGCTGAACCGCCCCGAGGTCTGTGCGCCGGGTGCACACCGTACCAGTGAAAACGGCCTCCTCGGAGGCCGTTTTGCATAACGGCTTCGCGCCGGCCGTGCGCTTCAGTTGAGGGGGCCGGTCAGCGATGTGCGGTGCCCCTGCGTGTACCCCAGCGCTTCGGAAATCTCGTTGGCCGTGGCCTGCAGCTTGGGGAGCCAGCCTTCGTCCAGCCGATCGGCCGGTGCGGAAATCGACAGGCCGGCCACCAGCTGGCCCTGGTCGTCGTAGACACCGGCAGCCATGCAGCGCACCCCCAGCTCCAGTTCCTCGTTGTCCCGGGCGATGCCGTATTGCCGTGCCTTGCCCAGTTCCCGCTCCAGCAGCGGCAGCTGGGTGATGCTGTTGCGCGTGTGGCCGGACAAGCCCGTGCGCGTGGCATAGGCCCGCACGCGCTGCGGGTCGTCCGCCGCCAGGAACAGCTTGCCCGTCGAGGTGAGGTGCAGCGGGGCCCGGCCGCCGATGGCGCGGACCACCTGCATGCCGGAGCGTTCGCTGTAGGCCCGCTCCACGTAGACGATCTCGTCACCTTGGCGCATGCTCAGGTTGACGGGCTGCTGGATCAGCTTGTGCAGTTGCCGCATGGGCAGCAGTGCGGCGTCACGTACGCTCAGGCGCGCCTTGACCAGATTGCCCAGTTCGAGCAGGCGCATGCCCAGCCGGTAGCTACCGGACTCCGGGCGGTCGACGAAGCGGCCGATGGTCAGGTCATTGAGGATGCGGTGCGCAGTCGAGGGATGCAGGCCCGTGCGTTCGCTGATCTCCTTGAGCGAGATGGCGTCCTCGCGCGAGGCCAACACATCGATGAGCGTGAACATGCGCTCCAGCACCTGCACGCTGGGCTTGGAAGGGACATCGGACTGGTGTTTCTTCATGGCGACCCGTTGGCTTGGCAAAGTGCGGCCATTTTACTTGGTGAAATCCGGGCGCGCTGAGTGCAAGCGCGCCGGCGCTCAGCGGGACGCTGTGCCGGGCGTCCATTCGCCGTTGAGACGGACCTCGTGTGGGCCGAAGCGCGACTTGTAGTTCATCTTGGGACTGTCTTCGATCCAGTAGCCCAGGTACACGTAAGGCAGGCCCAGCGTGCGCGCCTGCTGGATCTGCCACTGGATGTTGAAGGTGCCGTAGCTGGCGGTAGGCTCGGGCTCGTAGAACGTGTATACGGCGGAGAGCCCGTCTTCCAGCACGTCGAGAATGGACACCATCTTGAGCGCGCCCAGCGTGCCGTCGTCCGTGCGCTCCCTGAATTCGACCAGCCGGGAGTTGACCCGGCTTTGCAGCAGGAACTGGGTGTACTGGTCGATGCTGTCGTGGTCCATGCCGCCGCCCGAGTGGCGCGAGTTCTGGTAGCGCAGGTACAGCTGGTAATGCTCGGGCACATAGCCCAGCCGCAGCACGCGCGCCTCCAGATGCGCATGGCGCGCCCACGCCCGGCGCTGGCTGCGGTCCGGCCGGAAGGCCCCGGCCAGCACCCGCAGCGGGGTGCAGGCCTGGCAGCCGTCGCAGTACGGCCGGTAGGTGAACATGCCGCTGCGCCGGAAACCCCGGGCGACCAGGTCCGAATAGACGCTGTTCTGGATGAGGTGGCTGGGGGTGGCGACCTGCGAGCGTGCCTGCTTGCCCGGCAGGTAGCTGCAGGGGTAGGGTGCAGTCGCATAGAACTGCAACGTTTGCAGGGGGAGGTCGTTGAGTTGCGTCACACCGCAGGCACCGGGGAGGACAGAAGCGCGTTCCAGTATACGGGGTCGAATTTCCAGGGTACGGGCGGCGATTTCTGGGCCTGCGCGATGTGTTGCAGAAAGGCTTCGCGCGTAATCTCCCGTGCGCCCAGCGATGCCAGGTGGCGGGTGTTCTGCTGGCAGTCGATGAGTTCGACGCCTTCATGGCGGCACAGTCCCACCAGGGCCGCCAGCGCGATCTTGGACGCATCGGTGGCATGGGCGAACATGGATTCGCCGAACACCGCCCGGCCGATGCCGATGCAGTACAGGCCGCCCACCAACTGCCCGGCCTTCCAGGTTTCCACGCTGTGGGCGTAGCCGTGGGCATGCAACTCCTCGTAGGCCTGCACCATGGCGGGCACGATCCACGTGCCCGACTGGCCCGCCCGGGCCGTGGCCGAGCAGGCATGGATCACAGCGCTGAAGTCGCTGTCGATACGGATCTCGCAGTCTGCCGCGGTGCGGAAGTGCTGCAGCGTGCGCCGCAGCGACCGGTGCAGTTTGAACTCTGCCACGTGCAGCACCATGCGGGGGGCCGTGCTCCACCACAGCACCGGCTGCCCTTCGCTGAACCAGGGGAAGATGCCCTGCGCGTAGGCGTCGCGCAGATGGCGCGCGTCCAGCACGCCGCCCGCGGCGAGCAGTCCGGGGGCCGGCGTGTCATCGCCCCAGGCGAGTGCGGGCGGCGGAAAGGGGTCGTCCGGTCCGAGCCAGGGCAGGGCAGCGGTGCTCATGGGCGATGCGATCGAGATGTCTGCGTCAGAGCACCGGCGTGGGGCCGCCCTGCGCCGCATACAGGCCGAGCCGCACCATGGTGCGATGGTCCGGTTCCACGGCAACGGCCGAGCGCGCCAGCGCGGCCTGGATGCGCGGCCGGCCCTGGGCCGTCTGGTACAGGCCGGGCTGGGGGCGTTGCCCTCCGCGAGCGTCCAGCAGGCTGGCCACCAGCGGGAAGTTGGCCTTCTCGCTGCGGCGCAGTACGACGGCCGTTTCGCCGTTGTCCAGCCGCACGAAGGTGCCGGGCGGGCACAGGCCGACGGTCCGCACCAGCGCAAAGCCCACTTCGTCCTGGGCGTCCACATCCTGACCGACGATGGCGCGCACCGAGTCGGTCACGCTGCGGCCGGCGCGGGATTTGCGCGGGCTGATCATGGCGGCGTAGCGATCGATGGTGCCGAGGATCCGTCCCAGCCGCTCCGGGGGGGGCAGCCGTGCCAGAGGCTCGCTCTCGGCCTGCCGTTGGTGGTGGCGGGCGACCACGTCCAGCCACAGGTCGTCCGCGATGCCCAATTCCTCGAGCAATTCCTGGCTGTGCTGCGGGTGGGTGTCGATGGCTTCCTGCTGCGCCGCGCTGGGGCGTTCGCGCTGGTGGGCCAGTTCGTCCTGCAGCGCCGTCATGCCGATGTTCATGGTGAACGCCGCACGCACCAGTGATACCCGTTCGTGAGGGGGCAGGTGCAGCTCCTGTGCAAGGATGTGGCACAGCGTGCCGCAGACCAGCGCGTGGGCAGCGCTGTACCCGACGGTCGAGGTCGAGGCGAGCTGGAACATGAGATACAGCGCTGCGTCGATGTCATGCGCCACCAAGTCCTGAAGCCACTGGTCGCACTGGCGCACCTTGGCGCCGAAATCCTGGACGTGCTGCGGCCTGGCCAGCAGAACGGACAGTGTCGACTCCAGATCCGACCAGAGCCCGAGCAGATCCTCGTAGTCGCTGTCCGTGCGCTCGGTGGACGGAAGCAGGGCGGCCAGGGTGGATCGCATGGCTAGCGGCGCCTCTCCAGCACCATCTCGCTGCGCGAACGGGTCATCTGGAATTCGGCGAGCATGCTGTTGCCCAGCAGAACGAAGGGCATGGCCTGGGGCGTGACCACCGCGTCGACCCCATACACATCGACGTCGCCGATGCGCACGGTGTCGAGCTTGATGCGCCAACCCTGCACCTGACCGTTGGCCGTACTGAGCAACACCGGCTGGCCGCTGCGAAAGGCCAGGCCCAAGCGCTCGGCATCGGGCTGGCCGATGGCCACCAGGCTGGCGCCGGTATCCACCATGTACTGCATGAAGCGACCGTTGATCGCGCCGCCGCCGCCGAAATGGCCCGTGCTGTCGGCGCGCAGAACGACGCGCTGGCCGGCCGTGCTGGAGCGGACACTGACCGGTGCCTCGCCCATCAGCAATCTGCGCCGTTGGCCGGCCACTTCGACTGTGGCGTACTCCCGGCCCACCGCCACCACGGTGACGCCCTGGTGGCTTTCGCCTGCCGCCAGGGCGCGCGGTGCCGAACCATCGACCACCAGCAGCGCCTTGCTGCCCAGAATGCCGCTGAGCGCCACGGCCTGCGCCAGCGCCGCTCCCGGGCCGGCCAGCGCGGCCACACCCAGCGCAGCGGCGACGATCCACTGGAGGGGCGAGCGGGCGGTCATGCCGAAGGCGGGCCGGGCGGGAGGGGGCAAGCGAGATCAGTCGCGGAAGTTGTCGAACGACAGCGGAATGTCGTTCACTTCCTTGCGCAGCAGGGCCATGGCGGCCTGCAGATCGTCGCGCTTGGCTCCGGTCACGCGCACCTTCTCTTCCTGGATGGCGGCCTGCACCTTGAGCTTGCTTTCCTTGATCAGCTTCTGGATCTTCTTGGCCAGCTCGCTCTCGATGCCGTTGCGCACCTTCAGCACCTGCTTGACCTTGTCGCCGCCGATCTTCTGCACATCGCCGATGTCCAGGAAGCGCACATCCACTTCCTGCTTGGTCAGCTTGTTGCGCAGCACGTCCTGGATCTGCTCGAGCTGGAACTCGGCATCACCGATCAGGGTGATCTCCTTGTCCTTGATCTCGATGGCGGCGGCGGTGCCCTTGAAATCGAAGCGCGTGCCGATTTCTTTGGCGGTGTTTTCTACGGAGTTCTTGACCTTGACCAGGTTGGCTTCGCAGACGGTATCAAAAGAAGGCATGGCATCACTCTCGGAAACTAGGGAGGAACCCGACCCGGGAACAGGGCGGGTGCGACAATTCGGGTGATGTTAGTCGAGAAAAACGCCCCCCTCCAGCACTGCAATACCTTCGGCATCGTCGCCCGTGCCCAGACGCTGGTGCGCGCACGTTCGGTGCAGGACGTCGAGGCGCTGGTGGCCGATGCCGACCTGGGCCGCCAGCCCGTGTTCGTGCTGGGCGGCGGCAGCAACATCGTCATCACCGGCGACGTGAAGCCCGTGGTGCTCAAGATGGAGATCAAGGGCCTGCGCCTGGTGAGCGAGACCGACCGCCACTGGATCGTCGAGGCCGGCGCCGGCGAGGTCTGGCACGACGCCGTGGCCTGGACGCTGGCGCACGGCTATCCCGGGCTGGAGAACCTCGCGCTGATCCCCGGCACCGTGGGCGCAGCGCCGGTGCAGAACATCGGGGCCTATGGGGTCGAACTGCAGGACCGTTTCGACTCGCTCGACGCCATCGATCTGGCGACGGGCCAGGCGTTCTCGCTCGATGCCGCGCAGTGCGCCTTCGGCTACCGCGACTCGGTGTTCAAGCATGCGCCGCAGGCCGTGGGCGAAGGCGGCCTGCCGCGGGGCATGGGGCTGGCCGGCCGGGCAGTGATCACGCACGTGCGGTTCCGTTTACCCAAGGCCTGGAAGCCCGAGCTGGGCTACCTCGACTTGGAGCGCAAGCGCGCCGAGGCCGGTGTCGACCAGCCCACGGCGCAGCAGGTCTTTGACTGGGTGTGCGAGGTGCGCCGCGCCAAGCTGCCCGACCCGGCCGTGGTCGGCAACGCCGGCAGCTTCTTCAAGAACCCCACGGTGACGCCGGACCAGTGCGCCGACATCATCGCGCGCGAGCCGAAGATCGTGCACTACCCCATGCCCGACGGCTCGATCAAGCTGGCCGCCGGCTGGCTCATCGACGCCTGCGGCTGGAAGGGCAAGAGCGTGGGCAAGGCCGGCGTGTACGAGAAGCAGGCGCTGGTGTTGGTCAACCGCGGCCAGGGCGCCGACAGCGTGACCGGCGGCGAGGTGATGACCCTGGCTAAGGCCATCCAGACCAGCGTGTACGAGCGCTTCGGCATCCGGCTGGAGCCCGAGCCAGTAGTTGTTTGAATGCTCCTTGATTGATAGCTGTAAGCGCTTTTTGCATAAGCGCTAAAGGCCACTTTCGTTCAAATATTCAACGCCCGTACCCGTCGAGTGGCCGCGGAGCAGGCCATGCCAGCAGACGCCGTGGAACGGGATTCGCCCGGCCACTGGCGTCGTCCCCCTTCCCATCGCGCAGCGATGAGAGAAGGGGCTGAAGGCCGCGGCTCCAAGCCTGCCTGCGCAGGCTTGGACGTGCCGGAAGGGCTATCGTCTCTGGCGGTTGCTCGGAGGCGCGCAGCGCCTCAGGGGGATGCCCCTCGGGCCGTTCGCGTAGAATGCGCGCCTTTCGTCAATCCATGGGTTCCCTCGCCCCCATGACGGACGTTCTGCACCATCCGTAACGATGCAGAGCGCTCCACCCCAAAAAGGACTGCCATGACCTCCGTTCAGGCGCCGCCGTCGCGCGTGCCGCTGTATCTCTCCCTTCTGGTGGCGTTCCACATCGCCATCGTCATCGCCAGCAACTACCTGGTGCAACTGCCGATCACGCTGTTTGGCTTCCACAGCACCTGGGGGGCGTTCAGTTTCCCGTTCATCTTCCTGGCGACCGACCTCACGGTACGGCTGATCGGCAAGTCGCCCGCGCGGCGCGTGATCACGCGGGCCATGCTGCCCGCGCTGGTGGTGTCGTATGTCGTGGGCGTGCTGTTCCACGAGGGGCGCTTCAATGGCTGGGGCGCCCTGGGTGACTTCAACAGCTTCGTGTTCCGCATCGCCTTCGCCAGTTTTGCGGCCTATGTGCTGGGGCAACTGCTCGACATCCAGGTGTTCGACCGCATCCGCCAGCAAAGCCGCGCGTGGTGGCTGGCGCCGACGGCGGCTGCGATCGTTGGACAGGCGCTGGACACGGTGGCCTTCTTCGGCATCGCCTTCTGGCGCAGCTCGGATGCCTTCATGGCCACGCACTGGGGCGAGATCGCCGTGGTGGATTACGTCATCAAGCTGGTCGTGAGCCTGCTGTTCTTCGTGCCGGCCTATGGCGTGGCGCTGGCGGCGATTGCCCGGGCCATGCGCCGCTTGCCGGAGCCGGCGGCCGCCTGATCCTGCGAGCTGGCTCCCAAAGAAAAACCGCCCGGTCGCAAGACAGGGCGGTTTCTTTTTTGATAGCTGCCAGCGCTTGTGTATCAAGCGCTGGAGGCTGATTGGATGCTTACTTTTTGGCGCTGCCGTCGTCCAGTTGCGCCAGTGCGGCATTGCCACCCAGCGACAGCAGGCCCGAGTTGGCATACACGCCCAGCTTGGCGCGCGTGTCCACGATGTCCAGGTTGCGCATGGTCAGTTGGCCGATGCGGTCCAGCGGCGAGAACGGCGCGTCTTCCACCTTCTCCATCGACAGGCGCTCGGGCGCGTAGGTCAGGTTGGCGCTTTCCGTATCCAGGATGGAATAGTCGTTGCCGCGGCGCAGTTCCAGCGTCACCGTGCCGGTGATGGCGCGCGCCACCCAGCGCTGGGCGGTCTCGCGCAGCATGATGGCCTGCGGGTCGAACCAGCGGCCCTGGTACAGCAGGCGGCCCAGCTTCAGGCCGTTCATGCGGTACTGCTCGATGGTGTCTTCGTTGTGGATGCCGCTCACCAGGCGCTCGTAGGCGATGTGCAGCAGCGCCAGGCCGGGGGCTTCGTAGATGCCGCGGCTCTTGGCTTCGATGATGCGGTTCTCGATCTGGTCGCACATGCCCAGGCCATGGCGGCCGCCGATGCGGTTGGCTTCCAGGAACAGTTCCACGGGGTCGCTGAACTCGACGCCGTTCAGCGCCACAGGCTGGCCTTCTTCGAAGCGCACCGAGACTTCCTCGGCCTTGACGGCCACGTCGTCCTTCCAGAACGCGACGCCCATGATGGGGTTCACGATGCGGATGCCGCTGTTCAGGAACTCCAGATCCTTGGCCTCGTGCGTGGCGCCCAGCATGTTGGAATCGGTGGAGTACGCCTTCTCGGCGCTCATCTTGTAGCCGAAGCCTTCCTTCGTCATGAAGGCCGACATTTCGGCGCGGCCGCCCAGTTCGTCGATGAACAGCTGGTCGAGCCAGGGCTTGTAGATCTTGAGCGACGGGTTGGTCAGCAGGCCGTAGCGGTAGAAGCGCTCGATGTCGTTGCCCTTGAAGGTCGAGCCGTCGCCCCAGATGTGGACGTCGTCTTCCTTCATGGCGGCCACCAGCATCGTGCCGGTCACGGCGCGGCCCAGGGGCGTGGTGTTGAAGTAGGTGGCGCCGGCGGTGCGCACGTGGAAGGCGCCGGCCTGCAGCGCGGCGATGCCTTCGTGGGCGAGCTGCGTGCGGCAGTCGATCAGGCGGGCCTTCTCTGCACCGTACTCCATCGCCTTGCGCGGGATGGCGTCGTAGTCGGGCTCGTCGGGCTGGCCCAGGTTGGCCGTGTAGGCGTAGGGCAGGGCGCCCTTGTTCTTCATCCAGCGCAGAGCGGCGCTGGTGTCCAGGCCGCCGGAAAAGGCGATACCGACCTTCTGGCCGGTGGGGAGGTTCTGGAGGATGGTTGCCATGGAATGCTTCTCAAAAATGATAGCTGCTTGCGCTTGCTACATAAGCGCTGCAGTCCAAAAACGCTCTGAATATCAGCCGTAGTGGCAGATGTAGTGGTAGGCCTCGGTCACGCGGATGTCGAACTTAGAGTTGGCCGGCACGCTGAACTTGTCGCCAGCAGCGGACTTCACCCAGGTGTCGGAGCCTGCGAGCTTGTACTCGCAGGAGCCGCCCACGCATTCCATGATTTCCGGCGCGCCCGTGCCGAAGGTCAGCGTGGCAGGCAGCACCACGCCCACCGACTTCTTCGTGCCGTCGGGGAAGGTGATGCCGTGGCTCACGCACTTGCCGTCGAAGTACACGTTGGCCTGGGTGGTGACGGTCACGCCGTCGATCTTTTCGGTGGTCATGGATGCGGGCAGGGTTGGGAGGACGAAGGAAACCGAAGATTCTAGTGGCGCAGCGGCCACGCAGCCCGGCAGCGGCGCCGTGCGCGCTACTGGCAGGCATGAAAAAAGGAGCCAGAAGGCTCCTTTGCATGGTGCGGCGCTCAGCGCCAGTAGGGATCGTGCCGCGGCGGATAGTAGGGTCGGCCGTAGCCGTTGCGGTACTCGATGACGGCGCTCACGGGCGGCGTCACATACGCTGCGGGACCGGGCAAGGTGGACACGACCCCTTGCTGCGGGTACTGGTCGTAGCTGACCATGCCCGGAACGGCGGGCTGCACGTTCAGCGGAATCCATTGCCCCGGATCGTTCTGGGTGCGGGTCGTGTACTGGCGGCCGGCGTATTCGTAGGTGACGTCGTAGCCCATGGCGCGGTTCTCGTAGTAGGTCTGGGTCGAGCAGCGTTGCACATTCTGGTAGCCCGGCCGGCCGCCTTCGATGTTGTTGCCCAGCACGGCGCCGCCGATCACGCCCAGCACGGTGGCTGCCGCACGTCCGCTGCCGCCACCGATGGCATTGCCGGCGGCACCACCGGCCACCGCACCCAGCAGGGCGCCAGCACCGGAGGGTCGGGAGTCGCTGTAGATGGTTTCATTGCCGCAGACCTGCTGGGGCACGGCCACCTGCTGCGTGATGGGCGTGACGGAAAGAACGCGCCCCTGCTCCTGCGCGGCAGCGACCGCCGCAACGCTGGCCAGGGCGGTCAGGACGATGATCTTTTTCATGATGGAGAAACTCCTTTCGGTCGGTATACAACGCACGACATGGCCCGAAGGTTGCGCCGCCGACCCTGCGGTTCGATGTCTGGCGGCGTAAAGGTGCGTAAAGTTGCCTGCAAGGCCGCTACAAACGCCTGTCGCGTTCTCAGCCTTTGGAGAGATTCTGCGCCGCTTCGTTCCATGCCGCGGCGTCGAAGCCGACGGTGATCGGAGCTGTGGGGCCCTCACCCCACTCGACCACAGGGCGTTTGATGGCCGAGGGCTGCTCCTGCAGGAGCTCACCGGCCGAGGCTGCGTCTACCACGCCGGCTTGAATGGCGGGGTCGAGCTTGCGCCAGGTCGTGCCCTGCCGGTTGAGCAGCCTGTCCCAGCCGACGGCGTTCTGCCATGCGGAAAGGCGCTCGGCGGGCACGCCCTGCTTCTTGAAGTCGTGGAATCGGTAATCGATGCCCTGCGCTGTGAGCCAGGCGCGGGCCTTCTTCACCGTGTCGCAGTTGGGAATGCCGTAGAGCTTGATGGAGGCGTTCTGTTGTGTCATGCCGGGATCATCGCGCACCCGCGATGGTCGCGGCAATCGAGGGTCGAGGTGTCCATGGGCGCCGGAAGGAATGCGTGGCTGGGCGACAATCGCAGGCTCTATGCATACCCCGCTTCTCACCCTGGACGACTGGCTGGCCCACTGCGAGCGCCTGCATCCCAAGAACATCGACATGGGACTGGACCGCGTGCGCGCCGTGGCGCAGCGCATGGCTCTGCGGTTCGAGTGCCCGGTGATCACCGTGGCCGGAACGAACGGAAAGGGCTCGACCTGCGCCATGCTCGAAGCCGTCGCCCAGCAGGCGGGCTATCGCACCGGCGTGTACACCTCGCCGCACCTGGTGCATTTCGAGGAGCGTTGCCGCGTGCACGGCGAGAGCGTGCCGGCGGCCTCGCTGCTGGAGCACTTCGCAGCGGTGGAAGCGGCCCGCACCCAGGGGGGCGAAGAGGTCTCGCTGACCTACTTCGAGTTCACGACACTCGCCATCCTGCGGTGCATGAGCGACGCCGGGCTGGATGTGGCCATCTTGGAAGTGGGGTTGGGCGGGCGGCTGGATGCGACCAATGTGATCGACGCCGACTGCGCCGTCATCACCAGCATCGACATCGACCATACCGAGTTCCTTGGCCCCGACCGGGAGTCGATCGGTCGGGAGAAGGCCGGCATCATGCGCACAGGGCGGCCAGTGGTCGTCAGCGACCCGATGGCGCCGCAAAGCGTGCTGGACCACGCGCTGGAGATCGGGGCGGATCTTTGGCGCTTCGGCCACGACTTCAATTTCTCGGGCGACAAGCAGCAGTGGGGCTGGGCCGGGCGCGGCCGGCGCTACGCGGGCCTGGCCTATCCGGCCTTGCGGGGGGCGAACCAGTTGGTCAACGCCTCCGGCGTGCTGGCGGCGCTGGAGGCACTGCGAGATCGCTTGCCGGTGACCGCGCAAGCCGTGCGCAACGGGCTGGCGCTGGTCGAATTGCCCGGGCGCTTCCAGATCGTGCCGGGGCAGCCCACGCTGGTGCTGGACGTTGCGCACAACCCGCATTCCGTTGCGGCGCTGACGGCCAATCTGGATGCCATGGGCTACTTTCCCACCACGCATGCCGTGTTCGGCGCCATGGCGGACAAGGACCTGGCGCCCATGCTGGCCAAGGTCGCGCCCTTGGTAGACCGCTGGTATTTCACCGATCTGCCGACGTCCCGCGCCGAAACGGCCGCCGGCCTGCAGCAGAAGTGGAATGCCCTGCAGATCGTGGCCGGAGGACGCCGGCAGGTGCCCACCAGCCTGCATACGGATCCGGAAAGGGCGCTGGAAGCCGCCGTCGCTGCTGCAGAACCCACTGATAGAATCGTGGTCTTTGGCTCGTTCTACACCGTGGGCGGCGTACTCCAGCACGGAACGCCCCGCCTGCAGGCCAAGCATCTCGGCGCCTAACGAGTCCGCACCCCATGGCATTTTTCAAGTTCCGCTGGCTTGGTCAGAAAGACCAGGCCGAGACAGCCAAGCCCGCCCGCCGGTCGTCCCGCAACGCCCAGGCCGAAAGCATCGACGCCATGCGCCGCCGCGCCCGGCACCGGCTCATCGGAGCAGCAGTGCTGGTGCTCATCGGCATCGTTGGATTTCCGCTGCTGTTCGACACCCAGCCGCGTCCCATCCCCGTCGATATTCCCATCGACATTCCCGATCGCAACAAGGTAGCGCCCCTGGTGGTGCCTGACGCCGCTGCGGGCAAGGCTGCGACGCAGCCCGTGACCCCTGCAGTGCCGTCGGCTGCCGCGTCCGCCAATACCTCGGCTTCGTCGGTTGCCGGCCTCGATGCGGGCGAGGAAGTCCTCAGCCCCAAGCCGGCGGCTCGCGCATCGACTCCGGTCGTGCCGCTGCCCCCGCTGCCGCAGCTCGATACGCACGCCCAAGCCAAGCCGGAGACCCGCGCCGAGCCCAAGCCCGAGCCGCGGCAGGAATCCAAGCCGGAGCACAAGCCTGCAGCCCCTGAACCCAAGCCTGCGCCACGCACGGACGATGCCGCGCGGGCGCGGGCGCTGCTGGAAGGCCGCGAGTCCGCCGCTGCGGCCAGTGCGGCTGCACCCAAGGCCGAGGAAGGCCGTTTGATCGTGCAGGTGGGCGCATTTGCGGACGCCGACAAGGCCAAGGAAATCCGCTCGAAGCTGGAGCGCGCCGGCCTGAAGACTTACACCCAGATGGTGGATACCAAGGACGGCAAGCGCACGCGGGTGCGTGTCGGCCCCTATGCCAACCGGGCCGAGGCTGACAAGGCGGCCGGACGCATCAAGGGCATGGGACTGCCTGCATCGGTCCTGACGCTGTAGCCCGACGCGTTCTGGGCAGGCGCAGGAATCGGAACCTCTGGCATGGCGGCGCTGGACTGGATTTTCATCGTGGTGCTCCTGGGCTCCTTTGTCGTCGGGGCCTGGCGAGGGCTGGTTTTCGAGTTGTTGTCGCTGGCCGGTTGGGTGGTGGCGTTTTTTGCGGCGCAGTGGTGGGCTGCAGACATGGGCCGCATGCTGCCGATGGGTGAGGCGGACGACGCCTTGCGCCTCGCAGCGGGTTTTGTGGTGGTGTTCATTGCGGCGGTGTTCGCCTGCGGATTCGTGGCGTGGCTGATGAAGAAGCTGATCGAGGCCGTGGGACTGCGGCCCGCGGACCGGACGCTCGGCGCCGTGTTCGGCGTGCTGCGGGGCGTGATCCTGTTGTTGGCGGTGGGGCTGGTGGCGCAGTGGACGCAACTGCAGGAAACGGACTGGTGGAAAGAGTCGCGGGGCGCCCCCATATTGCAACAGGCCCTCAAGGATTTGAAGCCGGTGATACCGGAAGGATTTGCGAGGCACCTGCCCTCGTGATGTACCGGCTGCCCAGTGTGGCGGTGGTGATTTTTTCGGCGGATTGGCTCCGCCTATGGATGGAACGCGAATATGTGTGGAATCGTCGGCGTGGTCAGCGCAACTCCCGTCAATCAACTGATCTATGACGCCTTGCTGCTCCTGCAGCACCGCGGCCAGGATGCCGCCGGCATCGTCACGCAGGAAGGACGCAAGTTCTTCATGCACAAGGCCAAGGGCATGGTGCGCGACGTGTTCCGCACCCGCAACATGCGCGCGTTGCCAGGCGCGGTCGGTCTGGGCCAGGTTCGCTATCCCACGGCAGGCAATGCCTACAGCGAGGAAGAGGCCCAGCCGTTCTACGTGAACGCGCCCTTCGGCATCGTGCTGGTACATAACGGCAACCTGACCAACGCCCAGGCCCTGCGCGCTGAGCTGTTCTCCACCGACCACCGCCATACCAACACCGAGAGCGACTCCGAAGTGCTGCTCAACGTGTTCGCCCACGAACTCGAACGATCGACCCGGGGCGTGCCCCTGCAGGTGGAGGACGTCTTTGCCGCAGTGCGAGCCGTCCACAAACGGGTGAAGGGGTCCTACGCGGTCGTGGCGCTCATCGCTGGGCACGGGCTGCTCGCTTTCCGCGACCCGCATGGCATCCGGCCGCTGTGCCTGGGCCGCAGCGCGGACGGCACGGTGATGGTGGGCAGCGAGTCCGTGGCCCTGGAAGGGACCAGCCATGTGTTCGAGCGCGACGTGCAGCCTGGCGAAGCCGTGTTCGTGACCCTGGATGGCCAGGTGCATGCGCAGCAGTGCGCCGATGCCGCGCAGCTGAATCCTTGCATTTTCGAGTTCGTCTACCTCGCCCGCCCGGATTCGGTGCTGGATGGCATTTCGGTTTACCAGGCCCGCCTGAACCTGGGCGAGGCGCTCGCCAAGCGTGTGATCTCCACTGTACCGCCCAACGAGATCGACGTGATCATCCCGATTCCCGAATCCAGCCGCCCCAGCGCCACGCAGCTCGCGCACCTGCTGGGTATTCCGTACCGCGAGGGCTTCGTCAAGAACCGCTATGTGGGCCGGACCTTCATCATGCCGGGGCAGGGAGTGCGCAAGAAGTCGGTGCGCCAGAAGCTCAACGTGATCGCCAGCGAGTTCAAAGGGCGCAATGTGCTGCTCGTGGACGACTCCATCGTGCGCGGCACCACCTCGCGCGAAATCGTCCAGATGGCCCGCGATGCCGGCGCCCGCAAGGTCTACCTGGCGAGCGCGGCTCCACCAGTGCGCTACCCCAACGTCTACGGCATCGACATGCCGACCAGCAGCGAACTGGTGGCGCATGACCGCACCGTCGAGGAAATCCGCGAGGCCATCGGCTGCGACGCGCTGATCTATCAGGACGTCAATGCCATGAAGAAGGCCGTGGGTTCGCTCAACGGTGGCATCGAGGGATTCGATGCCTCCTGCTTCGACGGCATCTACGTCACGGGCGACATCACGGCCCAGGACATCGCGCGCCTGAATGAAGGCCGCGTGGGCAAGGAAGAGCAGGAAGAAGACACTTCCCGCCTGGCCTTGCCGAACGCCCAGGACGCCTGAGCGTCGCCCGCAGCCTTTTTCTTGCAGGACATCCGCACGTGACCGACCGATCCCTTCCTCCCGGCCTGCACCCCGATACCCTGGCGGTGCGCGAATCCATTCCTCGCAGTGCGTACGGCGAGAACTCCGAAGCGCTGTATCTCACCAGCAGCTTCGTGCAGCCTGACGCGGCCACCGCGGCCCGGCGCTTTGCGGGCGAGGAGGAGGGCTTTACCTACACCCGCACCGGTAACCCAACGGTGACCGCCTTCGAACGCCGGCTGGCCGCCATGGAGGGCACGGAAAGCGCCATCGCAACGGCCACCGGCATGTCCGCCATCCTGCTGATGTGCCTGGCCCTGCTGAAGACGGGTGACCACATCGTGTGTTCCCAGTCGATGTTCGGCTCGACCATCAAGCTGCTGGGTAGCGAACTCGCGCGCTTCGGCGTGCAGACCACCTTCGTGCCGCAGACCGATGCGGCTGCTTGGAAGGCGGCGTTGCGGCCCGAGACGCGGCTGATGTTCGCCGAGACGCCCACCAACCCGTTGACCGACCTGTGCGACATCCGCGCGCTGGCCGAGATCGCGCACGGCGCGGGCGTGCTGCTGGCGGTGGACAACTGCTTCGCCTCGCCGGTGCTGCAGCAGCCCGCGCGGCTGGGTGCGGACCTGGTGATCCACTCCGGCACCAAGTTCCTGGATGGGCAGGGCCGCGTCATGGCAGGAGCCGTGTGCGGTCCGCGTGCGCTCATCGACGAGAAACTGGGGCCGTTGATCCGCAGCGCCGGCATGAACCTGTCGCCCTTCAATGCCTGGGTCGTGCTCAAGGGGCTGGAGACGCTGTCCATCCGCGTCAAGGCCCAGAGCGCCAACGCGCAGCAGTTGGCACAGTGGCTGGAAGCGCATCCGCGCGTCTCGCGCGTCTACTATCCCGGCCTGGCTTCGCATCCCCAGCATGCGCTGGCCATGCAGCAGCAGTCGGGAATGGGCGGCGCGGTGCTGTCCTTCGACGTCAAGGCGCCGGCAGGGGACGCGGCCGCGGCCCGCAGCCGGGCCTTTCACGTGATCGACAGCACCCGCGTGTGCAGCATCACCGCCAACCTCGGCGATACCAAGACCACCATCACCCATCCGGCCAGCACCTCGCATGGCCGCCTCACAGAAGAGCAGCGGCAGGCTGCAGGCATCGGGCAGGGCTTGATCCGTGTCGCCGTGGGCCTGGAGCATATCGGCGACCTGACCGACGATCTGGCCCGTGGCCTCGACTCCCTGGACTGAATGACCCCACCCATGACCCAGCGCATCCGTACCCGCTTCGCACCGTCCCCTACCGGCTTCATCCACCTCGGCAACATCCGTTCCGCGCTCTATCCCTGGGCGTTTGCCCGGGCAACGGGGGGCGATTTCATCCTTCGCATCGAAGACACGGACCTGGAGAGGTCGAGCCAGGCGGCGGTCGACGTCATTCTGGAAAGCATGGACTGGTTGGGCATGCAGCCTGACGAAGGTCCGTTCTACCAAATGCAGCGCATGGACCGCTACAAGGAAGTGCTGCGGCAGATGCAGGAACAGGGCCTCGTCTATCCCTGCTACATGAGCGTGCCTGAACTGGATGCCCTGCGGGAGCGCCAGATGGCCGCCAAGCAGAAGCCGCGCTACGACGGCACGTGGCGCCCGGAGCCTGGCAAGACCCTGCCGCCTGTTCCCGAAGGCGTACAGCCCGTGCTGCGTTTCCGCAACCCCGTGGACGGCGTGGTCGCCTGGGAAGACAAGGTCAAGGGTCGCATCGAGATAAGCAACCAGGAGCTTGACGACCTGGTGATCGCGCGTCCCGATGGAACGCCCACCTACAACTTCTGCGTGGTGGTGGACGATATCGACATGGAAATCTCCCACGTGATCCGTGGCGATGACCATGTGAACAACACGCCGCGCCAGATCAACATCTTCCGCGCGCTTGGCAAGGAGCCGCCGGTGTATGCGCACCTTCCTACCGTGCTCAACGAGCAGGGCGAGAAGATGAGCAAGCGCAACGGTGCCAAGCCCGTGACGCAGTACCGCGACGAGGGCTACCTGCCCGAAGCCATGGTGAACTACCTCGCGCGCCTGGGCTGGAGTCACGGAGACGACGAGATCTTCAGCCGCGAGCAGTTCCTGCAGTGGTTCAACCTCGACCACCTGGGCCGCAGCGCGGCCCAGTTCGACGAGGCCAAGCTGCGCTGGGTGAATGCGCAACATCTGAAGGCGATGCCGGACGACGCCCTGGCTGCCCTGATCGGGCGCACGCTCGAGCAACGGGGGCTGGCCTCGGAAGTGCTGGCCGATGGCCGACTGCCGCGCATTTGCGCACTCTTCAAGGACCGCTGCGAGACCACCGTGGCGCTGGCGGATTGGGCCCAAGTGTTCTATGGAGACGTCAGGCCCCATGCCGAAGAGCGTGCCCAGCATGTGACGGAGGCAGTGTGGCCTGCCATCGAATCCCTGCGCACGGCGCTGCTGGAGTGCGCCTGGGACAAGGCCTCCATCGCCGCCGCGTTCAAGCAGGTACTGGCAGCCCATGGCCTGAAGATGCCGCAACTGGCCATGCCGGTGCGCGTGCTGACGGTGGGGACTGCGCACACGCCATCGGTCGATGCGGTGCTTGAATTGGTCGGTCGCGAAAAAATTGCAGCGAGATTGCGAAAGGGCTAAAAACCTGTCTATAATTCAAGGCTCAGGTGATGACGATAAACACAGTGTGAATATCGAAGTCAAGTGGGGGTATAGCTCAGCTGGGAGAGCGCTTGCATGGCATGCAAGAGGTCATCGGTTCGATCCCGTTTACCTCCACCAATCTGAAGTTAGAGAACGGTTAGTTCCCAGGTTTTGACCCTATCGTCTAGAGGCCTAGGACATCACCCTTTCACGGTGAGTACCGGGGTTCGAATCCCCGTAGGGTCGCCAAGTTGTAGCGCTTGGCTTGTGTGCATACGCAAGCGAAAGCTGCCTGCCAGGAGTGGTAGTTCAGTTGGTTAGAATACCGGCCTGTCACGCCGGGGGTCGCGGGTTCGAGTCCCGTCCACTCCGCCAGTCAAAGTCCTTTGCAGGTCGCTGATGTGCAAAGGATTTTCTTTGGTGCAAGCCAAAGAGCAGTGGGGGTATAGCTCAGCTGGGAGAGCGCTTGCATGGCATGCAAGAGGTCATCGGTTCGATCCCGTTTACCTCCACCACAATTTATAGGTTAGTTCCAGGTTTTGACCCTATCGTCTAGAGGCCTAGGACATCACCCTTTCACGGTGAGTACCGGGGTTCGAATCCCCGTAGGGTCGCCAAGTTGTAGCGCTTGGCTTGTGTACATACGCAAGCGAAAGCTGCCTGCCAGGAGTGGTAGTTCAGTTGGTTAGAATACCGGCCTGTCACGCCGGGGGTCGCGGGTTCGAGTCCCGTCCACTCCGCCAAAGATCAACCCGTTGTCATCGCAAGATGGCAGCGGGTTTTTTCTTGTTCAAGGCAGAACCAAGGTTTCTTCGGTGGAGCGCAGGGCGCGACCTCCGCTGCCATTGCCCGCACAAGCCGAAGACTGCACGGCGCTTCGATCCGTGTGTCATGGCGCTGCATGAGCCTCGCAACAGGCCCGGGTCGACCGCGCATCCGATCGGCCCGAGCTCAGCAGTATCAGCGCGGGGCGAGCCGGATGGCCCCGTCGAGCCGGATCACCTCGCCGTTGAGCATGTCGTTCTCGAAGATGTGCACCGCCAGCTTCGCATAGTCCTCCGGGGTGCCCAAGCGGCTGGGGAAGGGGACACCTGCGGCCAGCGCATCCTGGACTTCCTGCGGCATGCCGAAGAGCATGGGCGTGCCGAAGATGCCGGGTGCGATGGTCATGTTGCGGATGCCGTTGCGGGCCAGATCGCGCGCAATAGGCAAGGTCATGCCAACGATCCCTCCTTTGGAGGCGGAGTAGGCGGCCTGGCCGATCTGTCCGTCATAGGCCGCCACGCTGGCCGTGGAAATCAGGACACCGCGTTCGCCGGTCGCCTCGGGCTCGTTCTTGGCCATGGCGTCTGCTGCCATTCGGATCATGTTGAAACTGCCGATAAGGTTGACCGTGATCGTCTTGCTGAAGCTGGACAGGGCATGGGGGCCGTTCTTGCCGACGGTCTTCTCGGCAGGAGCGATGCCGGCGCAGTTGACCAGGCCCATCAGCTTGCCAAGCGCGACAGCGCGGTCGATCACCGCCTGTCCATCCGTTTCGCTGCTGACGTCGCAGCGAACGGAAATGCCGCCGATCTCGCGCGCCACGGCCTCTCCTTTGTCCGTCTGCATGTCGGCGATGACCACCTTGCCGCCGCGGGCTGCCAGGGCGCGGGCGGTGCCTTCGCCCAGGCCCGATGCGCCGCCGGTCACGACGAATACCTTGCCATTGATCTCCATGAATGTCTCCTGTGAGTGACGTTGACGTAAACGTCAATTATGCCCAAGCCGACATCGGCTGAGCCCATCAAAAAAGCCCGGCAGGGCCGGGCTTTGATCTCGTAGCAGCTTCTTTTTACTGGAAGCCGGCGCGGTCGAGCATCTGTTGCACTTTGACGGTGTTGGCACCCACCGCGCCGATGGGGATGGTCTCGCTCTTGAAGGGCTTGCCGCCGGTCATGAGCTTGAGAGCAGGGTTCTCGAGCTGGACGTTCTTTGCCGCTGGCCACTCGTTGTTGCCGTTGGCGAAGTACGTCTGGGCTTCCGGGCTCGCCAGGTATTCGAGGAACTTGATGGCATTGGCGCGGTTCTTGGCATGCTTGGCCACTGCACCCCCAGCGATGTTCATGTGCGTTCCCCACGACTGCTGATTGGGGAATACCACCGATACCTTCTCCGCCACGGCCTTGTCTTCAGGCTTTTCGGAACGGATCAGGCGGGCGAGGTAATAGCTGTTGGTGACAGCGATATCGCATTCGCCCGCTGCCACGGCCTTGATCTGGTCGGTGTCGCCGCCCTTGGGAGCGCGCGCCAGGTTGTCCTTGACGCCCTTGATCCACGCCTCGGCCTGCTGCTCGCCCATGTGCTCGACGACGGCGCCGAACAGGCTCAGGTTGTAGGGATGCGAGCCAGAACGGATGCAGATCTTGCCCTTGTTTTTCGGGTCGCCCAGCTCTTCGTAGGTGTCCACATCTTCCGCCTTGACCTTGGCCTTGTTGTAGACGATGACACGGGCGCGGGTCGACAGGCCGTACCAGGAGATGCCGCCGTCGGCGGCCGGCTGGCTGCGCAGGTTGGCGGGAATGGCATCGTTCAGCACCTTGGACTGGATGGGCTGGAACAGGCCATCCACGTCGCCGCGGTAAAGGCGGGCTGCATCCACCAGCAGGATGACGTCGGCCGGCGAGGCCGTTCCTTCGGCCTTCAGCCGCGCCATGATGCCCGCATCGTCCGCGTCGACGCGGTTGATCTTGATGCCTGTGGCCTTGGTAAAGCCGGAGTACAGGGCTTCATCGGTGGCGTAGTGACGGGCCGAATACAGATTGACGACCTGGTCCTGCGCCAGGGCAGCGGCGCCCGACGCAGCAAGACACAGCGCCAGCAGAGATTTGATGGGCATCGACATGGACAGCGTTCTTTCTTAGGGATGGAGACGCGGGGATGATAAGGGAACGCGAATGGTTCTTAACAAGGCCTGACGTCGGGCGTGGCATTACCGTCCTCCGGTCGCCGCCGTCTGGGGCGCGGCGCGGTGGTGGTATTGCCCACTGTTTGGCGTTGTCCGTGCGAAACCCTGCGGGCCCAAAAAAAGCCCGGCGGGCGCCGGGCTTTGAAGGGATCCCTGAAGCGGCAAGCCTCGAAAGGATTCAAGGAGACAACGGTGGGGGCCCGGCGCTGCCGCCGGGGCGCTTGAACGGTGTCGGGTCGGTCGCGGCTCAGCGCTTGCGCGGAGCTGCGGACTTGGCCGCGTTGGTGGCCGTGTTGGCGACGGCGTTGAAGTTGGCCTCCGCCACGTCGCTGGCCTGCTTGACCGCCTTCTGCACCGATTCAAAGGCGCTGTTGGCCGCAGACACGGCGCTCTTCATCACGGCGACCGTGGTTTCCGTGCCCGCGGGCGCGTTCTTGGCGGCGGTGTCGACCAGGGTGCTGAAGCTGCGCTGGGCTTCTGCAGCCTGCGCTTCGAAGGTGCGGCCGAATTCGGAGCTGGTGCCCGAGGCGATGTCGTACAGATGGCGGCTGTAGGCGGCCGTCTTTTCAGCGATGGGCTGGAACAGGTTGGCCTGCAGGGCCAGCAGTTCCTGTGCGTCCTTGGCGCCCAGCACCGCCTGGGTATGGTTGGCGGCATCGGCCAGGGCCGCACGCGAGGCGGTGACGTTCAGTTCCACCAGCTTCTCCACGCCTTCGAACGCCTTGCTCGTGAGGCTGAACAGGGTGTCCAGATGGGCCTTGTGGGATGCCAGCACTTGTTCGGGGGTCAGCGACATGGAAATATCTCCTGGAAGCGTCCTTGCGGACAGGGTGGTTGAAGCATCTGCGCTGACCAACTCGTTTATGTTGCAGTGCAGCATGGAAGGGATTCTTCAGGATTTGCGGCGCTGGGGCAAGCCCTTTTGTTGCACTGCAGCATTATTAGAGTCAACGCTCAACACGTGACCGATCGTTACCGTGGCGCGGCCGCTGTCATGCGCGCGCCTGTCGGGCGAGGCACCTCGCCGCAGAATGCCGCCATGCATCCTCCTGCTTCTCCCTCTCCTTCCCCTTCTTCCTCTGATGGCACCCGTGCCCGCCCGGTGCCGCAGCCGCGCGCGGCCTATGCGGCGTTTCGCACCATCACCACGCGCTGGGCGGACAACGATGCCTACGGCCATGTGAACAACGTCGTGTATTACAGCTGGTTCGATACGGCGGTGAACGCGTACCTGATCGAGCAGGGTGCCCTCGACATCCACGGCGGCGACACCATTGGCCTCGTGGTCGAGACCCAGTGCAACTACTTCTCTCCGCTGGCTTTTCCGCAGACCGTCGAGGCCGGGATCCGGGTCGCCCGGCTGGGAGGCTCCAGCGTGCGCTACGAAGTGGGACTGTTCGCCGAGGGGGCTGCCACGGCGAGTGCGCAGGGCCATTTCGTCCACGTGTACGTGGGCCGCGAAGACCGGCGGCCGCGCGAATTGCCCGCGATTCTGCGAAGTGCGCTGGAGCCCTTGCAGCGGGGGTGACGCAACAGGCCAATCGCGCATTGCCTGCTCTGCAGTCCTGCAGCGCGACGCGCGCACGCGGCCAGTGCCGTGCCTGGCCCGACGCCGTTGGTTGGCAGGGCGCTCGCTACCGTCCGTCAGCCGGGGCTTGGTGCCACAATGTCGGCCGAGACATCTCTTCCGGCGGCCGCAGCCGCCACGACCCGCGGCGCTCCGCGCTCCGCGCGCTTTTCATGATCATCACCAGCCTGCTCGACACCGACCTGTACAAGTTCACCATGATGCAGGTGGTGCTGCACCAGTTCCCAGGGGCGCAGGTCGAATACCACTTCAAGTGCCGCAACCCCGGCGTTCCGCTGGCGCCGTATGTGAGCGAGATCCGCGACGAGATCCGGGCGTTGTGCAGCCTGCGGTTCCAGGATGCCGAGCTGGCGTACCTGCGGTCCCTGCGCTTCATCAAGAGCGACTTTGTGGATTTCCTCGGTCTGTTCCAGCTCAACGAGAAATACATCACCGTCACCGCGCTGCCTTCAGGTGAGATCGACATCACCATCACCGGGCCATGGCTGTATACCATTCTGTTCGAGATTCCGGTGCTGGCCATCGTCAACGAGGTGTACTTCCGCAACACGCAGAAAGTGCCCGACTTCCCCGAGGGCCGGCGCCGGCTGGACACCAAGATCGCGCAGCTGCAGGGCGAGGGTCTGGCGGATCTCAAGATTGCCGACTACGGCACCCGCCGTCGCTTCAGCCGCGCCTGGCACGAGGAGGTGCTGCGCGTGCTGGTGGCGCGCCTGGGCACCGGCGACCGCCGCCCTGACGCCCCCAGCGGCCCCGGCCAGTTCGCGGGCACCAGCAACGTGCTGTTCGCGATGAAGCTGGGCCTGACGCCCCTGGGCACGATGGCGCACGAGTACTTGCAGGCCTGCCAGGCGCTGGGCCCGCGGCTGCGCGACAGCCAGATCTATGGTTTCGAGATGTGGGCGCGGGAGTACCGTGGCGACCTGGGCATCGCGCTGTCGGACGTCTATGGCATGAGCGCCTTCCTGCGCGACTTCGACCTGTACTTCTGCAAGCTGTTCGACGGCGCGCGCCACGACAGCGGCGATCCCTTCGCCTGGGGCGAGCGCCTGCTGGAGCACTATCGCAAGAACCGCGTCGATCCGCTCACCAAGACACTGATCTTCAGCGATGCGCTCACGGTGCCGCGCACCATCGAGCTGTACCGCCAGTTCCAGGGCCGCTGCCAGCTGGCATTCGGCATCGGCACGAACCTGACCAACGACCTGGGCGACCCGCCCGCCCATGTGCCGCTGCAGATCGTCATCAAGATGACGCGCTGCAATGGGCAGCCGGTGGCCAAGCTGTCCGACGCGCCTGGCAAGAACATGTGCGACGACGAGAAGTACCTGGCCTATCTGCGCCAGGTGTTCGACATTCCGTCTCCAGCGTGACCCACAACGACTCCGGAGCCTGGGGCGGCGAGCCGCCAGTACCGTGGCCAGGGCAAGGAAAGACCTTCAAACGATGACCCGTACCCGCTCCCTGGCTCTGCTGGGCCTGTGCCTGGCGCCGGCCCTGGCCCGGGCCGCCGATGTGGACGGCTCGGCGCTGTCTGTGCTGTGGGGCGTGCCCTTTGCGGGGCTGCTGCTGTCGATCGCTTTGCTGCCCCTGCTGGCGCCCGTGTTCTGGCACCACCATTTCGGCAAGGTGGCCGCCGCCTGGGCGCTGGCGTTCCTGCTGCCGTTCGCCGCGGTGTTCGGCCCGGCGGTCGCGGGCGCCGGTCTGGTGCACGCGCTGCTGGCCGAATACCTGCCGTTCGTGATTCTGCTCACCGCGCTGTTCACCGTGGCGGGGGGCATCTACATCCGCGGCAACCTGCACGGCAGCCCGGGGCTGAACACGGCGCTGCTGGGCATCGGGGCCGTGCTGGCGAGCTTCATGGGCACCACCGGGGCCTCGATGCTGCTGATCCGCCCGCTGATCCGCGCCAACGACGGCCGCCGCCATGTGGCGCACGTGGTGGTGTTCTTCATTTTCATCGTCTCCAACGCGGGTGGCTCGCTCACCCCGTTGGGCGATCCGCCGCTGTTCCTGGGCTTTCTGAAGGGCGTGGATTTCTTCTGGACCGTGCGGCACATCTTTCCCGAGACGCTGTTCCTCATCGGCACGCTGCTCGTCCTGTTCTATCTTCTGGATACCTGGTTCTACCGGCGCCGCGAAGACGTATTGCCGGCCGATCCCACGCCAGACACCCGCGGCATCGGCTTCGACGGCCGCGTCAACTTCGCGCTGCTGGGCGCCGTCGTGGTACTGGTGCTGCTGAGCGGTTTCTGGAAATCACCCGTGGTCTGGGACGTGGCCGGCACGCCGGTCGGGCTGCCGGGCCTGGTGCGCGATGCGGGGCTGATCGGCGTGACGCTGCTGTCCCTCTGGCTCACGCCGCGCCGGGTGCACGCAGACAACCAGTTCAGCTGGGGTCCCATACAGGAGGTGGCCAAGCTGTTCGCCGGCATCTTCCTCACCATCATCCCGGTCATCGCCATGCTCAAGGCGGGCGTGAACGGGCCGTTCGCCGCCATCGTGTCCGCCGTGACCCGCCCGGACGGAACGCCCGACCCCGCGATGTACTTCTGGGCCACGGGCGCGCTCAGTTCATTCCTGGACAACGCGCCCACCTACCTGGTGTTCTTCAACACGGCGGGCGGTGACCCCGCCGCGCTGATGACAACGCTGGCACCCACGCTGGCGGCCATCTCGGCCGGCGCCGTGTTCATGGGCGCCAATACCTACATCGGCAACGCGCCCAACCTCATGGTCAAGGCGATTGCCGAGGACCGCGGCGTGAAGATGCCCAGCTTCTTCGGCTACATGCTGTGGTCGGGCGGCATCCTGGTGCCGCTGTTCGCCGTGATGACATTCCTCTGGTTCCGTTGACCGATCGAAGAAAGGATTTTTCTCCCATGTCCAAGCCCCGCATCCTGGTTGCCCGCAACATCTTTCCCGAAGTGGTGGAGCGCCTGTCGCAGCATTTCGAGGTCGAGTCGAACCCGCAGGACGTGGTGTGGACCCCGGCCGAACTGGCCGAAAAACTGGCGGACAAGGACGGCGCGCTCACCACCGGCAGCCAGCGCGTGGATGCCGCGCTGCTGGCCGCCGCGCCCCGGCTGCGCATCGTGGCCAACATGGCCGTGGGCTACAACAACTTCGACGTGGACGCGATGACGGCCGCGGGCGTGCAGGGCACCAACACGCCCGACGTGCTGACCGAGACCACGGCCGACTTCGGCTTTGCGCTGCTCATGGCCACGGCGCGCCGCATGGCCGAGAGCGAGCATTACCTGCGCGCCGGCCAGTGGACGAAGTGGAGCTACGACCTGTTCGCCGGCACCGAGGTGCACGGCAGCACGCTGGGCATCCTGGGCATGGGCCGCATCGGCCAGGGCATCGCCAAGCGCGGCGCGCACGGCTTCGGCATGAACGTGGTCTATCACAACCGCTCGCGCCTCACGCCCGAACTCGAAGCCGAATGCAAGGCCCGCTACGTGAGCAAGGAAGAGCTGCTGCGCACGGCCGACCACCTGGTGCTGGTGCTGCCGTACACACCCGCATCGCACCACGCCATCGGCGCGGCCGAGATCGCGCAGATGAAGCCCACCGCCAACCTGATCAACATCGCGCGCGGCGGCATCGTGGACGACGCGGCACTGGCCAAGGCGCTCAAGGAGCGCCGCATCGCCGCGGCCGGCCTGGACGTGTTCGAGGGCGAGCCCGCCGTCCACCCCGATCTGCTGACGGTGCCCAACGTGGTCCTCACGCCGCACATCGCCAGCGCCACCGTGCCGACGCGCCTGGCCATGGCCCAGCTGGCAGCCGACAACCTCATCGCCTTCTTCGACGGGCGTGGACCGCTCACGCCGGTGAACACCCCGGCCGGCAAGCGTGCGTAAAAGGTTTGAATGAAATTGGCATCTAGCGCTTATGGGGTAAGCGCTGGCAGCTATCAATTTGGTAGTGTTTGTTCCATGTCTGTTGAAATGATCGCCGTCCTGCTCTTGCTGCTGCTGATCGCGGCGCTGGTGGGCGCCGTGCTGCTGCGACGCCCGCGCGTCGACCTGCCGCCCGAGTGGCTGGCGCGCCTGCAGGCGCTGGAAGCCACCACGCAGTCCACCCAGTTGGCGGTGGCCAAGAACGACGGCGCGCTCGACGGCATGGCGCAGCAGCTGCGCGGCTTCACGCAGACCACCCAGGGCACGCTGGAAGGCCTGCGCGGCGCGGTGGACGAGCGCCTGGCGCAGGCCGTGGCCGAGTCGCGCACCGGCCGGGCCGAGCTGCTGGCGGCCTTCGGCGCCTTCGAGGCCAAGCTGGAGCAGCGGCTTGCGCAAGGCCAGGCTGATGCCGCCGTGGCGCGCAAGGAGCTCTCGGAGACCTTGCTCGCCTTCCGCACCGAACTCACGCAGACCGCGCAGCAGCTGGCGTCCGACAGCGTCCGCTCGCGCGAGGCCCTGGCGGAGAGCACGAAGCTTTTCGAGCAGCGCATCCAGGAGCGCTTCGAGGCGCTCACGGCCGCCACGCGCGGCACGCTGGATTCGCTCAAGGGCGACATCCACACGCAGCTGGGTACCGTGTCCACCGCGCTCAAGGACCAGCTGGAGGCCAATGGCCAGCAGATCCGCAACCAGTTCGCCGTGCTGCAGGACGCTGTCTCGCAGCAGCTGGGCGCCATGGCGCAGGGCAGCGCGCAGAACGCCGAGGCGCTGCGCGGCGCGCTCAACGAACGGCTGGCCGCCATCCAGGCCGACAACACCGCCAAGCTCGAAGAGATGCGCCGCACGGTGGACGAAAAACTGCACGCCACGCTGGAGCAGCGGCTGGGCGAATCCTTCAAGCTGGTCAGCGACCGGCTGGAGCAGGTGCACAAGGGCCTGGGCGAGATGCAGACCCTGGCCGGCAGCGTGGGCGACCTCAAGCGCGTGATGACCAACGTGAAGACGCGCGGCACCTGGGGTGAAATGCAGCTGGGCGCCATCATCGAGAACGTGCTCACGCCCGACCAGTTTGCGCGCAACGTCAAGGCCGTGCCGGGCAGCGACGACCTGGTGGAGTTCGCCATCCGCCTGCCGGGGCGCAACGACGAAAAGCCCGTCTGGCTGCCCATCGACTCCAAGTACCCCGTGGAGCAGTACCAGCGCCTGCTGGATGCACAGGACGCCGCCGACAAGGCCGCCATCCTGTCGGCGGGCAATGCGTTCGAGACCTCGATCAAGCTCGAAGCCAGGAAGATCTTCAGCAAGTACGTCTCGCCGCCGCACACTACCGACTTCGCGGTGCTGTACCTGCCCACCGAAGGCCTGTTCGCCGAGGTGATCCGCCGCCCGGGCCTCGTCGAGGCCGTGCAGAACGACTGCCGCGTGATGATCACCGGCCCGGCCAACCTGGCGGCCATGCTCAGCAGCCTGCAGATGGGCTTCAAGACGCTGGCGATCGAGAAGCGCTCGTCCGAGGTGTGGGGTGTGCTCGGCTCGGTGAAGACCGAGTTCGCCAAGTTCGGCGAGATCGTCGAATCGGCCAAGAAGTCCATCGACGCGGCGGCCAAGAAGTTCGACGACGTGGGTGTGCGCACCCGCGCCATCCAGCGCAAGCTGCGCGACGTACAGGAGCTGCCCGCGCCCACGGCCTCCACCGCGGCGGGCACGGCTTTGCCGGTGCCGCCGGCGCAGGCGGGGCTGTCGCTGGACGACGAAGGCGAATGACGTGGACGGGGCGCTGGCGCGGCTGATCCTGGGGCAGATCTGCATCCACGCCTGCATGGCGGGCATGCGCATGGCCGCGCCGCTGCTGGCGCTGCGCGAGGGCTACAGCGCTGCGGCTGTCGGTGTGCTGCTGGCGCTGTTCGCGCTCACCCAGGTGTTTCTGGCGCTGCCGGCGGGGCGCTTCGCCGACCGGCACGGGCTCAAGCGGCCGGTCGCCTATTCGGTGGCCCTGGCCTCCGCGGGCGCCGGGCTGGCGCTGGCGTTTCCGGTGTTCCCGGTGCTGTGCGTGTCGGCGCTCATGACGGGCGGCGCCACGGGCGCGGCCACCATCGCGCTGCAGCGGCACGTGGGCCGCGCGGCGCACGACGCCACAGCCCTGCGGCGCGTGTTCAGCTGGCTGGCCATCGGGCCGGCGGTGTCCAACTTCATCGGGCCGTTCGCCGCGGGCCTGCTCATCGACCATGCCGGCAGCGTGCTGGGGCAGGGTGCCGGCAGCACCACGGGCTACCGGGCGGCCTTCGCCTTTATGGCCGTCCTGCCGCTGGCCACCTGGTTCTGGGTGCGGCACACGGTGGAACTGCCCCCGGTGATCGCCGCGGCCGGCGGCCCGCGCCGCCGCGCCTGGGACCTGCTGGCCGAGCCCGGCTTTCGCCGCCTGCTCATCGTCAACTGGCTGCTGTCCTCGTGCTGGGACGTGCACACCTTCGTCGTGCCGCTGCTGGGCCACGAGCGCGGCCTGTCGGCGTCGGTCATCGGGACCATCCTGGGCGCGTTCGCCATCGCCGCGGCGCTGATCCGCGTGTTGATGCCTCTCGTCGCGGCGCGCCTGCGCGAGGCGGCCGTGGTGACCGGGGCGATGGTCGCCACGGCACTGCTGTTCGCGGTCTATCCGCTCATGCCCACGGCCTGGACGCTGGGCATCTGCTCGGTGCTGCTGGGCTTTGCGCTGGGCTCGGTGCAGCCCATGATCATGAGCATGCTGCACCAGCTCACGCCGCCGGCGCGCCACGGCGAGGCGCTGGGCCTGCGGCTCATGACCATCAACGCGTCGAGCGTGCTGATGCCGGTGCTGTTCGGCTCGGCCGGCGCGCTGATCGGCGTGGCCGGGCTGTTCTGGGTGGTGGGTGCCACGGTGGGCGGCGGCGCGCGCGTGGCCTGGCGCATGGGCGCAGGCCCGGCCGGTGAGCATCCGCCGCACTGAGGCGGTGGGGCGGCGGCACAGCCTGTACTTGCTGTTGCGCTATTGAATGAATAGCTGGATGCGCAGTATCCACGGGCGCTAGAGGCCCAAAAGGCTTGAAGTCCGGCGCTGGAGGCCGCGCCGGCCGGCTCCGCCGCTCAGAGCTTGTAGAACGCCTTGATCACGTCCCAGGCTTCCTGCGGATCGTCGGTGTAGTGGAAGAGGTTCAGGTCGGCCTCGGAGATGGTGCCCTGCTCGACCAGCGCCTCGAAATTGACCAGCTTCTTCCAGAACGCCGTGCCGAACAGCACGATGGGCACGGGCTTGGCCTTGCCGGTCTGCACCAGCGTCAGCACCTCGAACAGCTCGTCCAGCGTGCCGAAGCCGCCGGGGAAGGCCACCAGCGCCTTGGCCCGCATCATGAAATGCATCTTGCGCAGCGCGAAGTAGTGAAACTTGAACGACAGCGAGGGCGAGATGAAGCGGTTGCCGCTCTGCTCGTGCGGCAGCGCGATGTTCAGGCCCACATTGAGCGCGCCGGCCTCGTGCGCGCCGCGATTCGCCGCTTCCATGATGCCGGGGCCGCCGCCGGTGCAGATGTAGATGCGGTCGGCGGGCTGCTGGGCTTCGCTGTGCTCGGCGACCAGGCGCGCGAACTGGCGGGCCAGATCGTAGTAGTGCGCGTTCTTCACGGCCAGCTGGGCGCGGGCGATGCGGACGGTGTCGCCGCTCGCCTCGGCCGCCTGCAACTGCTCGGCGGCCTCGTCGGGCGCCACGAAGCGCGCGCTGCCATACACCACCACGGTGTTCTCGATGCCCTGGGCGGTCTGGCCCAGGTCGGGCTTGAGCATTTCCAGCTGGAAGCGGATGCCGCGCGTCTCGCGGCGCAGCAGGAATTCGGGGTCGGCGAACGCCAGCCGATAGGCATCTGCGTGCAGCGGATTGCCGTTCACGGCGTGGTTCTGCAGTTCGGCCCAGGCATTGGCCAGGCGGCTGTCGTTGAGTTCGTTGGATTCCATGGGTGCTGGGTAAAGACGAAGAGAAGGGCTGCGGGCGGGTGCCGGCCCCTGGGGCAGAGGACTCAGCGTGCGAGCCACCACAGGGCGCTGCGCATGCCGGCGAAGGTGAGGGCGAAGGAGCCGCCCACATGCAGCGCCAGGGTGGCCAGGGCCACACCATAGCGCTGCTGCGTGAGCATGGTGACGATCTCGGCCGAGAAGCTGGAGAAGGTGGTGAGCGTGCCCAGAAAGCCGGTGATGATCAGCAGGCGCCAGGCAGGGTCGATGTCAGGGCGCTGCGTGAACACGGCGATGGCGATGCCGATCAGGTAGCCGCCGATGAGGTTCACCGCCAGCGTGCCCCAGGGCAGCCAGCCGCCCGGATTGAGCCAGAGCGCGAAGCCCCAGCGCAGCAGGGCGCCGACGCAGGCGGCAAGGCAGATCACGGCGACGTTGAGCAGCATGGAGGCCGATTATCCGGCACCCGTGTTGCGATTCGGTGCAGGCTGCGCTTGGCAAGCTCCCGCGGCGCCCCCCAATGAAAAACGCCCACCATCGAGGTGGGCGTTCCGGCCGGTGGCGATCCGGCGGGGATGGCAGCGAGCCGTCAGCGGTTCTGGTTCTGGCTCTGGTTGCGCTGCTGGTTCTGCGGGTCGTTGTTGACCTGGTTCTGGCCCTGGTTCACTTCCGAGCCTTGCTGACGCTTCTGGTCGTTGGTCTGCTGCTGCTGGTCGTTCTGCGGGTTCTGCTGGTCTTGCTGAGGCTGCTGGCCCGGTTGCTGTTGCGGGTTTTGCTGACCTTGGGATGGGTTGGCCATGGAAGTCTCCTGTCATGTGGTCTGCACAGGCAACATCGCCTGTGAACCCATTGAGCGGCCCGGCGGGGTGGACATGGGTCGGCGGTGACAGCGCCCCAGCGTAGGAGAAGGGCGGGGCAAAAAAGACAGCCCGCACGCGGCGGGCTGAACTTGCGAAATCGCAAGAGAGGGAGTGTCGAGGGGCATCGACCAGTGCAGTTTCAGGGCCCGCCAGGGCCGGGGCTGTAGGACGGGCGGCCGTGCTGCTGCCGCAATTGCGGCGGCGGCCTACAGGGCAGGGGCCGGCGGTGGGAGATAGTCGCCCGCATGCAAAATTCAGAGCGCTCCGCCCCCGCCCCTTATGGCAATCTCGTGTACCGCGCCCCTGTGGAGCCCACGCACCAGGATGATGAAGACGGCGCCACTTTCTGGATGGCCTGTGCCCTGGTCGGCGTGTTCATCGTGATCGCCGTGACCTTCGTGGCTGCCACGGGCCTCGGCGCACCCCAGTAAGAACACCTTCCAAGCGCGGGGCCGGCGGCCGCAGCGCCACCGCCCGCGCGGGATTGGTCCGTCAGTAGCCCGCGCTGGGGCGCGCGGGCACGGCGGCCGCCACCGCTGCGGCAGCCGCACCCGGGAACTGCGTGCGCAGCTTGCGTGCCGCGTTCACGAACATCAGAACGTCCACCCCCACCGCCACGAAGGTACAGCCCAGGTCCAGGTAGCGCTGGGCCAGCGCCGGATCGGATGTCAGCGTGCCGGCCGCCTTGCCGCTGGCGATGATGGTCTTCATGGCGGACTCGATGGCGGCCTGCACCTCCGGGTGTCCGGGGTTGCCGCGGTGGCCCATCGACGCGGCCAGGTCCGCCGGGCCGATGAACACGCCGTGCACCCCATCGACCGCGCAAATCGATTCCAGGTGGGCGACGGCGGTCGTCGTCTCTGCCTGTACCAGCAGGCACACCTCGTCATCCGCTACGTTCAGGTAGTCGGTACGTGCGCTCCACTGCGAGACGCGGCCCACCGCGCTGCCCACGCCGCGAACGCCGCGCGGCGGGTACTGCGTGGCGGCCACGATGGCGCGGGCCTGCTCGGCCGTGTCCACCATGGGCACCAGCAGCGTCTTGGCGCCGATGTCCAGCATCTGCTTGATGAGCGCCGTGTTGCCTTCCACCACGCGCACCACCGGCTGCGCGGCGTGCGGCGCGACGGCCTGCAGCGCCCCCAGCGTGCGGCGCAGGTCGTTGGGCGCATGCTCGCCATCGATCAGCAGCCAGTCGTAGCCGCAGGTGGCGGCCGCCTCGGCCAGGTACGGGTCGGCCATGGACAGCCACAGGCCCACCTGGGGCTGACATGCGGCGAGGGCGGTCTTGAAGGGGTTGTGTGCGGGCATGGTGTGTCTCGATTGAAAAGAGTGGGAAAGCCGGCAAGGTGGCGCGAGGTCTAAAGCAGACGCAGCCCAGGCGAGAGACGCCAAGCAAGGGCCGCCCCGCAGCGAGGGCGTCGTCCCCCTCCCGCGTAGGGAGAGAGGGGGAAGCGGCGCAGCCGCTCAGGGGGTGAGATCAATCCAGCCCACCCTGGCACACATACTTGGTATGCAGGTAGTCCTCCAGCCCATGTGTGGAGCCTTCGCGGCCGTAGCCCGATTCCTTCACGCCGCCGAAGGGCGCGGCCTCGGCGGCCAGCGCGCCTTCGTTGATGCCGACGATGCCCGTCTCCAGCGCGTCCGCCACGCGCCAGATGCGGCGCACGTCCTGGCTGTAGAAATACGCGGCCAAGCCGAACGGCGTGTCGTTGGCGGCTGCGATCACCTCGGCTTCGTCGGTAAACACGGTCAGCGGCGCCACCGGCCCGAAGGTTTCCTCGCAGGCGCAGGCCATGGTGGCATCGGCCCGGGTGAGCACCGTGGGCGCGTAGTAGGTGGCGCCCAGCGCCGTCAGGCGCTGGCCGCCGGTGAGCACCTTGGCACCCTTGGCGATGGCGTCCTGCACGTGGCGCTCGATCTTCTCCACGGCGCGGTCGTTGATCATGGGACCGATCTGCGAGGCCGGGTCGCTGGCCGGGCCGACCTTCAGCGCGCCCACGCGGGCCGCCAGCTGCGTGGCGAAGGCGTCGTGCACCTGGGCGTGCACGAACACGCGGTTGGGGCACACGCAGGTCTGGCCGCCGTTCCTGAACTTGGCGGCCATGAAGCCCTCCACGGCCGCGCCGATATCGGCGTCTTCGAACACGATGAAGGGTGCGTTGCCGCCCAGCTCCAGCGAGAGCTTCTTGAGCGTGTCGGCCGAGCGGCGTGCGAGGTGCTTACCCACGGGCGTGGAGCCGGTGAAGGTGATCTTGCGCACGCGGCTGTCATCGAGCCACACATCGACCACCTCTGGCGTCTTCTCGCGCGAGGCCGTGACGATGTTCAGCACGCCCGGCGGTACGCCGGCCTCGTGCGCCAGCAGCACCAGAGCCAGCGAGGTGAGCGGCGTGTCTTCCGCCGGCTTGCAGACCACCGTGCAGCCGGCGGCCAGCGCCGGCGCGATCTTGCGCGCGATCATCGCGGCGGGGAAGTTCCACGGCGTGATGGCGGCCACCACGCCCACGGGCTCCTTCAGCGCGAACATGCGCCGGCCCGGCACGGGCGCGGGGATGACCTCGCCGTTCATGCGCGTGGCCTCTTCGGCAAACCATTCGATGTAGCTGGCGGCATAGGCCACCTCGCCCTTGCCTTCCACCAAGGGCTTGCCCTGCTCCAGCGAAATGAGCCGGCCCAGGTCGTCGGCATGGGCCAGCACCAGGTCGTTCCACCGCTTGATGACGGCCGCGCGCTGCTTGGCGGGCACCTTGCGCCAGGCCGGGAAGGCCGCATGCGCGGCGTCCAGCGCGGCGCGTGCCTCGGCCGCGCCCGAGTCGGGCACCTGGGTGACGACGGCGCCCGTGGCCGGGTCGGTCACGGGCAGCAGCGCGCCGGCCGGGCCGGGCTGCCACTGGCCGGCGATGAAGTTGGCGCTGCGGATGAGGTCGGTGCGGGTCAGGGTCAGGGACATGGCGATTTGAATGAAATGGGCCTGTAGCGCTTTTACAGCAAGCGCAGGCAGCTATCGTTTGTATAGCGAGTGGCGTGGGTCAGGAAACAATGCCCAGATGCCAGGGCACGAACTCGTGGTCGCCCAGCCCGAGCTGCTCGCTCTTGGTGGCCTCGCCGCTGGCGTGGCGCAGGATCTGCTCGAAGATCTGCTGGCCCAGTTCGGGCACCGTGAGTTCGCCGTCCACGACCACGCCGCAGTTGATGTCCATGTCCTCTTCCAGGCGCTTGAACATCGGAGTGTTGCTGGCCAGCTTGATGGTGGGCGCCGGCTTGCTACCGAACATGGAGCCACGCCCGGTGGTGAAGCAGATGAGCTGCGCGCCGCTGGCGATCTGGCCTGTGGCCGCCACCGGGTCGTAGCCGGGCGAGTCCATGAACACGAAGCCGTGCTCGGTGATGGGCTCGGCGTATTCGTACACCGCGCGCAGCGGCGTCGTGCCGCCCTTCATCGCGCTGCCCAGCGACTTCTCGAAGATGTTGGCGAGGCCGCCGGCCTGGTTGCCGTGGCCCACCACGCCGTTGAACTGCGCGTTCTGGCCGGCGGCATAGCGCTCCCACCAGGCCAGGCGGTCCAGCAGTTTCTGGCCCACCTCGGGCGTGATGGCGCGGCGCGTGAGCATGAACTCCACGCCGTGGATCTCGGGTGTCTCGCTCAGGATGGCCGTGCCGCCGTGGCGCACCAGGATGTCCATCGCCGCGCCCAGCGCCGGGTTGGCGGTGATGCCCGAGAAGCCGTCCGAGCCGCCGCACTCCAGCCCGATCTTCAGGTGGCGGGCGCTCACCGTGCTGCGCCGCGCCGCGTTGGCCTGGGGCAGCATCGCCTCGATGGCCGCGATGCCGGCGGCGATGGTGGCGCGCGTGCCACCCACGTCCTGCATAACCAGCGTGCGCACGCGCTCGCCTTCCTGCAGGCCCTGGGATTCGACGAGAGACGCCACCTGGTTGCGCTCGCAGCCCAGGCCCACGATGAGCACGCCCGCCAGATTGGGGTGGCGCGCATAGCCGGCCAGCGTGCGCCGCAGCACGTCGAAATGCTCGCTGGGCGACGACATGCCGCAGCCGCTGGCCTGCGCGAAAGCGACCACGCCGTCCACGTGCGGAAAGTCCCGCAGGCGTTCAGGCGTGAAGTGCGCGGCGATCTGCTTGATGACCGTGGCCGAGCAGTTCACCGACGACAAGATGCCGACGAAGTTGCGCGTGCCCACCGAGCCGTCGGCGCGCACAAAGCCCTGGAACGTGGCCTGCTGGGACTCGGGCACGTAATCGACCGGCCGCACATCGGCACCGAAGGCCGGGTCGCGGTAGTAGTCCACCAGTTGCAGGTTGTGGCTGTGCACGTAGTCGCCGGGCTCCAGGTCGCGCGTGGCCACGCCGATCACGGTGTCGTACTTCTTGACCTGCTCGCCCTGGGCGATGCGCCGCGCCGCGATCTTGTGGCCCGCGGGCACCTGGGCGCGCGTGCGCACGCCCAGCTCGGGAATCTCCTGGCCCAGCGCCAGCGCGGTCTTGGCGACCAGCACGTTGTCGTGGGGGTGCAGGTGCAGCAGCGGGCTGGCGAGCAGGGCGGGGGCCGTGGGGGCGTTCATTCAGGAGCCTTGTAGGGTGGGGAGCGCGCATCGGTGATGCGCGCGGAGTCGAGCGGCGCTTCAGCTCTTCATCAGCTCGCGCAGCTTGAGCTTGTCGATCAGCACGGTTTCCTTCGCATACACCGTGTTCACATACTTTTCGTAGTCCGGGCCGTCCAGGTACAGCAGCGGGGCGTCGAGCTTGTCGGCCACGGCCTTGAACTCGCGGCTGGCCACGGCCTGCTTGAACGCATCGCGCAGCTTGGCGGCGATGGCCGGGTCCAGGCCCTTGGGCGCGCCGATGCCGTTGGGGGCATCGACCACCACGTCGTAGCCGCATTCGCGCAGCGTGGGCACGTCCTTGAAGCGGGCCGTGCGCTGCTCGCCCCACGTTGCGAGCAGGCGCAGTTTGCCGGCTTCGACATGGGGCGCCCAGGAGCTGGAATCGGCCAGCGCATCCACATGGCCGCCCAGCACGCCCTGCAGCGCCTCGGCCCCGCCCTTGTAGGGCACGTGGTTGAGCTGGATGCCCGCCACGCTGGCGAACTCTTCCATGCCCACGTGCGTGGCGCCGCCCACGCCGGCATGCGCGTACGTGAGCTTGCCGGGGTTCGCCTTGGCGTGCTGCACGAAGTCCTGCAGCGTCTTGAAGGGCGAGCTGGCCGGCACGGCGATGCCGAAGGTCTGGCCCGAGGTGCGGGCGATGTAGGTGAAGTCCTTGCGCGGGTCGGCCTGCAGCGTGCCCAGCTGCGCAAAGCGCGTGACGGAGATCGGCACCTGGCCGATCGTGTAGCCGTCGGGCTTGGCCGAGGCCAGGGCCTTGGAGCCGATCATGCCGGAGGCACCGGCGCGGTTCTCCACGGCGATGGATTGGCCCAGGATGCGACCGGCCACCGTGCACAGCGTGCGCATGGACTGGTCGGCCGTGCCGCCGGCAGGCCAGGGGCAGATGAAGGTGATGGGGCGCTCGGGCCAGGCCTGCGCGAAGAGGCGGCTGGAGGTGGCGGCGAGCGCGGCGGCGCCCAGCGCGCCGAGGACGAGCTGGCGCCGTCCGCTGCGTGGGGTGGTCATGGTTGTCTCCTGTTGTTGGTATGCGAACGCCGCCAATTGTTCGCAACTGCTGCATGACAATCCAATGAAAATATGGACTGGCTTCATTGCCAGCAGGTTATGAAAGAAGGAACGATGCCATGAGCAAGATCGACCGGGTGCTGCGCTCCAACCTCAAGCTGCGCCATCTGCAGTTGCTGGTGGCGCTGGACCAGTTCCGCCACCTGGGGCGCGCGTCGGAATTTTTGTCCGTCACGCAACCGGCCGTTTCCAAGACGTTGGCGGAGATCGAGCGCATGTTCGGCCAGCCGCTGTTCGAGCGCTCCACGCGCGGCACCGAGCCCACGGCCGCTGGCGCGAGCGTGGTGCGCTTCGCGCGCTCGGTGCTGGCGGGCTACGAGCGCACGCGCGACGAGATCGCCGCGCAGGCCAGCGGCGCCAGCGGCCGCACCAGCGTGGGCGCCATGGTGGCCGCCACGCCGGTGCTGCTGGCACAGGCGGTGGAACGGCTCAAGGCCCGCTCGCGCGACACCACGGTGCTGATCGAGGAAGGCGACCTCACGCGCCTGCTGCCCAAGCTGCGCCTGGGCGAGCTGGATCTGTTCGTCGGCCGGCTGGAGCCCGGCTATGCCTCGCCCGACCTGGAGACCGAGGCGCTCTACGCGGACCCGATGGTGGCCGTGGTGCGGCCGGACCACCCCCTGGCGCGCAAGCGCCGCGCCACCTGGGCCGACCTGGCCGCGCAGCCCTGTGTGCTGCCGCCGCCATGGGCCTCGCTGCGCGTCAAGCTGGAGCAGCAGTTCTTCGCGCACGGACTGCACCCGCCGGCCGACATCGTCGAGTCGGCCTCGTTCCTGTCGCAGATCACCTTCCTGCACCAGCGCGGCGCGGTGGCCTTCATGGCGCGCACGGTGGCCCGCCACTGGGCCGCGCAGGGCATGCTGGCCGTGGTGCGCCTGCCTGTGCCCATCGAACTGCCGCCCGTGGGACTGATCACGCTGCGTGGGCAGGCCATCACGCCGGTGACGGCCGCGCTGGTCGAATGCCTGCACGAGGTGGCGCGCTGACACACGCCACCCGTTGCGGGGGGGGGCGGCATCAGCCTTGCTGCCGCGCCACGGCGGCCACGCAGCGCCCGAGGATCTCCACCCCCTGGGCGATCTCCTCGGGCGAAAGGCTGGCGTAGCCCAGGATCAGCCCGGCCGGTCGCGGCGGCTGCGTGGGTTCGCGAGCGAAGAGCGGTGAGAGCGGATAGACACCCACGCCTTCGCTGCGGGCTGCGTCGGCCACCAGGGCCTCGTGCCGCGGCCACAGGAAGGGCAGCCACAGCACCGCGTGCAGTCCGGCCGCCGTGCCGGCGATCTGTGCGCCTGCGGGCAGGTGCCGCGCGACGGCCTCCTCCAGCGCGGCACGGCGGCGCTCATGCGTCCGGCGCATGCGGCGCACGTGGCGCTCGTACTGGCCGCTGTCGATGAAGGCGGCCAGCGCCTGCTGCTCCAGCACCGGCGCATGCCGATCGGCCAGCCGCTTGGCCTGGCGGAACACGGGCACCAGCGCCGGCGGCAGCACCAGGTAGCCCAGCCGGATCTGCGGCGACAAGGCCTTGGAGAAGGTGCCTGCATAGATCACGCGCCCCTCGGTGTCGATGGATTGCAGGGCGTCGATGGGCCGCTGGCCGTAGCGGAATTCGCCGTCGTAGTCGTCCTCCAGGATCCATGCGCCGCAGCGCCGCGCCCAGGCCAGCAGCTCCATGCGGCGGCCGATGGGCAGCACGCCGCCCAGCGGGAACTGGTGCGAGGGCGTCACATAGGCCAGGCGCACGCGCGGATCGCCCTCGGGCAGGTGCGCGGTGTCCAGGCCCAGCGCGTCCACCGGCACCGGATGGAGGCGCGCGCCGGTGGCCTCGCAGCTGCGCCGCGCCATCAGGTAGCCGGGATCTTCGAAGGCGAAGGCGTCGCCTGCGTCCAGCAGCAGGCGTGCGCACAGGTCGATGGCCTGCTGCGAGCCATGCACGATGAGGATCTGCTGCGCATCGCAGGTGATGCCCCGCGCGCGCCGGAGATAGCCCTGCAGCGCCCGGCGGAGGGCGGGGTCGCCTTCGGGCGGTGCGTAGTACAGAGCCGGCTGCGGGCGCAGCAGGCCTGCCTGCCAGGCGCGGCGCCACGCCAGCGCCGGGAAGTCGCGCCCGGCCACCGCGCCGTAGAGAAAGTCGTAGCGCGCCGGTGCCGACGGCGGCAGGGCGGACAGCACGGCATCGCGCACACGGCGGCCGTAGGCCGACAGGGCCGGCGCACTCGGCTGCGTTGCTGCTGCTGCTGCCGCCGGGGGAAGGCCAGAGCGCTGCGGCCCTCGGTGGCCGGCGATGCGGGCCGCTCGGCCAGGCGCCGTGACGAGAAAGCCTTCCGCCGCGAGTTGCTCGTAGGCCGCCGTGACGGTCGTGCGCGACACACCCAGCTCTGCGGCCAGCGCCCGGGTGGACGGAGCCCGAGCGCCGCCCGGCAGCGTGCCGTCGGCGATCTGGGCGCGCAGCAGGCCGTAGATGCGGCGGCCGGCACCGGAAGCCCGCGGGGCGGTGGGCTGCGGAAACAACTGGCCCATGGAAATCCCTTCAAACTGGACCTTCCCATTGTGCCGGTGGTGCGCGACAGTGCAGGCTGTGCAGCCCGCGCGCTGCGTCTGCGTGAGCCCCACACGATGTACATCCCCGCCCATTTTTCCGTTACCGACCCCGAGGCGCTCGCCCGCGTCGTCCACACCCATCCGCTGGGCATGCTGGTCACGCACCAGGCCGACGGTGGGCTGGATGCGGACCACATCCCCTTCCTGTTCGACGCGGACGAAGGCCCGCACGGCACGCTGCGCGCCCATGTGGCCCGTGCCAATCCGGTGTGGCAGCGCTGCGCCGGCGGAGCCCCGGTGATGGTCGTCTTCCGCGGGGCCGAGGCCTATATCTCGCCCAGCTGGTACCCGAGCAAGCACAAGGCGCATCGCCAGGTGCCCACATGGAACTACGAGGTGGTGCACGCGCACGGCCTGCTGACCGTGCACGAGGACGCTCGCTTCGTGCGCCGCGTCATCGCCCGCCTCACGCAGCGCCACGAGGCCGGCGAACCCTTGCCCTGGAAGATGGGGGATGCTGCGCCGGGTTTCGTGGACGAACTGCTGGCGCACATCGTCGGCATCGAGATCGCCGTGACCTCGCTGGTGGGCAAGGCCAAGCTCAGCCAGAACAAGGCGCCCCGCGATCGCACGGGGGCGGCCGACGCGCTGCAGGCGCGGGGTCATCACGCGATGGCCCAGGCCATGCAGGAGGCGGGCTGAGATGGCGGCGCGCAAGCCCGTTGATGGCGCCCCCCGCATCGTCACCGCCACGTTTACCTTCGCACCCGGCAACTACGATGCCGCGTTCCATGCCCTGGACGACACCATCGCCGGCATCGCGAGGGCGCTTCCGGGGTATCTGGGCGAGGAAAGCTGGGAGAACCCGGCCACGGGGCGGGTGTCCAACGTCTACTACTGGGATTCGCTGGCGTCGCTGCAGGTGCTGATGCACCACCCGGACCACCTCGCCGCCAAGGCGCGACAGGCTGATTGGCTGGCGGGCTACCAGGTGGTGATCGCCGAGGTGGTGGCCAGCCATGGCGATGGCCGCATCGAGCACCCGTTGTCGGGGCGGCCTGTGGCGCCCGGCAAGGGCTGAGCCCCGCCAGCGCCCGAGCGCCGGAGCCGCCGTTGCGCCTGTTGCAAGATGACCGGCCGTTGACGGCCGACCATGCTGCGCGGCGTCTATCGACGGTGCAGCGCTTGGTCAGGCCGCGGCGATGGCGGCCGCGATGGCTTCGCCCACCTGCGTGGTGTTGGCCGTGCCGCCCAGGTCCGGCGTCTTCGGACCGCTCTTGATGACTTCCTCGATCGCCGCAACGATCGCATCGTGCGCCTGCCGGCCCGCGCCCTGGCCCTGGGTGAGGAAGTCCAGCATCAGCGCACCCGACCAGACCATGGCGATCGGGTTGGCGATGTTCTTACCGTAGATGTCCGGCGCCGAGCCGTGCACCGGCTCGAACAGGCTGGGGAAGGTGCGGTCCGGGTTCAGGTTGGCGGACGGTGCCAGGCCGATAGTGCCGGTGGTGGCGGGCCCCAGGTCGGACAGGATGTCACCGAACAGGTTGGTGGCGGCCACCACGTCGAAGCGGCCCGGCTGCAGCACGAAACGGGCCGTGAGGATGTCGATGTGCTGCTTGTCCAGCGCGACCTCGGGGTAGTCCTTGGCGACCTCTTCGGCGCGCTGGTCCCACCAGGGCATGCTAATGGCGATGCCGTTGCTCTTGGTGGCCAGCGTGACGTGCTTTCTGGCGCGGCTGTTGGCCAGCTCGAAGGCGTACTTCAGCAGGCGGTTGGCGCCGTGGCGCGAGTAGACCGATTCCTGGATCACGATCTCGCGGTCCGTGCCTTCGTACATGATGCCGCCGAGCGACGTGTACTCGCCCTCGGTGTTCTCGCGCACCACGTAGTAGTCGATGTCGCCGGGCTTGCGGCCGGCCAGCGGGCAGGGCACGCCCTCGAACAGGCGCACGGGACGCAGGTTGATGTACTGGTCGAACTCGCGGCGGAACTTGAGCAGCGAGCCCCACAGCGACACGTGGTCGGGCACGGTGGCGGGCCAGCCGACGGCGCCGAAGAAGATCGCGTCCATGCCCGAGAGCTGGGCCTTCCAGTCGTCCGGCATCATCTTGCCGTGGGCGGCGTAGTAGTCGCAGCTGGCCCATTCGAAGTGCTTGAATGCGAGCGGGATGCCGAAGCGGCGCGCGGCGGCTTCCAGCGCGCGCAGGCCTTCGGGCATCACTTCCTTGCCGATGCCGTCGCCGGCCAGCACGGCGATTTGGTAGGTACGGGACATGAGATCTCCTGAACTGAAAAAGTAGGGGTGGACGACATGCCGCGGGGCCGGGGAGGCCCTTGCAACGGCTGCGGATGGCGCATTGTTGCGCGAACACGCCGCGCCCTACAATGCGCCCACTGTGGTTCCATTGTTCACACAACGTGCATAAATCGCCCGCCACCGAAGACCTGCGCGTCTTCACCGTCGTGGTCCGCAAGGCCAGCTTTGCCGAGGCGGCCACCGAGCTGGGCGCCTCGCCCGCCTACGTCAGCAAGCGCATCCGCCTGCTGGAGGACGACCTGGCCGTGAAGCTGCTGCACCGCACGACGCGGCGCGTGGCGGTGACGGAGGAGGGCGAGCGCGTCTTCCACTGGGCGCTGCGCATCCTGGACGACGTGGACCAGCTGCTGCAGGAGGTGGCCGTCACCCGCCGCGAGCCGCGGGGCCTGCTGCGGGTGAGCTGCAGCTTCGGCTTCGGGCGGCGCGTGGTGGCGCCCGCGCTGTCGCGGCTGGTGGAGCGGCATCCGGGCCTGCAGGTGCGGCTGGAGGTGTTCGACCGCCTGGTGGATGTGGCGGGCGAGGGCTTCGATCTGGACATCCGCGTGGGCGACGAGATCGCGCCGCACCTCATCGCCCGCCGCCTGGCCGACAACCACCGCGTGCTGTGCGCCGCGCCGGCCTACCTGGCGCGCAAGGGAGCACCGCGCACGGTGGCCGACCTGGCCAGCCACGACTGCCTGGTGATCAAGGAGCGCGACCACCCCTTCGGCGTCTGGCGGCTGCGCAGCGGCGCGGTGGACGAGACGGTGAAGGTGCGCGGCCCGCTGTCGGCCAACAACGGCGAGATGGCCGTGCAGTGGGCGGCGGATGGGCGCGGCATCGTGCTGCGCTCGCTGTGGGATGTGGGGCCGGAGCTGGCCTCCGGACGGCTGGTGCGCGTGCTGCCCGACTGGCAGCAGGAGGCCAACATCTGGGCCGTGTACCCCACGCGGCTGGAGCGCTCGGCCAAGGTGCGCGTGGGCGTGGAGTTTCTGCAGGAGTGGTTCCGCGAGAGCGGGCTGGACCCCGCTGCGGCTGGGATCCCGGGCGCGGCCGGTGCGTGAAAGGTGCTATCGAAAACGAAGCTGCCTGCGCTTATACCTCTTGGATTTCGAAGTTTTATGACCCTGAAATCATTGCGGAGCAAGCGCAAGCAGCTCTGTTTTTGGTAGCGAACGACCGACGGGGCGCGTTCGAAGCGCGTTTCGCGCAACCGTGCGCCGGGCCGGCGGCCGGGCGAGGGGCGTTCAGCCCGCCAGCGCGGCCTTGACGGCGGCCGAGACCTGGCCCATGTCGGCCTTGCCGGCCAGGCGCGTCTTGACCACGCCCATCACCTTGCCCATGTCGCCGGGGCCCGCGGCGCCCAGCTCGGCCACGATAGCCTTCACGGCGGCCTGCGTTTCCTCGGCCGACATGCGCTCGGGCAGGTAGGCCTGCAGCACGGCCATCTCGGCCTTTTCCTTGTCGGCCAGATCCTGGCGGCCCGCGCCTTCGAAGGCGGTGATCGAGTCCTTGCGCTGCTTGATCAGCTTGTCCACGATGGCGACGATGGCCGCGTCGTCCAGTGTGACGCGCTCGTCCACTTCCTTCTGCTTCATCGCGGCCTGCAGCAGGCGGATGGTACCCAGGCGCTCGCTGTCCTTGGCGCGCATGGCGGTCTTCATGTCTTCGGTGATCTGGTCCTTGAGGCTCATGGCGGCTTCCTTTTTTAATCAGGCAAACGAGACAGAGGGTCTGCCAAAAGGCTTTCTGGCTAGGCGTCAACGCCGCAGGCAGTAGTGTGGCTACGACAAGGTGTTGCAACGACGCCAGAAAGCCTTTTGGCAGACCCGAAAAAACGAAAACCCGCGCTTGGCGTCCCTAGCGCGGGTTTTGCGGCGGTCCTCCTAAGAGGGCTCAACCGGAAGCGGTACTCAGTACAGCTTCTTGGGCAGCTGCATGCTGCGCACGCGCTTGTAGTGGCGCTTGACGGCGGCAGCCTTCTTGCGCTTGCGCTCAGCAGTGGGCTTTTCGTAGAACTCGCGGGCGCGCAGGTCGGTCAGCAGGCCCAGCTTTTCGATGGTGCGCTTGAAGCGGCGCAGTGCCACGTCAAAGGGTTCGTTCTCTTTTACACGGATGGTGGTCATTAGCTAATGGTTTCCAAATGGTGCCTGCAGAGGTCTTGCGGGAGATCGGGCCCTCAGGACGTACATAGCGGTTTCCCCGTCTATAACTAGTATTGGCCGACGGAGGTTTGCCAGCAAAGCCCGACATTATAGCGGCCTGTAAACGGCAGGCAAGGCATGCTGGGCCCGGCCGCATCAACCGTGGTAGTTGCGCGCGTCCGGCGGCGCCTCCTGCCGGGCGTGCAGGCCGTAGTCGCGCAGCACCTCGGCCACGCGCAGGCGGTAGTCGGCAAACACGCCGACACGGCCCGCGGACTGGGCGCTGCGGTGCTCAGGCAGCGCGCGCCAGCGGGCCACGGCGGCCTCGTCGCGCCAGAACGAGAGCGACAGCAGCTTGCCGGGCTGGCCCAGGCTCTCGAACCGCTCGACCGAGACGAAGCCGTCGATCTGCTCCAGTTGCCCGCGCAGCTCGGCGGCCGTCTGCAGGTACTCGGCCCGGCCGGCCTCGCTGGGCAGCACCTCGAAGATGACCGCGATCATGACGACACCTCCGCAGGGGCGATGGACTGGGCCGGCCGCTGGAAGGTGCCTTCCACCACTTCGGTGAAGGTGCGCTCCTCGTGCAGGATGAAGCGCTGGCGCTGCGCCCGCTCGAAGTTGGCCCGTCCCTCCGGATCGGCGCGCAGGCGCACGCGGTAGGCCTCGTACGCGGCCAGGCTGTCGAAGGCGATCAAGCCCCAGGCTTCGTAGTTGGTACCTTCGCTGGGCACGAAGTAGCCCACCAGGTGTCCGCCGCAGCGCGGGATGATGCTGCCCCAGTGTTCGGCGTAGGCACGGAAGGCGTCGAGCTGGAAGGGGTCGATCTCGTAGCGGATGAAGCAGGTGAGGGTCATGCAGGGCTCCTGTGGGTAAGGTGAAGGAATGCGGGCGATCTAGACGTCCATGCCCTTCGTGCGCCCGCTCCACAGCAGCACGAGGGCGATGAGCTGCAGCAGCGCCGCAGCGGCGAAGAACGGTGCCGTGCCTGTGCTGGCGCCCAGCAGCAACGCAAAGGCCATGGGCGCGAGTGCGTACAGCGCCTGCGACAGCGCCACGATGAGGGCGACGACGCGCGCCACGTCCTGCGCGGCGAAGTCCGTCTGCGCCACCAGCGGCGGCAGCGAGGTGGCATTGCCGATCCCGGCGCCGAACAGCACCAGGCCCAGCCACAGTGCGGGCCCGTCACCCGGCGCGGCCAGCAGCACGAGCGAGCCGGCCATCTGCACCCCATAGCTGATGCAGGCCACGGCCCGCCGGTCGCCCACCGAGCGCAGGCACCGGGCAGCCAGCGCCCGGCCTCCCAGTGCGCAGGCCGTGGCCAGCGCCATGGCCCATCCAGCGCCCTGCGGGCCGAGGTGCGGGACCAGCAAGGTGTACAGGTGCGCGACCAGGCCGATCTGCGCGAACAGCCCCAGCGCCATGGCGGCGGCCAGGGTCTGGAAGCGGCGCTCGGCCCACAGCGCGCGGCCTGCCAGCGGCGCCCAGACGGCGGCCGGCGCTGCGGCCCGCCGCGCAGCGGGTGCCGCAGGCGCGCCGCTGCCATCGGCCTGCTGGCCCAGCGCGGCCGGTGTGGGCGCGAGCACGCGGCGCGCAAGCACCGCGATGGTGAGCACCATGCACGCGCCCACCACCCAGGCTGCCGTGGCAAAACCCCACCGCGCGATCAAGGCGCCCCACAGCGGCGAAAACACCATGCCCCCGATGCTGGCGCCGTTGTAAGCCCGGGACAGCGCGGCCACACGGTGCTGCACGAACCACGGCGACACCATGGCATTGATGCCCGCCGCTCCGATGGTGACCCAGCCTCCGCCGCTCAGCAGGGCCGCCGCAGCCAGTTGCCAGGGCTGCTGCGCGTGCGCCCATCCGGCCACGCCCAGCGCCAGCGCCGCGGTGCCCGCGACCGTGACGGCCGGCAGGCCCCAGCGGGCGTGCAGGCGGGGCAGGCAGGCCACCACGGCGGCGCCCCACAGGAAGTGCAGGGTGACGGCGGCCGACACCAGGGCGAGGGGCCAGCCGGTGCGCGCAGCCACGGCGTACAGAAAGATGGGGGGGCCGTAGAACCCCACCCCCCAGCCGAAGAGCGCGATCACGAAGGCCGCATGGACGACGGCGGTGCCGTGGAAGCGGGGCGCGGGGAGGGCGGGAGGAGACGACGGATGCAGCATGGCGGTGATCGTGCCCCGCCGCAGCGCGGCCATGCTTCGCTGCAGAACGAAGCGTGGCGGCCGGCAGTTGCCGCACACTGCAGGGCATGAACACCAACCGCATCGCGCACGTGGCCGCCCTGGTGGGCGAGCCGGCCCGCACGGCCATGCTGATGGCCCTGATGGACGGCCGCGCGCTCACGGCCTGCGAACTGGCCGATGCCGCGCACATCACGCCGGCCACGGCCAGCCGGCATCTGGGCCTGCTGGTCGAGGCGCAGCTGCTGCAGGTGGAGCGGCAGGGCCGCCACCGCTACCACCGACTGGCCTCGCCCGAGGTGGCGCGCGTGCTGGAGGGGCTGATGCAGCTGGCCGTGCCGTCGGCCTCATCGCAGGCTGCTCCGCGCCGGGTGGTGGTCGGCCCGCGCGATGCGGCCCTGCGCCTGGCCCGCACCTGCTACGACCACCTGGCGGGGCGGCTGGGCGTGGCCCTCGCGGGCCATTTGCTGGAAGAAGGCGCCGTGGTGTTCGATGGCGAGGGGGCCGCCCAGGTGACGGACCGCGCCGGCAGCGTGCTGCAGCGCCTGGGCATCGACATCGGGGCCGCTGCCATGGCGGCCGGCCAGGCCGGCAAGCGCCCGCAGTGCCGCCCGTGCCTGGACTGGAGCGAGCGCCGCCCGCACCTGGCGGGCCGGCTGGGCGCGCTGATCTGCCAGCACAGTCTGGACAGCGGCTGGCTGCTGCGCGGCACGGGCACCCGGGCCCTGTCGATCACGCCGCGCGGCGCCGTGGCCTTGCGCGACGGGCTGGGCCACGCCCGCTGGGCCGAAGTGGCCGGCGGCTGAGCAGGCCCGTTCAGGCGCCGGGCAGGGCCTGCGCGCAGGCGAAGGCGCTGGCCCAGGCCCATTGGAAGTTGTAGCCGCCCAGCCAGCCGGTGATGTCGACGACCTCGCCGATGAAGTACAGGCCCGGCTGCGCCTTGGCTTCCATCGTCTGCTGCGACAGCGCGCGCGTGTCCACGCCGCCCAGCGTCACCTCGGCCTTCTTGTAGCCCTCGGTGCCGGTGGGGGTGAGCTGCCAGCGCGTGAACTGCTCGGCCAGGCGCGCCAGGGCCTTGTCGGCCGCTTCGTTGATGGGGCGCTGCCAATCGGGGCTTTGCTGGGCCCAGGCATCGGCCAGGCGGCTGGGTACATGCGCGGCGAGTTCGTTGGCGATGAGCTTGCGGGAGCGGGCCTTGCCCTGCGCCAGTGCGTCGGCGATGTCCTTGCCCGGCGCCAGGTCGATGGACAGCGGCGTACCCGGTTGCCAGTAGCTGGAGATCTGCAGCACGGCCGGACCGGAGAGCCCGCGGTGTGTGAACAGCAGATCCTCCAGAAAGGCCATGCGGTCTTTCTTTCTGCCGCTGGGCCGCCCCGAGGCAGAAACGGCCCCCTCGGGGGGCAGCGACCCGCTCAGCGGCGGAGCGTGGGGGCTGTGATGCATCCCGGTGCTGATCTCGACCGGCAAGGCCAGGCCCGCCAGTTGCGCATACGGCGCCCAGCCTTCGCCGTCGAAGGTGAGCGGCACCAGTCCTGGGCGCCGCTCGATGAGCGGAATGCCGAACTGCTGCGCCAGCCGGTAGCCGAAGTCGGTGGCGCCGATCTTCGGGATCGACAGTCCGCCCGTGGCGATGACCAGGCTGCGCGCCTGCACCGGACCGCGATCGGTATCGATTTGATAGCTGCTTGCGCTTGCTGCATCTGCGCTGGAGGTCGAAAAGGCTATTTTTTTCACGCTGCAGGGCTGCCAGCGCTCCACGCCACCCTCCGCGCACTCGGCCAGCAGCATCTGGATGATGTCCTCGGCCGACCGGTCGGCAAACAGCTGGCCCTTGTGCTTCTCGTGGTGCGCGATGCCGTGGCGGTCCATCAGCGCGATGAAGTCCGCCGGCGTGTAGCGCGAGAGGGCCGAGCGCGCGAACTGCGGGTTCTGCCCCACGAAGTGCTTGTGCGGCGCGCGCACGTCCAGGTCGCGGTTGGTGAAGTTGCAGCGCCCGCCGCCCGAGATGCGGATCTTCTCGGCCACCTTCTCGGCGTGGTCGATCAGCAGCACCTTCAGGCCGCGCTGGCCCGCCTGGGCGGCGCAGAAAAGGCCGGCCGCGCCGGCTCCGATGATGACGGCGTCGAAGGAGGAAAGTGTCGGCACGGTGTGGGGTGGGGTAGCGCGAAAGGAGGCGATTGTGCCGCCTTCGCCCGGGCTGCCCGGCCACCGGGGCTGGCGTAGCCCGCGCGCCCTGGGGGCGCGGGCGGGCGCCGCCGTGGTCAGAAATCGGTGCTGACCGAGAACAGTGCGGTGCGGGGCGTGCTGCGCGTGAGGAAGCCGGTGCGCACCGCCAACCAGTGCGACGAGTCCGCCACGTTCTCCACGGTGAGCCGGAAGACGGTGGCCTTGCCGGCCAGGCGCGTGGCGTAGCGCAGGCCCAGGTCGTAGCTGTCGTAGCCGGGAATGCGCTGCGCGTTGTTGGCGCTCGCGACCTGGCTGGCGACCTTGGTGTAGCGGCCGGTGAGCGTCAGGCCGGGTACGGGGGCCAGGTCCCACTCGCCACTCAGCACCAGGCTGTAGTCGGGCACGCCGATGGCCTTCTTGCCGTCGTTGGCGCCGTTCAGGGTCTTGGACTGCACGGCATCGAACAGCGCCAGGCCCGCATTCAGGCGCACGCTCTTCGCCACTTCGCCGTACACCGAGAACTCCAGGCCCCGGTTGCGCAGCTCGCCGTCGACCACCAGGAAGTTCGAGCCGTTCACGAACGACACGGGCTGCCGGATCTGGAACAGCGAGGCACTGGCGCCGAACGGGCCGGCGTCGTATTTCACGCCCGTCTCGATCTGTTTGCCCTTGAACGGCGGAAACACCTGGCCGACGTTGGCGGTCGAGCCCGGCGCCACGGGGCCTTGCGACAGGCCTTCGGCGTAGTTGGCGTAGATCGACAAAGTGGGCATCAGCTTGAAGCTGGCACCGAGCGAAGGCGCCGTGGCGCTCTGCTCGAAGCGGCGCTGCTCCACACCCGCGGCGAACTCGCCGATGTCCAGCTTCTGGTAGCGCAGACCGGCGATCAGGTGCAGGCGCTCATCCAGCAGGTGCAGGGAGTCCATCAGCGCCAGGCTCTCGGACTTGGTATCCTGAAAGCGCAGCAGCCTGCCGCCGGTGGGCAGCGCGGGCTGGTCGATGAAGACGGGGTTGTACAGGTTGCTGGCGAGCGCGCGGCCCATGGGCTGGCTCAGGCTTTGCCCCACGCCGGTGACGCGCGAATAGCCCAGCACGACGCGGTGCTTGACGGGGCCGGTGGCAAAGCGCGTGCGCCAGCCCAGTTCGGATGAGCGTAGCTGCGATTCGGTCTTGAAGATGCTGGGCTGGGCGCTGAAGTTGCCGCTGGCCGAGGTGATGCGGGGGTTGCCCGCATTCACGTTGGACTCTTCGTAGTTGACGCCGCCCAGCACGCCGAAAACGGTGGAGTCGGGCGTCAGGTCGTACTCGATGCGCGACACCGCGGCCGAGCTTTTGGTGTCGCTGCGGTCCCACGACTGGCTGTAGGTGTGGGTCGTCAAAGGAGGCGAGGGCAGCGCAAAGCCTTCGTTGAAGCGCATGAACTGCGGAAAGCCGTCGTAGTGGCGGCGGTTCTGGGCCACGTCCAGGCTGGCACGCAGCCTCTCGCCCGCGTAATCGAGCGCGGCCGAGAGGTGGTCGGTGCCCACCTTCTCGTCGTGCACGCCGGTGGTGCCGCCATCGCGGGTGGCTGCATTCACGCGTACGCCCCACTGGTTGTCGGGACCGAAGCGGCGCCCGGCATCCAAGTGCGCACCCATCTGGCCATGGGACGTACCCGACAGGGTCAGGCGGGTCAGCGGCACGTCGGTGCCGCGCTTGGGCACCAGGTTGATGGTGCCGCCCGTGGTGGAGCTGTTGGGCCCGATGCCGTTCAGCAGCGCGCTGGGGCCCTTGAGGACTTCGATGCGCTCGAACTGTTCCACCGCGATACGCCGCGCATCCACCACCGCAAAGGTTTCGTTGAAGGAGATGTCCTGGCTCAGCATGGGCAGGCCGCGCAGGAAGAACACATCGACGGCGTGGCTCTCGGAGTTGGTGGAGCGCACGGCCGGATCCACCGCCAGCACGTCGATGAGACGCCGGGCCTGCGCGTCGCGCGCGGCCTGCTCGGTGTAGCCGCTGATGGCGAAGGGCGAGTCCAGCAACGCGGTGTTGCCCAGGGCACCCAGGCGCGCGCCCTTGGCGACCTGCCCGCCCGCGAAGGGCTGGTACAGCAGGTTGGGGTCGCGCGAGCCTTCCACCGTCACGGTGCCCAGGCTGCGCTCGGCGGCCGAACTGCCGGCAGGGGCCGGCGCCGGCCCGGCCGGTGCGCTGGCTGGCAGCACGGTGAGGGCGTTGCCCCCCAGGCGCCGCAGCTCCAGGCCCGAGCCCGCCAGGGCGCGCTGCGCGGCCTCTTCGCTACCGAAGCTGCCACGCACCGCGGGCGCCGTCTTGCCGCGCAGCAGGGCCGGGTCGGCGGAGAGCACCCCGCCGCTCTGGCGCGCGATGCGGGCCAGGGTGTCGCCCAGCGGGCCGGCGGGCAGATCCCAGTGCTGCGCCGCCTGGGCAGGGCTGGCACGTGTGCCTTCGGAGGGCGCGGCGGTCGTAGCGGTCGTGGCGGTCTGCGCGAAGCTGGCGCTGCCCAGGGCAGCGGCCAATGCCGCTCCCAGCAGGCGCGGGCGAAGGGTGGTGTGTGGCATGGGATCGGGTTCCTGTGCGGAGCGTTGGAGGAAGGCGTTCTTCCCCTGTCGAACGAGCCGGGCAAAACCCCTCAAAACCCGTTCATTTTTTTCTGACGGGCTCCCGGTCGGTCACCAGGCTCTCTTCCGGATCTGCCCGAAGCCTGTCTTCAACGCCTTGCAGCTCGCTGCGCCGGATCCAGGTCGATCAAGGTCAGCATCGGGCCATAGGTGGTCACGGTGATGGGCTGAGTGTCCACCAGTACCTGCAACGCTCCTTGCGTGTCGCCCAGCCGGAACACGCCGAACACCCGCAACCGCGCGGCCGCAGGGCTGATGCGCAGCAGCCCCTTGCGCCAGGGCCGCAGGGCCGCGACGACCTCGCCCAGGGACTCGTCGCGCACATCCAGAACGCCTTCGGCCCACGCGGCGCGGTGCGCCATGCGCTGTGCGGCCCGCTCGATGCGCTGGCCGTCCATCCAGGCGGCTTCGCCCTCGCGCAAGAGCTGCTGCACGCCGTCGCCGGTCTGCAGCATGACGCTGTGCTCCAACACCACGACCAGACTGCGGTCGGCCTCCTCGCGCACCAGGTAGCGGGTGCCCAGGGCCTGCGCTGTGCCGTGCCGGCTCTGCACGACGAAGGGCCGGGCCAGCGCATCGGCGGCCGGGTCGCGCGCCACCTGCACCAGCAGCTCGCCTGCACGCAGGGTCACCAGGCGGCGTTCGGCGGTGAAGCGGATGTCCACGGCGCTGCGCGCGTTCAGCTCCAGGCCGCTGCCGTCGGGCAGCACGGTGTGCCGCGTCTCTGCGGTGCCTGTGTGCACGTCGGCCAGCAGATCACGGAGCGGTTGGCTGCGGTGCGATGCGTACCCGACGGCGCCGGCCACCAGCAGCAGGGCGGTGCCGCCCACGATGCGCCTGCGCTGGCGCCCGGCCGGCGAGGGCGCCGTGTCGAGGCTGCGGTGCACGGCAGGCAACTGCCCGGGGTGGTGCTGGTCGATGCGGTGGATCTGCCGCACCGGCTCGGCCAGCACCCCTTGCACGTGCTGCCACGCGGCCTCGTGGCGAGCATCGGCCTGGCGCCAGCGGGCGAGGGCTTCGCGGTCGGCGGCCGAGGCGTTGCCGGAGGTCAGCCGCACCTGCCAGTCCACGGCGGCTTCCATGCAGTCGTCGGCTGCGGCGGGGGGCACGCGGGGGCTCATGGGGCGTGGGCGTCGCCGTCCTGCCGGCAGCAGTGCAGGTACGCCTGCTTCACGTAGCGCTCCACGCTGGCCACCGACACACCCATGGCGGCGGCAATCTGCACATGCGTCATCTCGTCGATGCGGTGCAGCAGAAACGCCTGCCGGACCTTGCCCGGCAAGCCGTTCAGGCGGTGGTCGATGGCCTGCAGCGCCTCTTGCAGCAACGCCATGTCTTCGACCGACGGCGCGGTGGCCTGCGGCAGTTCGGCCAGGGCCTGCAGATACGCCTGCTCCAGCGCATGCCGGCGCCAGTGGGTGAACAGCACCCGCTTTGCGACCGTGGTCAGGAAGGCCCGGGGCTCGGCCACATGGTCGATCGGCCGCGCAGTCAGCAGCCGCAGGAAGGTGTCTTGCGCCAGGTCGGCCGCGCCGTGCGGGCAGCCGATCTTGCGGTGCAGCCAGCCCACCAGCCAGGTGTGGTGGCTGGCATACCAGCGGCTTGCCGGATGGGGCGGATCGGCCGGGCCGCGCAGGCTGTGCGATGACATGGGTGGCTCCTCAGGGCGTTGAAAGCGGTCAACCTGGCTGGCTGCGCTGCAACGAGAGGGCACGGCGTGGCTGGTTCAGGGGAGCGATGGTAGCGTTAAATGCCAATCGTTCGTAACTGCGATCGTGCGCACGGGAGGCGGCATTCCGTCCGCCGCGGCGCTCAGCCCTTCCAGGTGAACGGAAACTTCAGCTGCTGTACGAAGCCGTTGGGCACGTAGTCGCCCTTCACGCCATAGTCCTTGGGCCACAGCTCGTCGCTCTTCACGGCCGTGCCGAAGAGGTAGTCGAGGAAGGCGAAGTGCGCCGCGTAGTTGCGGTCCAGCGCGGCGTCGTCCTGGCTGTGGTGCCAGTGGTGGAAGTTGGGCGTGACGATCAGGTAGCGCAGCGGGCCCAGGCGCACGCTCACGTTGGCATGGTTGAACACCGCCTGGAAGCCGACGATGACGATGTAGGCATCGATCACTTCCTTGCTGAAGCCCAGCACGTAGATGGGCGCGAGCACCAGCGTGCGGGTGATGAGCAGCTCCAGTATGTGCTGGCGCGAGCCGGCCATCCAGTCCATGCTTTTGACGCTGTGGTGCACGGCGTGCAGGCGCCAGAGCGTGGGCACTTCGTGGTAGGCGCGGTGCGTCCAGTACTGCACCAGATCGGCCACCAGGATGATGAGGAACAGCGCCACCCAGAAGTTCAGGCCCTGCACCCAGCCGCGGATGCCGTCGTTGGCCGCCCAGCCGAAGAACTTGTGCACCATCAGGTTGGTGGCCAGCAGCACGAAGCCCACCACCATGTGGTTGACGATGAAGTGGTGGAAGTCGCACTGCCATTCGGCGCGGAAGATGGGCTGGTCTTTGCGGTGGGCGAACAGCTTCTCGATGAAGATGAAGATCAGTGCGCTGCCCAGCAGGTCCAGGATGAACCAGTCCAGCCCGATGTAGGGCGTGTTGTCGGCGAAGTCGTGCACGGGCACCTTGTGGCCGCCCAGCATGGCGGAAGACACCACGAGCAGGAAAGCGGCCGAGGACAGCCAGCGCGAGCGGTTGAACAGGATGTTGACCAGCGACAGCCCGCCCGCGACGACCAGCGCGGCGAGCATGATCATGCGGATCACATCGACGTTGTAGGCCTTGCGCAGCTCCGGCGTGGTCAGGTACTGCGGGAAGTGGAAGGCCAGCACCCCCAGAAAGCACAGGATGCCCAGCGAGAGCGCGATCACGCCGGAAATCTTGCCCTTGCCGGGGCGCAGTTCGCCATGGCTGGCGGTGAATTCGTTGAGTTTGTCGAGCATGCGTGGGTCCATCCCGCGGAAAGATGAGGCGCGAGTGTAGCGAAGCAGCATCAAGCATGCCTACCTCAGGCGGGCGCTCCTAAAATTGATGCATGACAATGAATATTCCCGCGCACCAGCTCAGCATGACCGTGCTGATGTCTCCCGACATGGCCAACTTCTCGGGCAACGTGCACGGCGGGGCCGTGCTCAAGCTGCTCGACCAGGTGGCCTACGCCTGTGCGGCCCGCTATTCGGGCTGCTATGCCGTCACCCTCAGCGTGGACCAGGTCACCTTCCTGCAGCCCATCCACGTGGGCGAACTGGTGACCTTCCTGGCCAGCGTGAACTACACCGGCCATTCGTCGATGGAGGTCGGCATCAAGGTGGTGGCCGAGGAGATCCGCACGCAGATCGTGCGGCACGTGAACAGCTGCTTCTTCACCATGGTGGCCGTGGACGAGGCGCGCAAGCCGACGGCCGTGCCGCAGCTGTCGCCCTCCACGCCGGACGAGCGCCGCCGCTGGGCGGCCGCGCTGCTGCGCAAGGAGCTGCGCAAGGAGCAGGCGGCGCGTTTCGAGCAGGTGCGGCTGGAGGCGGCCGGCCAGGCCGCGGCCTGAGCCCTTCCCTGGATGGCTGACGGGGCCCTGGCCCCGGACTTGGCGTTCAGACCGCTGCGCGGCTGCGCCCGGCCAGCGACACGGCCTGCAGGGACAGGCTGTCGATCTCATGCGTGATGCCCGACAGCACATTGGCCACCACGGCGAATTCGCGCCCATGCTGGCCGGCCCGCGCGGCCATCACCTGGGCGTTGAAGCTCACCACCTTGGCCTCGCGCGCCACGGTCTGGATGGAAGCCACGATGTGGCTCAGCTCCTGCATCATCGCGTCCGAACGGGCCTTGCTGGACACGTCGAACGCGGTGGTGGCGGTGTTGAGGGCCTCCAGCGCGCCGTCCACGCTTTCCACCAGCGTGGCCAGGGCCGCTGCGGCGCGGGGGCTGTGGTGTTCGGCCAGGTCCAGCGTGGTGGCGACCTGGCGGGCGAAGGCGTCGATGGTGGCCGCCACACCCGCAGGGCCGTGGTAGGCCTGGCGGACCGCCTGGGCGCTCTCGGCATCCAGCGTGCGGGGCGTGTCCACCAGGGAGGCCTGGCTTTGCGTGAACAGGGCGAGGGACTGGCGCGCGGCCTTCAGGTGCGGTTCGCTGCCCTGCGTGGCGAGCATGGTCTGCAGCACCATGCGCTGCGACAGCATGCGCTGCCGCGCGGCCAGGTTCACGAGGGAGATGGGGCTGGTGCGGAGTGGGGTGGCCATGGGGTTCCTGATGCAGTCGCTGCGGCGGTACCTGGCCTCTTGCAAGCCGCGTGCCGAGGTGGCGGGGTCAGCCCGCCGCGTGCCTCATCAACGGCAGGGCGCCGGGCGCCTGCGCCGCGGCCACGCCGCGGACCACGTCGCCGATCACGATCACCGAGGGGCTGCCCAACTGCTCGCGCTCGATGGTGTGGCACAGCTCGCCCAGCGTGGTGAGCGCATGGCGCTGGTGCGGCAGGCTCACGTGCTGGATCACCACCACCGGCGTGCTGGGCGGCAGGCCGGTGAGCAGTTCCTGCTGGATGTGCGCCGCGCTGCTCACGCCCATGTAGATCACCAGCGTCAGGCGGGCATCGCGGGCCGTGGCCGCGAGCTGGCGCCAGTCGGTGCCGGCGTCGCCGGGCTTGGCGTGGCCGGTGACGAAGACCACGCCGTGGGCGTGCTCGCGGTGCGTGAGCGGCGTGCCCAGCAGCGTCATGCCGGCCAGCCCGGCGGTGATGCCGTTGATGACCGTGACCTCGATGCCGGCCGCGCGCAGGTGCTCGACCTCCTCGCCGCCGCGGCCGAAGATGAACGGGTCGCCGCCCTTGAGGCGCACGACGTTCTCGCCCTCGTTCACGGCCATGACCATGAGCTTTTCGATGAAGGCCTGCGGCGTGCTCTTGCATCCGCCGCGTTTGCCCACGTGCACGACGCGCGCACCTGGCGCGGCCAGCGCCACGATCTCGTCGCTCACCAGGTCATCGACCAGCAGCACGGTGGCCGCCTGCAAGGCCTTCAGGGCCTTGATGGTGAGCAGCTCCGGGTCGCCCGGCCCGGCGCCCACCAGCGTGCAGCTGCCGCGCAGTGCATTGCCGGCAGGTGTGCCCGGGGTGGAGGAGTGAGAGTCGGTGGTGCCGTTCATGGGGTTGTCTCCGCAGTGGTCTGCGTGCTCAATTGCAAGATGTGTTCCACCTGCCGGGCCAGCGCGGGCGGCACGGGCAGGTCGCCGTCCAGCACGCGGCGCGTGTAGGCGGCGGTGGTCTGTACGTCGATCTCGGTGGGCAGGCCGGGCACGTCTGCGGCGGTGCCGGGCTGCTGCTCCTGCACCACGCGGTGCGTGCCCTGCAGGAAGGCGTCGTAGCGCGGCGTGCGCCGCGGATCGGCGGCCACTTCCCCTTCGAGTCCGCGCGAGAGCAAGGCGTTCAGCCGCAGCGTGGTGAAGGTGTTGCAGAGCATGTCGAAGTACTCCGGATGCGTGAAGCTGGTGACCACCAGCGCCGGGCCCGCGCACGGGTTGAGCAGCTTGGTCACGCTGTGCCCGGGATTGCGCAATCCCACCACCTCGCGCACCGCCAGCAGGCGTGCCAGGCCGGCATGCAGCAATTCGGTGCGCAGGTGCGCAACCTGCCCGGGTGCTATGGCCTGAGGAGCATCCAGCGCAGGCACGCCAAGCGCTTCCAGCACGTCGGACGCCAGAATGCGGCGGGCCTCGGTGCGCATGCCGTGCAGCAGCACGGGCAGGCCTTCGCGGGCCAGCAGCAGGGCCAGCAGTGGGGTGAGCACCGGCAGCTTGCGCGCGCCGTTGTAGCTGGGCAGCACGATGACCGGGCAGCCCGGCGCGCCGCCGGACACGCGCGCGATGCGGGCGTGCACTGCGTCCAGAAAGCCGCACATCTCTTCGGCCGTCTCGCCCTTGATGCGCATGGCGATGCAGAAAGCGCCGATCTCCAGGTCGGTCACCTGGCCGTCGAGCACCTGGCCGAACAGGTCGGCCGCCTGCTCGCGGCTGAGCGCCTTGGCGCCGCGCGCGCCGCGGCCGATCTCTTTCAGGTAGTGGCTGATGGCCATGGGCAATGTGCGAAATGGGAAGCGGGAAACAGAGGGTGCATATTGTCCCGGATCTTTGATAACCAGCCGTTATATCCGTGTGGTGGAGCGTGACGGCAGAAGCGTCAGGCGGGCTGTGCGGACAGCGAATGCCGCACCATGCGCCGCAGCTGCGGCACGCACGAGCCGCACTGCGTGCCGCAGCGCAGTGCGCCCTGCAGCTGGGCCAGCCGGTCGGCATCGTCGCCGTGGCATTGCGCCAGCTGCGCTTCAATGGCGGTGTCGGTCACGTCCAGGCACACGCACACCGGCTTGCCGCGCGATACCACCGCGACCGGCGCCTCGCTGCCGGGGCGCAGCAGCAGGCGGCCGTAGCTCTGCACGGGCAGGGCGTCCAGCAGCAGCGTGCGCAGCCAGGCGCCGGCCCGGGCGTCGCCGCCCAGCAGCAGGGCCTCCAGCGTGGCCTGGCCGCCCGGGTCCACGGCCAGCCGCATGGCGCGGTGCTGGCCGCGGGCGGTGTCGGCGTAGCGCAGCGTGTCTTCGCCGGCCAGGTCCAGCAGGCCTTCGATGCGTTCGATCAGGCCAGACGTCGGTGCGCTGGGGGCCGCTCCGCGCAGCAGCACGCCGGTGCGGCCGGCCGCGTTGGCGAAGGGCACGCAATGGGCGTAGGGCAGCTCGGCCAGCACCGCCGCCAACGCCGTGCGCGTGGTGTGCGCGCTGTCCTGAGGCAGCCAGGCCAGCGCCAGCAGGTGCCAGGCCCAGTCACCCGCGCGGGCGATGCGCACGGCGGTGTGCTTGAGTTCGGGCTGGCGCGAGCCGGGGCAGTAGGCCGGGTTGGTGAGCGTGTTGACGCCGCCCAGAGGCCGGCCGTCCGCGCCGCGGCCCATCAGGAATTCGCTGCCCCAGTGCATGGGCAGGAAGGCCTGGCCGCGCGCCACGCCGGCATCGGGCTGCACCGGCAGGGCCAGGGTGCCCCGGCGGCTGTCCAGGCGCACCAGATCGCCGTCGGCCACCCGCAGGGCGGCCATGTCGTCTGGATGCAGCTGCACGGCGGGTTCGGCCGCGTGGCCGAAGAGCCGGCCCAGGGTGCCGGTGCGGCTCATGCCGTGCCATTGGTCGCGCAGGCGGCCGGTGGTGAGGGCGAAGGGATAGTCCGCATCGCAGGGCTCGGCCACGGGCTGCCAGGGCTGGGCCGCGAAGCGGGCGCGGCCGTCGGACGTGGGGAAGACGCCGTCGGCGTACAGGCGCGCCGTGCCCTGGGCCTGTCCAGCGGGCCAGGGCCATTGCTGCGGGCCGCGCGCCTCCAGCAGCGGCCACGACAGGCCGGTGATGTCCAGGTCGCGCCCCTGCGTGTTGGCGCGGTGCTCGTTCCAGAGGGCCTCGGCGCCGGCTTCTGCGTCGTCCAGCGGGTAGGGGAAGAGGTCGGCCGAACCGGGGGCCCGCAGCCGGGCCTGCAGGCGCTGGGCGAAGTCCACCGCTGCCGCCCAGTCGTGGCGTGCGGCCCCGGGCGCGGGCACGGCGGGGCGCACGCGGGAGATGCGGCGCTCGCTGTTGGTGACGGTGCCGGTCTTTTCGCCCCAGCTGGTGGCCGGCAGCAGCAGATCGGCGTACTGCGCCGTGGCGGTGGTGGCGAAGGCCTCCTGCACGACGACGAACTCGGCACGTTCCAGCGCGCGGCGCACGGTGGCCTGGTCGGGCAGGCTCTGCGCGGGGTTGGTGCAGGCGATCCACAGCGCCTTGATCTCGCCGTCGGCCGCGGCCTGGAACATCTCCACCGCCGTCTTGCCCGGGCGGGCGGGCACGTCGGCCACGCCCCAGAGCGCGGCCACCTCGGCGCGGTGCTGTGCGTTGCCCAGGTCGCGGTGGCCCGACAGCAGGTTGGCCATGCCACCCACCTCGCGTCCGCCCATGGCATTGGGCTGGCCGGTGAGCGAGAACGGCCCGGCGCCGGGTCGGCCGATCTGCCCCGTGGCCAGGTGCAGGTTGATGAGCGCGGCGTTCTTGGCGGTGCCGCTGGTGCTCTGGTTCAGGCCCTGGCAGTACAGGCTGAGCGCGGGAGCACGGGCAGCGCCGCCACCGTTTGCGCTGCCGTCCACGCCGGCGAACCACCGCGCCGCGGTAACGATGTCCTCCGCCGGCAGGCCGCACACCGCCGCGGCGCGCGCGGGCGTGCAGTCGGCCACCAGGGCCTCCAGTGCGTCGAAGCCCTGCGTGTGGCGTGCGATGTAGCCGCGGTCCACCCAGCCCTCGCGCAGCATCACGTGCAGCATGGCGTGGAACAGCATCACGTCGCTGCCGGGCAGCAGCGGCAGGAACAGGTCGGCCATAGCGGCGGTGTCCGTGCGGCGCGGGTCGGCCACGACGATCTTCAGCTGGGGGTTGGCGGCCCGCGCGTCCTCGATGCGGCGAAACAGGATGGGGTGCGCCCAGGCCGTGTTGCTGCCCACGATGAACAGGCACTGCGCGTGGTTCACGTCGTCGTAGCAGGCGGGCGGCGCGTCGGCGCCCAGCGTGGCCTTGTAGCCGGCCACGGCGCTGCTCATGCACAGGCGCGAGTTGGTGTCGATGTTGTTGGTGCCGATCAGGCCCTTGGCCAGCTTGTTGAAGGCGTAGTAGTCCTCGGTCAGCAACTGGCCCGACAGGTAGAAGCCCACGGCGTCGGGGCCGTGGCGGGCGATGGTGTCGGCGAAGCGCTGCGCCGCTGTGTCCAGGGCCCGTGTCCCAATCCATGGGCTGGGGCGCCTGGCCGCGTGCCGTGCGCCACTGCGGCTGCAGCAGGCGGGTCTGCAGCGTGACCTGCTGCGTGGCGGTGAGGTGCAGCGTGGAGCCCTTGGTGCACAGCCGCCCGAAGTTGGCCGGGTGCTCCGGGTCGCCGCGCACGCCGGTGATCTGCGTGCCTTCCGTGGCGATGAGAACGCCGCAGCCGACGCCGCAGTAGGGGCAGGTGGAACGGGTTTCTTGCATGGCGGGGTTTATGGTGTTTTCGGCCTGTAGCGCTTGTCCAGAAAGCGCATCCAGCTATTCAATGTGTAGCTATTCCGCTACGCCTTCACGGCGGCGTACAGCCCGGTGACCTGGTCCATCACCGTGAGCAGGTGTTCGCTGGCGACGAACACTTCCGACAGCGCACGGGTGCCCATGCCGCGCGGGCCGTCGCCGCCCTGCAGCCGGCCCAGCGCGGCGTCGAAGAACACCCACTGCGCGTCAGCCATCTGCAGCGCGCCGCGGATGCGGTCGGTGGCCTGGGGCGCCTGGCGCAGCGTCTGCATGGCCTGCAGGAACTCGGTGCGTGCCTGCGCGATCTCGGCCTGCGCGGCGGCGGCGTCCACGCCCAGCGCAGCCGCCAGGCAGAACTTGGCCATGCGCTGGCTCAGCATGCGCTGGCGGCCGGCGATGTTCACCAGCCGGCCCACCGGCTGGGCCTGCTCCGCTTCGTACTGCACGGTGCCTTGGTGCGCCAGGGACAGCACGCGCGCGTCGGCCTGCAGCAGCGCCGCGGCGTCGGCCGCGGCGGGGGCGCCCCGGGTGAGCGCGGCCTGGTAGCGGGCCCAGGCCGTGCCCAGCTCGGCATAGGTGGCGCGGATGTCCGGGCGCGGGGCAAAGGCCTGCAGCTCGTCGAGCTGGCGCTCGAACAGGGCGATGGAGCGCTTCAGCACCTGGCGCGCGCCGGCCGTCTCCACCCCATGGGCCAGCGCCAGCCAGGCCTTGCCCATGCGCTGGCTCAGCATGCGCTGTCGGCCGGCCTTGTTGATGGCATCGTTCAGGTCGCTGACCTGGGCGCGGGCGGCGGTGGCCGGCAGCGCCAGGCCGCAGGCGAGGGCGCCGGCCTGCGCCAGCCAGGCGCGGCGTTGTGCCGCCGGGCGGCAGGAGGTGGCGTCGTGGTTCATGCGGCCTCCCGGGCCGCTGGCTGCAGGGCCGTGCCGGCCGGGGTGGGCGGCTCGCCGAACATCAGCTGCTCGCGCAGGCCTTCCACGGCCAGTCCCTCGCGCAGCAGGCGGAAGTACCAGCTGCCGTCGGCCGTGTCGCCGTACAGGCAGGCGCCTACCAGGCGCCCGTCCTGCAGCACCAGCTTCTTGTAGACGCCGCCGGCCGGGTCGCGCACGACGATCTCCTCGGTGCCGTCGCCACCCTGCACGTTGCCGGCGGAGAACAGGTCGATGCCCGTCACCTTGAGCTTGGCCGACAGGCGCGAACCCTGGTAGCGGCCGATGCCCCATTCGGCCAGGTGGCTGGCCAGCACGCGGCCCTGCTCGAACAGCGGCGCCACCAGCCCGTAGGCGATGCCGCGGTGCTGGGCGCATTCGCCCACGGCGTAGATGCGCGGGTCGGTCACGGTCTGCAGCGTGTCGTTGACGACGATGCCGCGCTCCACGTGCAGGCGCATTTGCCGGGCCAGCGCGGTGCGGGGGCGGATGCCTACGGCCATCACCACCAGCTGCGCGGGCAGCTCGGTGCCGTCCTGCAGGCGCACGGCGCGCACGCGGCCCGTGTCCGCGGCGTCGCCGTCGCCGACCAGTGCCTCCGTTTGGCCTTCCAGTTGAAACCGCATGCCGCGCTGCTCCAGCGAGCGCTGCAGCAGCGCGCCCGCTGCGGCGTCGAGCTGGCGGTCGAGCAGCCAGCCGCCGGCATGCACCACGGTGACCTGCATGCCACGCTGCATCAGGCCGCTGGCGGCCTCCAGCCCCAACAGCCCACCGCCGATCACCACGGCCTCGCGGTAGCGGGCGGCCGCATCGATCATGGCCTGCGTGTCGGCGATGTCGCGGTAAGCCAGTACGCCTTCCAGGGCGCGGCCCGGTACGGGCAGGATGAACGGGTCGGATCCGGTGGCGAGAATGAGCCGGTCATAGGGCGTCTCGATGGCCTGGCCCGCCGCGTCGGTGCCGTGCACCACGCGGCGCGCGCGGTCCACCGTGTGCACCTGGCAGCCGGCATGCAGCGTGATGCCGTGCTGCGCATACCACTCCCAGCCGTTGAGCACGATGTCGTCCAGCGTCTGCTCGCCGGCCAGCACCGGCGACAGCAGGATGCGGTTGTAGTTGGGGTGCGGCTCGGCGCCGAAGACGGTGATGTCGTACAGCCCGGGCGCGATCTTCAGCAGTTCCTCCAGCGTGCGCACGCCGGCCATGCCGTTGCCCACCATCACCAGCCGCAGTCGTTTGCTTGCCATTGCCGTCACCCTCCGCCCAGCGGGCCATGCGGCCCGGTACCCACGAAAAAAAGGCGTCCGCACGGCGCGCCGGGCTGGGCCTGGCACGCACGTGGGGACGCCTTCGTCCTGGCGGCCCGCTCCGCCGTTGGAGAGGGTGCGCCGTGCGGCCTGCAGTGGCCGCCCCCGGATTCAAGCAATGGCCGTGCCAGTGGATGGTGCTGCGGAAGGTTGGAGTGAAATAGGCCGCTGGCGCTTATGGGTAAAGCGCATGAAGCTATCAAAATAATAGTGATATGGGTTTGGCCCACCGGCCCCGTTGCCCGCTGTGGGCGGTCGATTCACCAGCCTGGTGCGTGCGCGGGCGGCCGAAGGCGGAATGGGGCCGGGGTGCTGGCGGTCCCTCAGCCCCCTGGCCCGGCCCGGCGCGGGCCAGGGCGGGGTGGGCCGCTCTCAGAACGTGTTTACGGTCTCGCAGGGGTCGCGTTGGAGCGCAATCGGGATGAGTGGATGTCTCGGATGCGCCGCACGGGCTCATACCCATGCAAGCATTCGAGGCGTTCAATCGCCCGATTTCGCTCCAACCCTTCGGGCAGTGGCGTTTGCGGGCGGTCTGCGGCGTTGCGGCGCGCAGTGGATAGCCGAGCTATCCACTGCGCGCCGCGCTTTGCATCCCCTCCCGCAAACGCCGCTGCGCGGCCCCTGGGAGATCGTAAACACGTTCTCAGGGCGCCGAAGCGGCTCCACCACCTGCCGGCGCACGGCCCACGTCGTCCCGGTCCACGGCGCCATCGGCCCAATGGCCGCCCAGCACCTTGTACAGCGTGATCCGGTTGGCCTGCTCGGCCAGCTGCAGCGTGATCAGCGTCTGCTGCGCGGCGTACAGCGAGCGCTGCGCGTCCAGCACGGCCAGGTAGCTGTCGGCGCCCAGGCGGAAGCGGCCCTGCGAGATATCGAACGCGCGCTGCGTCGCATCGAGCAGCGAACGCTGGGCCGCCAGCCGCTCGTCCACCGTGCTGCGGTCGGCCAGGGCGTCGGCCACCTCGCGGAAGGCGGTCTGGATGGCCTTGTCGTACTGCGCCACGGCGGTCTGCTGCGCCACCTCGGCCACGCGCAGGTTGGCCTGGTTGCGGCCGGCGTCGAAGATCGGCAGGCGGATCTGCGGCGCAAAGCTCCAGGTGCCATTGCCCCCGTCGAACAGGCCCGACAGCGCAACGCTGGCCGTGCCCACCGACCCCGTCAGCGTGATGCTGGGAAAGAACGCCGCGCGCGCCGCGCCGATGCTGGCATAGCTGCCGCGCAGCGTGCGCTCGGCCGCGCCCACGTCGGGGCGGCGCAGCAGCACGGTGGACGGCAGCTCCGCCGGCACGGCGAGCAAGGCGGTGGCGGGCGCGGGCGGCACCAGCGCGGGACTGTCGGCCCGCGCATCGCGGGTGTCGGCGGTCTCGGCCGCCTGCAGCGCGGCCACGCTGGCCGGCAGCAGGGACGCGGGTACGGGCGCGCCGGCCAGCAGCTGCAGGGCATTGCGGTCGCGTGCCACCTGGGCGCTGAAGGTGGCCACGTCCACGCGGGCGCTGTCCACCGAGGTCTGCGTCTGCGCCAGCGTGAGGCCGGAGGTCGCGCCCAGCTCGTAGCTGCGGCGGGTGAGGTCCAGCGACTGCTGGCGGGTGCGCAGCGTCTCGCGCGCCAGCTGCAGCCGCCGGGCGTCGGCGTCCAGCGTGAGCCAGGCGTTGGCCACGTCGGTCACCAGGCCCAGCTGCACGGCACGGCGGCTGTCCGCGGCGCGCAAGAACTCCTGCAGCGCGGCCTCGTTCAGGTTGCGCACGCGGCCCCAGAAGTCGATCTCGTAGCTGGTGAAGCCCAGTTGTGCGTTGTACTGGCTGCCGGTGTTGGAGCGGCCCGCGGCAGTCAGGTCGTCCGCCGTGCGGCTGCGCGAGCCGGCGCCGGTGGCGTTCACGCTCGGCAGCAGATCCGCCCGGCTCACGCCGTACTGCGCCCGGCCGCGTTCGATGGCGAGCACGGCCACGCGCAGGTCGCGGTTGCTCTCCAGCGAGAGCGCGATCAGCGCGCGCAGCCGCGGCTCCTGCACGAAGTCGCGCCAGGCGATGGGGCCTTCGGCCACGGACAGGGCGGCCGCATCCGTGGGTGCCGGTGCGGACGATGGCGTTGCCGGCAGCGTAGGCGGCACGGGCAGGGCGGGCGCCTGGTAGTCCGGCGCCAGCGACATGCAGCCGGCCAGCGCGAGGGCCGGCGCCAGCAGCAGCGTGCGATAGCGGGCAGGGGCGGAAACGGAAGGGTTCACGGTGGGGGCGCTCATGCCGAGCCCTCCGGTGCGGGTGGGTGCGAGGCCGGGGCGGGCGGCGGATGGCCGTTCGCACCGCCGCTGTGGTCGCTGCGGGCGCCGCGGTCGAACAGCCGGCGCACGATCAGGAAGAACACCGGCACGAAGAAGATGCCCAGCAGCGTGGAGAACACCATGCCGCCCAGCACCGAGGTGCCGATGGCCTGGCGCCCGCCGGCGCCCGCGCCCGTGCCGATGGCCAGCGGCAGCACGCCGAAGCCGAAGGCCAGTGAGGTCATCAGAATGGGTCGCAGCCGCATGCGCACGGCCTGCAGCGTGGCGTCGACCAACTGTATGCCGCGCTCCTGCAGCTGCACGGCGAACTCGACGATCAGGATGGCGTTCTTCGACGCCAGCCCCACGGTGGTGAGCAGGCCCACCTGGAAGTAGACGTCGTTGGCCATGCCGCGCGTGTAGGTGGCCACCAGCGCGCCGATCACGCCCAGCGGCACGGCCAGCATCACCGACACCGGCACGCTCCAGCTCTCGTACAGCGCGGCCAGGCACAGGAACACGAACAGGATGGAGATGGCGTACAGCAGCGGTGCCTGCGAGCCCGACTGGCGCTCCTGCAGCGAGGCACCGGTCCATTCGATGCCGATGCCTGCCGGCATGGTCTTCATGATCTCTTCCACCGCCGCCATGGCCGCACCCGAGCTGGTGCCTTGGGGTGTTTCGGCCTCCATCTCCAGCGCAGGGCTGCCGTTGTAGCGCATGAGCTGCGGCGATCCGCTGGCCCAGGTGACGGTGGAGAAGGCCGAGAAGCGCACCATCTCGCCGTTCTTGTTGCGCACCGACCATTGCGCGATGTCCTGCGGCAGCATGCGGTAGGGCGCATCGCCCTGGATGTACACACGCTTGACGCGGCCCTGGTGGATGAAGTCGTTCACGTAGCTGCCGCCCATCGCGCTCGACAGCGTGCTGTTCACGTCGGCCAGCGACAGGCCCAGCGCGGAGGCCTTGCGGTCGTCCACCACCACGCGCAGCTCGGCCGTGTCGTCGAAATTGGTGGTGCGCACGTTGGTCAGCTGCGGCTTGTTACGCGTGGCGGCGATGAAGTCGTCCTTGGCCTTCACCAGCGCATCGTGTCCCAGACCGTTCAGGTCCTTTAGCACGAAGTTGATGCCCGCGTTGGAGCCCAGCCCGCGCACGGCGGGGGGCAGGGTGACGAAGATGCGTGCGTCGCGGATGCGGGTGAGGTCCTTGGTGGCCTTGCTCGCGATCGCTTCGGCCGACTGGCTGCGCAGCGGGCGGTCCGCCCACGGCTTGAGCCGGATGAAGACCGACCCCGAGCTCTGGTTGCCGTTGTTGCCGAGGATGGCATTCACGCTGACCACTTCGGGCACGCCTTCGAAATAGAGGCGCAGCTGGTCCATCACCTCCATCAGGCGCTTGTCGGTGGCGCCGGAGGGCAAAGTGACGATGGCGCGCACGAAGCCCTGGTCCTCGTTCGGCAGGAACGAGGTGGGCAGGCGGTGGAACATGAAGGCCACGGCGCCCACGATGACGGCGAAGAGGACTCCCATGCGCCCTGTGCGCTTGAGCAGCTTGCCCACCGTGCTCTGGTAGCGGCCCGCGTTCTTGTCGAAATGGTGGTTGAACCAGTGGAAGAACCGGTCCACCCAGCCCAGCACGCCCGCGCGCGGTGCGGCGTCGTGCCGGTGGTGGGGCGTGGGCTTGAGCAGCGTGGCGCACAGCGCGGGCGTGAGCGTGAGCGCCACGAACACCGACAGCGCCATGGCCGCGACGATGGTCACCGAGAACTGGCGGTAGATCACCCCCACGGAGCCGCCGAAGAACGCCATGGGCACGAACACCGCCGACAGCGTGAGCCCGATGCCCACCAGCGCCGGCGTGATCTCGGCCATGGATTTGCGCGTGGCCTCCTTGGCCGACAGACCTTCCTCGTTCATCACGCGCTCGACGTTCTCCACCACCACGATGGCATCGTCCACCAGCAGGCCGATGGCCAGCACCATGGCGAACATGGTCAGCATGTTGATCGAGTAGCCCATGGCCGACAGCACGCCGAAGGTGCCGAGCAGCACCACCGGCACCGCGATGGCGGGGATCAGCGTGGCGCGGAGGTTCTGCAGGAAGATGAACATCACCAGCGTGACGAGCAGCATGGCCTCCACCAGCGTTTTCACCACTTCCTCGATCGAGGAGCGCACGAACGGGGTGGAGTCCGAGCTGACGAAGCCGGTGATGCCGTCGGGGAAGAAGGGGGCCAGCTCGGCGATCTTCTTGGCGACGTTGTCGGCCACTTCCATGGCGTTGGCGCCATCGGCCAGAACGATGCCCAGGCCGGCCCCGGGCTGGCCGTTGAGGATGGAGCGGACGGTGAGGCTGTCGGCATCGAGTGCCACGGTGGCCACGTCGCCCATGGTGACCACGGAGCCATCCGTGGCCGACTTGAGCACGATGTTGCGGAACTCCTGGGGCGTCTGCAGCTTCGTGCGGGCGGTGATCGTGGCGTTCAGCATCTGGTTGCCCACGGCGGGCAACTGGCCGAGCTGGCCGGCGGAGACCTGCACGTTCTGGGCATTGAGCGCCGTCGTCAGGTCGGTGGGCATCAGCGCATATTTCTCGAGCTTGGCCGGGTCCATCCAGATGCGCATGGCGTAGTTGGTACCGAACACCGTCACGTCGCCCACGCCGTCCACGCGGGCGATCACGTCCACCACGTTGCTGGTGAGGTAGTCGCCGATGGTCACCTGCGACACGCTCGGGTCGGGCGAGGTGAACACATAGGTCACCAGGTAGTCCTGCCCGCCCTTGTTGACGAACACGCCGCGGCTCTTCACCGCGTCGGGCAGCCGGTTGACGGCGCCCTGCAGCTTGTTCTGCGCCTGCACCTGGGCCACGTCGATGTTGGCGCCGGGGGCGAAGGTGAGGGTCGTGCGCGAGCGGCCGGCGGAGTCGCTGGTGGAGCTCATGTAGAGCAGCCGGTCCAGGCCCTTGAGCTGCTGCTCGATCACCTGCGTGACGGAGTTTTCCACCGTCTCGGCCGAGGCGCCGGTGTAGGTGGTGTTGAGCGTCACGCGCGGCGGCGCGATCTCGGGATACTGCTCCAGCGGCAGCGTGTAGATGGACATGCCCCCCGCCAGCATGATGACGATGGACAGCACCCACGCGAACACGGGGCGGTTGATGAAGAACTGGGCCATGGCGCGGGCCCTTCAGCGTGCAGCGCTGGCGGGGGCCGAAGCGGGGACGGATGCCGCAGCTGCCGGCGCGCCCGACGGGGCCGCACTGCCGTTGGCGGCCTTGTTGGGGGCTGGTTGCCAGGGCACGGGGTTGACCGTATCGCCCGCCCGGGCGCGCTGCGCGCCGTCCACCAGCACGCGGTCGCCCGCGGCCAGGCCCGAGACGACCTCCCAGCGGCTGCCCACGGCGGCGCCCGTGGTGATGCGGCGGCGCTCGAGCTTGTTGCCGTCGGCCGTGACCAGCAGCACGCTGGGGTTGCCTGCCGCGTCGCGGGTGACGGACTGCTGGGGCACCAGCAGTGTCTGTTCGTTCACTCCGGCCTGCAGCACGGCGCGCACGTACATGCCCGGCATCAGCAGGCCATCGGGGTTGGGCACGATCGCGCGCAGCGTGATGGCGCCGGTGGTGGGGTTCACGCTGACGCCGCTGAACTGGAGCCGGCCGGGGTGGGCATAGTCGCTGCCATCCTCGAGCTTGATCGTGATGCGCGCCTCGGCATTGCCCACGCGCTGGAAGCGGCCGCGGGCCATCTCGTTCTTGAGCCGCAGCACCTCGGTGCTGGACTGGGTCACGTCCACGTACAGCGGATCGTTCTGCGTGATGGTGGTCAGGGCGGTCGTCTGGTTGGCGGTGACCAGCGCGCCGGGCGTGACGGTGGAGGTGGAGGAGCGGCCGCTGATGGGCGCCTTGATGGCGGTGTAGCCGAGGTTGATGCGCGCCGTGTCGAGGTTGGCGCGGGCCACGGCCACATCGGAGCGCGCCTGCACGGCGGCGGCCTGGCTCTCGTCGAAGACCTGGCGGCTGATGGCATCGATCTTCACCAGCTCGGCGTTGCGGCGGGCATTCGTTTCGGTGGTGCCCAGGGTGGCGCGCGCCTTTTCCAGCGCCGCCTCGGCGCTGGCCAGGGCCACCTGGAAGCTGGCCGGGTCGATCTGGTAGAGCACCTGTTCGGCCTTGACGTCGGCCCCCTCGGTGAACAGGCGCTTCTGCACGATGCCGCCCACCTGGGGACGGATTTCCGCGGTGAGGAACGCACTGGTGCGGCCCGGCAGCTCGGTCGTGACGGTCTGCCGCTCCGGCTGCAGTGTGACCATGCCCACGGTGGCGGGCGCGCGCGGCGCCGGCTGCTGGGCTGACTTGTCTGAACAGGCCGCGGCGGCCAGGGCGAGCAGCGCGGCGGCTGCCAGGCGCAGGCCGGTGCGGCTGCGGCCGGGGGGAACAGTGGTCGGGCAGGAAGGCGTCAAGGCAGGGCGGTTCAGGGGCAGGCGGTCACAGCGGGTGGGATTCATGTGCGGGCGCGATCCTTGTTATGGCGAACATTCTGGGCCTGAATCTTGAAGAAACATGGGAGGTCCCCTGGCCGGCCTGGGCCATGGCGCGTGCAGCGCGACGCGGGTGATGTAATAAGACGGCGCGACCGGCGCATTCCGCTGCCGGACGGCCTTGCACAGGGTGTGCCAGGCTGGCGCGCACCGATTGTGTCCCCTGTGTCCTCGTTCTGGCATCGCATCAAACCCGGTATCACGGCCAAGCTCTTCCTGGCCGTGCTGACCACCGCCGTCTTCGTGGTGGTGGCCATGGGCGTGGCCGCGCAGTGGAGCTTCAGCCGGGGCTTCCTCGGCTACCTGAACGAACTGGCCGCCGAGCGGCTGCAGTCCGCCCGGCCGCGCTTCGTCGAAGCCTATCTGGAGAACGGCGCGAGTTGGGACTTCCTGCGCAACGACCGCTCCCGCTGGTTCAAGCTGCTGCGCCAGGCTGCTGCCGTGGGGCCGGCCGATGGCGCCCCCCCCAGCGCCACGCCGCTGGCTTCTGACCTGACCGGGGCGGGACTGCGCTCCACGCTGCTGGACGCCGACCAGCAGTTCGTCGTGGGCTATGCCGACTTCCGCCCTTCGGCCCACCGCTGGCCCCTGGAGGTGCAAGGGCGTGTCGTCGGTTGGATCACCACCATGCCGTTCGAGAGCGTGAGCGCCGCGGGCGACGTGCGCTTCGAGCGCAGCCAGTACCGCGCCAGCTGGACCATGGGCGCGGTTTCGGTGGTGCTGGCTGCGCTGATCGCGCTGTGGGCGGCGCGCACCCTGCTGCGGCCCCTGCGCCAAGTGGCGGCGGCCACGCACCGCCTGGCGGCGGGCGACTATGCCATCCGCGTGGAGGTGCCCTCGCGCGACGAGGTGGGCCAGCTCGCCAGCGACTTCAATCGCCTGGCACTGGCACTGGAGCGCAACGAGCAGATGCGGCGTGACTTCATGGCCGACATCTCGCACGAACTGCGCACGCCCCTGGGCGTGCTCAACGGCGAGCTGGAGGCCATGGAGGACGGGGTACGCCCGCTCACCCGGGCCTCCATCCAGTCGCTGCAGGCCGAGGTGGCCACGCTCAACAAGCTGGTGAGCGACCTGTACGACCTGTCACTGGCCGAGGCTGGCGCAATGACCTACCTGCACACGCCGCTGGACGTCGCTGAGCTGCTGCAGGCCAGCGCGGCGACCTTCCGGCCGCGCCTGGCCGAGGCCGGAGTCGCGCTGGAGATGCGGCTTGCGGCCCAGGCGCTGGTGATGTCGGGCGATGCGCGGCGACTGCACCAGCTGTTCGGCAACCTGCTGGAGAACGCCGTGCGCTACACGGACCGGGGCGGCACGCTGCGCATCGAGGCCCAGCGCGAGGGCGACTGGATCGTCGTGCGTTTCTCCGACTCGCCGCCTGGCGTGGCGGCCGAGCATCTGCCGCGGCTTTTTGACCGCTTCTACCGGGTCGAGGCCTCGCGCAGCCGCGCCAGCGGCGGGGCCGGACTGGGCCTGTCCATCAGCCGCCGCATCGTCGAGGCTCACCACGGCCGGATCGAGGCCGGGCCCTCGCCGCTGGGCGGCCTGGGCGTGGCCATGCACTTTCCGGTGTTGCCGCCGCAGCCGTTGCCAGGGGCCGATCCATGACGGAGACCACCTCCACCTCCACCGCCGCGATGCCGGCCGCACGCATCCTCGTCGTGGAAGACGAGCCCAAACTCGCTGCGCTGGTCATGGACTACCTCAAGGCCGCGGGCTACCAAGCCCATGGCCTGACCGATGGCACCGCCGTCGTGCCCTTCGTACGAGAACAGGCGCCCGACCTAGTGCTGCTGGATGTCATGCTACCCGGCCGAGACGGCCTGGAGCTGTGTCGAGAGATCCGCGGCTTCAGCGACGTGCCCGTCGTCATGCTCACGGCACGCGTGGAAGAGGCCGACCGCCTGGCCGGTCTGGAGTGCGGCGCCGACGACTACATCTGCAAGACCCCGTTCAGCCCGCGCGAGATCGTCGCCCGGGTCAAGGCCATCCTGCGCCGCAGCCGCCGCGCTCCGGCGCCGGGCCCGGTGGTGCCCGTGCTGCGGGTGGATGTGGAAAGCTACCGCGCCTACTTCCAGGGCGTGCTGCTGGACCTGACGCCGGTGGAGTTCAGGCTGCTCAAGACCTTGGCCGCCATGCCCGGCCATGTGTTCTCGCGCGATGTGCTGCTCACCCGCCTGCACGACGATCACCGCGTGGTCTCCGACCGGGTGGTGGACAGCCACATCCGCAACCTGCGCCGCAAGCTGGAGCAGGTCGACCCGCATTGCGATCCCATCCGAGCGGTCTACGGCGTCGGCTTTCGCCTGGAGCTCTGAACCGATTCCCTGGATAGGCGGCCGGGCGCCCCCCTATGTCAGCGAGACGTCAGGGCGATCTTGGGCGTCGAAGTAAGGCGCAACAGTCCCCAGGCGCCCGGTCTTGGCGGGCCAGCGATCCGGCGCAGCGGCTGTTCGCAAAAATCCTGTTTGCAACAGAAGTCCCTTGTCATAACATGGTGTAACGCATTCGCCGACCTCCGCCGCGGGCTGCCGCCCGCCTCAGGCCCCTGGACAGATCGAAAGGCTCTCCCCTATGCGCGTGAATCTTCCCGTCAGCACGCAGGAATATGCTTTCCCCCAGGGTGAGACGCTCGTGTCCACCACCGACCTCAAGGGGCGCATCATCTACTGCAATCCCATGTTCATCGAGGTGAGCGGCTACGAGCGCGAAGACCTGCTCGGCCAGCCGCACAACATGATCCGCCATCCCGACATGCCGGAAGAGGCGTTCCGGGACATGTGGGACACCATTTCCAGCGGCCTGCCGTGGTCCGCGGCCGTGAAGAACCGGCGCAAGAATGGCGATTTCTACTGGGTGATGGCCAACGTCACGCCGCTGATGGAGGCGGGCCGACCGGTCGGCTACATGTCGGTGCGTACCGAGGCCACGCGCGCACAGATCCAGGCCTCGGACGCGCTGTACGCCCGCATGCGGGCCGAGAAGGAGGCCGGGCGGCCGGTCCACGTGCTGCGTGCCGGGCGCGTGGTGCGGCGCACGGCGGCGGGGCAGCTGGCCGAGCTGTTGAGCGTGGGGTTGGGCGGCAAGGTGGCGCTGGGATTCGGCGCGGTCTTTGCCGCCGCGCTGCTGGCTGCCTGGGCCGGCGGCAGTGCCGGCACGCTCGCTGCCGTGGCGGCCTGGATCGCCGTGGCCTGCGTGACGCTGCTCGCCACCGGCTATGTCTACCGTTCGGCAGTGCTGCCGCTGCGCCAGATGGTGCTGGCCGCCAACCGCATGGCCGCGGGCGACCTGACCCAGGCGCTGGGCGTGACGCGGGCGGACGTGGTGGGCGACCTGCAGAAAGCCTTGAGCCAGCTGAACGTGAACCTGCTGTCCATCGTGCGCGATGCGCGCCAGGAAAGCGAAAAGATGCGCGCGGCCACCCAGGAGATCGCTACCGGCAACCGCGACCTGTCGGCCCGCACCGAGACCCAGGCCAGCAACCTGGAGCAGACCGCGGCCTCGATGGAGGAGATCACCGGCACCGTCAAGCTCACGGCCGAGTCCGCCCGCCAGGCCACCCAACTCGCCACCCGGGCCACCGATGTGGCCGAGCGCACCAGCGACGCGGTGAACAGCGTTGCCGCCACCATGCAGCAGATCCAGGCGGCGTCGGGGCGCATCGGCGAGATCACGCAGCTGATCGACTCCATCGCCTTCCAGACCAACATCCTGGCGCTGAACGCCGCAGTGGAAGCGGCCCGTGCGGGCGAGCAGGGCCGGGGCTTCGCCGTGGTGGCCACCGAGGTGCGCAGCCTGTCGCACCGCACGTTGAACGCGGCCAAGGAGATCCGCGCGCTCATCGACGACTCGGCCGCCAAGGTGCAGGATGGGCACCGCAAGACCGACGGCGCGCAGGCCACCATGGCCGAGTCGCTGGAACTGGTGCGCAACGTGGGCGTGCTCATCGGCGAGATCCACAGTGCAGCCAACGAGCAGCTGACCGGCATCTCGCAGGTAAACACCGCCGTGGCGCACCTGGACACCATCACGCAGCAGAACGCGGCCCTGGTGGAGCACAGCGCCGGCCTGGCCCTGCAACTGCAGGCCCAGGCGCAGACCGTGACCGAAACGGTCCAGGTGTTCCGCATCGACGGCGGGGCCAGGGCCCCAGTGCCCGACGCGGTGGCCCTGCGCAAATCGATGAAGACCGCCAGCCACACAGGCAGCGCGCAGCCTTCCGTCGGGAGCGCCTGAGCCTCGCGCGTCCGACATGCAGCGGTGCGGTTCCGGCCGCGGTGTGGCGGTGAGCGACTCGTGAACGGGCGGCGCCCGGTCTTTGCAACAAGAGGAAACCCCCACCGCAGGGCAGGGGCGTTCCGGGCCAGGCGGGCGGTTGCGCAAACGCCCGGGTTCGGCGGACACTGTGCCGGCGGGCCTGCTCGCTTGGGGCCGTGCCGCGCTTCGCCGCTGCCGTGCCGTCTGCCCTGCCATCAGAGACCGACAGAAGGGGATGCGGGGCAGGTGCGGCGCGGGCCGGAGCGGCCCGCTGTCCATTCAACCGCCCGGGAGGTGCCATGACCACAGTTGCCGAGATTCTCAAGACCAAACCCCATGCGCAGGTCTTTTCCGTGGGGCCGCAGGACACCGTGCTGACGGCCTTGCGGCTGATGGCCGATAAGGGCATCGGCGCGCTGCTTGTGCTGCAGGGCGACCAGATCGCCGGCATCTTCACCGAGCGCGACTATGCTCGCAAAGTGGCGCTGCAAGGGCGTTCGTCGGGCGATACGCCGGTGGGCGACGTGATGACGCGCGCCGTGCGCTTCGTGCGGCCCGCGCAGAGCAGCGAGCAGTGCATGGCGCTGATGACCGAGAACCGCCTGCGCCACCTCCCGGTGGTCGAAGACGGCCAGCTCGTGGGGCTGCTGTCCATCGGCGACCTGGTGAAGAACATCATGTCGGAGCAGCAGTTCATCATCGAGCAGATGGAGCAGTACATCACGGGCGGCGGCCGGTGACAGGGCGCTGACCCGCTGCCCCGTGTCACGGCCTTTCACGGCCCTTGACGAAGCCCCGGCGCCAGGCGGCCCCGGCAGACCGGGGGTGCGAAGGGCGTGCGCCGTGGGCTGGCACCCGGTGTTGGCGCTGCCGTGCCTCCATCCGCCCGGGCGCAGCCGGGTCAGGCGGCCTTCTCGACGTGCCCCTTGCGCGTGTACAGGAAGTCGATCACGGCCTTGCGGCACTGCAGGTAGCGCGGGTCTTCGGCCAGCTGCACGCGGTTGCGCGGGCGGGCAATGCCGACATCCAGGACCTCGCCGATGGTGGCGGCGGGGCCGTTGGTCATCATCACGATCTTGTCGGACAGCAGCACCGCTTCGTCCACATCGTGCGTGACCATCACCACGGTGCTTTGCGTGCGCGCAACGATCTCCAGCAGCTCGTCCTGCAGCTTGGCGCGGGTGAGGGCATCCAGCGCGCCGAAGGGCTCGTCCATGAGCAGCACCTGCGGTTCCATCGACAGGGCGCGGGCGATGCCCACCCGCTGCTTCATGCCGCCCGAGATCTCGCCGGGGCGCTTCTGCGCGGCGTGGGTGAGGCCGACCAGGGCCAGGGCTGCGTCGGTGCGCGTGCGCAGCTGGGGCTTGGTTTCGCGCCGGCCGAAGACGCGTTCCACGGCCAGGTACACGTTGTCGAAACAGGTGAGCCAGGGCAGCAGCGAGTGGTTCTGGAAGACCACCGCGCGCTCCGGCCCGGGGCCGGTGATCTCCTTGTTGGCGCAGATCAGCACGCCCGAGGTGGGTACGGTAAGCCCTGCGATCAGGTTCAGCAGCGTGCTCTTGCCGCAGCCCGAGTGGCCGATGAGGGCCACGAACTCACCCTTGGCGATGGTGAGGTGGATGTCGCGCAGGGCGGGAAACAGGCCCTTGGTGGTCTTGAAGGTCTGGGCGACGCCCTGGACTTCGATGAACTTGGGTGCAGTGCTCATGATTTCACCTCTTCGAATGTGAAGGCCGTGGCCAGCTTGACGAGGGCCCATTCGAGCAGCAGCCCGACGATGCCGATGACGAAGATCGCGATCAGGATGTTCTTGACGTTGAGGTTGTTCCACTCGTCCCACACCCAGAAGCCGATGCCCACGCCGCCGGTCAGCATCTCGGCCGCCACGATCACCAGCCATGCCGTGCCCACGGCCAGGCGCACGCCGGTCAGCATGTAGGGCAGCACGGCGGGGAACAGGATGGTGGTGGCGATCTTCCATTCGGAGAGGTTGAGCACGCGGGCCACGTTCATGTAGTCCTGCGGCACGCGCTGCACGCCTACGGCGGTGTTGATGACCATGGGCCAGATCGAGCAGATGAAGATGGTCCAGATGGCGGCCGGGTTGGCGCCCTTGAACACCAGCAGGCCGATGGGCAGCCAGGCCAGCGGCGACACGGGGCGCAGCAGGCTGATGAGCGGGTTGAACATGCGCGACAGGAAGGCGAACCGGCCGATCACGAAGCCCGCCGGAATGCCCACCACCGCCGCCAGCCCGAAGCCCACGGCCACGCGCTCCAGGCTCATGAGCACGTTCCAGCCCACGCCCTGGTCGTTGGGGCCGTTGCGGTAGAACGGGTTGCTGAAGATCTCCACGGCCTGTGCCCAGGTCTCGACCGGGCCGGGAATGCTCTGGCCGGTGGTGGCCGAGACGATGGCCCACACGCCGATCAGCAGGCCCAGGCCGCACAGCGGCGGCAGCACGGCCAGCCAGAAGCTGCGCGAGAGCGCGGCCCAGTCGCGCGGCGGCTTGGACGGGGCGACCGCAAACTGAGAGTCATTTTGGCCTTTGGAGCTTACTGGGTAAGCGCTGGCAGCTATGTTTGCGATAGCGGGCGATGCGGCAGTTGCAGCGGGGGCTGCGGCCGCAGGCGCGGGGTCGCGGGGCGAATGGAAGACGGCACTGACCATGGTGGGCTCCGGGTGCGTTGGCAAGAGGGCGGTGGGGGCGCGGGGCGGCGTCGGCAGGGGCCGTCAGGCCTTCACCTTGAAGCCGTCGGCGTACTTCTTCGGCTCCTTGCCGTCCCACACCACGCCGTCCACCAGCTTGGCGGTGCGCATTTCGCTGGACGGCAACGGCACCTTGGCGGCGGTGGCGGCCTGCTTGTACAGGTCGATGCGGTTGATGGACTTGGCCACGCCCAAGTAGTCGGGGTGGTCCTTGAGCAGGCCCCAGCGCTTGTGCTGGGTCAGGAACCACATGCCGTCGGACAGGTACGGGAAGTTGGCCGCGCCGCCGTTGTAGAACTTCATGTGGTCGGGGTCGTCCCAGGTCTTGCCCAGGCCGTCTTGGTAGCGGCCCAGGATGCGCTGGTTGATCGCGTCCACGCTGGTGTTCACGTAGGCCTTGCCGGCGATGGTTTCGGCCATCTTGCTCTTGTTGGCCAGGCCTTCGTCGATCCAGCGGCCGGCTTCCAGGATGGCGGCGGTCACGGCGCGGGCCGTGTTGGGGTATTTCTGCACGAACTCCGACGTGGTGCCCAGCACCTTCTCGGGGTGGTCCTTCCAGATCGCCTGCGTGGTGGTGGCCGTGATGCCGATGCCGTCCATGATGGCGCGGTGGTTCCAGGGCTCGCCCACGCAGAAGCCGTCCATGTTGCCCACGCGCATGTTGGCCACCATCTGCGGTGGCGGCACGGTGATGACCTTGGCGTCCTTCATCGGATCGATCCCGTTGGCGGCCAGCCAGTAATAGAGCCACATGGCGTGCGTGCCGGTGGGGAAGGTCTGGGCGAAGGTGTATTCCCGCTTCTCGGTGGCCATCAGCTTGGCGAGCGTGGGGCCGTTGATCGCACCCTTGTCCGCCAGCTTCTTGCTCAGCGAGATGGCCTGGCCGTTCTGGTTCAGGTTCATCAGCACGGCCATGTCCTTCTTGGGGCCGCCCACGCCCAGGTGCACGCCGTACACCAGGCCGTAGAGCACGTGGGCGAAGTCCAGCTCGCCGTTGACCAGTTTGTCGCGCACGCCGGCCCAGCTCGCTTCCTTGCTGGGAATGATCTTCACGCCGTACTTCTGGTCGATGCCCAGTACAGACGCCATCACCACGCTGGCGCAGTCGGTCAGCGGAATGAAGCCGATCTTGACTTCCTTCTTCTCGGGCGCGTCGGACCCCTGGGCATGGACCAGAGCGCGCAGTGCCGGGCTGATGCCGACGGCACCGACGCCGGCGGCCTGGAGCACGGTGCGGCGGTTGAGGCTGGTTTTCAACAGATCGGTCATGGGGCGTCCTCGAAACAGGAGAGGGAAACGACAAACAAAAAAGGCGTCCTCACGCCGGGCTGGCAACAGCGGACTGCTGCCTGGCACGGGTGGGGACGCCTTTGTCCTGGGGGATGGCCCGCTTCGTCGTTGAAGAGGGCACACCGCTGACCCCTGAGGGTCTGCCAGCCCTGATGCAAGCGGTGTGCCAGCTTGTGCTGGGCTGCTAACTACTATTGAAATAATAGCTGCAGGCGCTTGTGATTCGGGTGTCGCGGGCTGTTTGAATCGCTATCCAGCCGGCGGGCGCCGCGCGCACGGCGGGTGCCTGGCACTTGCGGGCCGGCGCACCCGCGTTGTGCGCCTGCCAGAGCGGTGGCGCGGACATGGTGCGCCGCACCATGGTGCAGCGCGGTCGATGCGCAGGCTCAGCCCAGCAGGTCGGCCACGTCCAGCATGCGCTGCGCCACGTCCACCAGCTTCAGGCCCTTGTCCATGGCTGTCTTGCGCAGTTTTTCATAGGCCGCCTGTTCGGTCAGGCCCTGGCGCTGCATCAGCAGGCCCTTGGCGCGGTCGATGGTCTTGCGGTCCTTGAGCTCGGAGCGCGCGTCGGCCAGTTCGGCGCGCAGCGACTGCTCGTGCTGGAAGCGCGCCATTGCCACTTCCAGGATCGGCCGGATGCGCTGCGGCGCCAGGCCCGCGACGATGTACGCCGTCACGCCCGCGGCCACGGCGTCGCGCACGTGGGAGGTGTCCTCGTCGTTCGTGAACATCACGATGGGCCGGCGCGCGTCGCGGGTGGCCAGCACCACGTGCTCCAGCGCGTCGCGCGCCTCGCTCTCGGCGTCGACGATGACCAGGTCCGGCTGCAGCTGCGCCAGCCGCTCGCCCAGAAAGACATCGCCCGGCAGCGTCGCGACCAGGTTGAAGTGGTTCTCCAGCAGGCCGATCCGCAGGGCCCGCGAACGCTCTGCCTGAAGCAGGGCGTGCTCGTCGTCCGGGTCGGTGAAGGCCAGGTCGGGGGCCACCACCACGATGCGCAGGGGTTCGGTCATGGGAGCCTGTGGAAGCAAGAAATACGCCTAAGAACGTGTTGACGATCTCGTAGGGGTCGCGTTGGAGCGCAATCGGGATGAGTGGAGGCTGCGGGTGCGCCGCATGGGCTCGTGCCCATGCAAGCAGCCGGGGCGTTCAATCGCCCGATTTCGCTTCAACCCGAAGGGCAGCGGTGTGGGCGGGCGGTCTGCAGCGTTGCGGCGCTGGTGGATAGCCGAGCTATCCACTGCGCACCGCGCCTTGCATCCCATCCCGCCCGCACCGCTGCGCAACCCCTGGGAGATCGTCAACATGTTCTAAAGGCTCCTGGGCTGATTCTTGCTATCGGATCGGGAGCTTCCATACCCATCGCCGTGCCCTTCGGCAGCGTGCCCGCCGCGATCCGTCGCTGCGGGTCCCGGCGGACCGGGAGCCTCTCATTTCTACAAGACGGAGTGTCGAAGATGTCAAAGCGCTTGGATCGGTATCGGAACCTTGGCCGCGGGGCCCTCGCCGCACTGGCGGCGGCCTGGCTCATGGCGGGCTGCAGCAAGGTGCCCGACACCCTCAAGATCGGCGTGGCCCAGCCGCTGTCCGGCAACCTCGCGGCGCTGGGGCAGGACCTGCTCAACGGCGTCACCCTGGCCGTGGACGAGCTGAACCAGGCCGGCTTCGTGGTGGACGGCAAGCGCGTCAAGCTGGAAGTGGTGGCGCAGGACGACCGTGCGGATGCAGCCTCGGGCAAGGCCGCAGCGCAGCAGTTGGTTGATGCCGGCGTGATCGCGGTCATCGGCCACCTCAACTCGGGCGTCAGCATCGAGGCGGCGCCCATCTACGGTGCAGCGCAGGTCGCCCAGCTGGCCATCTCGACCAACCCGCGCTTCACGGAGCTGGGTTTGCCCACCACGTTCCGGCTGGTGGCCAACGACACGCTGCAGGCGAAGGCCATGGGCTCGTTCGCCGCCACGCAGCTGGCCACTGACCGCTATGCCGTGCTGGACGACGGCACGCCTTACGGCAAGGGCCTGGCGGACGGCGCCGCCCAGCAGTTGGCGGCTGAAAAGAAGACCGTGCAGGTGCGCCAGTCGTTCGACGACCGCACCACCCAGTTCGACGCCCTGGCCGCCGCGTTGCAGGCCGCGCAGGTCGGGGTGATCGTCACCACGCTGAACGACTTCCAGGTGGTGGCCCTGATGGAAGCGTTGCGCAAGGTCGGCCACACGCGCGTGTCGATCCTGGGGGGCGACACCATCAAGACCACGGACATGGCCAAGGGCCAGGGCATGGTGGATGCCATCTATGCCACCTCGCCCGTGCTGGAGGCGCGCGAGTTCGTCACCGGCCGGCAGTTTCTGGAGAAGTACCTGGCCGCCTTCAAGAAGCCGCCAGCCTATGGCGGCCATTACAGCTACGACGCGATGTACGTGCTGTCTGCCGCCATCAAGCGCGCCGGCTCGGCCCAGCCCGGCGACATCACCGCCGCGCTGCACCAGCTCAACGGCTACGCGCCGGTGACCGGTTCCATGACCTGGGACGACAAGGGGGAGCAGCGCTACGGAGCGGTGGGCGTGTACGGGCTGCGCGGCGGCAACTGGGAGCTGCGCATGCGCTCCGACCGCTGGTAGGCGCGGCAGGCTACGGCGCGGCCGGTCCGGCCGGGTGTCCAAGCCTGTACCCGCCGCGGGGCTGCTGCTGCCCAGGGCGCCCGGACGGGGCGCCACCCGCATAAACTCCCGGGAATGAGTTTGCTGATCCTCGGAATCGAATCGTCCTGCGACGAAACCGGCGTGGCCCTGGTGGAGTCCACCACGCCGCAGGCCGTGCCGACACTGGTGGCCCACGCGCTGCACAGCCAGATCGAGATGCACCAGGCCTACGGTGGCGTGGTGCCTGAGCTGGCCAGCCGCGACCACATCCGGCGCGTGCTCCCCCTCACCGAGGCGGTGCTGGCCGAGTCCGGGCGCTCGCTGGGCGATGTCGATGTGGTGGCCTATACCCGCGGCCCCGGCCTGGCCGGCGCACTGTTGGTGGGAGCAGGAGTGGCCTGCGCCCTCGGCGCGGCGCTGGACCGCCCCGTGCTCGGCGTGCACCACCTGGAGGGCCACCTGCTGTCGCCCTTTTTGAGTGCGGACCCGCCTGAGTTTCCCTTCGTCGCGCTGCTGGTCTCTGGCGGACACACGCAGCTCATGCGCGTGGACGGCGTGGGCCAATATGCGCTGCTGGGCGAAACCATCGACGACGCCGCGGGCGAGGCGTTCGACAAGTCGGCCAAGCTGATGGGGCTGGGCTACCCGGGCGGGCCGGCCCTGTCGCGGCTGGCGGAGCAGGGCGATGCGACCGCGTTCAAGCTGCCGCGCCCCTTGCTGCACAGCGGCAACCTCGACTTTTCCTTTGCGGGCCTGAAGACGGCCGTGCTCACCCAGGCGAAGAAACTGGGCGACGAACTGGAGGCCCGCAAGGCCGATCTGGCGGCCAGCACGCAGGCGGCCATCGTGGAAGTGCTGGTCAAGAAGACGCTGGCGGCGCTGAAGGACACGGGGCTGCGCCGCGTGGTGGTGGCCGGGGGCGTGGGTGCCAACCGCCTGCTGCGCGCCCAGCTGGACGCCGCCTGCGCCCGCTTGCAGGTGCGTGTGCACTACCCCGAGCTGCACCTGTGCACCGACAACGGCGCCATGATCGCCATGGCGGCGGCCATGCGGCTGCAGGCCGGCCAGCAGCAACCCAACCGCGACTACGCGTTCGACGTGAAGCCGCGCTGGCCGCTGGACAGCCTGCTGCAGGCGGCCTGACGCCGTTGCGGCACGGGCGTTTCCACCTTCGCTGCCGCTTTCGGAAAAAAGAAAAGGGCTGCCATCCGGCAGCCCTTGCTCTTTGCAGGTCCTGTCTCGGCGCCACTGATTTGGCGGCGGAGGCGGGACGCGAGGCGCTTACTGGATGGCCAGCTGCGCAGCCTTGCTGACAGGCACAATCTTGGCGAGCGTCAGCGTCAGCACACCGTTCTCCAGCTTGGCCGAGCTGGCAGCCACGTCGATCTCGTCGGCCAGTTCCCAGGCACGCTGGACCTGGCGGGGCGCGCCCTCGACGCTGTTCAGGCGGACCTGGTTGCCTTCGATGGTGAGCTGAAGCTGCTCACGCGACAGGCCGGGCACATCCAGCTGCAGGGTTACGGACTTGTCATCCTGGGTGGCGCTGTAGCCAGGAGCGGCAGGGGAGGCCAGGGTGTTGTGCAGGAACCGCTGGACGGCCAGATCGGCAGCACGGGGGGCGGAAAAAGCGGCACGGTGGATCACGGGGGCGAAGATCATGGTTAACTCCTGATGATGATGATTCGCGGCCGTTGGCAACTTTTGCCAGGGATGTTTGCCGCTTGCATCCAACATGCGATTGCCTGCAAACATTTCAAGAGGCTTTTTTTCGATGCCGCCGAATGCGTGAAAAGTACCCAGTCCGAGGAGGGGTGGGCCCGGCCGGGGCCTGGCCTGCTTCATCTCGGGGTGAACCTGCCGGCCAGGCCCACCTCCAATGTCCCACCGAACCAAATGGGGGCATGCCGCCGGGTCACAATGGCGCTGTTCGGGGTGCGCCCCATGCCCCGCCCCTTTCCTGATTGCTGACTGCCATGAATCGACTCCGTTCTTCTTCGGGATCCGCCCTGGCCTTGCTGCTGTGCGCGGTGCTGCTGGCGGGCTGCTCCAGCGTCTCCGACTCCATGCCCAGCCTGGAGCGCAAGGTGCGCTTCGACCCCGACGACTTCGACAGCGTGAGCATGCACACGCGCCACATCAGTGCCCCGCAAGCGCAGGCCTGTGAAGCCGCCCGCCGCGCGTTGCTCAGCCAGGGCTACCTGGTGAACACTGCCACGGCCGAACTGGTCACGGGCCGCAAATACTTCCAGCCCACGAGCGACACGCACTACGAGGTCGAGATGCGCGTGGTGTGTGCCGCGGAAGGCACTGATCAGGAGCGCACGGCCGCCTTCGCCAGTGCCCTCCAGGATCGGTACGTGATCAAGAAGATCAACAACTCGGCCTCTCTCGGCGTCGGGGTGCTGGGCTCGGTGTCCCTGCCCGTGTCCGCCACCGACGACACGCTGGTCAAGGTGGGCAGCGAGACCGTCACCGACGCGCGCTTCTACGACCGCTTCTTCCAGCTCTTCGACCGCTACGTGCGCCCGCCCAGTGCCCAGCCCATGGCCCGGGCCGATGCCGCGACGCCCATGGTGGCGCGCCCGGCGCCGCTGGAGGAGCGCGAGGCCGTGGACCCCGCGGACAACGAGCCGCCGCAGCCCCCCGCCCCGCAGTAAGTCAGAAGGGGGCGGGCGGCAGACAGCGCGGGCCACGGGCCGCAACTGGCCGGGCGCTGGGTGCTGGAGGCAGGCTCCGCGTCTGTCTGCAGAGGCTCGCGGCAGGGCCTTGCCGCGGGCAAGCCGATCCCCTCGGCACCGGGCAGGGCCGCTGGGCACGCACGGCTACACTGCGCGCCACCCGGAAATCCCCCGCCGTCGGTCCTTAGAACAGGTTCTTACGGAACGCCGGCTTTCTTTTGGATCAGTGAATGATTGCTTTCGCACGACGCCAGGCCTGGAAGGCCTGCGCCATGGTCTTGTTGACCGCTTCGGCCCTGGTGGCCGCTCCCTCCGTACGCGCCCAGGCCGCTCCGGCCGGCACGCCCATCAAGGTGGCGCTGATCGAGAGCCTGTCCGGGCCGTTCGCCAACACCGGCGAGGCCGTTTTTCGCAACGTGGCCTGGGCGATGGAGCGCGTCAATGCGCGCGGCGGCGTGGCCCTGCCGGCCAGCGCGGGCGGGGTGCGCCCGCTGCTGCTCACCCGCTTCGACAGCAAGGGGCAGAACGAGGAAGCTCTGTCCGCGCTGCGCGCCGCCATCGATGACGGTGCACGTTTCGTGCTGCAGGGCAATTCGTCCGCGACGGCGGCCGTGCTGATCGAAGCCATCAACAAGCACAACGAACGCGAGCCGGGCAAGCGGGTGGTGTTCCTCAACTACTCCGCTGTCGATCCCATCCTGACCAACGAGAAGTGCAGCTTCTGGCACTTCCGCTTCGATGCCCATGCCGACATGCGCATGGCCGCGCTGATGGGCGTCATTCAGGGCGACAAGGCGCTGCAGCGCGTGTACCTCATCGGCCAGGACTACAGCTTCGGCCAGGCCGTGCTGCGCGAAGCCCGCAAGCAGCTGGGCGCCCAGCGCCCCGACGTGGCCGTGGTGGGCGATGAACTGCACCCGGTGGGCCGCGTGAAGGACTTCGCTCCCTACGCCGTCAAGATCAAGGCCAGCGGCGCCCAGGCCGTCATCACCGGCAACTGGGGCAACGACCTGACGCTGCTGGTCAAGGCCGCGCGGGAGGTCGGCTACGACGGCATGTTCTACACCTTCTACGGCAATGCGCTGGGTGCGCCGGCCGCGCTGGGCGACGCCGGGGTGGGCAAGGTCGTGGCCGTGGCCGACTGGCTGCCCAACGTGCCAGGCGCGCAGAGCGAGGGCTTCTACCGGTCCTTCCGCGACCGCTTCCCTCATCCGGCCGATGACTATGTCCACATGCGCATGCAGCTCATGGTCGAGGCGCTGGCGCAGTCGATCGAGCGCGCCGGCAGCACCGATGCGGTAGCCGTGGCACGCCAGATGGAGAAGGCCAGCGTGCAGCTCAGCGGCCAGGCGGGCAGCATGCGCGCCGCCGACCACCAGTTCCAGCAGGCGCTGGTGGTAGGGGTGATGCAGAAGCAGGGAACGCCCGGCGTGAAGTTCGACGTGGAAGGCTCGGGCTATGGCTTCCGGGTGGTGCGCCAGATCCCGGCCGAACAGGCGCAGCAGCCGACGACCTGCCAGATGGCGCGCCCGTCCTGAACGGCGCGCGGCTGCGGTGACGCAGCCGGCTTACGCGGCGCTTGCGGCGTTGTGCTGCGTTGTGCTGCGTTGTGGGGCGGCTGGGGCCGCCTTTATTTCCGTTGTGGGTTTCCGGCGAGTGCTACAGAATGTGACTTTTCGCCAGCACCTCGGCTCCGGTCGGGCACCCCATGAAACCCAGGTTCCGGTTTTATCTACTGCCCACCGTGTTGATGGCGACGTTTCTCGTCGTCATCACGCTGGTGACGGTCACCATCGCCGTCGCGCGGTTCGAGACCATGAGCGAGGAGAGCGCGCGCAACGTGTTCTCGCTGATCGCACAGCGCAATGTGGACCAGCTGTCCGAGATCGTCGAGGACGCCGCGCGCGTGGTGCGCCACCAATCCGAAGCGCCCTTGCGCAGCGAGGATCTGCGTGATCCGGGGCGGCGCGACCGTCTGGTGGCGGCGCTCGTCACGGCGCTGCGCATCCATCCGTTCAGCTACAGCTACTACCTGGGTTTCGAGAACGATGACTTCATACAGGTCATCGGGGTGCGCGACGATGCCCGCATCCGCCAGTCCCTGAAGGCGCCCGAGGGCACGGCGTCGGCCGTGCGGGTGACCCTGGCGGACCCGGCCTTTCCTGGCCAGCGCAACGAGTCGTGGGAGTTCCTGTCGGCAGAAGGCCGCGTGCTGGGCCGCGCCGAAGGACCCGCCACCTACGGGCCGAGCAGCCGGCCCTGGTACACGGCGGCGCGGTCCCGTGCGGGGCTGCACATGACGGAGCCCTATGTGTATGAGTCTTCCCAGGCGCTGGGTGTCACGCTCTCGCAGGCGCTGCCGGGCGGCGACGCCGTGGCGGGTGCAGACATCAGCCTGGCAGGGCTGGATGGCTTTGCGGGTACGTCGCTCGCGGGACGCGAGGGCGGTATCGTCGTGACCGACCGGCTGGGCCGCGTGCTGGCGGCCCAGGCCTCCGGAGCGCTGGCCGCGCCGGTGCCCGTGCGGCAGCGGGCGCTGGGAGAGCAGGCCCATCCGCTGCTCGCAGCCGCGGCCAGCTTCTACGGCGAGGAGGGCAGCCGCATCGTCCCGGTGGGCGATGAGAAATACGCCTATGCCACGCAGGCCGTGCGCTCGGCGCCCCACAACGCCCTGCATGTGGTGGCGTTCGCGCCCATGAGCCCCTACGTGGGCATGATCGAGCGCGCCCGCGACGACATCCTGCTGTCGTGCCTGGGCCTGCTGTGCGTGTTCCTGCCGCTGGCGTACTTTGCCTCGCGGCGGGTGGCGGACACGCTGGGGGCGCTGACGGCGGAGTCCGAGCGCATCCAGCGGCTGGACTTCAGCGGCGGCGAGCCCGTCCGTTCGATGTTCTACGAGATCGATCTGCTGGGCAGCGCGCAGCACACCATGAAGCAGGCGCTCAAGGAGCGCGACCAGGCCCTGCAGGCCACGCACCAGCGCCTGGAGCGGTTGGTGGACAGCGGCGTGCAGCTGCCGGCCTGCCACGACCAGGACGAGGTGGTGCTGCATTCGCTGGAGAGCGCGCGCGACCTGGCCCGGGCCCAGGGCGGGCAGTTCTGGCTGGGCAACGGCCCCGACGCTTTGCAGCTCGTTGCCCAGCAGGGCGTATGGAGCGAGCCCGATGACCTGGCGGCAGAGGATCTGGTCAGCCGCGTCTACGCGCGGCGCGAGGGCACCAGCTGGCTGACCCAGCGCGGCGGTGTCGACATGCATGTGGTGGCCGTGCCCGTGCTGGCGCGCGAGGACCGGTGCCTGGGGGTGATGGTGCTGGAAGTGCCGCTGCGGCCGCCCGGCGATCCATCGGAGCCCGCGGCCGATCAGTCGCTCACCCGCTATGCGCAGACATTGGCATCGCAGGCCGGCATCGCGCTGGAAAACCAGTCGCTGCTGCGCAGCCAGCGCGAGCTGATGGAGTCGCTCATCCGGCTGGTGGCCAGCGCCATCGACGCCAAGAGCGAGTACACCGGCGGCCATTGCGCACGCGTCCCCGAGCTGGCCGCCATGCTGGCGCAGCAGGCGAGCGAGGTCCACACCGGGCCGCTGGCGTCGTTTCGCTTCACCACCGAGGACGAGTGGCGCGAATTCCGCATCGGTACCTGGCTGCACGACTGCGGCAAGGTCACCACGCCGGAGCACGTGGTGGACAAGGCGACCAAGCTGGAAACCATCTACAACCGCATCCACGAGATCCGTACACGCTTCGAGGTGCTGCGGCGCGATGCGGAGATCGACATGTTGCGTCAGCGCCTGGACGGAGCCAGCGAGACCGAGGCCCGGGCGCGCTTCCATGCCCGCTGCCAGCAGCTCCAGGACGACTTCGCGTTCGTCGCGGTGTGCAACATCGGCACCGAGAGCATGGCACCCGGCTACCGGGACCGCCTGATGGAGATCGGCGGGCAGACCTGGCTGCGCTACTTCGACGACGGGCTGGGCCTGTCGCACGGCGAGGAGACCCGCCTGGCGCAGGTGCGCGCGCAGCCGTTGCCGGCGGTCGAGACGCTGCTGGCCGACAAGCCGCAGCACATCATTCCGCGCACCGGCCACGACCAGCAGGATCCGCGCTACGGCTTCAACATGGAGGTGCCCGAGCACCTGTACAACCTGGGCGAGGTGCACAACCTGCTGATCGAGTACGGCACCCTCACGGCCGAGGAGCGCTACAAGATCAACGACCACATCGTGCAGACCATCGTGATGCTGGAACAACTGCCGCTGCCGGACAACCTGCGCCGCATCCCCGAGTACGCCGGCACGCACCACGAGACGCTGATCGGCACCGGCTACCCACGCGGCCTGAGCGCGGAGCAGCTGTCGATTCCGGCGCGCATCATGGCCATTGCCGACATCTTCGAGGCGTTGACCGCATCCGACCGTCCGTACAAGAAGGCCAAGCCGCTGTCGGAGGCCGTGCGCATCCTGGCCAAGTTCAAGGCCAAGAAGCACATCGACGGCGATTTGTTCGACCTGTTCCTCACATCGGGCGTGTACCTGGAGTACGCACACCGCTTCCTGGCCCCCGAGCAGATCGACGCGGTAGATATCGGGCCGTACCTGGGCTGACACGGCGCCGGCGTCGTGTGCGCCGCCCTCGCCGGCGCAATGATGGGCTGGTGGGAGCGCAGGCCTTGCCGCTACCGGCCGCGCGCCGCGGCGACCTCGCGGCCCAGCTCTTCCACCGCCATGGCGTAGTAGCTCGACCAGTTGTAGCGCGTGATGGCGTAGAAGTTCTGCGTGCCCACCACGTACAGCGGCGCCGCGTTGCCGTTCTGCAGTTCCACCAGCGCCAAGGGGCCCATGTGCTGCTGGCCCGCGCCCAGAGGCGTGGCGCCCAGCTCGGCCATGCGGGTGGCGGTGAAGGTGGGAAGGATGTCGGGCCCGAGCAGGGTGGCGAGCTGCAGGCGCGCCGCGTCGAACTCCACGCCGTACCAGACCGGCATGCCCGTCTGCCAGCCATGCGCCTTGAAATAGTTGGCGACCGAGCCGATCGCGTCCGCCGGGCTCTTCCACAGGTCGATGCGGCCGTCGCCGTCGAAGTCCACGGCCCAGCGCACCCAGCTCGACGGCATGAACTGGCCCAGCCCCATGGCGCCGGCGTAGCTGCCGCGCGGCTCGAACGGGTCGATGCCGGTGCGGTCCATCAGGCGCAGGAACTGCTCCAGTTCGCCGCGGAAGAACGCCACCCGGTCGGCCGCGCGCGGGTGCGCTGTTGGAAAGTCGAACGACAGCGTGGCCAGCGCATCCATCACGCGGAAGCTGCCCATCTGCTGGCCGTAGACCGTCTCCACACCGATGATGCCGACGATGATCTCGGCCGGCACGCCGTAAGCCTGCTCGGCGCGCGCCAGGGTGTCCGCGTTCTCCTGCCAGAAGCGCACGCCGGCGCGGATGCGCACCGGGTCGATGAAACGGCTGCGGTACAGCGCCCAGTTCTTGGGCGTTCCGGCGGGAGGCGGCAGCATCAGACGCGGTACCTGTGGCAGGAAGCGGGCCTGGCCGATGGCCTGGCGCACCCATTCGCGGTCCAGGTCGCGGCGGGCCGCCAGATCGTCGGCGAAGCGCAAAGCCTCGTCGCGCTGGGCGTAGTAAACCGGGGCGGGTGGGGCGGCTGTCTTCTTGGAGGGTTTTTGGGCTGCAGCGCTTATGGAGAAAGCGCAAGCAGCTATGAAAAGAAGAGCGTTCTTGGCAAGCGAAGACATGCGGGGCGTTCAGGAAGACGGTGCGGTGCTGGGCCAGGGCAGGCCGCGGAACTCGCGCCGCAGCTGTGCGATGGCGCTGGCCGGGCGGGCGGCATAGCGGGCCTGCTCCACGCGCAGCAGCCAGGCGGCCACCGCGTCGGCGGATGGGCCGAATTGTGCCTGGGCCCGGGCCGCCATCGTGCGCGGCGGCAGGTGGGAGGCGAGCGGCAGCCCGGCGCGCGCCAAGCGGCGGCGTGCGCGGTCGAGCAGGCGCAGCCAGGGATCGTGCTGGCTGCGCTCCCACAGCATCCAGCCCAATCCGCCCAGGGCCGCCAGCGCGGCCAGTCCGCCCAACGCCCGTGCCAGGTCCTGCCAGCTGGGGCTCTCGATGCCCAGGGCCTTGAGCAGGTCGATCTGGCGGGCCTGCGTGTAGTTGAGCACCCACTGGTTCCAGCCATTGTTCACGGCCTCCCAGACGGCGCGGAGGCTTTGTACCAGCGACGGATCGATGACCGCATCCATGGCGTTGCCGAAGGCGCCCCGGGGCGCCTGCAGCCGCTGGAACGCGCCCACGCGGCTGGGCGATACGGCGCCGGTCGGGTCCACGCGCAGCCAGCCGCGGCCTTCCATCCAGACCTCCGCCCAGGCGTGGGCGTCGGCCTGGCGCACCGTCCAGTAGCCGTCGACGCCGTTCAGCTCGCCGCCCTGGTAGCCGGTGACGATGCGCGACGGGATGTCCAGCGCGCGCATCAGCACCACGAAGGCCGAGGCGATGTGCTCGCAGAAGCCCTGCTTGGCATCGAACCAGAACTCGTCGGCCGTGTGCTGGCCGTAGACGCCGGGCTCCAGCGTGTAGGTGTAGCCCCCGGTGCGCAGCCGCTGCAGCGCGGCCTGCACGAAAGCCTCGGCATCGGCCCCGGCCAGTTGCGGGTCTTGGCGCATTTGGCGGGCCAGCTCCAGCGTGCGGGGGTTCAGGCCGGCCGGCAGCTGCACATAGGCGCGCAGGGCGCGGGTGCGGGTCTCCGGGCCGTGGGTGAAGCGCGGGTAGCTCTGCGCCTGGTAGCGCAGCACTTCGCGGATGGGACGGTTGGCCGTCCACGCCAGCTCGGGCGACATGAAGGCGCGCAGGCCTTCGGGCACCTGGGGGGCTTCGGGTGCCGCATCCAGCGTCAGCAGCCAGGGCTGGCGGTGCGGCTCCAGCGTGAGTTCGTAGCGCAGCGGCTCGCCCTGCACCTCCAGCCGGGCCGGCGCAGGCGAGGCGCCGGCCAGGGCCTGGCCCTCGGGCTGCGACAGGGCATACCAGTCGCGGCCGTTGAAGGCCGTCAGAACGGGCCCGCGGAAGTACAGCGCGCTCTGCGGCGGCGGCTGGCCGCCCGGCGTGAGAAAGCGCACGCGCAGCGCCACGCTGTCGTCCAGCACCAGCGAGGCGATGTTGCCGATGCGCATCTCGGACGACAGGCCGCTGCGCCCCTGGTTCGGATCGCTGGGCGTGCCCCACAGCGGCGCCATGCGCGGAAACAGCACGAACAGCGCCAGCATGATGGGCGCGCCCAGCAGCGCCATGCGCCCGGCCAGGCGCATGGACTGCGCCAGCGGCGGCCGGCCGACCGGCATGTGCGCATTCACCAGGGCGGTGAGCAGGCCCAGCAGGGCCACCAGCATGGCGGCGGCGGTCAGAAGCGACTGCGAATGCAGGAAGTTGCTGAGCATCGTGAAGAAGCCCAGGAAGAACACCACCATGGCATCGCGCCGCGCCCGCAGCTCCAGCGTCTTGAGCGCCAGCAGCATCACGATCAGCGTGACGCCGGCCTCGGCCCCCACGATGGTGCGGTGCGTGGCCACGGTGAGCGCCAGCGTCAGCGCGAGCAGGCCGCCCAGCATCCAGCGGCCGGGCAGGGGCCGGCCGCGCCAGGCCAGCGCGCCGCGCCACAGCAGCAAGGCGCCCGCGAAGGCGCTCGTCCACAGCGGCAGCCGGCCCACCTGGGGCAGGATGACCCAGGCCACCACGGCAAGCAGGAACAGGGTGTCCCGCGCATCGCGCGGCAGGGTCTGCAGTTGCTGGCGCAGGCTCATGCGACCCTCGCGCAACACAAGCTGCAGAGTTGTTTGCTATCAATAATGTAGCTGTATGCGCTTGTGGATATTGCGCTGGAGGGCAATTTGATGCTCATGTTCGCTGCGTCAGGCCAGGGCCAGAGCCTCCAGGCAGCGCCTCTGGTGGACGGCTCCGCTGTCCGGGGCGATCTCGCCACCCGGCAGCCGCAGGCCGTATTCCACACCCAGCCGGTCGGCCTGCAGCACCCACGACGTCAGGCGGCTCAGGCGCGCTTCCGGGTCCATCAGGCCGGTGGCGCCGGGGTCCAGCCACAGTTCCTGGCGCTGGGCCTGCTGCGCATCGCGGCTCACCAGGTCGTCCGTGCCCGTGCCGAGCGACTTGGCGGCCTTCTTCCACACCACCAGCTTGAGCGGGTCGCCGCGCCGGTAGGCCCGCACGCCGTCGAACTCGCCGATGCCCTGGGCACTTGCGCTGCCTGCGCCCCCAACGCGCGGCTCGCCCGCCGGCAGCGGCGGGGCCGGCATCTCGGGCTGGGGATACACCAGCACCTCGGCGGCGGGGCGCCACAGCGTCCAGACGCGGAAGGTGCCCAGCGGAAAGCGCGTCTCGGCCGTGAGGGTGGGCACGGGGTGCAGGCCACGCCGCTCGGGGCGGAAGGCCACGTGCACCGTCGCACTGCCTTCGGCGGGCACGTCCGTCCAGACCCACTGGCCGCTGCCGTGCACCGCCACACCCACGCCGTAGCGGGTGGACGCGCGCGCGCTGGTGAGCTGGATCTCGAACGCCGTGCTGCTGCCCAGGAACTGCGGCTCCGGCGGCAGCAGGTGCAGCGTCAGGCCGCGCAGCGTGGCGTGGCACAGGTGCATGCCCACCACCGCGCTGCCCGCTAGCAGGAAGGTGAGCAGGTAGCCCAGGTTGAGCTGGAAGTTGATCGACGCGATCAGCAGCACCAGCAGCGTGAGCGCCAGCATCCAGCCCGCGCCGGTGGGCAGGATGTAGACGTTGCGCTGCGTGAGCGTGACCGTATCGGTGCGCGGCAGGCGGGCCTGCCACCAGCGCTGCCAGCGGCGCGAGAGTGCGGCCCAGGGATGCGGCACACGTGCGCGGCCATCCGGCGCGGGCAGGGCGGCGGCGGGGGGTGCCATGGCTCAGGGCAGCGGAGTGGCGTCGACCATGGCGCGCACCTGCTCCACGGCGCCGCGGCCGGCGTCGCCCACGGGCACCAGGCGGTGCGCGATGGTCTGCGGCAGGATGGCCTGCACGTCGTCCGGCGCCACATAGTCGCGCCCGGCGATCAGCGCCTGCGCCTTGGCGGCGCGCATCAAGGCAATGCCCGCGCGGGGCGACAGGCCCTGCAGGAACCAGCGGCCCGAGCGCGTGGCGGCGATCAGGTCCTGCACGTAGTTGAGCAGCGGGTCGGCCGTGTGCACGGCCAGCACCTGCTGCTGCAGCGCGGCCAGCTCCTGCAGCGACAGCAGCGGCAGCAGCGAATCGACCATGTCGCGGCGGTCGCTGCCGGCCAGCAGCAGGCGCTCGGCGGAACGGTCGGGGTAGCCGAGCGAGATCCGCATGAGGAAGCGGTCCAGCTGCGACTCGGGCAGGGCGAAGGTGCCGAGCTGGTCATGCGGGTTCTGCGTGGCGATCACGAAGAACGGGTGGGGCAGGGCGCGGGTCTCGCCTTCCACCGACACCTGCTTTTCCTCCATGGCTTCCAGCAGCGCGCTCTGGGTCTTGGGGCTGGCGCGGTTGATCTCGTCGGCCAGCAGCACCTGGGCGAAGACCGGGCCCGGATGGAAGACGAAGGACTCGCGCCCGCGCTCGTAGACCGACACGCCGGTCAGGTCGCTGGGCATCAGGTCGGCCGTGAACTGCACGCGCGAGAACTGCAGCCCGAAGGTGCGCGCCAGCGCGTGCGCCAGGGTGGTCTTGCCGACCCCGGGAACGTCCTCGATCAGCAGGTGCCCGCCGGCCAGCAGGCATGCCACGCAGTCCTGCACATGGGCCTCTTTGCCGACGATCACCGTGTTAAGCTGGTCCAGAAGAGACTTGATCTTGTGCTGTGCGTGCATGGCGCGACGTTATCCGAAAAAAGAACGAGGCATCGGGGAATCACTGTGAGCAAGACAGGCTATTTCACCCACCGCGAATGCTGGAAGCACGAGATGGGTCCGGGTCACCCCGAATGTCCCGCCCGGCTGGACGCCATCGAAGACCGCCTGCTCGTCACCGGCGTGGCCGACGCGCTGGAGCGCTACGAAGCGCCCGAGGCCTCCCTCACCGACGTCGAGCTGGCCCATGACCGGCTGTACGTGGCCTCGCTGCGCGGCATGTCCGACCGCCTGGCCGAGGAACTGCTGGCGGGCGGCCCCGAGCACGCGCAGATCGACACCGACACCTCCATCAACACCCACACCTGGGCCGCCTCGCTGCGGGCCGCTGGCGCGGCGCTGGCCGCGACGGACGCCGTGCTGGCAGGCGATGTGGAGAACGCCTTTTGCTGCGTGCGCCCGCCGGGCCACCACGCCACGCGCAGCAAGGCCATGGGCTTTTGCTTCTTCAACAACGTGGCCATCGCCGCCAAGTACGCGCTGCAGCGCTACAAGCTCAGCCGCGTGGCGGTGGTGGACTTCGATGTGCACCACGGCAACGGCACGGAAGACATCCTCTCGGGCGACCCGCGCGCGCTGATGGTCAGCATCTTCCAGCACCCGTTCTATCCCTACAGCGGCGACCAGGCGCCGGCCGCCAACATGCTGAACGTGCCCGTGCCGGCCTACACCAAGGGCATGGATGTGCGCGAGATCGTCGAGATGATGTGGATCCCGCGCCTGGAGGCCTTCAAGCCCGAGATGATCTTCGTCTCGGCCGGTTTCGACGCCCACCGGGACGACGACATGGGCCAGCTCGGCCTGACCGAGCAGGACTACACCTGGATCACCCAGCGCATCAAGGACGTGGCGCGCCGCTTCAGCAAGGGGCGCATCGTCTCTTGCCTGGAGGGCGGCTACATGATGGACCCGCTGGCGCGCAGCGTGGAAGCGCACCTGCGCGTGCTGGCCGATCTCTGAAACGCTTGAACCCCTGATCCTGCGATATTGAATCGAAGCACCCTGCGCCCCCGCGGCGCAGGCGCCCCTGCCCGGACACCATGGAACTTTTCGACAAGCTGCTGCGTGACTTCAACAACTCCAGCACCTGGCTGGAGCTGGGCGTGCTGGCCCTGTGCCTGGCCGCCGCCTACTTTATAAGCCGCGCCGTCGGGCGCCAGCAGCCGCCGGATTCCGTCTGGTTCGGCCGGCGCACGGTCGACGGGCTGATGTTCCCGCTGCTCGCGCTGGCGCTGGTCTACGCGGCCAAGGTGGGCGTGGCGTATTACCAGCCGGTGTTCCTGCTGCGCGTGGCGGTGCCGGTGCTGACGTCGCTGGCGCTGATCCGGCTGTGCGCGCGGGTGCTGGCGACGGTGTTTCCGCGCTCGTCGCTGATGCGGCTGGTGGAGCGCATCGTCTCGTGGCTGGCCTGGGGCGTGGCCGTGCTGTGGATCGTCGGGCTGCTGCCCGTCGTGCGCGAAGAACTGGCCGGCATCGGCATCTCTTTCGGCAAGACCCAGACCAACCTGCTGATGCTGCTGCAGGGCACGCTCTCGGCCGGCCTGGTGCTGGTCGTCACGCTGTGGATCTCGTCCACCATCGAGCGGCGCGTGCTCGACCGATCGGTGGCCGACCTTTCCATGCGCAAGGTGGCGGTCAATGCGACCCGCGCCGTACTGCTGCTGATCGCCATGCTGTTCGCGCTGTCCGCGGTGGGGGTGGATCTGACGGCGCTGTCGGTGCTGGGCGGCGCGGTGGGCGTGGGGCTGGGCTTCGGCCTGCAGAAGCTGGCGTCCAACTATGTGAGCGGCTTCGTGATCCTGCTGGAACGCTCGCTGCGCATCGGCGACAACGTGCGCGTGGACGGCTTCGAGGGCCGCATCACCGACATCAAGACCCGCTACACCCTGATCCGCGCCGGCAACGGGCGCGAATCCATCGTGCCGAACGAGACGCTCATCACCCAGCGCGTGGAGAACCTCTCGGACGCCGACCGCAAGTTCAACGTCACCTCCAACATCGTCGTCGGCTACGACAGCGACGTGGCCCAGGTGCAGCAGATCCTGTGCGCCGCGGCCGCCGCGCAGCCGCGCGTGCTCAAGACGCCCGAGCCCGTGGCCTATCTGGTGAACTTCGCGCCGGACGGCCTGGAGTTCAGCCTGAACTTCTGGGTGAGCGACCCCGGCGCGGGCACGGTCAACCTGCGCTCGGCCATCAATATCGCCATCCTCGAAGGCCTGCGCGCGGCCAGGGTGGACATTCCCTATCCGCAGCGCGTCGTGCAGATCAAAGGGGCTGAAAGCGTGGCCGTGCGGACTGCTGCCGATTCGCCTGTGCAGCAGGCCGTGGAGCCGCCGCCCCGACGAGGTTGAGCCGGGTTCGGCAGCGCTGCGCCGGACGGAAAAACTGCGCGCTCCCAGGCGGCAGGGGGAGGGCGAGCTGACTACCGCAGGCGTGCCGCCGGCCTCTGCGTTGCGGCATGGCCTATGCCGTTGGGTGATTCTTGGCTCTGGCGGGCTGTGCCATGCGTTCGCAGAATGCCCTTCTGTCCTGCGGGCGGTTCCGCGGGGCGATGGCACTTCACACAAGGGTTGGAAGGTATGCAACGCGCAAACTGGTTCGCGGTTTCTCCAGAAGGAGCAAAGGCCGTCTCGGGCCTGCACCATTTCGTCACGACGGGCACAGGCTTGCCCGACCGGCTCATCCATCTGGTCTTTCTGCGCGTCTCGCAGATGAACGGGTGCGCGCACTGCATCGACATCCACACGCGGGACCTGCTCCAGGCCGGCATGGCGATCGACACCGTGGTGCTGGTACCCGTGTGGCACGAGGCCGCCTATCTGTTTTCGGAACAGGAGCGGGCGGCCCTGGCCTGGACGGAAGAGGTTACGCGGGTCAGCGAAACCCACGCCTCCGACGCGGCCTACGCGGCGGCATCGGCCGTCTTTTCCGAAAAGGAACTGGTCGATCTCACGCTGACGATCGCCGCGATGAACGCGATCAACCGCATGGGCGTCAGCTTCCGCATGAAGCCGCGGGCCAGGTCCGACCGCCATTGATGCAGCCCTAGCGGGCGGGCTGCCGGGAGGGAGCGGCCTGCGGCGGCGACGGTACAGTGCCGCGCGCTGCCCATGCTGCCGTTCCAGACAAGGCACGGTCGTCAGATGGCCCGCGCGGGGGACCGCCGCTGCGGACCTGCCCTCCGAAAGCCATGCTGCCTGTGACGGGCGCGAGCGCAACGCACGGGCGCAGCACGCCAGATCGGGAAGAGGGCGCTAGCGCTGCCCGCGGGTGCCAGGCCCGCCTCGGCTCGCTCCTGCGTCCGGTCCGCTTCGGCGGGGACCAGCAAAGTCGCCGCAGCGACACCACAGGCCGCCTGCGTTTTCCGCGCCCCAAGGGCTGGCTATAATCCTTCGAAAAGCACGGTCGTTCTTTTTTCTCCGCTGCCGCCGCAACCCTGAGCCCGTGAAGGGATTCGGTCCGGAGGCCGGGCATAAAATGGTTCGGTTTACGTGAACGTCAATCGATCAACAATTTCCAAGGAGCCGCAGCAATGAAGGTTTTGGTCCCGGTCAAACGCGTGGTGGACTACAACGTGAAGGTCCGCGTGAAGTCGGACAACACGGGGGTGGACATCGCCAACGTGAAGATGAGCATGAACCCGTTCGACGAGATCGCCGTCGAGGAAGCCGTGCGCCTGAAGGAAAAGGGCGTGGTCACCGAGGTCATCGCCGTCTCCTGCGGGGTCACGCAATGCCAGGAAACGCTGCGCACCGCCATGGCCATCGGGGCGGACCGCGCCATCCTGGTGGAGACCACCGAAGAGCTGCAGCCCCTGGCCGTGGCCAAGCTGCTCAAGGCCCTGGTGGACAAGGAACAACCCGGCCTGGTCATCCTGGGCAAACAGGCCATCGACGACGACAGCAACCAGACCGGCCAGATGCTGGCGGCCCTGGCCGAACTGCCCCAGGCCACCTTCGCCTCCAAGGTCGAAGTGGCCGGTGACAAGGTGAGCGTCACCCGCGAAGTGGACGGCGGCCTGGAGACCCTGCAGCTGAGCCTGCCGGCCGTGGTGACCACCGACCTGCGCCTGAACGAGCCGCGCTACGTCACCCTGCCCAACATCATGAAGGCCAAGAAGAAGCAGCTGGACACCGTCAAGCCCGAAGACCTGGGCGTCGATGTCAAGCCGCGCCTGAAGACCCTGAAGGTGACCGAGCCCGCCAAGCGCGGCGCCGGCGTCAAGGTGGCCGACGTGGCCGCCCTGGTCGACAAGCTGAAGAACGAAGCCAAAGTGATCTGAACGGACTGAGACAAGGAACACACGACATGACCGCACTCGTCATTGCAGAACACGACAACGCCAGCATCAAGCCCGCCACCCTGAACACCGTTACCGCCGCCATCGCCTGCGGCGGCGACGTGCACGTGCTGGTGGCCGGCAGCGGCGCCGACGCCGCCGCCCAGGCCGCCGCCCAGATCGCCGGCGTCAGCAAAGTCATCCTGGCCGACGGCGCCAGCCTGAAGGACGGCCTGGCCGAGAACGTCGCCGCCCAGGTGCTCGCCATTGCGTCCCACTACAGCCACATCCTGTTCCCCGCCACCGCCGGCGGCAAGAACGTGGCCCCCCGCGTGGCTGCCAAGCTCGACGTCGCCCAGATCAGCGACATCACCAAGGTGGACAGCCCCGACACCTTCGAGCGCCCCATCTACGCCGGCAACGCCATCGCCACCGTGCAAAGCAGCGACAGCGTGAAGGTCATCACCGTGCGTACCACCGGCTTCGACGCCGCAGCCGCCACCGGTGGGTCCGCTGCGGTCGAGAAAGCCGACGCCGCCGCCGACTCCGGCAAGAGCAGCTTCGTGGGCCGCGAAGTCACCAAGAGCGACCGCCCCGAGCTGACCGCCGCCAAGATCATCGTCTCCGGTGGCCGGGCGCTGGGCAGCAGCGAGAAGTTCAACGAAGTGATCACGCCGCTCGCGGACAAGCTGGGCGCGGCCATCGGCGCCAGCCGCGCAGCGGTGGATGCGGGCTACGCCCCCAACGACCTGCAGGTGGGCCAGACGGGCAAGATCGTGGCGCCGCAACTGTACATCGCAGCCGGCATCTCGGGCGCCATCCAGCACTTGGCGGGCATGAAGGACTCCAAGGTGATCGTGGCGATCAACAAGGACCCCGAGGCGCCGATCTTCAGCGTGGCCGACTACGGGCTGGAGGCCGATCTCTTTACCGCCGTACCGGAGCTGGTCAAGGCGCTGTAAGCGCCGCGGACCGAGCCAGCGCGCTGACGAAGGCATCGCTTGCGATGCCTTTTTTTCGACATTTTTTGCCCCCGGAGACAACGACATGAGCTACACCGCCCCCGTCAAGGACATGCTGTTCGCCATCGAGCACCTGGCGCGCATCGACCAGGTTGCGCAACTGCCTGGCTTCGAGGATGCGGGCCTGGAGACTGCGCAGGCGGTGCTGGAGGAGTGCGCCAAGTTCACCGAGGGCGTGGTCGCTCCGCTGAACGTGGAGGGCGACCGCAACCCTTCGTCGTGGAAAGACGGCGTGGTCACGACCACGCCAGGTTTCAAGGAGGCCTTCCGCCAGTACGCCGAAGGCGGTTGGCAGGGCCTGCAGCACCCGGCCGGCTTCGGCGGCCAGGGTCTGCCCAAGACCATCGGCGCGGCCTGCAGCGAGATGCTGAACAGCGCCAACATGAGCTTCGCCCTGTGCCCGCTGCTGACCGATGGCGCCATCGAGGCGCTGATCACCGCCGGCAGCGAGCAGCTCAAGGCCACCTACCTGGAGAAGCTGGTGACGGGCGAATGGACCGGCACCATGAACCTGACCGAGCCGCAGGCCGGCAGTGACCTCGCTCTGGTGCGCACGCGCGCCGAGCCGCAGGGCGATGGCAGCTACAAGGTCTTCGGCACCAAGATCTTCATCACCTACGGCGAGCACGACATGGCCGCCAACATCGTGCACCTGGTGCTGGCGCGCGTGGCCGGTGCGCCGGAGGGCGTCAAGGGCATCAGCCTGTTCGTGGTGCCCAAGTTCCTGGTGAACGCAGACGGCTCGCTGGGCGAGCGCAACGATGCGCACTGCGTCTCCATCGAACACAAGCTGGGCATCAAGGCCTCGCCCACGGCCGTGCTGCAGTTCGGCGACGGCCTGGCGGCGAGCATCGCGGACAGCGCCGGACCCGGCGCCGTGGGCTATCTGGTGGGCGAAGAGAACCGCGGCCTGGAATACATGTTCATCATGATGAATGCCGCCCGCTATGCCGTGGGCCTGCAGGGCATCGCCATCGCCGAGCGTGCCTACCAGAAGGCCGTGGGCTACGCCCGCGACCGCGTGCAGAGCCGTCCCGTGGACGGCAGCGTGGCGGGCAGCGCGCCCATCATCCACCACCCTGACGTGCGCCGCATGTTGATGACGATGCGGGCCTACACCGAGGGCTGCCGCGCCATGGCCACCACGGCTGCGGCCGCCTACGACGCGTCCCACCACCACCCGGATGCCCGTGTTGCTAAGGACAACGCGGCGTTCTACGAATTCCTGGTGCCGCTGGTCAAGGGCTACAGCACCGAGATGAGCCTGGAGGTGACCAGCCTGGGCGTGCAGGTGCACGGCGGCATGGGCTTCATCGAGGAGACGGGCGCGGCGCAGTACTACCGCGACGCCAAGATCCTCACCATCTACGAAGGCACCACCGCCATCCAGGCCAACGACCTGGTGGGCCGCAAAACGGCGCGCGACGGCGGCCAGACCGCCCAGGCCCTGGCAGCCCAGGTCGAGAAGACCGAGGCCGAACTGCAGGCCAGCGGTACCGAGGCCGCCCGCGCCGTCGCGCAGCGCCTGGCCGCGGCGCGGCAGGCCTTCGTGGACGTGGTGGGCTTCGTGGCCGGCCAGACCAAGTCCGACCCCAACGCCGTCTTCGCGGGCAGCGTGCCCTACCTGATGCTGGCGGGCAACCTGGTGGCCGGCTGGCAGATGGCGCGGGCCCTGCTGGTGGCGCAGACGCTGTTGCCCACGGGACAGGACACGGCGTTCCTGAACGCGAAGATCGCCACTGCGCGCTTCTATGCCGAGCACATCCTCGTCAAGGCCGGCGGCCTGCGCGATGCGATCGTCGAAGGCGCGGGCAGCGTGACGGCGTTGCCGCTGGACGCGTTCTGAACGGCGCATCGCCCCGCGTGGCCGCGCTGCCTCGTCCTCGCATCGCCTGCGGCAAGAGGTGGCGAGCGATGGCCGCGCGGTCGCCGGCATGCAGCCGCCGCCGGGCGGCCTGGGCTGTGCGCGGCAGAGCCCTCGGTCGCGGCGGCACAGCAGGATGCAGAAGTATTTGCTATTGAATTAATAGCTGCTTGCGCTTGATGGATAAGCGCTGCAGCCGGTTTTGGTTCGTATTCAACACAGGAGACCCGCCATGGCCCAGTTGCCGCCCGTGCTTCAAAAACTCGCCTTGCCGGTGATCGGCTCGCCGCTGTTCATCATCAGCAACCCCAAGCTGGTCATCGCGCAGTGCCAGGCCGGCATCGTGGGCTCCATGCCGGCGCTCAATGCGCGGCCTGCGGAACTGCTCGACGAGTGGCTGGCGGAAATCACCGAGACCCTGGCCGCGTGGGACCGGGCGAACCCCGACCGCCCCTCGGCCCCCTTCGCCATCAACCAGATCGTGCACAAGAGCAATGACCGGCTGGAGCACGACATGCAGGTGTGCGCCAAGTACAAGGTGCCCATCGTCATCACCAGCCTGGGCGCGCGCGAGGACGTGAACCAGGCCGTGCACGGCTGGGGCGGCGTGGTGCTGCACGACATCATCAACAACAAGTTCGCCCACAAGGCGATCGAGAAGGGTGCCGACGGCCTGATCGCCGTGGCGGCCGGTGCCGGCGGCCATGCGGGCGTGAAGAGCCCGTTCGCGCTGATCCAGGAAATCCGCCAGTGGTTCGACGGCCCGGTGGCGCTGTCGGGCTCCATCGCCTCGGGCGGCGCGGTGCTGGCCGCGCAGGCCATGGGCGCCGACTTCGCGTACATCGGCTCGGCCTTCATCGCGACGCACGAGGCGCGCGCCAGCGACGCGTACAAGCAGGCCATCGTCGATGCCGACTCCGACGACATCGTCTACTCCAACCTGTTCACCGGTGTGCACGGCAACTACCTGGCGCCGTCCATCGTTGCGGCAGGGCTGGACCCGGCCAACCTGCCGGTGTCCGACCCGAGCGCGATGAACTTCGCCGGCGCTGGCGCGGCCAAGGCCTGGAAGGACATCTGGGGCTGCGGCCAGGGCATCGGCGCGGTCGATGCCGTGGTGGGCGCCGGCGAACTGGTCGCCCGCCTGGAGCGCGAGTACCGCGCAGCGCGCGAACGGCTGGCCCTGGCCTGACGCGGGCGGCACGGAGGCGGGCGGACCCGCGCCCGCCGTCCGCGCACCGGCCGCTGCGCGGCGGCGCCCCTCGCGCGGCAGCGCGCTCCGTCATGTGGCCGGCACAACGGGCAAGGCGCGGTGCGCAGGGGCGTGCACGCGATGCACGCCAGGGGCACAATAGCGGGCTTTGCCCCGCAGGCATCCCCTCCACAGCACCGCCGCGCTGCGCTTCTGCTTTCCGCCTTCCGCATGTCTTCCTCGTCCCGCAATACCTTGATCGACGCGATCAAGGGCCTGGCCTGCGCCACCATCGTCTGCCACCACCTCGCGTTCTACGGCCCCATGTCGGATGCGGCCCTGCCGCTCATGCCGGCGGTCGTGGACTGGTTCAGCACCTACGGCCGGATGGCGGTGCAGGTGTTCCTGGTGCTGGGCGGCTACCTGGCGGCGGCCAGCCTGGCGCCCGCCGGCGTGGCCCGCTTCGACAGCGCCTCGCAGCAGATCGGGCGGCGCTTCGTGCGGCTGGTTGTGCCGTACGCCGTCGCGCTGGTGGGCGCGGTGCTGGCGGCCGCTGCCGTGCGGCCCTGGATGGACCACCCGTCCGTGCCGGCCGACCCGGGCCTGTCGCAGCTGATTGCCAACGCGCTGCTGCTGCAGGACATCGTGGGCGAAGAGGCCCTGTCCGCCGGCGTCTGGTACGTGGCGATCGATTTCCAGCTGTTCGCCGTGACGGCGCTGCTGTTCGCGGCCGTGCGCCTGTGGCCGGGGGCGCAGGCGCAGCGCAAGGCGCGCGTGGCCCAGGTGCTGGTGGTGGCCGGCACGGCGGCGTCGCTGCTGGTCTTCAACCGCCAGCCGGGGCTGGACATGTGGGCCCTGTACTTCTGGGGCGCCTACGGCCTGGGCATGATGGCCTGCTGGGCGGTGCGTTCGCCGCGGCCGGGGCTCTGGCTGGCGGCGATGGCCTTCCTGGGCGGGATGTCGCTGGCGGTGGACTTCCGCGGGCGCATCGCCCTGGCGCTGTGCACGGCCATCGTCCTCGTGTTCCTGCTGCGCGAACCGGCTCCGGCCTGGGCGGCGCAGGGGGGCGAGCGCCTGCAGCGGCTCGGGCGCATGTCGTACTCGGTGTTCCTGGTGCACTTCCCGGTGTGCCTGCTGGTCAATGCCCTGGTCAGCCACTGGTGGCCGGGCGCGCCGCTGCTCAACGCTCTGGGCATGGCCGGGGCCTTCCTGCTGTCGCTGATGGCGGGGCGGCTGCTGTACCAGCGGGTGGAGCGCCACGTGCCGTCGTGGACGCAGGCGCTGCGCTGGCAGGCCGGGCTGGTGGGCACCGGCCTGGCCGTGGCGCTGGCGGGCGCGCTGCTGGGCTGAGCGCGTCGCCGTCGCCCCGTCAGCGGTGCAGGTCGCCCGCGCTCTCGGGCTGGTAGACGATCTGCTTCACCTGCACGGTCATGGGCTTGCCGCCCGGGCCGGGCCAGGCCAGTTCGTCGCCCACGGACAGTCCCAGCAGGGCACTGCCCACGGGCGCGAAGATCGACACGCGGTCTGCGCTGCCGTCCATGTCCCGCGGGTAGACGAGGCTCAGGCAGAAGTCCTTGCCCGTCTCGCGGATGGCGAACTGCACGGTCGAATTCATGGTGACGACGTCGGCGGGCATTTGCTCGGGCGCCACCACGTCGGCGCGGTCCAGCTCCGCCTGCAGGTCCGCCTTGCCCGGGAAGGCGCTGGCCGGAATGCCGGCCATGAGGGCTTCGATGCGGTCCACGTCCAGGGAGGACAGTGTGATGGAGGGCTTGCGCGCCATGGTGTTCACCTTGTGATGGAGGGGTGGTTGGAAAGGGTTCGATGAAAGGGCGGGACTGTAGCCCACGCGCAATCTCGCACTGCGGCGGCGGGGCAATGGCCGCGGCCACGAGCCCGCCGAACGACGGCAGCCGGCAGGCACGTGTCTGATAAGTACTGTATATTTAAACAGTTACTTCAAGCACGCCTGCCGCCATGTCCGACGCCTTCATTCCCGTCCAAGCCATCAAGGGCCGCGGGCTGGCCTCGCAGCACGCCCACCGCTTCTCGCGCGAGGCACGCGATGCGTTCGACGACGGCTGGAGCACGCTGGACGAGGTGCACGGCGGCGAGCCCGCAGCGGCCCCTGCCACCCGGGTCATCCTGGAGACGGCGCGCAGCGCGCTGACAAGCAACGACTCGCCCGACATCTTCTTCGACCAGTCCGTGAACCCCTACCGCGGCTGCGAGCATGGCTGCGTGTATTGCTACGCGCGGCCCACGCACAGCTACCTGAACCTGTCGCCGGGGCTGGACTTCGAGACGCAGATCATCGCCAAGCACAACATCGCCGACCTGTTGCGCCGCGAACTGGCCCGGCCGGCGCACGTGCCCACGCTGGTCAATATCGGCTCGGCGACGGACTGCTACCAGCCCGTGGAACGGGAGCTGCGCTTGACGCGCGGCCTCATCGAGGTGATGCGCGATGCGCGCCATCCGTTCTCGCTCATCACCAAGTCCAGCGGCGTGGAACGCGATGTGGACCTGCTGGCACCCCTGGCGCACGAGCGGCTTGCTGCGGCCTACGTCACGATCACCACGCTGGATGCGCGCCTGGCCCGCATCCTGGAGCCGCGCGCGGCCGCCCCGCACCGGCGGCTGCGCACCATCCGCACGCTGGCCGAGGCCGGCATTCCGGTGGGCGTGAGCGTGGCGCCGCAGATCCCCTTCATCAACGAAGACATGGAGCAGGTGCTGGAGGCCGCGCGCGATGCGGGCGCCACGTCGGCCTTCTACACCGTCGTGCGCCTGCCGTGGGAGGTGAACCCGCTCATGCGCGAATGGCTGGAGCAGCACTACCCCCAGCGCGCCGCGCGGGTGCTGGCGCGCATCCAGGACCTCCACGGCATCGACGAGGCCGGCCGTGCGGCCGGCAAGGCGTACGACGCCGACCACGCCACGCGCATGAAGGGCACGGGGCTGTGGGCCGACCTGCTGCGCCAGCGCTTCGCCCACGCCTGCCGGCGCCTGGGTCTGAACCGCCGGCGCATCGAACTGGATGTCACCCAGTTCCGGCCCGCATTGGCGCGGGGGCAGGGCTGCCTGTTCTGAAAAACGACCGGCAGGGGCATCGGTTGCGCCCTAGAATGCGAACGATTTGCAATAAATGGCATCGCATGCAGGCATCCTGCGAACCCCTGGAACCGACCCACAGCGCCGCGCTGCCGCAGCGCCAGGCGCTGGCCGATCTGCTGGCCAGCTACGCCGACCTGCGCCACTATCTGGCCGGGCGGCTGCGCAACGCTGCCGATGCGGGCGACATCGCGCAGTCCAGCTTTGCGCAGGCCTATGCCCACGCGCTGGAACATCCGGTCACCAATGCGCGGGCGCTGCTGTTCCAGGCGGCGCGCAATCTGTGGATCGACGGCCAGCGCCGGCGGCGTACCGAAGCCTCGGTCCTGGAAGCCTGGCTCGCGCGTCAGGACGACACGGTGCCCAGCGCCGAGCGCATCGTTGCCGCGCGCGAGCAGCTGGCGCGCGTGATCGCACGCATCGACCGCATGCCGCGCCTGCGCCGTGACGTGTTCGCCCGCGTGCGCCTGCATGGCCATACGCACGCGGAAGTGGGCTCGGCGCTCGGGCTCTCGCAGCGCGCCGTGGAGCAGCACGTGGCACGGGCGGTGTTCGATCTCTCCGACCTGGCCGCCAGTTGCAGGCCCGGGGGCGCCGCGTGATGCACGGAGACGCGGCCGACCCGCGCCGGGTGCAGCAGGCGCTGGGTTATCTGGCGGCCCTGCATGGCGGCGATGCGGCCCGCGCCGCCCAGGCCCAGGCGCAGGCCGAGCGTTGGCGGGCCCGCACGCCCGCCAACGAATCCGCATGGCAGGCGGCCCATGCGCGCTGGCAGGCCGTCGCCGGCCTGGCGCCGCAGTTGCGGGCCGATGTGTTTCCCGACGAAGCGTTGCCCATGGTCCGCGCGGCGCGGCGCCAGTGGCTGCGCCGTGCCGGCAGCGGCGCCGGCCTGCTGGGGATGGCCGCGTTCTCCGGCTGGTTCGGACTGCGCCACTGGAACCATGCGCCCACGTACGAAGCCCGGTGGACCACGCGGCCGCGCGAGCAGTTGCCGCGCATTCCGCTGCCCGACGGCAGCGTGCTGGCCCTGGCCGCCGACGGCGCGCTGCGGGCCCGTTTCTCGCGCCGGGATCGCAACGTGGTGCTGGACCGCGGGCATGCGTACTTCGATGTGGCCCGCGACCCGCAGCGGCCCTGGACGGTGCAGACCCGGCTGGGCCAAGTGGAGGTGCTGGGCACGGCCTTCGCCGTGAGCGATCGGGGCGGCGACGTGGCGGTGCGCGTGGAGCGCGGCCAGGTGCGGGTGCGCTCTGGCGATGGCACCCGCCGCGACCTGGTGGCGGGGCAGGCCGTGGTGCTGCACCCCGGTGGCGACGGCTCGGCCACCGCCACGCTGGGCGATGTGCACTCCTTTGCCCAGGGTGGCCTGTCCGATGTGGCCGCCTGGCGTGAAGGCTGGTGGCGGTTCACGGCGGTGCCGCTGGCCGATGTGGCCGCCGAATTCAGCGCCTACAGCGCCCGGCCGCTGCACGTGGCGCCGGCCGTTGCCGCGCTCACCCTCACGGGCAGCTTTCCGATCCAGCGGCCGCAGGTGCTGCTGGAGGCGTTGCCGCGCGCCCTGCCGGTGCGCGTGCGGCCTGACGGCGACGGCTGGCGCATCGAGCCTGCAGGCTAGGAGGCTGCGCGGCAGAACGAAAGAGTCGTCGGCTGCGGACGGCCTGCGAATGGGGCGCGGCGGCCCTTTCTCCAACCGGCTGGTCGGCCCATCTCGGATCCAGGACCCGCGGCCCCGGCAACCACTTTCTTTGCCAGAACCCCCGATCGCTTTCGAGGCCTCGTGCCGCGCAGACCCCTGGCCGTCGCGTCCGCCGCGCAGGGTTCAAAAAAAATTGTGGGGTATCGGCCGACCTGTTCGTCTTCCTGGGTGATTTCTCTCCAAATTCCCAAGGAAACCACCCGCCATGCGCGCCGACGCTCACCCGCACCGCCCTCCATTCCTCACCCTGCACGGCCCGTCGCGCAGCCCGATCGCGCTCGCCTGTCTGCTGGGCCTGGGCAGCGCTGCGGCGGTCGGCCTCTGGCCCGGCAGCATGGCGGCGGCCCATGCACAGAGCCCTTCCGTGGCCATCGATCTGCCCGCACAACCGCTGGAGTCCGCACTGCATGCGCTGTCGCGCCAGACCGGCGCGGCCATTGCCGTGGACGCGGGGCTGGCCGCCGGCCGGCAGGCGCCGGCGCTGCAGGGCCGCTACACCCCGCGCGAGGCGCTGGACCGGGTGCTGACGGGCTCGGGCCTGCTGGCCGTGGAGCAGGGCGGGGCCTTCGTGCTGCGGAGCGCGCCCGCGGCCGGTGGCACGGCGGCCACGCTGCGCGAGGTGACGGTGACGGCCGGTGCCGAGCGGGAGACCGCGACCGGCCCGGTACGCGGCTACGTCGCGCGGCGCAGCGCGACGGCCAGCAAGACGGACACGCCCATCGCCGAAATCCCGCAATCCATCTCGGTGGTGACCAGCGATGAACTGCGCAGCCGCCAGGCCGAGACGCTGGGCCAGGCCCTGGCCTATACGCCCGGCGTGACGAGCGAGTCGACCAGCTTCAGCCGCACCGCCGACCGCTTCCGCATCCGCGGCATGGACGTCGAGGCCGCCACGGGCGGTTCACTGCGCGATGGCCTGCGGCTACAAAGCAACTCCTACGACGGCGTGCAGGAACCCTACGGTCTGGAACGCGTGGAGGTGGTGCGTGGTGCAGCCTCCGTGCTCTATGGGCAGTTGTCGCCAGGCGGGTTGGTCAATGCGGTCAGCAAACGGCCGACCTTCACGCCGCTGCGCGAAGTGGGCCTGCAACTGGGCAACCACAGCCGCAAGCAGGTCACGGCCGACTTCGGCGGTGCCCTGGCCGACGATGTGGCCTACCGCCTCACCTTCCTGGGCCGCGACAGCGATACCGCGCAACGCTTTATCCAGGACGACAAGATCTACTTCGCCCCGTCGCTCACTTGGCAGCCCAGCGCTGCCACCTCGCTGAGCCTGCTTTCGTTCTATCAAAAGACCAACACCCGCTTCTCCGCGCCGCTGCCCTACCAACTGGTGGACGGTCACGCCACCGGCCCCTACCGGATCAGCCGTGGCGCCTTCATCGGCGAGCCGGGCTACGACGAGATGAAGGGCGAGATGTTCGCGCTTGGCTATGAGTTGGACCACACGTTCAGCGACAGCCTGAAGCTCAGCCACCGAGCCCGCTATTTCAAGTCCGAAGTCGATTGGAACTATTTGCAGGTGCAGACCAGCGCCGCCGCCATCCGTACCGCGGCCACCACCGGCATCCTGGCCCGCCAGTACAGCGACCGCCGCGAGCGTCCTGAAGGCCTGGCCACCGACACCCGTCTGGAGTGGACCGCCCATCACGGCGATGTGGAACACCGCGTGCTGGTGGGCCTGGACGCATACAAGACCGAATGGGACTCGACCAACTTCCGCGCCAATGCGCCTTCGCTGAACCTGGCGACCTATGACTATGGCCAGCCAGTCAACGTCGTGCGCACCACCGCCCTGGACCGCGGATCGCTCATCGAAACCACCCAGGCCGGCCTCTACATGCAGGACCAGATCAACATCGGCGAGCACTGGACCGCGCTGCTGGGCGTGCGCCACGACTGGGCTGACCAAAAGCAGACCCAGCATCGCAACCAGGCTCGCGCAACGCAGGACAACCAGGCAACCACTTGGCGCGCCGGGCTGGTCTACAAGTTCGACAACGGCGTGGCGCCCTACCTGAGCTACAGCGAGTCGTTCTACCCGGTTCAGGCGGCCGATGCCGCCGGTCAGCAGTTCAAACCCACCGCCGGGCGTCAATACGAGGTCGGCGTGCGCTACCAGCCCTCGGGCCGCGATTTTCTGCTGAGCGCTGCCGTTTATGAGTTGCGTCAGACCGACGTGCTGAAGTACGACGCCAGCCGCGACCTTTACCTGCAGGCCGGCGAAGTTCGCTCTCGCGGCCTGGAACTGGAGGCCAAGGGAGCACTGAGCAAGAGCGTGAACGCGGTCGCCTCCTACGCCTATACCGACGCACGCATCACCCGCAGCACGATTGCCAGCGAAATTGGTCAGCGCAGTGAGGACACGCCCTACAACCAGGTCTCGGTCTGGCTCGACTACAGCTTCTCGCAGTGGGGCCTACCCGGCCTGAACGTGGGGATTGGCGCGCGCTACAAGGGCGCAACCAAAGCATCGGGCATCGCCACGGCCATTCCGGCATACACCATGCTCGACGCGCTGGTCCGCTACCGCATCGACCCACACTGGGACCTCAGCTTGAACGTGGCCAATCTGGCCGACAAGAAATTCACGCACTGCGAGTTCGCCATCTGCCGCTACGGCGACGAGCGCCAGGTGGCCGCCAACCTGACCTACCGCTGGTGATGGCGACGCGCCGCGCGTCGCTGCGGGGCACCCTGGTGGTGGCCCACCGCGTCGCGGGCCTGGCGCTGGCCGCCTTCCTGCTGGTGGCCGGGCTGACCGGCAGCGTGCTGGCCTGGAACGCAGAGCTGGACGCGGCGCTCAACCCCCACTGGCTGCGGATGGCGCCCGCGAGCGCCGATGCGCCCAGGCTGCACGGCCTGGCGCTGCGCGACGCTGTGCAGGCACGCTACCCCGGGGCGGTAGTGGCGCGTGTCCCCCTGGCCCAGGAGCCCGGCCGCGCCGCGGTCTTCTGGCTGCGGCCCCAGCCCGGCGCCGCGGCGCTGGACAACGACCAAGTCTTCGTCGATCCCTACACCGGCCGCATCCTCGGCGAGCGGCGCTGGGGCGACCTGTCGCAGACCTGGCGCAACCTGGTGCCGTTCCTGTACCGCCTGCATTACTCGCTGGCGCTGGGAAGCGTGGGCACCTGGCTGCTGGGGCTGGTGTCGCTGCTGTGGATGGTCGACAGCGTCGTGGGCGCGTACCTGACGCTGCCTGCCAGGGCCAGCGGCGCGGCCCGCGGGGGCAAGACGGGACGCGCGGGCTGGGCTGCGCGCTGGGCGCGGTCGTGGCAGCTCGACCTCGGCAGCCGCTGGCGCGCCACCTTCGATCTGCACCGCGCCGGCGGCCTGTGGCTGTGGCCCGCGTTGTTCGTCCTGGCCTGGAGCAGCTTTGCCCTCAACCTGCCCCAGTGGCACGACCCGTTGCTCCAGCGCGTGGTCCCGCAGCAGCCCGCGCTGGCCGACCTGCCCCGGCGGGCCGCGCCGCTGCGCCAGCCCGCGCTGGACTGGCCGGCTGCCCACCAGCGCGCGCGGGAGCTGATGCACACGGTCGCCGCGCAGCGCGGGTTCACGGTGCTGGCTGAAAGCTCATTGGCCTACGACCCGGGGCGCGGGCTGTACCGCTACGACGTGCGCAGCAGCCTGGACATCAAGGACCAGGGCGGCAGCACTCGGCTGTTTCTGGACGCCGGCACCGGCGCGCTGGTGCTCGCCTGGCTGCCCACCGGCGGCGCGGCGGGCGATACCTTCGTCACCTGGATGAGCAGCCTGCACATGGCGGCCGTGGGCGGGTGGCCCTACAAGCTGGCGGTCACGCTCGCGGGTGCCGGCGTGGCCTTGCTCAGCGTGACGGGCGTGCTGATCTGGCGGCGCAAAGCGCGCGCCCGGCGGATGCGGTAAGGCGCTGGCCTGCCGTGCCAACGGCGTCCGGCGGGCTGGCCGCGCTCCCTGCGCCAAGCCGGGGCGCGGCCCTCATCCAGGCGGGGTCCTGCCGCCGGCAGGCACGCGGCCCTGCCGCCGAGCCGGGCGCTAGCTGATTCAGCCCAGGGCCTGCGCGTGGTGCCGCAGGTGGTCTTCCATGAAGGTCTGGATGAAGTAGTAGCCGTGGTCATAGCCCGGCTGGCGGCGCAGGGTCAGGGGCTGGCCGATGGCGGTGCAGGCGGCCTCGAAGGCTTCGGGCAGCAACTGCTTTTCGTGCAGGAATTTGTCGGCCATGCCTTGGTCGATCAGGATGCCGGCGGGGTAGGGCGCGATCGGCTGGTGCTGCATGAGCGCGGTGGCGTCGTGCTCGGTCCAGGTGCTGCGGTCCGGGCCGAGGTAGCCGGTGAAGGCTTTCTCGCCCCACGGGCACTGCGTGGGCGCGCTGATGGGCGCGAAGGCCGACAGGGACTTGAACACGCCCGGGTGGCGCAGGGCCAGCGTGAGCGCGCCGTGGCCGCCCATCGAATGGCCGAAGATCCCCAGGCGCTGGGCGTCGATGGGCAGGTGTTGCGCGATCAGCGGCAGCAGCTCCTGGACGAGGTAGCTCTCCATGCGCCAGTGCGTGCGCCAGGGCGCCTGCGTGGCGTCGAGGTAGAAGCCCGCGCCGATGCCGAAATCCCAGCTCGCCTTGGCGCCGTCGATGGATTCAGCCGCCTCGCCGCGCGGGCTGGTGTCCGGCGCGATCAGGGCCAGGTTCAGCTCGGCCGCCAGGCGCTGGGCACCGGCCTTGGTCATGAAGGTCTCTTCGTTGCAGGTCAGGCCGGCCAGGTAGAGCAGGGCGGGCACCTTGTCGCCCGCCACGGCGTTCGGCGGCAGGTAGACCGAGAACTTCATCGGCAGGCCGATCTCTGCGGAGTCGTGCTGGTAGAAGCGCTGCGCGCCGCCGAAGCAGGCATGCGCGTTCAGGAGTTCGAAAGGACTGGCCATGGGAATTCCATCAAAAACAATAGCTGGTAGCGCTTTTAAATAAAGGGTTTCAGATACTTTTATATCTGAAACCCTTATGGCTGAAGCGCTGGCTGCTATCTTTATTGCATACGGATCAGGCGGCGTACTTCACCACCGAGCGGATGGACTTGCCTTCGTGCATCAGGTCGAAGGCTTCGTTGATCTGGTCGAGGCCCATGGTGTGGGTCACGAACGGCTCCAGCTGGATCTTGCCGGCCATGGCGTCTTCCACCATGCCGGGCAGCTCGCTGCGGCCCTTGACGCCGCCGAAGGCCGTGCCCAGCCACTTGCGGCCCGTCACCAGCTGGAAGGGGCGGGTGCTGATTTCCTGGCCCGCGCCGGCCACGCCGATGATGACCGACTGGCCCCAGCCGCGGTGCGCGCATTCCAGCGCAGCACGCATGACATGGGTGTTGCCGATGCACTCGAACGAGTGGTCCACGCCCCAGGTCGTCATCTCCACGATCACCTGCTGGATCGGCTTGTCGAAGTCCTTGGGGTTGATGCAGTCCGTCGCGCCGAAGGTCTTGGCCAGGTCGAACTTGCTGGGGTTGGTGTCGATGGCGATGATGCGGCCGGCCTTGGCCAGCTTGGCGCCCTGGATCACGGCCAGGCCGATGCCGCCCAGGCCGAATACGGCGACGGTGTCGCCCTCCTGCACCTTGGCGGTGTTCTTCACGGCGCCCAGGCCGGTCGTCACGCCGCAGCCCAGCAGGCAGACCTGCTCGGGGTTGGCGTCGGGGTTGATCTTGGCCAGCGAGACCTCGGCCACCACGGTGTATTCGCTGAACGTGCTGCAGCCCATGTAGTGGTAGATGGGCTGGCCGTTGTAGCTGAAGCGGGTCGTGCCGTCGGGCATCACGCCCTTGCCCTGGGTGGCGCGCACGGCCACGCAGAGGTTGGTCTTGCCGCTCTTGCAGAACAGGCACTCGCCGCATTCGGCGGTGTACAGCGGGATCACATGGTCGCCGGGCTTCACGCTGGTCACGCCTTCGCCCACTTCGACCACGATGCCCGCGCCTTCGTGGCCCAGCACCACGGGGAACAGGCCCTCGGGGTCTTCGCCGGAGAGCGTGAAGGCATCGGTGTGGCAGACGCCGGTGTCGGTGATCTTGATGAGCACTTCGCCCTTCTGGGGCGGCGCCACGTCGATCTCGACGATCTGCAGGGGTTCTCCGGCCTTGAAGGCCACGGCGGCTTTGGACTTGATGCTCATGGTGTGGTGTATGTCGGTACAGGGGGGAGGGCGCGCATGCCGCGGGCATCGGTGGGTGGCCGGCGGTCACACGCGGTGAACGGTCTCGGGTGAACAAGGTGCACTGTAGGCGATGTGCTCCGGCCACCGGGGCGGATGGCCGCTCGTTTTGGGGATATGGCCGAATCTGAGGGTACGCGGCCCGTGCGGACATGGCGCCTGCCCGCTCACGTATAGTCGGGCGCCCTTCGCGCGGGCACCCGTACCCGCCACCTCGCCTTGTTCTTGCCGCCCCATGGACCACCACCCTCCGCACGCTCACGCCCACGCCCACCGCATCGACCTCGTCGTCTACCCCGGCTTCAAGGCGCTGGAGGCCGTGGGGCCGATGTCGGTCTTCGACTATGCCAACGTGCACCTGCGCCAGCACGGGCGGCCGGACGGCTATGAGGTGCGCGTGGTGGCCGCGCACAAGGGCGCCGTGCCGTCGGACACGCTGATGGCCCTGAACGCCACGCACACCCTGGCCGAGCTGGAGCAGGACGGCACGGGCTGCACCGTCCTGCTGGTCGGCTCGCGCAACATCGAACAGGTGCTGGCCGCCTCGCCCGACCTCGTGGCGTGGACGGCGCGCGTGGCGCCCCAGGTGGCGCGGCTGATCGCGCTGTGCTCGGGCAGCTTCTTTCTGGCCGCGGCCGGGCTGCTCGATGGCCGCCGCGCGGCCACGCACTGGGGCGTGGCGGGCCTGCTGCGCCAGCGCTACCCGGCCATCGATGTGGACCCGGACGCGATCTATGTGCGCGACGGCCATCTGTGGACCTCGGCCGGCGTGACCGCCGGCATCGACCTGGCGCTGGCAGTGGTGGAGGAGGACTTCGGCCATGAACTGGCGCTGGAAGTGGCGCGCGATCTGGTCATGTACCTCAAGCGGCCGGGCGGGCAATCGCAGTTCAGCGTGCAGCTGGCCAGCCAGGCCACCGTGCACCGCGACATCCATGCCGTGCAGAACTGGGTGCTGCAGCACCTGGAAGAGCCCATGCCGCTGGCGGCGCTGGCCGCGCGCGCCGCGATGAGCGAGCGCCACTTCCGCCGCGTGTTCGCGCAGGAGACGGGGCAGACGCCCTCGGCCTTCGTCGAATCCGCCCGGTTGGAGGGCGCGCGGCGCCTGCTGGAGTCCCAATCGGCCCTGCCGCTCAAGACCGTCGCCGCGCGCGTGGGCCTGGGTTCGGAACAGGCGCTGCGCCATCTCTTCGTGCGCCACCTGGGCATCACGCCGCAGGCCTACCGCGAGCGTTTCGGAGGCGCTGCACGGCGCTGAAACCGGAAGGCGGCGGGCCCACCACGGCGCGGGGCTCCGTGGCCTGCGCGCTGCCGACGGTCACCGGGCGCTCCATGAAAAAAGCCCGCAGGCAGCGATGCCTGCGGGCTGGGCTTTCCGTGCAGACCGTAGCGGTCCGCAGGGGCCGATCAGCGCTTGCCGATGGGCTGCACTTCGCGGCGCTCGGCGCCCACGAACAGCTGGCGGGGACGGCCGATCTTGTACTCGGGGTCGCCGATCATTTCGTTCAGCTGGGCGATCCAGCCCACGGTGCGGGCCAGGGCGAAGATGCCGGTGAACAGGTTCACCGGGATGCCGATGGCGCGCTGCACGATGCCGGAGTAGAAGTCGACGTTCGGGTAGAGCTTGCGCTGCACGAAGTAGTCGTCTTCCAGGGCGATCTTTTCCAGCTCCTTGGCCAGCTTGAACAACGGGTCGTTTTCCAGGCCCAGCTCGGCCAGCACTTCATTGCAAGTCTCTTGCATGAGCTTGGCGCGGGGGTCGTAGTTCTTGTACACGCGGTGGCCGAAGCCCATCAGCTTAACGCCGGAGTTCTTGTCCTTCACCTGCTTGATGAAGTCGCCGATCTTCTCCACGCCGCCCTGGGCCTGGATGTCGTGCAGCATGTTCAGGGCCGCTTCGTTGGCGCCGCCGTGGGCAGGGCCCCAGAGGCAGGCCACGCCGGCGGCGATGGCTGCGAACGGGTTCGTGCCGGACGAGCCGCACAGGCGCACCGTGGAGGTGGAGGCGTTCTGTTCGTGGTCTGCGTGCAGGATGAAGATGCGGTCCAGCGCGCGTTCCAGCACGGGGTTGACCTTGTACTCGGCGCAGGGCGTGCCGAACATCATGCGCAGGAAGTTGCCGGCGTACGACAGGTCGTTCTGCGGGTACATGTAGGGCTCGCCCTTGCCGTACTTGTACGCCATGGCCACCAGGGTGGGCATCTTGGCGATCAGGCGGATGGCCGAGATCTCGCGGTGCTGCGGATTGTTGATGTCCGTGCTGTCGTGGTAGAAGGCCGACAGGGCGCCCACCAGACCGGTCAGCACGGCCATCGGGTGCGCGTCGCGGCGGAAGCCACGCAGGAAGAACTGCATCTGCTCGTGGACCATCGTGTGGTTGGTCACGCGGTCGTTGAATTCCTTCTTCTGCGTGTCGTTGGGCAGTTCGCCGTTCAGCAGCAGATAACAGGTTTCGAGGTAGTCGCAGTTCGTGGCGAGCTGCTCGATGGGGTAGCCGCGGTACAGCAGCTCACCCTTGTCGCCGTCGATGTAGGTGATGGAAGACTGGCAGGCGGCCGTCGACAGGAAGCCGGGGTCGTACGTGAACATGCCCGTCTGCGCATACAGCTTGCGGATGTCGACGACATCCGGGCCGATGCTGCCTTGGTACACGGGGAGTTCCACACTCGGGCTGCCGTTGCTGAACGATAGCGTCGCTTTGTTGTCTGCCAGTTTCATTTTCAGTTTCCTTCTTTGAGCGGAGGGGATGCTGGCGCCCTGCGGCGCAGCTGTTCAAGCACTTCCCTGACTTCCCGGGTGTCGACCTCGCCCGCAGGCTCCTTGCGCCGCAGCAGCAAGTCGAGCAGGTCGTTGTCGGACAGGTCCATCAGGGTCGTGAGACCTTGCGCCTGGCTGGCAGTCAGGCGCGGGCCGTAGGTGGCGAAGAACTGCTCGATGAACAGATCGTTCTCCACCAGGCCGCGGCGGCAGCGCCACTGCAGCTTGGCCTTTTCACGTTCGTCCAAAAGTTCTTCGGCCATTGTCATCAGATGGCGCGTCGCACCATCAGTTCCTTGATCTTGCCGATGGCCTTCGTGGGGTTGAGGCCCTTGGGGCACACGTCCACGCAGTTCATGATGGTGTGGCAGCGGAACAGGCGGTACGGGTCTTCCAGGTTGTCGAGGCGCGCGCCCGTGGCTTCGTCGCGGCTGTCGGCGATGAAGCGGTAGGCCTGCAGCAGGCCGGCGGGGCCCACGAACTTGTCGGGGTTCCACCAGAAGCTGGGGCAGCTCGTCGAGCAGCTCGCGCACAGGATGCACTCGTACAGTCCGTTGAGCTCGTCGCGCTCCTCGGGGGACTGCAGACGTTCCTTCTCGGGCGGAATGCCTTCGGTGATCAGGTACGGCTTGATCGAGTTGTACTGCTTGAAGAACTGCGTCATGTCCACGATCAGATCGCGGATCACCGGCAGGCCGGGCAGCGGCTTGAGCACGATGGTGCCCTTGAGCGTGTTCATGTTGGTCAGGCACGCCAGACCGTTCTTGCCGTTGATGTTCATCGCGTCCGAGCCGCAGACGCCTTCGCGGCAGGAGCGGCGGAACGAGATGGAGGGGTCCTGGGCCTTGAGCTTGACCAGGGCGTCCAGCAGCATGCGCTCGTGGCCGTCGAGTTCGATCTCGACGGTCTGCATGTAGGGCTTGGCGTCCTTGTCCGGGTCGTAGCGATAGATTTGAAAGGTGCGCTTCATGTGGGGTTCTCGTGAGGCTGCGTGGGGATCAGAACGTACGGACCTTCGGGGGCACGCTGTCCACCGTGAGGGGCTTCAGGTTGACCGGCTTGTAGGTGAGGCTGTTGTCAGCGCTGTGCCACAGCGTGTGCTTCATCCACTCCTTGTCGTTGCGGCCGAGCGGGAACTCGGGATGGTCGGCCGGGTGCTCGTAGTCGTACACCGTGTGGGCGCCGCGGCATTCGGTGCGGGCGGCAGCGGACGTCATCGTGGCCTGGGCCACTTCGATGAGGTTGTCCACTTCCAGCGCTTCCATGCGCGCGGTGTTCCAGACCTTGGACTTGTCCTTGAGCGTGACCGCACCCACACGTTCGCGGATGCCGTTCACCTTGACCACGCCTTCGTCCATGCTGGCCTGCGTGCGGAACACGCCAGCGTGCTGCTGCATCGTGGCGCGGATGTCGTTGGCGATGTCCTGGGCGTAGGTGCCTTCGTTCGATTCCTGGAGCTGGTTCAGGCGTGCCAGGGTGCGGTCGGCGCCGTCGGCCGGCAACGGCTGGCGCTCGCCCGAGCCCTTGACGAACTCGACGATGTGGCGGCCCGCCGACTTGCCGAACACCAGCAGGTCGAGCAGCGAGTTGGTGCCCAGGCGGTTGGCGCCGTGCACCGACACGCAGGAGCATTCGCCCACCGCGTACAGGCCGTTGACGATCTTGTTCTGCACGCCGTCGTGCACGACGACCTGGCCGTTGATGTTGGTCGGAATGCCGCCCATCTGGTAGTGGATGGTGGGCACCACGGGGATCGGCTCCTTCGTGATGTCCACGTTGGCGAAGTTGTGGCCGATTTCTTCCACCGAGGGCAGGCGCTTGCGGATGGTGTCGGCGCCCAGGTGGTCCAGCTTCATCAGGATGTAGTCCTTGTTGGGACCGCAGCCGCGACCTTCCTTGATTTCCTGGTCCATGGAGCGGGACACGAAGTCGCGCGGTGCCAGGTCCTTCAGCGTGGGCGCGTAGCGCTCCATGAAGCGTTCACCGTTGCTGTTGAGCAGGATGGCGCCTTCGCCGCGGCAGCCTTCGGTCAGCAGCACACCAGCGCCGGCCACGCCGGTGGGGTGGAACTGCCAGAACTCCATGTCCTGCAGCGGGATGCCGGCGCGTGCCGCCATGCCCAGGCCGTCACCGGTGTTGATGAAGGCGTTGGTGGAGGCCGCGAAGATGCGGCCCGCGCCACCGGTGGCCAGCAGCACGGCCTTGGCGTGCAACTGGTACAGCTCGCCGGTTTCCAGCTCGAGTGCCGTCACGCCCACCACGTCGCCCTGCGTGTTGCGGATCAGATCCAGCGCCATCCATTCGACGAAGAAGTTGGTCTTGGACTTGACGTTCTGCTGGTACAGCGTGTGCAGCATGGCGTGGCCGGTACGGTCGGCCGCGGCGCAGGCGCGCTGCACGGGCTTTTCGCCATAGTTGGCGGTGTGGCCGCCGAACGGGCGCTGGTAGATCGTGCCATCGGGGTTGCGATCGAACGGCATGCCGAAGTGCTCGAGCTCGATCACCACGTTGGGTGCTTCACGGCACATGAACTCGATGGCGTCCTGGTCGCCCAGCCAGTCGGAGCCCTTGATGGTGTCGTAGAAGTGGTAGTGCCAGTTGTCCTCGGACATGTTGCCCAGGGAGGCCGACACGCCGCCCTGCGCCGCCACGGTGTGGGAGCGGGTGGGGAACACCTTGGACAGCGAGGCCACGTTCAGGCCGGCGCGCGAGAGTTCGAGGGCGGCACGCATGCCGGAGCCGCCCGCGCCGACGATGACGACGTCGAACTTGCGCGTGGTGATGTTCGCTTTGGTATAGCTCATTGTTGTTTGCCTTCAGTCGCGGGGAATCAGAGACGCCAGAGAACCTGGATGCCCCAGCCGGCACAGCCGACCAGCCAGAAAATGCTGAATGCCTGCAAGGCCAGGCGCAGGCCCACGGGCTTGACGTAGTCCATGAACACGTCGCGGATGCCGACCCATACGTGCCACGCGAGGGCGACGATGACCGACAGCGTCAGCACCTTCATCCACTGAGCGGAGAAGATGCCGGCCCAGCGGTCGTAGCCGATCGGGCCGGAGGTGAAGATCAACTGGGCGAGCAGAACGATGGTGAACAGCGCCATCAGGGCTGCCGTCACGCGCTGGCTCAGCCAGTCGCGCGTACCGTAGTGGGCACCGACGACGGTGCGCTTGGAGCCGTAATTCACGGACATGGGGTCTTCCTTATCTTGTTTTGGATGTGCGGGGCGAGGCGGGTACCGGCAAGCCTCAGTACAGGCCGAACAGCTTGGCGCCCAGGACCACGGTCAGGCCCAGGCTGAGGGCCAGCGTGACGACGGCCGAGGTCTTGCCGAACTGCTTGCTCACGGCGTCGTGGCTCACGTCCATCCACAGGTGGCGCAGGCCGGCGGTGAAGTGGTGCAGGTAGGCCCAGATGATGGCCAGCGTCACGAGCTTGACGAACCAGCCGGGAACGAAGCCGATGCCGGCCGTGAAGGCCGCCGTGAAGCGGGCGAAGGAGATTTCGGAAGACACCGAGGTGTCGAACAGCCAGAGGATGAACGGCAGCAGCACGAACATGATGACGCCGCTCACGCGGTGCAGGATGGACACCCAGCCGGCAGCCGGCAGCCGGTAGGTCGGCAGATCCGTGATGGCGTTGATGTTGCGAAATTCAGGCCGTTTTTTGGCTAGCTCGGTCATGGCGGTGCTTTCGTGGATGTAACTGCGTTGTAATTGCGCGGGTGCAGACAGCCCAAAATTCTATTGCAATGCAGCAAGGGGGCGTTGTGGGGACTGCGTATTTTCGAGACGCCGGAGAGGACGTGGGTGCCTCAGCTCAGGTCATTGCGGTAGTGGTGCGTGTCGGTGCGGTACAGGCCGCGTCGTAACTCCATGGGAACGTCGTTGTAGGTATAGGCGATGCGCTCCACGCTCAGCAGGGGCGTGGTGGCGGGAATTTCCAGGCACTGCGCCTGGCCCTCGTCCGGCACCACGGCCCGAATTTTTTCCTGGGCGCGCACCATGCGTACGCCGAAGTCCAGCTCGAACATCGCGTAGGTCGGCCCCTGGTAATCGGCCATCTGCTCGGCCGTCAGGCCCTTGAACGCCTGGCCGGGCAGCCAGATGTCTTCGAGGATGGTTGGTATGTGGCTGAACGACAGCACCCGGCGCACCTGGATGAGCGGGTCGCCGGTGCGCAGCGCCAGCGAGCGGGCGATCTCCGCCGTGGCGCGCATGCGCCGGCACTCCAGGATGCGGCGCTGGGCCGGGCCTTCCTCGCGCGCGTCGCCCACGTCGGGCTGCAGTTTCAGGAACCGGTACTGCACATGCCGCTCGGCATGGGTGGCGACGAACGTCCCCTTGCCCTGGCGGCGCATCACCAGGTTTTCCGCGGCGAGTTCGTCGATGGCCTTGCGCACGGTGCCCTGGCTCACCCTGAAGCGGGCGGCCAGTTCGATTTCGCTGGGGATGGCCTCGCCGGGCTTCCACTCGCCGTGCTGCAGGCTGTGCAGGATCAATGCCTTGATCTGCTGGTACAGGGGGCTGAACGCCGGCGTGGCGGCGCCCGCGCCCTGGGGTGGGGTGGCGCTGTCGGAGGTGGCGAAGGGCGTGGAGGACATGGAGCGGAGGAGGCGAGCCGCCCGCCATGTCGGCAGCCGGTCAACGCAGAGATCATATCTTATATAAGACATAAGACAAATTGACCCTGCGCATGAATCAGCGGTACACTCCAAGGCTGTTTTGCAGGGCACGGGCTGCTGATGACTGGCGCTGGTGCAACCTTGCATCCACGCCCGTTTCTTCATTCTTTCTGGAGTTCTCACATGAGCAAGAAGCCCGTCCGTGTTGCCGTTACCGGCGCCGCAGGCCAAATCGGTTACGCCCTGCTGTTCCGCATTGCCTCCGGCGAAATGCTGGGCAAGGACCAGCCCGTCATCCTGCAACTGCTGGAAATCCCGGATGAGAAGGCCCAGAACGCGCTGAAGGGCGTGATCATGGAGCTGGAAGACTGTGCGTTCCCGCTGCTGGCCGGCATCGAAGCCCACAGCGACCCGCTGCAAGCCTTCAAGGACACCGACTACGCCTTGCTGGTGGGCGCCCGTCCCCGCGGCCCCGGCATGGAGCGTGCCGACCTGCTCGCCGCCAACGCCCAGATCTTCACCGCCCAGGGCAAGGCCCTGAACGCCGTGGCATCGCGCAACGTCAAGGTGCTGGTGGTCGGCAACCCCGCCAACACCAACGCTTACATCGCCATGAAGTCGGCGCCCGATCTGCCGGCCAAGAATTTCACCGCCATGCTGCGCCTGGACCACAACCGCGCTGCCTCGCAACTGGCCGCCAAGACCGGCACCAAGGTCGGCGACATCAAGAAGCTGACCGTGTGGGGCAACCACTCGCCCACCATGTACGCCGACTACCGCTTCGCCACCACCAACGGCAAGTCGATCAAGGACCTGGTGAACGACCAGGTCTGGAACGCCGAGACCTTCCTGCCCACCGTGGGCAAGCGCGGTGCCGCGATCATCGCCGCCCGTGGCCTGTCGTCGGCAGCTTCGGCCGCCAACGCCGCTATCGACCACATCCGTGACTGGGCCCTGGGCTCCAATGGCGAGTGGGTCACCATGGGCGTGCCTTCCAATGGCGAGTACGGCATTCCTGCCGGCATCGTGTTCGGCTTCCCCGTCACCACGGAAAACGGCGAGTACAAGATCGTCGAAGGCCTGGAGATCGATGCCTTCTCGCAAGAAGCCATCAACAAGACGCTGGCCGAACTGCAAGGCGAGCAAGACGGCGTCAAGCACCTGCTGTAATCGCTGGCGACCCACCTGAGCATGGCCGACTGGAATCCCGCGCTCTACCGACGCTTCGAGGACGAGCGCACGCGCCCGGCCCAGGAGCTGTTGGCACGCGTGCCGCACCCGGCGCCCACCCGCGTGGTGGACCTCGGATGCGGGCCGGGCAATTCCACGGAACTGCTGGTGCAGCGCTATCCCCAGGCCCGGGTGACCGGGCTGGACAGTTCCGAAGCCATGCTGGCCAGCGCGCGCGCGCGGCTGCCCGGCGTGGACTTCGTGCAGGGCGATATCGCCCAATGGGTGCCCGACGAGGCTCCCGACCTGATCTATGCCAACGCTGCCCTGCAATGGGTGGGCGGGCATGAACAACTCTTTCCGCGGCTGTTGCGCAGCCTGGCTCCCGGCGGCGTGCTGGCCGTCCAGATGCCGGACAACCGTGATGAACCCACCCATCGCCTGATGCGCGAGGTTGCGAAGCTCTCGCCGTGGCGTGATGCCATCGGAGATGCCGAGCGGCTGCGCACCGATCTCTTTGGCATCGGTACCTATTACGACTGGCTGGCGCCGCATGCCAGCCATGTGGACGTCTGGCACGCCGTGTACCAGCATGTCATGCCCTCGGCCGGCGCCATCGTCGAGTGGGTGCGCAGCACCGGGCTGCGCCCCTTCATCGATCCGCTGACCGAGCCCCTGAAGGCCAGCTATCTGGCCGAGTACGAACAGCGCATCGACGCGGCCTACGCGGTGCGCAGCGACGGCAGCCGACTGCTGGCATTCCCGCGCATGTTCCTCATCGCGCGCAGGCCCTCATGAGCGCACAGTCCGTCCATCCCGCGCAAATCCTGCTGGGTGCGCAGGCGGGGGCGAATCGCCTGCCGGTTTGCGACCACTACAGCGGCGTCGAATCGCGCATGCGCAAGAGCCTGCAGTTGCAGGCCGAGCTGACGGCGGAGTACGGCCACTGCGTTTTCGACGTGACGCTCGACTGTGAGGACGGAGCGCCCGTGGGCCTGGAACGAGAGCATGCCGTGCTGGTGGCCGCCCTGGCCCGGGATGCGGCTCCCGAGGCACGCGTGGCTGCCCGCGTGCATGCGGTGGACCATCCCGCGTTCGCCCACGATGTGGCCACGATTGCCGGCGAGGCAGGCCACCGCCTCTGCCACCTGATGCTGCCCAAGGTCGAGTCGGTCGACGATGTCCTGCAGGCCGAGCGTGCTTTGCAGGCGGCCGGCGCAGGGCACCTGCCGCTGCACGTCCTGATCGAGTCACCCGCCGCCGTGCAGCGCGCGTTCGAGATCGCGGCGCATCCGCGGGTGCAGAGCCTGAGCTTCGGGCTGATGGATTTCGTGTCTGCGCACGGTGGCGCGATTCCGGCCGCCGGCATGAGTGCCAAGGGCCAGTTTGAGCACCCTTTGGTCGTTCGCGCCAAGCTGGAGATCGCCGCGGCCTGCCATGCACACGGCAAGGTGCCCTCGCATTGTGTGGTGACCGAATTCCACGATCCGCAGGCCATGCAGGCCGCTGCGCAGCGGGCTGCGCAGGAGTTCGGCTTCACCCGCATGTGGAGCATCCATCCCGGGCAGATCCGCCCCATCCTGGCCGCCTTCGCTCCGCAGACTGCGGAGATCGAGCTGGCGTCCCGTATCCTCTCTGCCGCCGCCGGTGCCGACTGGGCCCCCATCAGCGCCGACGGCGTGTTGCACGACCGTGCCAGTTACCGTTATTTCTGGCAGATCCTGGAGCGTGCCCACCAGACCGGCCGAGCGCTGCCCGACGCGGCGCGCGGCTGGTTTGCCGACACCCGTCCCCTTTCCCACTGACCGTTCCGAGTCATTTTTCACGCTTCCGTCCTCACGCAGGAGTCCCCATGAAGAACCTGATCGCCTCCGCTCTGATGCTGCTGGCTCCCACGCTGGTGCTCGCGCAGACCGCTTCCGAGCCTGCCAAGGCCGGAACCAAGGCCGCCGCCAAGCCGGCCGCCAAGGCCAAGTCCGACGCCCCGGCCAAGAAGTCGTCCACCGCCAAGGCCAAGTCCGCGGACAAGACCACGGTGGCCAAGGCCAAGCCGACCAGCAGCCGCACCCAATTGAAGAGCGCCACCAACCAAGTGGCCTCCGGCATCATGGCGGCCGAGGCCGCCCTGTCGCCCGACGAGCTGGCGATTGCCGAGCGCGTGTATACCGGCCGCATCGACTGCGAACTGGGAGCGCACGTCACCATCGAGGCCGATCCCGCTTCGCCCGGCCGCTTCAACCTGGAAGGCAAGGGCTTCAAGTACCGCATGACGCCCGTGGCGACGACCACCGGCACGGTGCGCCTGGAAGACCAGAACGGCGGTGCGGTCTGGCTGCAGATCGCCAACAAGTCCATGCTGATGAACCAGAAGGCGGGGCAGCGTCTGGCCGATGAATGCATGAGCCCGCAGCAGATGCTCGTGGCCGAGGCCATCAAGAAGAACCCGCCCCGCAGCGTCCTCGACCCCGATCCGAAGTAAATCGCCTTCCCGCGGCGCACCCTGCCGCGCCCGCAGGGTGGCTGCCGCACGCAGCGCCTTGGGCGCAGCTTTGCCCCACTTGAGAAACTAGAACCCACCGGAGAAGAAAATGTTGAAAGCCTACCGCGACCACGTGGCCGAGCGCGCTGCGCTGGGCATCCCGCCGCTGCCCCTGGATGCCAAGCAGGTGGCCGATCTGATCGAGCTGATCAAGAACCCGCCCGCCGGCGAAGACGCCTTCCTGCTGGACCTGCTCACCCACCGCGTGCCCCCGGGCGTGGACGACGCTGCCAAGGTCAAGGCCAGCTTCCTGGCGGCCGTGGCGCACGGTGACATCCAGGTCGGTCTGATCTCCAAGGCCAAGGCCACCGAGCTGCTGGGCACCATGGTGGGTGGCTACAACGTGCACCCCCTGATCGAACTGCTGGACGATGCGGAAGTCGCTGGCGTGGCCGCCGACGCGCTGAAGAAGACGCTCCTGATGTTCGACTTCTTCAACGACGTGGCGACCAAGGCCAAGGCCGGCAATGCCAAGGCCAAGGAAGTGATGCAGAGCTGGGCCGATGCCGAGTGGTTCACCTCGCGCCCCGAAGTCGAAAAGAAGATCACCGTCACCGTCTTCAAGGTGCCCGGCGAGACGAACACCGACGACCTGTCGCCCGCACCCGATGCCTGGAGCCGCCCGGACATCCCGTTGCACTACTTGGCCATGCTCAAGAACACCCGTCCCGACGCGGCCTTCAAGCCCGAGGAAGACGGCAAGCGCGGCCCCATGCAGTTCATCGACGACCTGAAGAAGAAGGGCCACCTGGTTGCCTACGTGGGCGACGTGGTGGGCACGGGTTCCTCGCGCAAGTCGGCCACCAATTCCATCGTCTGGGCCACCGGCCAGGACATTCCCTTCGTGCCCAACAAGCGCTTCGGCGGCGTCACGCTGGGCGGCAAGATCGCCCCCATCTTCTTCAACACGCAGGAAGACTCGGGTTCGCTGCCGATCGAGGTGGACGTCTCCAAGCTGGAGATGGGCGACGTGATCGACGTGCTGCCCTATGACGGCAAGCTGGTGAAGAACGGCGGAACCGTGGCCGAATTCCAGCTCAAGAGCGACGTGCTGTTCGACGAAGTGCGCGCCGGCGGCCGCATCAACCTCATCATCGGCCGCTCGCTGACCGCCAAGGCCCGTGAGTTCCTGGGCTTGAGCGCATCCACCGCGTTCCGCCTGCCCACGGCTCCGGCCACGACGAATGCCGGCTTCACGTTGGCCCAGAAGATGGTCGGCCGCGCTGTCGGCTTGCCGGAAGGCCAGGGCGTGCGCCCCGGTACCTACTGCGAGCCGCGCATGACCACGGTGGGGTCGCAGGACACCACGGGCCCCATGACCCGCGACGAGCTGAAGGATCTGGCCTGCCTGGGCTTCAGCGCTGACATGGTGATGCAGTCGTTCTGCCACACCGCGGCTTATCCCAAGCCCGTGGACGTGAAGACCCACCGCGAGCTGCCGGCGTTCATCAGCAACCGCGGCGGCGTGGCCCTGCGTCCCGGCGACGGCGTGATCCACAGCTGGCTCAACCGCCTGCTGCTGCCCGACACCGTGGGCACCGGCGGTGACTCGCACACGCGGTTCCCCATCGGCATTTCGTTCCCCGCAGGCTCTGGTCTGGTGGCCTTTGGCGCCGCCACGGGCGTGATGCCGCTGGACATGCCCGAGTCCATCCTGGTGCGCTTCAAGGGCGAAATGCAGCCCGGCGTGACCCTGCGCGACCTGGTGCACGCGATTCCGCTGTACGCCATCAAGCAGGGCCTGCTGACGGTGGCCAAGGCCGGCAAGATCAATGCCTTCTCCGGTCGCATCCTGGAAATCGAAGGCCTGCCGGACCTGAAGGTCGAGCAGGCGTTCGAGCTGTCCGACGCCTCGGCCGAGCGCTCGGCCGCCGGCTGCACGATCAAGCTCAACCCCGAGCCGATCAAGGAGTACCTGACGTCGAACATCGTTCTGATGAAGAACATGATCGCCGACGGCTACGCCGACGCCAAGACGCTGCAGCGCCGCATCGAGAAGGTCGAAGCCTGGCTGGCCAAGCCCGACCTGCTCGAAGCCGACAAGGACGCCGAATACGCCGCCGTCATCGAGATCGACCTGGCCGACATCAAGGAACCCATCGTCTGCTGCCCCAACGATCCGGACGATGCCAAGTTCCTGTCCGAAGTGGCTGGCACCAAGATCGACGAAGCCTTCATCGGCTCGTGCATGACCAACATCGGCCACTTCCGCGCAGCCGCCAAGCTGCTGGGCGGCCAGCGCGACATTCCCGTCAAGCTGTGGGTCGCGCCGCCGACCAAGATGGACCAGAACGAGCTGATTAAGGAAGGCCACTATGCGGCCTTCGGCACGGCCGGTGCGCGCACCGAAATGCCGGGCTGCTCGCTGTGCATGGGCAACCAGGCGCAGGTGCGTGAAGGTGCGACGGTGATCTCCACCTCCACCCGCAACTTCCCGAACCGCCTGGGCAAGAACACCAACGTGTTCCTGGGCTCGGCCGAGCTGGCCGCCATCGCCTCGCGCATCGGCAAGCTGCCCACCAAGGAGGAGTACCTCAAGGAGATGGGCATCATCGACGCGGACAAGGCCAGCGTGTACCGCTACATGAACTTCGACCAGATCGAGGAGTACGCGGAGAAAGCCAAGGCCGAAGCCGCTCCCGCCTGCTGATCCGGCGCGCTGCACCGGCCCCGGTCGGTGAGGCAAGCCCCTGAACAAGGCCCGCTTCGGCGGGCTTTGTCGTTTCTGCGGGGGCGCGCGGCGCGCCATGGCAAGGCCGTGACAACGTTCGGCAGCGGGCGCAGTGCAGCCCAGCGGTGCCCAGACGGTGGAAGACAAAGGGAAGAAGCGGGGGGCACCTTGATCCGGAGCAAATCCCTGAGGGGCGCATGTGCGCACACTGGTGGCGTTCCCTGCGGCGCCGGCCCGTGCACCGGCTCCGGCAGCGCGCCGCCAGGGGACCGCAAACGCCATGGCCACTTCGAAGAAATTCCCCATCCATCCGCCGCACCCCGAACGCAACTGCTGGGGGTGCGACAAGTACTGCGCGGCGGGGTCGATGCTGTGCGGCAACGGGTCGGAGCGCACGCAGCACCCCATGGAGCTGTTCGGTGACGACTGGGCGGAGTGGAGCGCTCCAGGCACGGGCGGCTCTGCGCAGGGCGAAGGGTGCGGCACGGAGGCGTCCGCCGGCATCGCCCCGCCTGCGCCTGCGCCTGCGGAACGGTAGCGGCAGCCCAGCTCCCGGGTGGCCTCGCGCACCAGGCAGGCGCGACGGGCTCGAACCGTCGGGTCGCGGGTCCTGGAAGGCGGGGTACACCCTGCACCTGTTCGGTGGTATTGCTCTTGATTTGATAGCTGTCTGCGCTGGATAGGAAAGCGCTGGAGCCCGATTCGGCTTGAATCTGCTGATCGATCCTTCGTTGCGCATTGCGCCGGAGAATCCCCGGCAGCGCCATCAGAACAGCCGCGCCAGCATGGCGCCGTCCGCCGGGCCGTCCAGGGGGATGCGCACGCGCAGCGGGCTGCCGGCGGCCACGTCCAGCGCGGCGCCGTCCAGGGACCGCATGCGCTCCACGCGCACCTGCCGGTTGCCCGTGGGGTGGACCACTTCCAGCGTGTCGCCCACGGCAAAACGGTTCTTGGTTTCCACCTCGGCCCAGCCGCCCTCGGCCGACAGCACCTGGCCCACGTACTGGCTGCGCTGTGATGTGGAACTGCCGGTGGCGTAGTTCTGGGTGTCCTGGGCCGGACGCCGCTCCAGGAAGCCGCTGGTGTAGCCGCGGTTGGAGAGGCTCTCCAGTTGCGTCAGCAGGGCCGGGTCGAAAGCGCGGCCGGCCATGGCATCGTCGATCGCGCGCCGGTAGACCTGGGCGGTGCGCGCCACGTAGTACTGGCTCTTGGTGCGGCCCTCGATCTTGAGCGAGTCCACGCCGATCTGCACCAGGCGCTGCACGTGCTCGACGGCGCGCAGGTCCTTGCTGTTCATGATGTACGTGCCGTGCTCGTCTTCCATGATGGGCATGAGCTGGCCGGGCCGCTCCTTTTCCTCCAGCAGGTAGACCTGGTCCGCCAGTGGGTGGCGCGCGCTGCCGCCGCACGCCGCAAAGCGCGCGTCCGCATCCTGCTGCTCCTCGGCGAAGGCGAAGTCGCTGTCCAGCCGCGCGGCCGGCAGCACCTCGCCCGTATCGCTGGCGTCGGTGCCTGCCCGGGGCGCGTAGCTCCAGCGGCAGGCGTTGGTGCAGGTGCCCTGGTTGGGGTCGCGCCGGTTGAAGTAGCCCGACAACAGGCAGCGGCCGGAATAGGCGATACAGAGCGCACCGTGCACGAACACCTCCAGCTCGATGTCCGGGCACTCCTGGCGGATCTTCTCGATCTCGTCCAGGCTGAGTTCGCGTGACAGGATGATGCGGGCGATGCCCGCGCGTTGCCAGAACTTCACCGCCATGTAATTGACCGTGTTGGCTTGCACCGAGAGGTGGATGGGCACGTGCGGCCAGCGTTCGCGCACCATCATGATCAGGCCCGGGTCGGCCATGATGAGCGCGTCGGGCCCGAGGGCAATGACGGGCTCGATGTCGCGCAGGTAGGTGCGCACCTTGTCGTTGTGCGGCAGCAGGTTGCTGGTGACGAAGAATTTCTTGCCCCGCGCATGGGCGTGCGCGATGCCTTCGCCGATCTGCTCCAGCCGGAACTCGTTGTTGCGTGCGCGCAGCGAGTAGCGCGGCTGGCCCGCGTAGACGGCGTCGGCGCCGTAATCGTAGGCGGCACGCATCTTGTCGAGCGAGCCGGCGGGGAGCAGAAGTTCGGGGGCGGAGGTCATCGGTGGGGCGTCGCCACGGTGCAGAGCACCGCCGCGGTCAGGCTGGAAAGGCGCGTGATTGTGCGCAGCCGCTGGCCACCGTGCCTTGATGGCCGTCAAGCATCGGCCCGAACGAGACGCCGAGGGTGCTGCCAAGATGCAGCGGGGCGCTGCCGGGGGGGGCGCCTGCCCGGCGTCGTTCAGGCCCGACTCGCCAGGTGTTCGAAGAGCGCCCGTGCCGGAGCGGGCAGGCTGTCGGGCGCATCGCGCGTGCACAGCACCAGCCGGCGCTGCGCCCAGCCGTCCGCCAGCCGCAGCCGTCGCACGCCGCTGGAACGCGCCAGCCGGGCCGCCGTGGCCCGCGGCACGATGGCGATGCCGGCCCCCAGGCCCACCAGCCGGCAGATGGCGTCGAAATGCCGCAGGCGCACGCGGTAGCGCAGGCGCTGTCCTTGCCAGCGCGCCTGCTGCGCCACGTGCGCCTGCAGCGGCGTGGCGTCGGGCAGGCCGATGAAATCGTAGGCCGCGGCGTCCTGCAGCGCGACCGTCTGCCAGCCTGCGAGCGGGTGGCCTGCAGGCACGATCAGCGCGAGCGGATCGTCCGCAAACGGCCGCACCTGCAGATGGCGCAGGTCGGCTGCGTCGGAGGCGATGCCGATGTCGCACAGGCCATCGCGCACCGCCTCGGCCACCTGGGAGCTGCCGTGCTCTTCCAGGTCCAGTGCCGTCTGCGGGTGCCGTGCCAGAAAGGCCGCCAGCCGGTCGGGAAGGTGTTCGCTGAGCGCGGAGGTGTTGCACCGCAAGCGCACCCGGGCGGCCAGCCCTGCGCCATGTTCGCCCAGCTCGCCGCGCAGTTGTTCCATCTGCGCCAGTACCAGCCGCGCATGGTGCACCAGTGTGGCGCCGGCGGCCGTGGCCTGTACGCCGCGGGCCGTGCGCGTGAGCAACGGGGTGGCCAGCTGCTGCTCCATCGAACGGATGCGCTCGCTGGCCGACGCCAGCGTCATGTGCGACCGCTCGGCGCCCGCGGTGATGGTGCCGGCCTCGTGGACGTGGAGGAACAGCCGCAGGTCGGTGAGGTCGAAGCGCATCGGCCCATTGTGCCGCCGACGGTGCCGGAGCGGCGTGCGCCGCGCCGGCGGGCGGTTCTGTGGCCGGGGGGCGCGGTGGCGCCGGGGGGCTCAGGCGGGGCCTGAGCCGGCCTGCGCTTCTTCCGCATTCCCTGGGCGGCGCGGCGCGGTTGCAATACGGCATCGCAACGGACGGAGCCACGCTATGCAGGCCAGGGTATCGAGGACAACGCAGGATGGGGGGCGGGCGTATGGCTTTCGCTGACCTGGCCGGCACTGCCGCCTGGGGCACGCTGGCGGCGGCGGGTGTCTTCGCCGTGGCGGGCATGGTGAAAGGTGTCGTCGGATTGGGCCTGCCCACGGTGGCCATGGCGCTGCTGGCGCTGTGGATGGCGCCGGCGCAGGCCGCGGCGCTGCTGGTCGTGCCCTCGCTGCTGACCAATGTGTGGCAGATGCGTCCCTGGCAGGGCGTGCCGCCGTTGTGGCGCCGGCTGGCCGGCCTGCAGCTGGGCGTGTGCGCCGGGACATGGGGCGGCGCATGGTGGCTGGGTGCGCCCGCGGGGGAGGGCGCCCGCCTGGCCCTGGGCGTGGCGCTGATCGCCTACGCCTTGTGGTCGCTGGCCGGGGCGCAGGGGGTGACGCCGCCGCGGCACGAGCGCTGGCTGGGGCCGCTGGTGGGCGTAGTGACGGGGACCGTGACGGCCGCGACCGGGGTCTTCGTGGTGCCGGCCGTTCCGTACCTGCAGTCCCTGGGCTTGCAGCGCGATGCACTGGTGCAGGCCATGGGGCTGAGCTTCACCGTGTCCACGCTGGCCCTGGCCGGTGGCCTGATCGCGCAGGCGAGTCTGCCGCCCGCGGTGTGGGTCGCGTCGCTGGGGATGCTGGTGCCTGCGCTGCTGGGCATGGCCGCCGGGCAGTGGCTGCGCCAGCGGCTGTCGCCCCCGGCTTTCCGGCGCTGCATGCTGGCGAGCCTGCTGGCGCTGGGCGGCTATCTCGTGTGGGCCGGCAGGGCTGTGTTGCTATGAAATAAAGAGCTGCTTGCGCTGGTGTTCATTGCGATTGCATGCCCTGGAATGCTGAAAACCAAGCGTATCAAGCGCAAGCAGCTATGCTTTTTGCAAGGCCTCAGTTCACCTGGCGCTTGTCCAGCTTGCGCGTGAGCGTGCGGCGGTGCATGCCCAGGCGGCGCGCCGTCTCGGAGATGTTGAAGCCGGTCTCGGCCAGCACCTCGTGGATGCGCTCCCATTCCAGGGTCTTGATGGAGCTGGAGCGGTTGGTCAGTTCCACCTCGGTGTTGCCCTCGGTGAAGCCGAAGGCGGCCTCGATATCGTCGGTGTTGGACGGTTTGGCCAGGTAGTGGCAGGCGCCCAGCTTCACCGCTTCGACGGCCGTGGCAATGCTGGCAAAACCCGTGAGCACGACGATGAGCATGTCTTCGTTGCGCGCGTGCAGCTTCTGCACGCAGGCCAGGCCCGAGGCTTCGCCCTTGAGCTTCAGATCGACCACCGCGTAGCCGGGGTTGTGCTGGGTGAGCATGTCCTCGACCTCGGCCAGGCTGTCGGCCTGCAGCACGCGGTAGCCGCGCCGCTCGAACGACCGCGCCAGCGTGCGCGCGAAGGCCTCGTCGTCCTCCACGATGAGCAGCAGGCGTTCTTCCTCGACGTCCATGAATTCAGTGTCCGGTTGATGGCAGCGCGATGGCTGCCAGGGGCAGGTGGATGACGACTTCGGCGCCACCCTCCGCCAGGTTCCGCGCCTTGACGCTGCCGCCCAGCGTGCGTGCCACGCTGATCGCCAGGAACAGCCCCAGGCCGCCGCCGGGGCGGCCCTTGCTGGACTGGTAGGGCTTGCCGAGCTGCGCCAGGATGGCCGGTGCAAAGCCCGGGCCGCCGTCGGTCACGGTGATGCGCAGGGCGTCGTCCTCGCGGTCTACGCGCAGGCAGACCCATTCGGGGGAAGCGTCCCGCGCATTGTCCAACACATTGAAAACCATTTGCTCCAGCGTGGTGTCGGACACCATGGGCGTGTCGGCGCCGAAGCGGTTGTCGTACTCGAAGCGCGTGACCGAGCGCGTGGCCTGCCAGTCGCGGGCCAGCGAATCCACGAAAGTGCGCACGGTGGTCTGGGCCGAGGCCTCGCCGCGCGTCTCGCCGGCGGACAGCAGGATGCCGCTCACAATGTGCTTGCAGCGCTGCACCTGGGCCTGCATCTCGGCGATGTCCTCCTGCAGCGCGGCGTTGCCGGCCAGCGTGCGGTCGTGCCGCCAGTCGCCCAGGATCACGGCCAGGGTGGCCAGCGGCGTGCCCAGCTCGTGCGCGGCGCCGGAGGCCAGCAGCCCCAGCCGCACGATGTGCTCCTCTTCCAGCGCCCGCTGGCGCGCGGCTGCCAGGCGCGAATCGCGCTGGCGCAGGTTGCGGCCGATGCGGGTGATGAAGATCACCACCAGGATGGCATTGATCACGAAGCACACCAGCAGGCCCTGCATGTACAGGCTGGGAAAGCCGCGGTGCAGGTCCGGCTCGGGCGGAAGCGGCAGATGGTTCTGCGCCAGCAGCGTAAAGCACGCGGTGGTGATCAGCACGATGGACCAGATGTACCCGCCGCGCAGCAGCACGGCGCCCAGGGCGATCTGCAGCAGGTACAGGAACACGAACGGGTTGCCCGTGCCGCCGCTCAGGTACAGCTGCACGGTGAGCACCGCCACGTCGATCAACAGCGCCAGGAACAGCTCGACGTTGCGCACGCCGCGGCCGGTGCGCCAGCGCAGCAGGCTGATGGTGTTGAACACGGCCAGGCAGCCGACCACCATGAGCATCTCGCGCAGGGGCAGGGCGAGGCCCAGGCTGTAGTGCGCCACCTCGATGGTGAACACCTGGCCGATCACGGCGATCCAGCGCAGCTGGATCAGCTGCTGCAGGTTCTTCAGGCCGGCAGCGGTGTTGGCGGAGCGCGGTGCGCGCGGAGCAGGGGGGGCGGCAGGGGCGGAAACGGTCGCGGGCGGGCCGGGTTCAGCGCTGGGACTCATGGACGGAGGGCGCACGGGGCGCGGCACGCAGACGAAGCTCGTATCGTGCCACATACCAGGCGGCGCCCACCACCATCAGGGCGAGGCCATACCACGTCAACGCGTACACCGCGTGGCTGTTGGCGAACCGGATCACGGTCATGCCGGAGCGGGGTTCGCCGTTGGCCGGCGGCGCCTGCAAGGCGGGCTGCGCCGCCCGCAGGTCGGGCAGGCCGAGGTCGATGAAATAGGGCGCGGCGTGCGTCAGGCCCTGCGCGGCGGCGATGGCGGCCACGTCGCGCGAATGCCAGCGGCCGGCGGCGGGGTCGTTGGTGCGCAGGAAGCCGCCGCGCGGCTCGGTGATGCGCAGCAGGCCTTGCACCTGCACCGGCGCCGAGGCCGATGCCGCATCCACCGCCGGGGCTGAAGCGGCGCTCTCCAGCCAGCGCTGGCGCTGGTCAGGCAGGATGAAGCCGCGGTTGACGAGGATCTGCGTGCCATCGGCCTGCTGTAGCGGGGTCAGCACCCAGAAGCCGGCACCCAGCTCGGTGGCCGCCTGCGTCAGCACCGTCTTGTCCCGCAGCCAGCGGCCCTGCGCCGTCACGGGAAGGTATTCGTAGCCAGCGGCATCCACCTGTGGCCAGAGGGCAGGGCCGGGCGCGGGCACCGGGCTGGCGTGCACGCGCTGGTCGACGCGCTCGATCAGGTCCAGCTTCCAGGCGCGCCGCTGCACCTGCCAGGTGCCCAGTGCCAGAAAGCCGGCGAACAGGGCCAGCCCCACCAGGGCCAGCAGTACCCGGGTGAAACGGGAACGCCGGCCCAGGGGGCCGGCGTTCGAGGGTGCCGCAGAGGCGTTCAAGGCGTCGTGGCCGCCGGAGCGGACGTGGCGGGCGGGCTGCCCGGCATCGCGTGGTCGGGCATCATGTTGGCGTTCATGTGGAACATGACCCACAGCGTGCCGGCGACGGCGATGGCCACCACGATCACGGTGAACAGCGTGGACAGCAGCGTCCACCCGCCTTCGGCCTTGCCGTCCATGTGCAGGAAGTACACCATGTGCACCAGGATCTGCACCACCGCGAAGGCGCCCAGCACCAGGGCGCCGGTGTTGCGATCGGTGATCACCTTGGCCATGATCAGCCAGAAGGGGATGGCCGTCAGGACCACGGAGGCCACGAAGCCGATCATGTAGCCCGAGAACGTGCTGTGCGGGCCCACGTCACCGTGGTGGTCGTCATGCCCGTCATGGGCGTGTGCATGCGTGTGTTGTGCGCTCATCAAAGCACTCCCATCAGGTACACAAAGGTGAAAACGCCGATCCAGACCACGTCCAAGAAGTGCCAGAACATGGACAGGCACATCAGTCGGCGCTTGTTCTCGTGGATCAGGCCATGCTTGCCGATCTGCAGCATCAGCACCACCAGCCAGATCAGGCCGAAGGTCACGTGCAGGCCGTGGGTGCCCACCAGCGTGAAGAACGCGGACAGGAAGGCGCTGCGCTGCGGGCCTGCGCCCTGGTGGATCAGGTGGTGGAACTCATAGATTTCCAGGGCCAGGAAGCACAGGCCGAACAGGCCGGTGATGGCCAGCCACAGCAGCGTGCCGCGCACATCGTTCTTCTGCTTGCGCAGCATGGCGAAGCCGAAGGTGATGGACGAGGCCAGCAGGAAGGCCGTGTTGATGGCCACCAGCCCCAGGTCGAACAGCTGGGCGCCGGTCGGGCCGGCGGCATAGCTGCGGCCCAGCACACCGTAGGTGGCGAACAGTGCCGCGAAGATGAGACAGTCGCTCATCAGGTAGAGCCAGAAGCCCAGCGAGGTGCCGTTCTCTGGATGGGGCTCCTCGGCGAGGTGGTAGTCGCGCGAGGTCAGGGCGCCGGCGGCGCCTGCTTGGAGGCGGATATCAGACATGGCGGGCCAGTTGGAGTGTGCGGGCTTCTTCGGTGGCGACCACGTCCTCAGCCGGGATGTAGTAGTCGCGCTTGTAGTTGAACGTGTGGACGATCGAGGCGATCACGATCGCCGCGAACGATGCGCCGACCAGCAGCCACATGTGCCAGATCAGGGCGAAGCCCAGCACCAGCGACAGGGCGGAGATGACCGCGCCCGAGCCCGTGTTCAGCGGCATGTGGATGGACTGGAAGCCCTTCAGCGGACGTGCATAGCCGTGCTTCTTCATGTCCCACCAGGCATCGATCTCATGCACCACGGGCGTGAACGCGAAGTTGTACTGGGGCGGAGGCGAGGAGGTCGCCCACTCCAGCGTGCGGCCGTCCCAAGGGTCGCCCGTCACGTCGCGCAGCTGGTCGCGCTTGAGCACGCTCACCGCGATCTGGACCAGGAAGCAGGCGATGCCGCCGGCGATCATCAGCGCGCCGACGGCGGCGATGACGAACCAGATCTGCAGGGACGGATCTTCGAAGTGGTTGGCGCGACGGGTCACACCCATCAGGCCCAGCACGTACAGCGGCGTGAACGCTACCCAGAAGCCGATCACCCACAGCCAGAAGGAGCGCACGCCCCAGGTGTGGTCCAGCTTGAAGCCGAAGGCCTTGGGGAACCAGTAGTTGATGGCAGCGAACAGGCCGAACACCACGCCGCCGATGATCACGTTGTGGAAGTGGGCGATCAGGAACAGGCTGTTGTGCAGCACGAAGTCGGCCGGGGGCACGGCCAGCAGCACGCCGGTCATGCCGCCGATGGCGAAGGTGATCATGAAGGCCACGGTCCACATCATGGGCAGCTCGAAGCGGATGCGGCCCTTGTACATGGTGAACAGCCAGTTGAAGATCTTGGCGCCCGTCGGGATCGAGATGATCATCGTCGTGATGCCGAAGAAGGTGTTCACGCTCGCGCCGGAGCCCATCGTGAAGAAGTGGTGCAGCCACACCAGGTACGACAGGATGGTGATACACACCGTCGCGTACACCATGGAGGTGTAGCCGAACAGGCGCTTCTTGCAGAACGTGGCGACGACTTCGGAGAACACGCCGAAGATCGGCAGGATCAGGATGTAGACCTCAGGGTGGCCCCAGATCCAGATCAGGTTCACGTACAGCATGGCGTTGCCGCCCAGGTCGTTCGTGAAGAAGTTCATGCCCAGGTAGCGGTCCAGCGACATCAGCAGCAGGGCGGCCGTCAGGATGGGGAACGTGGCCACGATCAGCACGTTGGTGCACAGAGCCGTCCAGGTGAAGACGGGCATCTTCATCAGGTTCATGCCGGGCGCGCGCATCTTGATGATGGTGACGATCAGGTTGATACCCGACAGCGTGGTGCCCACCCCTGCGATCTGCAGCGACCACAGGTAGTAGTCCAGCCCCACCCCCGGGTTCTGCGCCCCCAGGTTGGACAGCGCCAGCCAGCCAGAGGTGGAGAACTCGCCCAGGAACAGCGAGACCATCACCAGGATGGCGCCGGCGGTGGTCATCCAGAAGCTGAAGTTGTTCAGGAACGGGAAGGACACGTCGCGCGCGCCGATCTGCAGTGGCACCACGTAGTTCATCAGGCCCGTCACCAGCGGCATGGCCACGAAGAAGATCATGATCACGCCGTGGGCGGTGAAGATCTGGTCGTAGTGGTGCGGCGGCAGGTAGCCCATGTTGTCGCCGAAGGCGATGGCCTGTTGCAGGCGCATCATCACGGCGTCGGCAAAGCCGCGCAGCAGCATGACGATGCCCAGGATCATGTACATGATCCCGATCTTCTTGTGGTCGATGCTGCAGATCCAGTCACGCCACAGCGGCCCCCACAGGCGGAACTTGGTGATCGCGGCGAAGACGGCCAGACCGCCCAGCACCACGGCAATGAAGGTCCACAGCACGATGGGCTCATGCGCCATCGGTACGGAGTCCCACGTGAGCCGACCCAGGGCCCAGTGAGACGCAGAAGGATGTTCAGACATATCGAGTCTCTTGGAAAGCAGACCCGGCACGCCGTGCCGGGCCCAGCAGAGTTATTGCGGGGTGGTGGAGCGGGGGGCGGCAGGCGTTTCCAGCGACGCAACCACCTGGGCCGCGTTGTTGGCCGTGCACACGTCCTGGGGCAGGTTCATGCCGGAGGCCTTCAGGAAGGCTTCGCCTCCGTTGGCATCGATCGCCATCATGTGGTGCATGCACATCTTGCCTTCTTCGACGCAGCGGTTCAGCACCTTGTCGTACAGGCCGGTTTCCACGGTGGAGAAGCGCTCGACCGGGTTGCGCTCGCTGGGCTTGGCCAGGGCGAGGTAGGTCTTGGCGTCCAGCGGCTTGCCTTCGGTCTTGGCCTTGTCGACCCACTGGGTGAACTCGCCATCCGACAGGCCATGGAACTTGAACGTCATGCCCGAGAAGCCGGCGCCGCTGTAGTGCGATGCCAGGCCATGGAACACGCCAGGCTTGTTGATCACGGCGTTCAGTTCCGTCTGCATGCCCGGCATGGCATAGATCATGCCGGCCAGGTCAGGCACGTAGAACGAATTCATCGTGGATGTGGACGTGAGCTTGAAGAGGATGGGGCGGTCTACCGGTGCGGCCAGCTCGTTCACCGTCGCGATGCCTTGCTCGGGGTAGAAGAACAGCCACTTCCAGTCCATGGCCACCACCTGCACCTCCAGCGGCTTCACATGCGAAGGGATGGGGCGGCTCGCGTCCAGGCGGTCCAGCGGGCGGTACGGATCCAGCTTGTGGGTGCTGATCCAGGTCAGGGCGCCCAGCGCAATGATGATCATCAGCGGCACCGTCCAGATCACCAGTTCCAGCGTGGTGGAGTGGTGCCAGTCGGGGTCGTACTCGGCCTCGGTGTTGGACTGGCGGTATTTCCAGGCGAACAGGCAGATCAGCAGGATCACCGGAACGATGATGATCAGCATCAGCAGCGTCGCGGTCACGACGAGCTGGCCCTGCTGCGCAGCGACGTCGCCTGCTGGGTTGAGTACGACAGCCTTCTGGCAGCCAGTCAGGCTGGCTGCCATCACGGCCGCGGCAAGCCACGCGGGCCTACGGAGATCCTTGAGTTTGAGCATTCTAGGGACGCACCAAAATCGCGCTAGGTAGAAGCGCGGGTTACTGAATGGGGCCAAATGTAATACCAGCAGCAGATTTGTCGATTGGACATTTTGTCCACGGTCAAAGAGGGGGCGTTGGCCCGGCCGATCCCGCCGCCGGTTGCCCCAGGACAAGGATGTAACTAGGGTAAATCCGCAGCGTTGTGAGAAAAAGTCGCATTGTGGACCCCAGGGCATGGGTGTAGAACGTGGTCATCAGCGTGACTACAAGGAGCCTAGCGATGAGTGGACTTGGTGCTACCGCGACACTTTCCCCCTCCGGATCCCATCATTCGGAATATCTGGCCCATTCCGGCACGCACGAGGACGTGACTCCCAGCGAAATCGCAGTGGGTGTGGTCATCGGCCGATCGTCCGAGTACTTCGACTTCTTCGTCTTCGGGATCGCCTGCATCCTGGTCTTCCCGTCTCTGCTGTTTCCCTTCATGTCGCGGCTGGACGGCACGCTGATGGCGTTCGCGATCTTCGCCGTTGCGTTCATTGCCCGCCCGGTGGGCACGGCGATCTCCATGGCGATCCAACGCCGCTGGGGGCGCGGCACCAAGCTGACGATCGCGCTGTTCCTGCTGGGAGCCAGCACCGCGGGCATGGCGTTCCTGCCCGGCTACCAGTCCATCGGGCCGGCCGCCATCGTGCTGCTGATCCTGCTGCGCATCGGACAGGGGCTGGCCCTCGGCGGTTCGTGGGATGGATTGCCGTCCCTGCTGGCCATGTCGGCACCCCAGGAGCGCCGCGGCTGGTATGCGATGGTGGGCCAGCTCGGCGCACCCGTGGGATTTGCCCTGGCGGCGAGCCTGTTCGCCTACCTGTACAGCAACATGAGCGTGGCCGAGTTCATGGAATGGGGCTGGCGCTATCCCTTCTTCGTGGCGTTCGCCATCAATGTGGTGGCGCTCTTCGCCCGGCTGCGGCTGGTGGTGGGCGAGTCGTACGCCGACCTGATGGAGCAGCGGGAGCTGGAGCCGGTCGGCGTGGCCCGGCTGGTGCGTGACGAGGGTGGCAACGTGGTCATCGGCGCTTTCGCCGCGCTGGCCAGCTTCGCCCTGTTCCATGTGGTCACGGTGTTTCCGCTGTCCTGGATCTCCATGTACTCCGAGCAGTCGATCACCCATGTGCTGGGCGTGCAGGTGTTTGGCGCGTTCTGCGCGGCGGCGGCGATCATGGCCTCCGGCAAACTGGCGGACCGGTTCGGCCGGCGCAACACACTGGGCACCATGGCGGTGCTGATCGGCCTCTTCAGCCTGTTCACCCCGTGGCTGCTGAGCGGCGGCGCGCTGGGCAACAACGTGTTCATCATCGTCGGCTTCATCCTCCTGGGGCTGTCGTATGGCCAGGCATCGGGCACGGTGACATCCAACTTCTCGTCGGGCTACCGCTACACGGGGGCGGCGCTGTCGACGGACTTGGCGTGGCTGTTCGGGGCCGCCTTCGCGCCCCTGGTGGCACTGGGTTTGTCAGCCAAGTTCGGCCTGGTGGCCGTCACGCTCTATCTGCTGTCGGGCGCCGCCTGCACGTTGCTGGCCCTGCGCATCAACCGTCTGGTGGAACGGCGCGAGGTGTGAGCGAGCGGCCATAGGGGAGGCCACGGCTTACCTTGGATAAGTGGCTATTTGCTATCAAAAAGATAGCTGCAAGCGCCTATGAATCAAGGGCCTCAAGGGGATTTTCCTTGAGGCCCTTTTCATGGGGCGTATTGCCGAGCCTGGCGGCCCGCGGCCCGCGGTCAGTCCTTCGGGCTGAAGCCGATGGTCAGCGAGGAGGGAACCCGCCCATCCACATCCTTGGGCAAGGTGTCGGTCTTGTGCAGGGCGCGCACCACGGCCTCGTCCCAGGCCGTGTTGCCGCTGGACTTGGTTAGGCGCACATTGACGATGGTGCCGTCCGGCGCGGCCCGCACCTCGACCTCGGCACGCGGGTTGCCCGACACCGCTTCGGGATAGACGATGTTCGGCCGCACCTTGGCCGCGACCTTGCCGCCGTAGCTGCCGGAAGGGCCGGAGCTGCGCTGGGCATTGCCGGTGGCGGTTTCGCCGCCGGTCGCTCCTGCCAGGCCGGCCATGCGGCGCAGGTTCTCCTGCCGCTGTGCCTCGATGCGCTTGGCCTCGGCGTCCGCCTTGCGCTTGTCTTCGGCCTGCTTCTTCTTGTCCTGCTCGGCCTTGGCGGCTTTCTCGCGCTCGGCCTTCTCGCGTTCGGCCTTGTCCCGCTCGGCCTTGTCCTTGGCCGCCTTCTCGGCTTTTTCGCGCTCGGCCTTTTCCTTCTGCAGGCGGTCCTTCTTCTCCTGCTCGGCTTTTTCCTTGCGCTCACGTTCGCGCTTGTCCCGCTCGGCTTGCTCTTCGCGCGCCTTCTTTTCCTGTTCCAGGCGCTTTTTCTCGCGCTCGATGGCGATGTCGGCCTCGCGCGTGTCCGGCTCGGCCTTGGGGGGCGGAGGCGGAGGAGGGGGCGCTGGCGGTGGGGGCGGGGCGGGTTCCGGCTTGGGCGGCTCGGGCTCGGGCGGTGGCGGCGGGGCGACCTCGCGCGGCGCGGCCTGCTGGGGCACGGCGGACCACAGCTCGGCCTCCACGGCCGGTTGGTCCGCGCTGCTCTTCCAGTTGACGCCCCAGGTCAGCGCGCCGATGAGCGCCACGTGCACGAGCACCGCGAGGGCCACGGCGCGCATGCGGCCGGGAGGGCGGGGCGGGGCAAGCTGGTCGCGGTCGTTGGTGGCGTGCATGCGTTGGGAAAGAAGCAAAAAACGGGGCAGCCGCCGGGCGGTCAGCTGCCCGACTTGACGGACAGGCCGACGCGCTGGACGCCGGCCTTCTGCAGGGCGTCCATGGCTTTCACCACGGATTCATAGCTCACGGCCTTGTCGGCCGTGATGAGCACGGGCGTGCCCTCGGGCTGCGTGGCCTGCCAGGAGCGCGCTGCGGCGCCCAGGCTGTCCAGGGTGACGGTGCGCTCGTTGCCATCCGTCTTGAGCTGCAGGCTGCCGTCGCGCTGGACGATCACCTGCCCAAAGGTCTTGGGCGCCTTGACGCCCTTGCCCACGGAAGGGACGTTGATGCTGCTGGGCGTGAGCATGGGCGCAGTCACCATGAAGATGATCAGCAGCACCAGCATCACGTCGATGAACGGCACCATGTTGATTTCGTTCATCGAACGGCGGCGGCTGCCGCCACGGGAGGCCATTGCAGGCATATCAGCTCTCCGTTACGTCAATGGCCCGAGGGCGAGCCGGGCTGCGAGCCCAGATTGCGCTGGAGGATGTTGGAGAACTCTTCGATGAAGGTCTCCTGGTGCGTGGCCACGCGGTCGATGTCGCGGGCGAAGCGGTTGTACGCGATCACGGCCGGGATGGCGGCGAACAGGCCGATGGCGGTCGCCACCAGCGCCTCGGCGATGCCGGGGGCCACCGTGGCCAGCGTGACCTGTTCCATGCCGGCAAAACCGGTGAAGGCGTGCATGATCCCCCACACCGTGCCGAACAGGCCCACGTAGGGCGAAACGGAGGCGACAGAACCCAGGAAGGACAGACTGGACTCGACCACGTCCATCTCGCGCTGGAAGCTCGCGCGCATGGCGCGGCGTGCGCCGTCCAGCAGCGTGCCGGGGTCGGAGATGCGGCGCTCGCGCAGCTTCTGGTATTCGCGCATGCCGCTGGCGAAGATGCGTTCCATCGGGCCGGCGTTCTTGGCGTTCTGCACGGCGCCGGCATACAGGTCATTGAGGCTGTTGCCCGACCAGAAGTCGCGCTCGAAGTCTTCGTTGAGCGAGCGCACGCGCTTGAGCGCGAACAGCTTGCGGAAGATGGCGGCCCAGCTCGCTATCGAGACACCGATGAGCAGCAGCATGACCAACTGGACGACCCAGCTGGCGTTCAGCACCAAGCTGACGATGGACATGTCTTGGGAATTCATGGTCTTGAGAGAGTTTCCAGAAGGGTGCCCGGAATGCGCGCGGGACGCAGGGTGGAGGCATCCACCCATCCGATGCGGATCGTGCCTTCGCACAGCAGCACAGGGCTAGATTCAGTCATTTGCTCTGGTTTCAGGAGCGCTTGCTGGCGTATTGTCATGGAAGCCCGACCGGCTTCCTGTAGGTCGGCGGTAACAATCAGTGTGTCATCCAGGCGCGCCGGACGGTGGTAGCGCAGCTGCGCGTCGGTTACGACAAACATGCCGCCCGTGAGTTCCCGCAGGGACTGCTGGCCCACGCCCAGCGAGCGCAGCCACTCGGTGCGCGCGCGCTCGAAGAATCGGAGGTAGTTGGCGTAGAACACGATGCCGCCGGCATCGGTGTCCTCCCAGTAGATGCGTACCGGCCAGTGGAATGCCATGGTGTTGCCGTGCCCGCCTTCAGCCGATGTGCGTGCGCAGCCGCGCCACGGCTTCCTGCAGCTGCTCCATGGAGTTGGCCGTGGAAAACCGCACGAAGCGCTGCGTGTCTGCCGTGCCGAAGTCGCGGCCGGGCGTGATCGCCAGGTGGGCGCGCTGCATGAGCGCGAAGGCGAAGTCCCAGCTGCCTTCCACGCCCAGCCGCTGCGCGGCCTGCGTGCAGTCGGCCCAGGCGTAGAACGCCCCGTCGGGCATCACCGGCACGGTCAGGCCGAGCGATTGCAGCGCAGGGATGAAGAAGTCGCGGCGGGCCTTGAACTCCGCGCGGCGGCGTTCGAACTCGGCGATGCTTTCGGCTTCGAAGCAGGCGAGCGCGGCGTGCTGCGCGATGGTCGAGGCGCAGATGAACAGGTTCTGCGCCAGACGCTCCACCACGGGAACCATGGCCTCGGGCACCACCATCCAGCCCAGGCGCCAGCCCGTCATGTTGAAGTACTTGCTGAAGCTGTTGATGCTGATGACGTTCTCGTCGATGGCCAGGGCGGTCTGGCTGAACGCGTCTTCGTAGGACAGGCCCAGGTAGATCTCGTCAACCAGCGTGATGCCGCCGCGCGCCTGCACCACGCCGTGGATGCGGCGCAGTTCCTCGGGGGCGATGGACGTGCCCGTGGGGTTGGAGGGCGACGCCAACAGCACCCCGCGTGTCCTGGCGCCCCATGCCGCCTCGACCTTGGTGGCGCTGAGCTGGAAGCGCTCCTCGGCGGTGGTCGGGATCAGCACCGCCCGGCCTTCCGCAGCGCTCACGAAGTGGCGGTTGCAGGGGTAGCTCGGGTCGGGCATGAGGATCTCGTCGCCGGACTCGATCAGTGCCAGACAGGCCAGCTGCAGCGCCGCCGAGGCCCCGGCCGTGACCACGATGCGCCGCGCCGGCACGTCGACGCCGAAGCGCTGTGCGTACCAGCCGCTGATGCGCTCGCGCAGGGCCTCCAGGCCCAGGGCGTTGGTGTACTGCGTGGCGCCGGCGCGCACGGCGCGGTCGGCGGCTTCCTGTACCAGCGGGGGCGCGGTGAAGTCGGGCTCGCCGATGTTCAGGAAGATCATCGGGTCGCGCGTGCCGGCCACGTTGCGCGCCAGGGCCTGGGCGGCCTTGGCCACCTCCATCACATAGAACGGTTCGATGCGCTCGGCGCGTGTGGAGAACTTCATGGGCTGGTGTTTGCGGCGGGCGAAGCGCCGGCGATGCAGGGAGGGCGGGGCGAGACAGTGGCGGAAGGCACGCTGCCTGCGACGGGATGCATGCGGCAGCAGGCCCTCGTCAGTTTCCCGGCGCGGCGGGTGCTGCCTGGCTCTTGTCTGCCGCGACTTCCGCCGCACGCAGTTGGGGCGCCAGGCCGTTGAGCACGCCGTTAACGTACTTGTGGCCGTCCGTGCCGCCGAATTCCTTGGCCAGCTCGATGCATTCGTTGATCACCACGCGCCAGGGCACGTCCAGGCAGTGCTGGAACTCGTACACGCCGATCCACATGGCGGCGTGCTCGATGGGCGAGATCTCGGCCATCTTGCGGTCCAGCTTCGGTGCGATCAGCGCGTCCAGCGCTTCGGCGGTGTTGATGCAGCCGTGCAGCAACGCGTCGTAGTGGGCGGAGTCGGCCTTGTGGAAGCCCGCCAGGTCACGTGTGAAGGTGTCGATCGCCGTGGCCTCGTTGCGGGCCACCAGATGCTGGTACAGCGCCTGCAGGGCGAATTCGCGGGCCCGGCTGCGTGTGGACTTGGAGCCGGCCTTGCGGGCGCCGGTGCTGGTGACGCCGGTGCGTGACTGGCGCGGCGGGCGCTTGGCGCCGGGGGTCGAATCGCTCACGCCAGTTCCTCCAGCAGATGGGCCATTTCCACGGCCACGCGGGCAGCGTCCGCGCCCTTTTCAGTCTGGCGGGCGATGGCTTGCTCCATGTTCTCGGTGGTGATGATCGCGTTGGCGATGGGGATCTGGTAGTCGAGTGCCAGGCGCGTCACGCCGGCGCCGGATTCGTTGGCCACCAGCTCGAAGTGGTAGGTCTCGCCACGGATGATGCAGCCCAGGGCGATGAGCGCGTCGTATTCGTCACGCTCGGCCATGGCCTGCAGGGCCACGGGCACTTCGAGTGCGCCGGGCACCAGCACGTGGTGGATGTGCTTTTCCTGCACGCCGAGCGCGATCAGTTCCGCGCGGCAGGCTGCTGCCAGCGTGTTGGTGATGCTTTCGTTGAAGCGGGCCTGGACGATGCCGATGTGCAGCTTCTTGCCATCGAGCTTGTTCGCCGTTCCTTTGTCTGCGCCAAACATGGTGCTGTTCCTTCTTGTCGTTGCGTGCCCCTCGTGCCGGGAGGCGCCGGTTCGCGTGTGCGCCGGCGGTCAGGCCTTGGGGATGTATCCGGTGATTTCGAGGCCGTAGCCGGCCATGCTGGGCATGCGCCGCGGCTGGCCCATGAGCTGCATCTTGGCCACGCCGCATTCGCGCAGGATCTGCGCGCCCACGCCATAGGTGCGCAGGTCCATGCGGCCTCGCTCGGGCGCGTGCGCGGAGCGGGCCTTGCCCTCGAACTGTTCGAGCAGCTGCTCGGCCGTCTCGCCGCAGTTCAGCAGCACGGCCACGCCGCGCCCCTGGCTGGCGATGTACTGCAGGCTGGTATCCAGGCCCCACGAGTGCATGGCGCGGTTCACTTCCAGCGCGTCCAGCACGGACAGCGGCTCATGCACGCGCACGGGCACGCTGTCGTCCGGACCCCACTCGCCCTTGACGAGCGCCAGGTGCACGGCCTGGCTGGGCTCGTCGCGGAAGGCGTGCGCGGTGAATTCGCCGAAGGCGGTGGGCAGCTGGCGCGTGCCGACCTTCTGCACCAGCGATTCGTGGCGGCTGCGGTATTCGATGAGGTCGGCGATGGTGCCGATCTTGAGGCCGTGCTCGGCCGCGAAGACCTGCAGGTCGGGCAGGCGGGCCATGGTGCCGTCGTCCTTCATCACCTCGCAGATCACGGAGGACGGGCTGCAGCCGGCCATGGCGGCCAAGTCGCAACCGGCTTCGGTGTGGCCGGCGCGCATGAGCACGCCGCCGTCCACGGCCTGCAGCGGGAAGATGTGGCCGGGCTGCACCAGGTCGGCCGCCACGGCATTCGGGGCGACGGCGGCCTGAACGGTGCGCGCGCGGTCGGCGGCCGAGATGCCGGTGGTCACGCCCGTCGCGGCTTCGATGGAGGCGGTGAACGCCGTGCCCATCTTGGTGCCGTTGCGCGCCACCATGGGCGGCAGCTTGAGCAGTTCGCAGCGCTCGCGGGTGAGGGTCAGGCAGATCAGGCCGCGGCCGAAGCGGGCCATGAAGTTGATGGCTTCGGGCGTGACGTGGTCGGAGGCGAGCACGAGGTCGCCTTCGTTCTCACGGTCTTCCTCATCCACCAGGATGACGATGCGCCCGGCGCGCATCTCGGCCACGATGTCTTCGACCGGCGAGATGGGGGCGGGACTGAGGGGGGAGTTCATGGGGCTGGGGCTTTCGGGTGGGCCGCCGGGCCGGGCGCAACGCGTGTCTCCGGAGGCGGCGGCGGGCTCCTGCTGGCGGAGCCGCTCCCAAAGAACAGGCGATGCGGCGGGGCCGCACGGTGCGGGAGCGCTGCGCTCCCAGCGGGCGATTCTAAGGCAACGCTGAACAAACTCCTCTCGCGCTGCGCATCTCTGCTGGGGGCGGTCTGCCACGTTGCCAACCCCCGCCATCGCGGCGGCTGGTGCCTTGGTTCGCGCCTTGCAGCCACATCCCCCGGCAGGGCGCGCCGCTTCGCGGTGACTTGTTCAGCGCCGCCCTAAGCGCAGGGCGCCCCGGCTTGGACAACGTCAAATGCCGGGCGCTTCAAGCTGCAGGTCGCTGGTCGGGTAGGCCACGCAGGGCAGGATGCAGCCCTCGGCCTTTTCCTCGGCGGAGAGGCCGGGCCATTCGATCTCGTAGCGCACGCTGCCATGGGCCAGCACGCCGATGCAGGTGCGGCAGGTGCCGTTGCGGCACGAACTGGGCCAGTCGATGCCGCCTTGCTCCAGCGAATGCAGCAGCGGCTGCTCGGGCCAGGCATCGCATTGGGTGCCGTCGTCGCCCACGCGGGCGATGAAGAAAGGGGGCAGGGGAGCGTCGGCCATGGACAGTGCGAGGTGTTGAGGGTGTTTTGTGGCTCTGGCGCTTATGGGATAAGCGCATAAAGCTATAAATAGTATAGCATTTGATCGATCGGCTGGCCGTGCAGGCGCTGCCCGCTCGTCTGCCTCATTTTTCAGCACTCCAGCGGCTTGCCTTATGAATCAAGGGCTTGCGGCCGCCATACAGCGGTTGTCAAAACTTATCCACATGATTGTCCAGCGCCGGCAGGGATAACCAAGGCCCGGCGCGGGCCAGGGTGCTTAAAAAAACAGCAGCATGACCGGATCCCTTGCAAATCAAGGACTTGGAATCCCCATACAGCGCTTGTCCTCAGTTATCCACACGATTGTCCAGCGATCGCAGGGATAACCGAGGCCTCGCCGCACCATGGATGCCTCGGTGAGGCTTTGGCGCCGCGTTCGGTGGCGCCCGGTTCCATGCGCGCAAGGGTGGCTGTTTGCCCCATGCCCGCTTGCCTAAAAAGGAGGCAATACGACGATGGGCCTTGCAAATCAACGACTTGCCGTGGTCATACAGCGGTTGTTCAGGGTTATCCACACGATTGTCCAGCGGATGCGGGCATAACTGCGCCGCCGCCGTTCACTCCTCGACCTTGACGCCTTTCCAGAAGGCCACGCGGCCGCGGATGTGCTCGGCGTCGGGCTTGGGGTCCGCGTAGGTCCAGGCGGCGTCCGCGTTCAGCTCGCCGTTGACCAGCAGCGACAGGTAGGTGGCCTGGCCCTTCCAGGCGCAGGAGGTCTTGTGGTTGCTGAACGTGAAGTGCTCGCGCCGCAGCGAAGCCTCAGGAAAGTAATGGTTGCCTTCAACGAGCACGGTGTCGTCGCTCTCGGCCAGGGTAGCGCCGTTCCAGGTGGCTTTCATGGGAACTCCTTTCTGGGAGGTGAGGAGGGGGGATGGATGCCGCCGCCCATCATGCCCGGTGTGGGTGGCGCAGGCGTGACCTGTGTGGCGGGGGCCGCGCCGGCCGTGCGTCGCGCAGGATGCTGCGCGACACCCTGCGGCTGCCGTACAGTGGCGCGCGGAGTGGCACGGCGGGCCGCGCAGCCACTGCGGGCCGGTACACCGCCTCCACTTACATCACAAATCACAACCCAGGAGATCCAAGACATGTCCCTCGACTTCCAAGGCCGCGTGGCCATCGTGACCGGCGCCGGTGGCGGGCTGGGCCGCCAGCATGCACTGGCGCTCGCGGCCCGCGGCGCGAAGGTGCTCGTGAACGATCTGGGCGGCACGGTTGACGGCAGCGGTGGCTCGGTGTCCGCCGCGCAGGCCGTGGTGGATGAGATCCGCGCGGCCGGTGGGCAGGCGCTGGCCAACGGCGCGTCGGTCACCGACTTCACCGCCGTGCAGGCGATGGTGGCGCAGGCCGTCGATGCCTGGGGCCGCGTGGACATCCTGGTGAACAACGCCGGCATCCTGCGCGACAAGTCGTTCGCCAAGATGGACATGGACGACTTCCGGCTGGTCGTGGACGTGCACCTGATGGGCGCCGCGCACTGCTGCAAGGCGGTGTGGGCCCGCATGGTGGAGCAGAAGTACGGCCGCATCGTCATGACGACCTCGTCGACAGGCCTGTACGGCAACTTCGGCCAGGCCAACTACGGCGCGGCCAAGCTGGCGCAGGTGGGCCTGATGCAGACGCTGGCCATCGAAGGCGCCAAGCACGGCATCCACGTGAACGCCCTCGCACCCACGGCCGCCACGCGCATGACGGAAGGCCTCATGCCCGAGGACGTGCTGGCTGCTCTCAAACCCGAAGCGGTGGTGCCCGCGATGCTGGTGCTGGCGCACGAGACCGCGCCGACGCGCACCATCCTGTGCGCCGGGGCGGGCACCTTCGAAGCCGCGCACATCACGCTGACGCAGGGGGTGCACATCGGCGCGGGCGACGACGCCCCCGAGCAACTGGCCGCCCGCCTGGGCGAGGTGGTGGACCGCGCGGGCGATACGGTGCCGGCCAGCGGAGCGGCGCAGGGCACGAACGAGGTGGGCAAGGCGCTCGCTGCCCGCACGCCGCGCGCTATACCGTAAACGGCACGGGCAGGCGCGCGGACGGCCAAAGTGCCCTGTGATCCGGCCAGCGCTTGACGGGGCGCCGGGCAGCCGGGCGCCCGGCGTGCTAAGTTCCGGCCCCACAAGAGATGGATCGGCAATAAACACATGAGCAAACTGCACGAGCGCATCCAAGCGCAGCCCCCCGAGCGCCTGGCCGGCATCCGCCGCGGCATCGAAAAGGAAGGCCTGCGCGTGCTGCCTGGCGGCGGGCTTGCGCTCACGCCGCATCCGCCGGCCCTGGGGTCCGCGCTGACGCATCCCCATATCACCACCGACTATTCGGAATCGCAGATCGAGCTGATCACCGGAGCCCACCGGAGCGTGCAGGCCAGCCTGGACGAGCTCACCGCCACGCACCAGTTCGTCTACCGCGTGCTCCAGCAGCAACAGCCCGGGGGCGAGATGCTCTGGGTGTCCAGCATGCCCTGCGGACTGCCCACCGACGAGACCATTCCGCTGGCGCGCTACGGCGCATCCAACGTGGGCCGGGCCAAGAGCGTGTACCGCATGGGGCTGGGCCACCGCTACGGGCGGCGCATGCAGACGATCTCGGGCGTGCACTACAACTGGTCGCTGCCCGGCGTGACGAGCGAGGAGTACTTCGCGCTGATCCGCAATTTCCGCCGGCAGGCCTTCGTGCTGCTGTATCTGTTTGGTGCCTCGCCGGCGCTGTGCCCCTGTTTCGTGGCCGGCCGCGAGCATGCGCTGCAGCCGCTCGGCACCGGCCAGCATGCGCTGTACCTGCCGCACGCCACCTCGCTGCGCATGGGGCGCCTGGGCTACCAGAGCGATGCGCAGGCGACGCTGGCCGTGAGCTACAACGGGCTGGAAGGCTACGCGCGCTCGCTGTACGAGGCGCTGACGCGGCCGTACCCGGCCTACGAAGCCGTCGGCGTGCTCAATCCGGGCGGCGAATACAACCAGCTGGGCACCAGCCTGCTGCAGATCGAGAACGAGTTCTACGGCACCATCCGCCCCAAGCGCACGGTGCGCAGCGGAGAGCGCCCGCTCGACGCCCTGCACGAGCGCGGCGTGGAGTACGTGGAGGTGCGTCTCATGGACCTCGACCCTTTCGCTTCCGTCGGCATCACCGCGCAGACGATGCGCCTCCTCGACGTCTTCCTGCTGCACTGCCTGCTGTCGGACAGCCCTCTGGACACGCCGCAGGAGATTGCCGAGCTCAAGCGCAACCAGCACCTGGCCGCCGAGCGCGGCCGCGAGCCTGGGCTGCGCCTGCAGCGGGGGGGCGAGAGCATTGTCCTGGCCGACTGGGCGGCCGAGGTGCTGGCCGAATGCGTGCCCCTGGCCGCCGCGCTGGACAAGGCCCAGGGCGGCGACGCCCATGCAGCCGCACTGGAGCAGGCGAGGGCGCTCGTGGCTGCGCCCGAGCAGACGCCGTCGGCCCGCGTGCTGGCCGAACTGCAGGGCCGCCACGCCGACAGCTTCACCGCGTTCGCGCTGCACCGGGCCGAGGTCGCCCGGGACGATCTTCTGGCGCTGCCCTGGAGCGATGCCCAGCAGCGTCAGTTCGCGGCCTTGGCTGAGCAATCGCTGGCCGATCAGAAGGCCATCGAAGCGGCCGACTCCCTGCCGTTCGAGGCCTGGCGCCAGCAGTACATGGCCATCCGCCCCTTGGCTTGAGCGGGGGGCGACGTGGCCAGGTGATCAGGACCGTCGCGCAAGAAACCGGTCCTGAGCCTGCGGCCTACGCAGTGCATCGCTGGTGCGCCGCTTGTGCCACCGGGGCCGCCATCGCACACTGCCTTCCGTGAATCCGTTGCCTCTTCGTTCCTCCGTGCGCAGCCGGCTGCGTGCCGCCATGCGCGTGGCGCTGAGCCACTACGTCGCCAATGGCATCTCGGTGGCCGTCGGGCTGATGCTCATCTCGGCCCTGGTGCATGTGCTGTTCGGTGCCGCGGCCGCCTCGGCGGCGTCGGTGGGGGTGATCGTCACCGCGCCGCCGGACCTGCCGGGGCCGCGCCGCGGCAAGTTCCTGCAGATGCTGCCGGCGCCCTTGCTGGGGCTGCCGCTGTTCCTCGGCGTGCAGTTGCTGCAGGACCAGCTGCTGGCCCTGGGGGCGCTGATCGTGCCGGCCACCTTCGTGTCCTTCCTGGCGATGGCCTGGGGCCGGCGGGGCATTCCGATCGCGGTGGCGCTGATGTTCTCGGCCCTGTTCTCGATGGCGGTACCCGCGCACGAAGGGCCGGGCGCGCTCGCCGCGTCCTTGCGCACCACTGGCTTCTTCGGCCTGGGCGCGGGCCTGTACGTGCTGTACAGCGTGCTTGCCCATCTGGCGCTCAACGGGCGCTACCGCGTGCAGCTGGTGGCCGACGCGCTGCTGGCGCTGGCGGCGCTGATGCGCGTGCAGATGCGCCAGTTCGGCTCCACCGGCCGCGGGGGCGATGGTGCCGCGGGCCGGCCGCTGACGGGGGAACTGTTGAGCCGCCACGCGGCCCTGGCGGACCAGTTGCAGTCGGCGCGCGACGTGGTGCTGGAGTCGCCCCGGACGCCGCGGCGCCAGCGGCTGGCCGGCATGCTGGTGCTGGTGCTGGAGATGCGCGATCACCTGCTGGCCTGCGAGCTCGACCTGGATACGCTGCAGGCCCATCCCGGCCATGCTCCGGTGCTGCTGGGTCTGCAGGCGCTGCTGCGCGAAATGGCCCGTGATGTGGCGCGCCTGGCCGACGCCCTGCTGCTGGGCCGCACGCCGCAGCCGGTGCCCGACCGCCGCGCCCGGCTGGCCGAGCTGCGCTGGTCTGCCGATGCCGGCCTGCCACCGGCCCAGGGAAGCGGGCCTTCGCCGCAGTTGCTGGCCCGAGCACTGGCCGACCGCATGGGGCACATCAGCGACGAACTGCAGCGGCTGGTGGCCCTGGCGCGCGGAACGGCCGAGCCCAACCTGGCCGTGGTGCGCGCCAACTGGCAGATGTTCGTGAGCCCCACGGCCTGGTCGTGGCAGCCCTTCGCCGGCCTGTGGCGGTGGGACGCGCCGCCGCTGCGCCACGCGCTGCGGGCGTCCCTGGCCATCGGCACCGGCTATGCCGTGTCGCTCGCACTGCCCTGGGGCACCCATGCGTACTGGATTCTGCTGACCATCGTGGTGGTGCTGCGCGGCAGCCTGGCGCAGACGCTGGAGCGGCGCAACGCCCGCGTGGCCGGCACGCTCCTGGGCTGCGTGCTGGCGCTGGGCGTGCTCTCCGCGCACTTTTCACCGCTGGCGCTGATCGCCTGCCTGACGCTGGCCCAGGCCGTGGCGCATGGTTTTGCGGTGCGGCGTTACCTCATTACCGCCGTGGCGGCCACGGTGCTGGGGCTGGTGCAGTCGCACATGCTCAACCACGGCGTGAGTACGACTTTCGCGCTGTTCGAGCGGATGGCCGATACGCTGATCGGTACGGGCATCGCCTGGGCGTGCAGCTACGTGCTGCCGTCGTGGGAGCGCTCACAGATTCCAGCGCTGGTCGCCCGCACGGTGGCGGCCCAGGCGCGGCATGCGCGCGTGGCGCTCGCGCTGGGCCAGCTGCAGGCGGTGGACAACGCCCCTGAGCTGGCCTGGCGCCTGGCGCGGCGCGAGGCCTACGACAGCCTGTCCGCCCTGGTGCAGGCGACCGGCCGCTCGCTCAGGGAGCCCCGCGCGGTGCGGCCACCGGTCGCCACGTTGGAACGCCTGCAGGCCCATTGCTACCAGCTGCTGGCCCAGCTCACGGCGGTCAAGACCATGCTGCTGCTGCGCCGGGGGCGGCTGCAGCCCGAGCGGGTGGAGGGCCCGCTGGCGCACACGGCCGAACGCATCGACGCCGTGCTTACCGGGGCCCACCCTGCGGCTCCGTTGGACGGTGACCGGCGGCGCGCCGTGGCGGCGGGGCCCGAGCCGCTGCCGGACCCGTTCGAGCACGATCTCCATCCGTGGCTGCTGCGCCGGCTGGCGCTGGCCGAGGCGCTGGCGGCCGATCTGCGCGCCGACGCCGATGAGGTGCGCAGCCGCTTCGTCTGAATCGGCGGGCGCCGGGCCGGGTAGCACGGGGCGCCCGATCCCTCGGCCAAGTGGCGTGGACGGTGCCCAGTGCCCTCCCTGTGTGGGCAGTGGGTGGTTATCGGCGAACCGCCCTGGCGCGCGTTCAGCGCTCCTTGCCCATCACCATGTCGGGCAGCGCGGTGACGATCTCGGGGAAGGCGGTGATCAGCGCGATGCACACCACCAGGCACAGGAAGAACGGAATGGCGGCCTTGGCGATGAGGGTGCTGTCCTTGCCCGTCATGTTCTGCAGCACGAAGAGGTTGAAGCCGACCGGCGGCGTGACCTCGGCGATCTCGACCAGCAGCACGATGAAGATGCCGAACCAGATCAGGTCGAACCCGGCCTTCTGGATCATGGGCAGCACGACGGCGCTGGTCAGCACGATCATGCTGATGCCGTCCAGCGCCGTGCCGAGGATCAGGTAGACGATGGTCAGCACGCCGATGAGGGCGAAGGGCGACAGGTTCATGGCGTTGACCCATTCCGCCAGCTCGCGCGGAATGCCGGTGAAGGCCATGGTCTTGGTCAGGAAGGCCGCGCCGGCCAGGATGAACATGATCATGCAGCTGGTGCGCGTGGTGCTCATCAGCCCTTCGCTGAAGTTCTTCCAGGTGAGCGACCGGCTCCACAGCGCCAGGCCCAGCGAGCCCACCACGCCGAAGGCCGCGCACTCGGTGGCCGTCGCGTAGCCGGCCACCAGCACCCACACGATGAAGACGATGAGCACCGCCACGGGAATCAGGTTGCCCGACTGGCGGATCTTCTGGGCGAACGTGGTGGGTGCGTCGGCCGGCGGGACCTTGTCCGGGTTGCGCAGGCTCCACCAGCCGATGTAGCCGGAGAACAGCAGCATCAGCAGCAGGCCGGGCAGGAAGCCGGCCAGGAAGATGCGGATGATGGAGGCATCGGCCGCGACGGCGTACACCACCATGGTGATCGACGGCGGAATCAGAATGCCCAGCGTGCCCGCCGTGGCCAGCGAGCCCAGCGCCATGCGCTCGTCGTAGCCGCGCTTGAGCAGTTCCGGCAGGGCCACCTTGCTGATGGTGGCGCAGGTGGCGGCCGAGGAGCCGGACACCGAGCCGAAGATGCCGCAGCCCAGAATGGTGGTGTGCATCAGCCGGCCGGGAATGCGGTTGAGCCAGGGGCGCAGGCCCTCGAACATCTCTTCGCTGAGCTTGGTGCGAAAGAGGATCTCCCCCATCCAGATGAACAGCGGCAGGGCGGCCAGCTCCCAGCTGGCGTTGCTCTCCCAGAAGGCCGAGAACAGGTTCTTGCCCGGTTGGGTCGAGGTGAAGAAGGCCTGGCCGACCCAGCCGCAGATGGCCAGCGTCATGGCGATCCACACGCCGCCGGCCAGCAGCACGATCATCAGCAGCAACAGGATGCCGCCCACCATCAGGATATCCATGGGGAACTTTCGAAGCCTAGGGAGAGGAGGGGATCAGGCGCAAGCTGCTGCGCAGTGCTGCCGTGCTGCCGTGCTGGCGGCGCAGTGGGCAACGCACAGCCCGCGCGCTGCCGGGTGCGGGAGCGTGACAGGCCGGGCCATGGGGTCGCCATGCTCAGATGTCGGAGGAGAAGTCGCCGCGTGCGTGCCGCTCCTCGACCTCGCGCACGAAGGTGGGCACGCCGCCGCGCAGCACGATGACGAATTCATCCACCACGGCCACCAGCAGCAGCACGGAACCGATGGCGAAGCTCAGCTGCGGAATCCACATCGGCAGGGGCAGCAGCCCTTGGGCGATGTCGTTGAATTCCCAGCTTTCGTAGGTGAACAGGCAGGCCGACCACGCCAGGTACGCCACCGCCACCGAGCCGATGGCCAGGCTCACCACCTCGAACTGCCGGCGCCGCCGCGGCGGCAGCTTCTCCAGCAGCAGGGTGACGCGCACGAAGTCACCGTGCTTGAAGGCGTGTGCCATGGCGAAGAAGGCAGCGGCGGCGCAGAACCACGCCACCACGTCGTTCAGCGCGCCGGTGCGCACGCCCATCTCGCGCAGCACGCTCTGGGCGATCATCAGCACGCAGATGAGTGCGACGAACACGGCGCCCAGGGCGCCGGCGCCGAGATAGAGGCGGTCAAGAAAGCGGCGCATCGTCAGCGTCCGTCGCGTCACTTGGCCGGCGCGGACTTGCGGTACGCGGCGACGATGGCCTCGCCGTCGGGGCCGGCCTTCTTGAGCCAGTCGGCCAGCATGATGTCGCCGACCTGGCGCATGTCCGCCACCAGCTTGGGCGAGGGCGGCAGGATCTTCATGCCCTTCTCGGTCAGGGCCTTCTTGTACCAGTCATTCTTCTCGGCGCTGACCTTCCAGCCGCGCGCCTCGGCCTCGGCCGCAGCCTTGAGCAGGCCGTCCTGCGCGGGCTTGTCGAGCGCGTCGAATGCCTTCTTGCTGACGATGACCGCGTTCTTGGGCAGCCAGGCCTGCGTGTCGTAGAAGTACTTGATGCTCTCGTAGAGCTTGCTGTCGTACCCGGTGGAGCCTGATGTCATCATCGACTCGACCACGCCGGTCGCCATGGCCTGGGACAGTTCCGCCGCCTGGATGGTGACGGGTTGCGCGCCGATCAGCTCGGCGATCTTGGCCGTGGCGGGGCTGTAGGCCCGCCACTTGATGCCGCGCAGGTCGGCCACCGAGGCCAGTTCCTTCTTGGCGTAGATGCCCTGCGGCGGCCAGGCCACGGTGTACAGCAGGCGCAGGCCCTGGGCGTTGAGCAGCTTCTCCAGCACGGGCTTCTGCGCGTCATACAGGCGCTTGGAGTCCGCATAAGAGGTGGCGAGGAAGGGGATGCCGTCGGCGCCGAAGATGGGGTTCTCGTTCTCGAAGTTGGGCAGCAGGATTTCCCCCGCAGGCGCCTGGCCGCCCTGCACGGCGCGCTTGATCTCGTTGGCCTTGAACAGCGAGGCGTTGGCGTGCACGGTGATCTTGAGCTTGCCGCTGGTGGCCGCGTCCACGTCCTTGGCGAACTGCTGCAGGTTCTCGGTGTGGAAGTTGGTGATCGGGTAGGCGGACGCCAGGTCCCACTTGGTCTGGGCCATGGCCGAGGGCACGCCCAGGCTGCCGGCCAGACCGATGGCGAGCAAGGAAAGGGTTCTACGCTTCATCATCTTGGGTACTCCACAGTGGTTGGGACGTTCGCTTCCGCGACGGACTGTAAGCCGGGGTGGGCCGGCACGGCCTAGGGGCTTTACCTGTGTGTCGACAAATCGCCGGCAAATCATCGGGGTGCTGCCTACAATCAGTCGGCATGCACAAGCCATGCCAGCACCGTGTTCCAAGAAGGGGATTCCTGCCATGAAGCCAGCCGCCCAACCCAAGCCCGGGCATGCGCCCATCGTGTCGTCGGCGCATCTCGTGTCGGCCCACAGCGCGGAGATGAGCGAGTTCGAGTTCGGACTGATCGTGGCGGGCAATGCCTTCGAGCGCTGGATCGTGCACTGCATGGCGGCGGCGGGCCTGCGCGACCTGACGCCGCTGGACGTGATCGTGCTGCACCACGTCACGCACCGGGCGCGCGACAAGCGCCTGGCGGACATCTGCTTCATCATGAACGTGGAGGACACCCACGTGGTGAACTACTCGCTCAAGAAGCTCCTGTCGCTGAGGGTGGTGGCGTCGAGCAAGAACGGCAAGGACGTGACCTATGCCGCCACCGAGGCCGGCAAGGCGTATGTGCAGCGCTACCGCGAGATCCGCGAGAGCTGCCTGATCGACGCGCTCAACGCCGACGACGCGCTCAACCGCGACATTGGCGAACTGGCCCGGCTGCTGCGCGTGCTGTCGGGCATGTACGACCAGGCCGCCCGCGCGGCGGCTTCGTTGTAGTGCTATTTATTTGATAGCTATATGCGCTTGATGGATAAGCGCTAGAGGCCGATTTTTTCTTGAATGGTGCGGCCGCCCCGCGGCGCGGCTCAGGGTTGCTGGGGCCTGGCGGCAATCTCCTGCCATGCCTGCTGCGCGGCCAGCACGGTCGCCTTCTGCACCGTATGGGCGAAACGGAAGGCGTCGCCGCCGATGGTCTCGTCCGGAAATTCGGTGATGAGCGTGACGGGTGCGCCATCGGAGGTCTCCGACTGCAGGCAGGCCGTACCGTGCAGCACCTCGAAGGGGATGGGACCGGCATGCTGCGCGTACAGCGCCATCTGGCGCGCGTTGTACTCGGGCAGCCCAGGCACGCTGCGCAGCGCGGCGGTGACGGCCTGCAGCAGCGCGCGGCCCCGGTCCTGCCAGCCGGCGTGGCAGCGCAGGATGAGGAAGAAGCCCTTGGGCAGCATCCATTGCTCGAAGCCGCGCGGCACGTAGCCCGACAGCGGGCGCGTCCACTCGTGTGCCGGATAGCCGTGCAGGTTGATGTGCAGCTGTGCACCAGACAGGGCCAGCGCCTGCTCGCGCGCGGCGCGCTCGTACAGCGGCGCGCCTTCCCCTTCACGGTAAGCGATGTCGTCGCCCAGGGCGCTGTAGCGGGCGGCGTGGTGCATGTGGTGCGGGTGCTGGGCGCCCAACTCGCGGTGCAGGGCGTAGCCGTCGGGGTTCTCCAGCGGCAGCAGCGCGAAATGCGCGCCCGGCCGCTGCGCCAGCAGGGCCTGCGCCGCGCGCAGTGCCCCCACCACGCCCGAGGTCTCGTTGGCATGCTGCCCGCCGCTGATGAACACGGGCACGTCGCTGCCGGGGTGGTAGAGCCCCTGCACTGCACGGCCCTGGCGCGAGGTGGCGCCGAAGCGCTGGCCGGGCCACTGCGCCAGCGTGGCGGCCACCCGCTCCGGCGGGGGTGCCATGCCCATGGCCTCGAAGGGCTGGCCGGCGGTGGCGTCGGTCCAGGCGCTCGCATCCTGGGCCGCGGTGTCGAAGGGCCGCAGCGCGATGCGCACCCGTGGTGCGCCCGTGGCCGGGCGGATATCGGGCACGGTCTGGCCCGGCTGCAGGCGCCGGTCGCCGGTGGCGCGGCCGGAGTGCTGCTGGAACATCTCCAGCAGCGAGAAGTACACGTCCTCGTGCAGCGCCTCATAGCTGCTCATGACCTCGTCCATGCCCGGCAGCGCCTGTTCGAAGCCATGCAGGTCGATGCGGATGTCCAACCGTTCGAAGTAGGGCTCCTGCTGCGGCCAGGGGTGGCGCCGCACGGTGTCGATCACGTGGGCGAAGAGGGCCTCGAAGTCGGTGGTGACGGCCTCGTCGCGCAGCTCCCCGCCGCCCGGGCCGCGGCCCACGCGCAGCCAGCCGGTCGGTGAGACCTGCGGGGCGCCGATGGCGTCCGCGTGTGCGCGCAGGGGCACGAACACGCGGTGGCTCTGCACCGTGCCGTCGTCCATCGTCAGCGTGACGTCGTACCAGGGGCCGTGGCCCGGGCGCGTGTCGTCCCACCGCAGGGCGCCGGGGCGCAGCAGAGCGGCCAGCGGATAGGCCTCGACCTGAAACCGCCGTGCTGCTCCGTGGATGGGCGCAGGGCAGCGGACGACGGCCTGCGCTACCTGCTCGGCCGCCACTTCTTCCAGAAAGTAGTGCACCAGCGGCTTGTAGGCGCACCGCAGCCGTGCGTGCACGCCCGCGGCGGCCAGGCGGCGTTCGGCGGCGCGGCGCTCCGCCACACCTTCGAACAGCCAGCCTTCGACATGCGCGTTGCGCCAAGGCGCCTGGGCCCATTCGGACTCCCAGGCGGTGAGGGTGCGCTCCACCGTGGTGTCGAGGAGCAACGTGGAGGAAGCAGCGTGGTCGGTCATGGCGCGTTGTGGGGGAGCGGGTGGGCCGATCGTAAACAGGTGCCGCGCCAGAGGCTGGCACGGTCCCTGCAAATCGGGCTTCCATGTCATCATATCGATGACGATTTATCGGCAAAAAGCATTTTTGTGTGCTCGGGGCCGGGGCCGGCTCATGCCGCGAGGCGGCCCCGCGCCGCACGCATACACACCGGGAGAAAACGGCAATGGCGACCAAACTCTGGCAGTTCTGGGTGGACCGCGGCGGCACCTTCACCGACATCGTGGGGCGCCGTCCGGACGGCAGCCTGGCGACGCACAAGCTGCTGTCCGAAAACCCCGGCCAGTACCGCGACGCTGCCGTGGCCGGCATCCGCCACCTGCTGGGCCTGCAACCGGGCGAGCCGGTCACGCCGGCCCAGGTGGAATGCGTGAAGATGGGCACCACGGTGGCCACCAACGCGCTGCTGGAGCGCAAGGGCGAACCCACGCTGCTGGTGACCACGCGCGGCTTTCGCGATGCATTGCGCATCGCCTACCAGAACCGCCCGCGGCTCTTCGATCGCCACATCGTGCTGCCGGAGCTGCTCTACAGCCGCGTGATCGAAGCCGTCGAGCGCGTGGGGGCGCACGGCGACGTGATCGAGCCGCTGGACGAGGACCATCTCAAGGAACGCCTCTGGGCCGCCTACGATGCCGGCCTGCGCAGCGTGGCCATCGTCTTCATGCACGGCTACCGGTTCACCGCGCACGAGCAGCGCGCCGCTGCGCTGGCGCAGGCCGCCGGCTTCACGCAGATCAGCACTTCGCACGGCACCAGCCCGCTCATGAAGTTCATCAGCCGCGGTGACACCACCGTGGTGGATGCCTACCTGTCGCCCATCCTGCGCCGCTATGTGGAGCAGGTGGCTGCCGAGATGCCCGGCGTGCCGCTGTACTTCATGCAGTCGTCAGGCGGGTTGACGGACGCGCACCGCTTCCAGGGCAAGGACGCCATCCTGTCCGGGCCCGCCGGCGGCATCGTAGGCATGGCGCGCACGGCGGAGCTGGCTTTTGGCGGCGCCACGGAGGCCGTGGCGGGCCCAGAGGCAGGCCCCGGCCCGGTGCGCGTGATCGGCTTCGACATGGGGGGCACCTCCACCGATGTGAGCCACTACGCGGGCGAGTTCGAGCGGGAATTCGAGACGCAGGTGGCCGGCGTGCGCATGCGCGCGCCGATGATGAGCATCCACACCGTGGCGGCCGGTGGCGGCTCCCTGCTGGGCTACGACGGTGCGCGCTTTCGCGTGGGGCCGGAGAGCGCGGGCGCGCACCCCGGTCCGGCCAGCTACCGCCGGGGCGGGCCGCTGGCGGTGACGGATGCCAACGTGCTGGTGGGCAAGATCCAGCCCGCCCATTTTCCCCGGGTGTTCGGCCCCAAGGCCGACGAGCCGCTGGACGATGCCGTGGTGCGCGAGCGCTTCGCGGCCCTGGCCGCCGAGACGGGCCGCAGCGCCGAAGATGTGGCCCACGGCTTCATCCAGATCGCCGTGCAGCAGATGGCGAACGCCATCAAGAAGATCTCGGTGGCGCGCGGCTACGACGTGACGCGCTACACGCTGCAGTGCTTTGGCGGCGCGGGCGGCCAGCATGCCTGCCTGGTGGCCGATGCGCTGGGCATGCAGCGCGTGTTCGTGCATCCGCTGGCGGGTGTGCTGTCGGCCTACGGCATGGGGCTGGCGGACCAGAGCGTGATCCGCGAGCAGTCGGTGGAGCAGCCTTTGACGCAGCCGGCGTTGGGCGGCATTGCCGCCACGCTGGATGGGTTGGCCGATGCAGCACACGCAGCGCTGGCGCAGCAGCCCGCGGGCGCCGGTCCCGTGCGCGTGAACCGCCGAGTGCATGTGCGCTACGAGGGCTCGGATGCCGCGCTGGTCGTGCCCTTCGGCGATCTGGCCTCCATCGTGGCGGGCTTCGAGGCCGCCTACCGGCAGCGCTTCGCCTTCCTGATGCCCGGAAAGGGGTTGGTGGCGGAGGCTGTTTCGGTCGAGGCGGTGGTCGCCGGCGAGGCGCCGCACGAGGCCGTGCACCCGCTGCAGCCTGCGCGCGAGGCGCCGCGCCGCGGCAGCGTGCGCATGTACACCGTGGGGGCCGATGGCGCGCCGGCATGGCAGGACGCCGCCCTGCTGGTGCGCGAGGACCTGCGCCCCGGCGACGCCATCGCCGGCCCGGCCATCATTGCGGAAAAGAATGCCACCACCATCGTGGAGCCGGGCTGGGGCGCCATGCTGACCGCGCGCGACCACCTGGTGCTGGAGCGGCGCATCCCGCGCGTGGTGCAGCACGCCGCCGGCACGGCCGTGGACCCGGTGCTGCTGGAGGTGTTCAACAACCTGTTCATGAACATCGCCGAGCAGATGGGCCTGCAGCTGCAGAACACGGCGCACTCCGTCAACATCAAGGAGCGGCTCGACTTCAGCTGCGCGCTGTTCGACGCCGAAGGCCAGCTGATCGCCAACGCCCCGCACATGCCGGTGCACCTGGGTTCGATGGGCGAGAGCATCAAGACGGTGATCGCGCGCAACGCGGGCCGCATGCAGCCCGGCGACGTGTTCGTGCTGAACGACCCCTACCACGGCGGCACGCACCTGCCGGACATCACCGTCATCACCCCCGGTCTACCTGGCCGACGAGGCCGCGCCCACCTTCTACGTGGGCAGCCGCGGGCACCATGCGGACGTGGGCGGCATCACGCCCGGCTCCATGCCGCCGTTCTCCACGCACATCGCGGAAGAGGGCGTGCAGATCGACAACGTGAAGCTGGTCGAGCGCGGCGTGCTGCGCGAAGCCGAGATGCAGGCGCTGCTGGCCGGTGAAGCCGTGGACGGCCAGGAGGGCGCGCGCTACCCGAGCCGCAACCCGCAGCAGAACCTGGCCGACCTGAAGGCGCAGATCGCGGCCAACGAAAAGGGCGTGCAGGAGCTGCGCCGCATGGTGCAGCAGTTCGGCCTGCCGGTGGTGCAGGCCTACATGCGGCATGTGCAGGACAACGCCGAAGAGTCGGTGCGCCGCGCCATCACGCGGCTGGCCGCGCGGCTGCAGGACGGCCGCTTCACGCTGCCGCTGGACAACGGCGCGCAGGTCCAGGTGGCCGTGCGCATCGACGCGGCGCGCGGCGCAGCGCGGTGATCGATTTCACCGGCACCAGCGCGCAGCAGGCCAACAACTTCAACGCGCCCACGGCCGTCTGCATGGCGGCGGTGCTGTACGTGTTCCGCTCACTGGTCGATGACGACATTCCGCTCAACGCGGGCTGCCTCAAGCCCATCGAGGTCATCATTCCGCCGGGCTCCATGTTGAACCCCCACCCGCCGGCTTCGGTGGTGGCGGGCAATGTCGAGACCTCCACTTGCATCACCAACGCACTGCTGGGCGCGCTGGGCGTGTCGGCGGCCAGCCAGTGCACGATGAACAACTTCACCTTCGGCAACGACCGCTACCAATACTACGAGACCATCTCGGGCGGCAGCGGTGCGGGCGGGCTCTTCGACGAGACCGGCGGGCTGGTGGGCGGCTTTGCCGGCACGGGCGTGGTGCAGACGCACATGACCAACTCCCGCCTGACCGATCCCGAGGTGCTGGAGTTCCGCTTCCCCGTGCGGCTGGAAAGCTACGCGCTGCGGCCGGATTCGGGCGGGGCCGGCCGCTGGCCGGGCGGGCCGGGCGGGGTGCGCCGCATCCGGTTCCTGGAGCCCATGACGGCCAGCATTCTGTCGAACGGGCGCCAGCACGGCGCCTTCGGCATGGCGGGCGGGGCGCCGGGCCAGCCCGGCATCAACCGCGTGGTGCGGGTCGATGGCACGGTGGAGACGCTGGCCCACATCGGCCAGGCGCAGATGGCTGCGGGGGATGTGTTCGAGGTGCACACGCCCGGCGGCGGCGGGTTCGGTAGCCGCTGAGGGTTTTCAAGCCAAATCGGTCTGCAGCCCTTTTTTTATAAGCGCTTACAGCTATAAAATATATAGCAATGAACGTGGCTGCGGCCGAGGCTTCAGGAATCGCGCTCATCGGCCGCGACGGTGCGGCTCAGGCTGGGCGGCACGTCCTTGCCGGCGCGCCGCGCGCGGAACAGAGCGGCGCGCATCAGGAAGATGTTGGTGACCGGCACGGTGATGGATACGAACAGCGCGATCATCAGCGCGTGCACCGCCAGCCCGTGGCCCTGCAGCGAGAAGTACAGCAGCGTGCCGTGCATGATGCTCCAGCACCCCATGGTGGCGATGATGGAGGGCGCGTGCACCCGCTCGAAGTAGGTCTTCAGCCGCAGCAGGCCGAGCGAGCCCAGCAAGGCAATGGCGGCGCCCAGCAGCACCAGGGCGGCGATGAGGGCCTCGGCCCAGAGGGGCAGCGCGGGGTCGGTCATTCGATCACCTCGCCGCGCAGCAGGAACTTGGCCATGGCCGTGGAGCTGGCGAAGCCCAGCAGGGCGATCAGCAGCGAGGCCTCGAAGTAGTTGGAGCTGCCGTAGTAGATGCCCAGCACCAGCATCAGCAGCATGCCGTTGAGGTACATGCAGTCCAGGGCCAGCACGCGGTCCTGCGCCGAGGGGCCCTTGACCATGCGCACCAGGCAGCAGGCCATCGCCACGCCCAGCAGGAACAGGGCGGCGGGCAGCGCCCAGGAGAGGATGGGGCCGTTCATTCGAAGATCTCCATCAGGGGCCGTTCATAGCAGCTTTGCACGTGCGCGATGGTGGCCTGCGGGTCGTCCAGCTCCAGCACGTGCAGCAGCAGCACCGTGCGGTCGAGGGACAGCTCGGCCCAGGCCGTGCCCGGCGTGATGCACACGATCATGGCCAGCACAGCCAGCCCGTTGGGGTCGCGCATTTTCAGGGGAATGTGCACGAAGCCCGAGGGGTAGCGCCGGCTGGAGGGATGGATGAACAGCCGTGCCACCGCCAGGTTGGAGGCGATGGTGTCCTTCACCACGCGCAGGGCCAGCCGCAGCACGGTGCCGGGCCGGCGGATGCGCACGGGCAGCGGGCGCAGGCCGCTGGTCAGTACCGGGATGACGATAGCCACCAGGCAGCCGAGCACCATCTGCCCCGCGCTCACCGAATGGTTGAGCAGCAGCCAGAGAATGAACAGCACCACCGACAGCAGCGGGGCAGGGAACAGGCGTCGGATCATGGGGTCGTTCCTCCCGGCGTCGTAGCCGCCGGCGATGGGCCCGCATGGGTGGGGCCGGGGCGGGGCACGGTGGACATGACGGCGTTGATGTACGTGCCCGGGGAATGCAGGGCGTTGGCGGTAGCCAGGGTGAAGCGCATCACGGAATCGGCCTGCAGCGTGAGGGCGATGCAGCCGGCCAGCAGCACGGCCACCGGCAGGCCTTCGGCAATGCGCAGCCGCGGCGTGGGCCGGTCGTGCGCCGCCCAGAAGTGGCGCACCCCCACGCGGGTGAGCGCGATGAGCGCCAGCAGGCCGGTGGCGATCATCAGCGCCAGCAGCGTCCAGCCCGGCAGGCCCAGCTGGTGGCCCGCGGAGGAGCCGAGCCCCATGGGGTTGAGCAGGGCGGTCAGCATCGTGAACTTGCCCACGAAGCCCGACAGCGGTGGCAGCCCGGCAACCACCAGCGTGCACACCAGGAACGCCAGGCCGAGGAAGGCTGCGGCCGCGGGGATCACACGGCCGATCAGCACCACTTCGTCCTCGTCCAGGTTCAGGCCGGGGGTGGGGATGAGCTGGGCGTTGAGGAAGGGCGCGTCCTCGTCGTCCACGTCCAGCGAGGAGCCATCGTTGCGCCAGCGGTCGATCAGGTCGGCCAGCAGGAACAGCGCGCTCACCGCCAGCGTGGAACTCGGCAGGTAGTACAGCAAGCCCGCCGTCAGCAGGTTCTGCCCAAAGCCCGCCGCTGCCAGCAGCGTTCCCGACGACAGCACCGCCGCAAAGCCCGCCAGATGGGTCAGCCGCTGGGAGCCCAGCATGCCGATGGCGCCGAAGGCCATGGTGAGCATGCCGCCGCCTATGAGCCACAGGCCCCCGAACAGGGCCGAGGGACCGGCCTCGCTGCTGAACATGAGCGTCCACAGGCGCAGCAGCGTGTACACGCCCACCTTGGTCATCAGTGCGAACAGGGCGCCGACCGGCGCCGTGGCTGCGCTGTAGGCCGGCACCAGCCAGAAGTTGAGCGGCCAGACGGCGGCCTTGATGAGGAAGGCCGTCGCCAGGATGCCGGCCGCTGCATGCAGCAAACCGCGGTCGGCGGCCGCCACCTGCGGAATGGCGCGCGCCAGGTCGGCCATGTTGAGCGTGCCGGTGATGCCGTACAGCATGGACGCGCCGATCAGGAACAGCGACGACGCGGCCAGGTTGATGGCGATGTAGTGCAGGCCGGCCTGGATGCGCGTGCGGCCCGAGCCGTGGAGCAGCAGGCCGTAGGAGGCGGCCAGCATGATCTCGAAGAACACGAACAGGTTGAACAGGTCCGCCGTCAGGAAGGCGCCCGCCAGGCCCATCAGCTGGAACTGGAACAGCGGGTGGTAATGCACCCCGGCCCGGTGCCAGCGCGTGGCCGAAAACACGATGGAGCACAGCGCCACGCCGCTCGTGAGCGCCAGCATCATGGCCGACAGCCGGTCCAGCGCCAGCACGATGCCGAAGGGCGCCGGCCAGTTCCCGGGCAGGTACACGCCCATGGTCAGCGTGCTGCCCGCCTGGTGCGACCAGCGCAGCAGGGCGATGGAGATCACCAGCCCCAGCAAGGTGGAAAGGATGTTGAGCCCGAGCTTGAGCCGCTGGCGCTCTTCGCGCAGCAGCAACATGAGCGCCGCCGTGAGCAGCGGCAGCGCGATGGGCGCCAGCATGAGGTGCGGCATGAGGGCCGACGTGAGCGCACTGAACTGGCTCATCATGGCATTTCCTGCACGTCACGCGAATGGCTGCCGTCAACATGGTCGGTGCCCGAGATGCCGCGCGAGGCCAGCAGCACCACGAGGAACAGCGCCGTCATGGCGAAGCCGATGACGATGGCCGTGAGCACCAGCGCCTGGGGCATGGGGTCGGCATAGTGCTGCAGGTCCTGCGGCACGCCGGGCACCAGCACCGGCTCCTTGTCGATGGCCAGGCCCAGGCGGCCCATGCTGAAGATGAACAGGTTGACCGCATAGGACAGCAGCGACAGGCCCATGATCACCTGGAAGGTCCGCGGGCGCAGCAGCAGCCACACGCCCGAGCCGGTCAGGATGCCGATGGCGATAGTGAGGACGATTTCCATCAGCGGGCTCCTTCCGGTGCGGCGCCGTTGGCTGCCTGTTGTGCTTCTTGGTCCTGGCGCTCGCGCTCTTCCTGAGCTTCCTCCATCAAACGGGCGTGGTAGCGGTGGCCGCGCACGGATTGGTGGGCGATGCCGGTGAGGATCAGCAGGGTCGAGCCGACGACGAGCGCGAACACGCCGATGTCGAAGAACAGCGCGCTGGCCACGTGGATCTCGCCGATGACCGGCAGGCTCAGGTGGGCCGTGTGGCTGGTGAGGAACGGGTACCCCAGCGCCACGGCACCCAGGCCCGTGCCCAGGGCGAACAGCAGACCGGTAGCGATCCAGCGCCGCGGATAGAGCGGCAGGTGCGCCTCGACCCATTCGGTGCCCGAAATGATGTACTGCAGCAGCAGGCCCACCGACAGCACCAGGCCGGCCACGAAGCCGCCGCCCGGCTGGTTGTGGCCGCGCATGAAGAGGTAGAACGACACCAGCGCGGCGAAGGGCAGCAGCAGGCGCACCAGCACGGCGGGCACCATCAGGTAGCCCACGGCCGTGTCCTTGGCGTTGCGCGGGTTCAGCAGGTCGGTCTGCAGGTCGGCTGGCAGGTAGCGCTGCTGCTCGGGCAAGTCCATGGTCTCGCGTGCGGGGCGGAAGCGGCGCAGCAGCGCATACACCGTGAGCGCCACGACGCCGAGCACGACGATCTCGCCGAACGTGTCGAAGCCGCGGAAGTCCACCAGCACCACGTTCACGACGTTGGTGCCGCCGCCCTCGGTCAGCGCACGTTCCAGGAAGAAGGTGGAAGCGCTGTCGGCGAATGGCCGGCTCATCATCGCGAACGCGAGCCATGCCATGCCGCCGCCGGCCGCCACGGCGATCAGCAGGTCGCGCACGCGGCGCGCCTTGGCCACCGCGCCGTCCGAATCCATGCCGCGCAGGCGCTCGTCGCGCTTGGGCAGCCAGCGCAGGCCCAGCAGAATCAGCACGGTGGTGACGATTTCGACCACCAGCTGCGTGAGCGCCAGATCAGGTGCGGAGAACCACAGAAAGGTAATGCAGGTGCACAGGCCCGCCCCGCCCATCAGGGTGAGCGCAGCCAGCCGGTGGTACTTGGCCTGCCAGGCGGCTCCTACGGCGCAGACCACCCCCAGCAGCCACAGCAGCACGAAGGCCGGCGACAGGGGCAGCGTGCCGCGGTCGCCCAGCTGCAGGCCCTGCGTCCACAGCGGCATGGTTCCGGCGGCCAGCGCGGCGATCACCAGCCACAGCATCTGCCACTGCAGACGGTGGGTGGAGAGCATGCGACGGCCGCGCCGCCCGCTCTGCGTCAGCAGCGCCAGCGTGCCTTCGAAGACGCGGCGGCCGCTGATGCGGTACATCAGCGGCGGCGCATCGACCCGGCCAGCCGCTCTCTGCCAGCGCAGCAGCAGGTACAGGGCCGTGCCGCCCACCATGGCCACCAGGCTCATCAGAAAGGGCGTATTGAAGCCGTGCCACACGGCCAAGCTGAACTCGGGCAGCTCACCGCCGACCACCGGCAGGGCGGCCGCGTTGAGAAAGGAGCCAACGGACCACGCCGGCACGATGCCCACCACCAGGCATGCCAGCACCAGCAGTTCCACGGGCACGCGCATCCAGTGGGGCGGCTCGTGCGGTTCATGCGGCAGATCGGTGGCCTCGGGGCCCCAGAACACGTCGACGATGAAGCGCAGGGAATAGGCCACGCTGAACATGCCGGCCACGGTGGCGGCGATGGGCAGGGCCGTGGCGACCAGGGGCGTTGCATCCAGGAAGACCGTCTCGGTGAAGAACATCTCCTTGGAGATGAAGCCGTTGAGCAGCGGCACCCCGGCCATCGATGCGCTGGCCACGGTGGCCAGCGTGGCGGTCACAGGCATCATCTTGCGCAGCCCGGACAGGCGCCGGATGTCCCGCGTGCCGCTTTCGTGGTCGATGATGCCCGCCGCCATGAACAGCGAGGCCTTGAAGGTCGCGTGGTTCATGATGTGGAAGACGGCGGCAACGGCGGCCAGTGGGCTGTTCAGGCCCAGCAGCAGCGTGATGAGGCCCAGGTGGGAAATGGTCGAATACGCCAGCAGGCCCTTCAGGTCGTGCTGGAACATGGCGGCGTAGCCGCCGATGAGCAGCGTGCACACGCCGGCACCGCCCACCAGCCAGAACCAGGCTTCGGTGCCGCCCAGGGCCGGCCAGAAGCGCGCCAGAAGGAACACCCCCGCCTTCACCATGGTGGCCGAGTGCAGGTAGGCGGACACCGGCGTGGGCGCGGCCATGGCGTTGGGCAGCCAGAAATGGAAAGGGAACTGCGCGCTCTTGGTCAGTGCGCCCAGCAGCACCAGCACCAGGGCCGTCAGGTAGAGCGGGTGGTCACGCAACTGCTGGGCGGCGTCGAGCACGCGGTCCAGGTCGTAGCTGCCCACGATGTGGCCGATGACCAGCATGCCGGCCAGCATGCACAGGCCACCGGTGCCGGTCACCGTCAGCGCCATGCGCGCGCCGCGGCGGGCGTCCTGGCGGTGGTGCCAGTAGCCGATCAGCAGGAACGAGAAGAGGCTGGTCAGCTCCCAGAAGAACGCCAGCTGGATGATGTTGCCCGAGAGCACCACGCCGGTCATCGCGCCCATGAAGGCCAGCAGGAACGAGAAGAAGCGCGGCACCGGGTCGGCCGCGGACATGTAGTAGCGCGCGTACAGCACGACGAGCGAGCCGATGCCGAGCACCAGCATGCAGAACATCCAGGCGAAACCATCCATGCGGATGACCAGATTCAGCCCCAGGGATGGCAGCCAGGCGATCTCCTGCCGCAGCACCTCGCCGGCAGCGATCTCCGGAAAACACATCGCTACCTGCACCGTGCAGGCCACGGCGATCAGCCCTGCCAGCGTGGACTCGGTGTTGCGGGCGTTGGCCGGCAGCACGGCGGCTACCAGGCTGCCGAGGAAGGGCAGGAGGATGAGGAGTACGAGGGGCATGTGCGAAAGATTCTACGGGCAAGCCCCCAACCGCCGCTATGAAAACCCGAGCAGACTCGGGCCATTGGCCTTGGGCCGGCAGCAGAAAACATGCGATGAATGTCTGGCCGTTCTTCCGGGGGTTTCGCTCAGGGCCCCTCTACGCGTTTCCGGAGGGATGCCGCTTCAATCGCTCTAGCCCGCACCGGGCGGGGCGCTACTGCGGCACAGGGTGCTCTGTTGATGCCGCGGGCAGGGCCACGGAGCAGGTTTCAGGGGGCAGTTTTCAGGGGGCAGCGCGGCAGGCCTGCCGTCGGTGCACGAAGCGCGGGTCCGCGTGGGCCGCAGCGCTCGTGCCCGACCTAGCGGCTGGCAGGCTGGGCCGCCGCGCCAGCCGCTGCTGCCTGCGTGGCGTCGAAGCCAGCACCGTTCACTGTGAGCCCCTCGGCAGAAAACTTGCGGGCGGAGCCTGGACCCACGCCCTGGACCCGCGCGATCAGGTCTGCCCAGTCCTTGAAAGGCGCCTTCTTTCTCTCCGCCAGAATGCGGCCTGACAGCGACGGCCCGATGCCCTTGATGCCGTCCAGGTCGGCTTCCGAGGCTTTGTTGATGTCCACGGCTGCGAAGGCCGTGGCGGCCGCCAGCATGGCGATGAAGCCGAGCAAATTTTTCCACATGACCCACCCCTTGTCTTGCGCAGCGATGGTGCTGCGCAAGCCATGTTGGGTTGCCTTGCTGACGTGAAACTGATCCGGGCCGGGCAAGGGCCTGGGCGCGCACCCCGCCACGGCAGGCAGCGGCAGGCCTTGAACAGGCTCTTACAGCTCTTCCACCCGGCGGGCAGGGTAGCTGTCCCAGGTCTGGCACCCAGGGCACTGCCAGAAATGCTGGCGCGCCTCGAAGCCGCAGGCCGCGCAGCGGTAGCGCGTCAACGGCTTGGCTGCTTGGTCCAGGGCGCGCTGGATCTGGGGATGGAACTGCTCGTGTTCGAGCTTTTCGCCAGCCAGCCATTTCGCGGCAGCAACGAGCGAGGGCTCCTTCTCCAGATGGCGCACATACCATTCGCGGCCCGGCGCGTCCGGCTGGCCCGAGGCTGCGTCCATCGCCACGATGCTTTCCAGCAGGTCGAGCGACGGGGCCTGGGCGTAGCGCTCCCGCAGCAGGTCGTACACCGCGTCGGTGCGCTGCGTGGCCTGGGCGGCTTCCACCAGCAGTGGCGCAGCCAGGGGCAGGGCGGCGGGCGCGGTTTGCTCCAGCCTGAGCAGCGTTTCCAGCGCTTCGGCCGGCTGGCCCATGCGCTGTTGCAGGCGGGCCAGTTCGATGTAGGCGCGCGGCGCTTGCGGCGCTGCCGCGATGGCCTCGCGCAGCTGGGCTTGCGCCGCGGGCAGGTCGCCGTGTGCCGCCTGGGCCAGGGCCTGCTCGCACAGGTAATGGGCCTGCCGGGTGCTGAAGTCGCCCTGGTGTGAGCCGTGCATCTTGCCGGCGATGGCGGTCGCCTGGGGCCAGTCGCGTGAGCGCTCGTAGATGGCCAGCAGCGCCAGCCGGGCCTGGCCCTCGAAGGGGCTGCCCTCCAGGCGCCGCAAGGCGTCCTCGGCCCGGTCGAGCAGTCCGGCTTTCAGGAAGTCGAGTGCCAGCGCATGCTGCGCCCGTTCGCGGTCGCTGCGGCTCAGGTCCCCCCGCGAGAGCAGGTGCTCGTGCACCCGCACGGCGCGGTTGTACTCGCCCCGGCGCCGGAACAGGTTGCCGAGCGCAAAGTGCAGCTCCGAGGTGTCGGGGTCGTTCTGCACGGCTTCGATGAAGGCGTCGATGGCCTGGTCCTGCTGCTCGTTGAGCAGGAAGTTCAGCCCCTTGAAATACGCCTTGGGCGCGCGCCGGTTTTCCTCGCGCAACTGGCGCAGGTCGAAGCGGGAGGCCAGCCACCCGAGGACGAAGGCCAGGGGCAGGCCCAGAAGGATCCAGCTGAGATCGAATTCCATGGAGCGCGGGCCGGTCAGGCCAGAGGGTCGGCGGAAGAGGCGGGGGAGGGGACGGCGGCGCGCAGGCCTGCGTCAGGCGGCGGGGCGTCCGTGGCGGGGGAGCCAGACTGTGCGCGGCGCGCGGCATTGCGGTGCTTCCACCAGCGCGGGACCATGCCCAGCACCCCGACGATCAGGCCGGCCGCGAACGCCGTGAGCACCACCAGCACCAGCGGCGCGCTCCAGTGCGTGCCGAAGAAGAGGTGGACGGTGGCGTCTTGCTGGTTGTTCAGCGCGAAAGCGAAAAGCGTAAAAAAAATGGCTGCCTTGAGCAGCCACAGGAGGTATTTCATGCGTCTCCTCGGGTGGTGGGGAGATTCTAAGAGGAGTGCTGGCCGGTGGTCGCAAGCACTGTTGCCGTCCGGAGAGGCTAAGGTGTGCGAACGTTCAACTGTATGTCAAAAGTGGCCTCGGTGCAGGACTGATAAGCGCAGTTTGCTATTGTTTAAATAGCGTTTTCTGGCCTGTCCTTCAACTGTGCGGTGCGGGCATCAACGGCCTCGCGCAGGGCCTTGCCCGGCTTGAAATGGGGCACCCGCTTTTCCGGGATGGCCACGGCCTCGCCGCTGCGGGGATTGCGGCCCATGCGGGGCGGCCGCCGGTTGACCGAAAAGCTGCCGAAGCCTCGGATCTCGATGCGGTGTCCGCGCACCAGGGCGTCGCCGACAGCGTCCAGGATGGTCTTGACGGCGTACTCGGCGTCGCGCTGCGTGAGCTGGCCAAAGCGCGCGGCCAGTTCTTCGACGAGGTCAGATCGGGTCATGGAAAGGAGCTGCGTGGTTCACAAAAAGAGGCGGGCGCACAAGGCGCCCGCCGTTGCCAGCCGGAGAGCCCGGCCGGCATGCCTTCGCTTTGCTTACTTGTCGGAGTTGTCCAGCTTGGCGCGCAGCAGGGCGCCCAGGCTGGTCGTGCCGGCGCTTTCGCGGGCCGACTGTTGCGACAGGGAAGCCATGGCGCCTTGCTCGTCCGCCATGTCCTTGGCCTTGATCGACAGCTGGATGTTGCGGGTCTTGCGATCCACGTTCACCACCACGGCCGTGACTTCGTCGCCTTCCTTCAGCACGTTGCGGGCATCTTCCACGCGGTCGCGGGAGATTTCCGAAGCGCGCAGGTAGCCTACGATGTCTTCGCCGAGGTCGATTTCAGCGCCACGGGCGTCCACGGTCTTGACCTTGCCGGTCACCGTCTGGCCCTTGTCGTTCACGGTCACGAACGTGGTGAACGGGTCGCCGTCGAGCTGCTTGATGCCCAGGGAGATGCGTTCGCGGTCCACGTCCACGGCCAGCACGATGGCTTCGACTTCCTGGCCCTTCTTGTAGTTGCGGACAGCGGCTTCACCAGCCTCGTTCCACGACAGGTCGGACAGGTGCACCAGGCCGTCGATGCCGGCAGCCAGGCCCACGAACACGCCGAAGTCGGTGATCGACTTGATCGGGCCCTTCACGCGGTCGCCGCGCTTGGTGTTCTGGGCGAACTCTTGCCAGGGGTTGGCCTTGCACTGCTTCATGCCCAGGCTGATGCGGCGCTTGTCTTCGTCGATCTCGAGGACCATGACTTCGACTTCGTCACCCAGCGACACGAGCTTGGAAGGAGCGATGTTCTTGTTCGTCCAGTCCATTTCGGACACGTGGACCAGGCCTTCGATGCCGGGTTCCAGTTCCACGAACGCGCCGTAGTCGGCGATGTTCGTGACCTTGCCGAACAGGCGGGTGCCCGAAGGATAGCGACGCGAAACGCCCATCCAGGGGTCGTCGCCCATTTGCTTCAGGCCCAGGGACACGCGGTTCTTTTCGGTGTCGAACTTCAGGATCTTGGCCGTGATTTCCTGGCCAGCCGTCACCACTTCCGAGGGGTGACGTACGCGGCGCCATGCCATGTCGGTGATGTGCAGCAGGCCGTCGATGCCGCCCAGGTCCACGAACGCGCCGTATTCGGTGATGTTCTTGACCACGCCTTGCACGATGGAGCCTTCCTTCAGGGTTTCCATCAGCTTGGCGCGCTCTTCGCCCATGGAGGCTTCCACCACAGCGCGGCGCGACAACACCACGTTGTTGCGCTTGCGGTCCAGCTTGATGACCTTGAATTCCAGGGTCTTGTTTTCGTAGGGCGTCAGGTCCTTGATCGGACGCGTGTCGATCAGCGAACCGGGCAGGAAGGCGCGGATGCCGTTGACCAGCACCGTCAGGCCACCCTTGACCTTGCCGCTGGTCGTGCCGGTGACGAATTCGCCGGATTCCAGGGCCTTTTCCAGCGCCAGCCACGAAGCCAGGCGCTTGGCGGTGTCACGCGACAGGATGGTGTCGCCGTAACCGTTTTCGATCGAGCCGATGGCCACGGAGACGAAATCGCCCACCTGGACTTCGACTTCGCCCTTGTCGTTCTTGAACTCTTCCAGGGGCACGTAGGCTTCGGACTTGAGGCCTGCGTTCACCACGACGAAGTTGTGCTCGACGCGCACGACTTCAGCGGTGATGACTTCGCCTGGGCGCATTTCGGTGCGCGTCAACGACTCTTCAAAAAGGGCGGCAAAAGATTCAGACATGTGTTTCCTCAGCCGCAAACAGGATTCCGGTGGCACCGTTGCCATCGTTTTTATAGCTGCTTGCGGAGGTTTTTTGCGGCAGAACCGCGGTTAGGTTGTGAAACCGCACGGCCGGGCGCTGGAGGCGCGATGGGGGCTGTGCGGGCCCGCCCGAGGCCTCGCGGCTTCGGATGCCGGCCCCCGCTCAGGTAGCGAAAGGCTGGCGCTCCAGCCACCAGGCAACCACTTGTTCAACGGCCTCATCGACCGTGAGCGTGGAGTTGTCCAGCACCAAAGCATCTTCGGCAGGCTTCAAGGGCGCCACGCTGCGAGAACTGTCCCGTGCGTCGCGCGCCTCTAGGTCGGCGCGAAGGTCGGCTATGTTAGCCGAAATTCCCTTTGAAATCAATTGTTTATGCCGGCGCTCCGCGCGGCAGGCGGCGCTGGCGGTCAGATAGACCTTGAGCGGGGCTTCCGGGAAGATCACCGTGCCCATATCGCGCCCGTCAGCGACGAGGCCCGGCAGGCGCCGGAAGCCGTGCTGCAGCGCCACCAGCGCCTCGCGCACCGAGGGCAGGGCCGAGACGCGGGAGGCGTTCATGCCGGCCTCTTCGGTACGGATGGCATCGGTCACGTCGTCCTGGCCCAGCCAGATGCGGCCGTCCTCGAAGCGCACGGGCAGGGTGCGGGCGAGGGCTGCGATCTGCGGTTCGTGTTGCGCATCGATCGCCAGCCCGGCGCGCGCTGCAGCGAGCGCGGTGATGCGGTACATGGCACCGGAGTCGAGGAAGCGGTAGCCCAGGCGGCGGGCGACCGCAGCCGCTACCGTGCCCTTGCCCGAGGCGGTGGGACCGTCGATGCAAATCACGGGCACGGACGCGGTCGCCGTGTGGGCGACGCTGAACAGCGCCTCGAAGTAGTCCGGAAAGGTCTTGGCGACGCACTTCGGGTCTTCGATGCGCACAGGCAGGCCCGCCGGGTTGAAGGCCGCCAGCGAGAAGCACATGGCCACGCGGTGGTCGTCGTAGGTGTGGATGCTGCCGATGCGCCAGCCGCCCGGGCCGGCGGGCGGTGTGACGCGGAGGTAGTCTGCGCCTTCCTCCACGGTGGCACCAAGCTTGCGCAGCTCGGTCGCCATAGCGGCGATGCGGTCGGTCTCCTTGACCCGCCAGCTGGCGATGTTGCGCAGCGTGGTCGTCCCTTCGGCGTACAGCGCCATGACGGCCAGCGTCATGGCGGCGTCTGGGATGTGGTTGCAGTCCAGGTCGATGGCCTTGAGCGGCCACGTGCCGCGCCGGATGTGCAGCCAGTTGGGCCCGCCGGTGATGGCGGCGCCCATGGCCTGGGCGGCTTCCGTGAAGCGGATGTCGCCCTGGATCGAATCCAGGCCCACGCCCAGGATTTTGATGCCATTTTGGCCTTCGGCGCTTGCTGCAATTGCGCCAAGCGCTATGAAATAGCTAGCGGACGAGGCGTCGGCCTCGACATGGATCGTGCTGGGCGAGCGGTAGCGGCTGCCGGCCGGAATCACGAAGCGCTGCCAGCCTTCGTTGCGCACAGCGATGCCGAAGCGGGCCAGCAGCTCCAGCGTGATGTGGATGTAGGGCTTGGAGATCAGCTCGCCCACCACCTCGATATGAATGTCGCGTTCCGTCGCCAGCAGGGGCAGGGCCATCAGCAGCGAGGTCAGGAACTGGCTGGAAACATCGCCGCGTACGGTGATGGGCGCATCGCTCAGCTGGCTGGAGTCGGGCTGGCCGATCCGCAGCGGCGGAAAACCGGGGTTGCCCAGGTAGTCGATGTGGCAGCCCAGCTGCCGCAGGGCGTCCACCAGGTCGCCGATGGGGCGCTCGTACATCCGCGGCACGCCGGTCATCTCGAAGCTGCCGCCCAACACGGCCAGGGCCGCCGTCAGCGGGCGCATGGCGGTACCGGCATTGCCGAGGAACAATTGCACGCGCGCATTGTTGGGCAGGGCACCATCGATGCCGGTGATCTGCACGGGTTGGCCCGGTGTGGCCTGGGCGGGCGTGACCTGGCAGCCCAGTTCGCGCAGCGCGGTGAGCATGACGCGCGTGTCGTCAGAGTCCAGCAGATCGTGGATGGTGGTCGTGCCTTCGCTCAGCGCGGCCAGCAGCAGCACGCGGTTGGAGATGCTCTTGGAGCCAGGCAGCAGAACCTCTCCGCCGGCGGAAGCCAGCGGCGGCAGGTCGAGAAAGGCGGTGTCGTACATCAGGAGTGCTTGGAGGTGCGCTGCGCACCCATGCGCCAGTGCGCCCGGGTCTCGCTGGCCAGGGTGATCATGTCTTCGACAGCCTGCGCGTCGTCCTTCTTCATGGCGTGCTCGAACTGCTGCAGTGCCAGCTGGAACAGCTTGGACTGCGTCAGCAGTTCCTCGCGGTTGGCCAGCAGGATGTCGCGCCACATTTTCGGATCGCCTGCGGCGATGCGCGTGAAATCGCGGAAGCCGGGCCCGGCCAGCGACAGGAAGGCATCGCCTTCGGGCTGGGCGGTGATGCTGTTCATCATGGCGAACGCCAGCAGGTGCGGCAGGTGGCTGACGGCCGCAAAGGCGGCGTCATGCGACTCGGGCGACATGCTCTGCACACGGCAGCCCAGGGCGGCCCAGGTTTCCTCGGCGCGGCGTAGCTGCAGGGTGAGCGTGCGTTCGATGGGCGTCAGGATGACTTGGCGGCCGCTGTACAGATCGGCATCGGCGTACTCAACCCCGGACACTTCGCGCCCCGTGATGGGGTGCGCCGGCACGAAAGAGCCGATCTGGTCGCGTAGCGCGCTGCGGGCCGCGGCCACGACGTCGCCCTTGGTGGAGCCCACGTCCATGATGAGCATCTGCGGCGTCACCAGGTGCTTGATGGCCTTGAGCGTCGATTCCGTGGCGGCGACCGGAACGGCCAGCAGAACGATGTCCGCACCGGCCACGGCGAGCAGCGCCGAGGGCGCTTCGACGTCGATCACCCCGAGCTGCCGCGCGCGGTCCGTGGTGGAGGGCGATTTGCTGTAGCCCACCACGCGCTTCACCAGCCCGGCCTTTTTCAGGGCCAGCGCGAAGGAGCCGCCCATGAGGCCGCAGCCGATGAGGCCCAGTTGCTCAAACATGCCGGCTCCCGGCGCGCGTGAGGCACATCGCGCAGGCGGCCCCGCCGTTGGCATTCCCGCTCATGGCGCCACCGGGTAGGAACCCAGCACCTTGTAGAAAGCGCACAGGCTGCGCAGCTCTTCCAGCGCGCGTGCCACATGGGACTGCGAGGGGTGGCCGTCCAGGTCGATGTAGAAGTAATACTCCCACTGGCCCGTGCGGGCGGGGCGCGACTCGAAGCGCGTCATCGACACGCCATGGGTCTTCAACGGCACCAGCAGATCGTGCACGGCGCCGGGCCGGTTGGGCACGGAGACCACCAGGCTGGTGCAGTCCTTGCCGCTGGCCGGCGGCGTCTGCAGCGTGTGCGGCAGACAGATGATGGCGAAGCGCGTGCGGTTGTAGGCATCGTCCTGGATGGCGTGCGACACGATGTGCAGGCCGAACTGCGATGCCGCGCGCTCGCTGGCAATGCCCGCCCACGCAGGGTTGGTGGCGGCCAGACGGGCGCCTTCGGCGTTGCTGGAGACGGGCCGCCGCTCGGCATGCGGCAGGTGCTTGGTCAGCCAGGCCTGGCACTGGGCCAGCGCCTGCGGATGGGCCAGCACCACTTCGATGCCTTCCAGCGCGTTCGATTGGCGCAGCAGGTTGTGTCGCACGAGCAGGCTGACCTCGCCGACGACATGGCAAGGCGTGTGCAGGAACAGGTCGAGCGAGCGCGTGACGACGCCCTCGACCGAATTCTCGACGCCGACCACGCCGTACTGCGCGCTGCCGGCCGCCGTGGCGTGGAACACCTCGTCGAAGTTGGCGCAGTACATCAGGTCTGCGGCACCGCCGAAGAATTCGACGGCTGCCTGTTCGCAGAACGTACCGGCCGGGCCCAGCACGGCCACGCGCTGCGGCGATTCCAGCGCCAGACAGGCAGACATGATCTCGCGCCAGATGGCCGTCACGTGCGCGCCCTTCAGCGGGCCGGGGTTGGCGTGCTGGATCTTGTCGATCACCTGGGCTACGCGGTCCGGGCGGAAGAAAGGCGTGCCCTCGCGCTTCTTGACTTCGCCCACCCGCTCGGCCACCAGAGCGCGTTGGTTCAGCAGCGTGAGCAGCTGCTGGTCGATGTTGTCGATCTGCACGCGCAGGCTGGACAGGTCGGGAGAGGTTTGGGGAGAGGACATCGGAATTTGGTGTGTGCGGCCGCGGCGCAGCCGTCTACAGGGGAGGCCGGCCGGGCGCGTGTGCAGCCGGCGGGAGCGCCGTGTTCGCGCGCGCGGCTCAGGCCTGGTGCTGCTCGAATTCTCGCATGTAGGACACCAGCGCCTCGACGCCGGCCAGCGGCATGGCGTTGTAGAGGCTGGCCCGCATGCCGCCCACGGACTTGTGGCCCTTGAGCTGCAGCAGGCCGCGTTCCTTGGCGCCCGCCAGGAACGCGTCGTTGCGGGACTCGTCGCGCAGGAAGAAGGGGATGTTCATCCGCGAGCGCGCGTTGGGTGCCACCTTGTTCAGGTAGAGCTGCGACTGGTCGATGTAGCTGTAGAGCAGCTGCGCCTTGGCGATGTTGCGGCGCTCCATGGCCGCGATGCCCGTGGCGTCGCCTTCCTTCTGGCGTTTGAGCCATTGGAAGGTCAGACCGGCCATGTAGATGCCCCAGGTGGGCGGCGTGTTGAACATGGACTGGTTATCGGCCACCACCTTGTAGTCGAATGCGCTGGGGCAGGCGGGCAGGGCGTGGCCCAACAGATCTTCGCGCACGATGACCAGGGTGAGGCCGGCCGGCCCCAGGTTCTTCTGTGCACCGCCGAAGGCCAGGCCCACGCGCGACCAGTCCACGGGCCGGGAGGCGACGTGCGAAGAAAAGTCGATGACCAGCGGCGCGTCGCTGCCCAGCGCCTGCAGGTCCGGCAGCTCATGGAACTCGACGCCGTGGATGGTCTCGTTGCTGCACAGGTGCACGTAGCTGGCGCCACGGCTGAGTTGCCAGGTGGAAGGATCGGGCAGGGTGGTGAAGTGGCTGCCTTCGCCGGAGGCCACCACGCGCACCTCGGAGGCGTACTTGCGCGCTTCCTTCTGCGACTTCTGGCTCCAGCTGCCCGTCACGACGACATCCACCGTGGCGGCGCGGGACAGGTTCAGCGGGACGATGGCGTTTTCGGCCAGGCCGCCGCCTTGCATGAACAGGATCTTGAAGTGGGCCGGGACGGCCAGCAGTTCGCGCAGATCGGCTTCCGCCTGCTCGTAGATGGCAATGAACTCCTTGCCGCGGTGGCTCATTTCCATCACGCCCATGCCACTGCCATGCCAGTCCAGCATCTCGGCGGCGGCGGTCTCCAGGACTTCGGCGGGGATGGCGGCAGGGCCGGCGGAAAAGTTGTACGGGCGGTTCATGGTCTTTGACATCAAACAGGGCGCTGGCGCTTGATGCATAAGCGCATGCAGCTATATTATCCGTAGCAAAACGCCCCGCGCAGCGGGGCGCCTTGCAAGGCAGGGCAGGTTCAGGCTTCGCCGGCCGGCGGCGTCTCCTGGGCATCCGGAGCGTCGGCATCGGCATCCGCCACGTTCGCGTCGTTTTCCACGATGCGCTGCAGGCCGCTCAATTGCGAGCCTTCGTCCAGAGCGATCAGCGTCACGCCCTGGGTGGCACGGCCCAGTTCGCGGATCTCCGATACGCGGGTGCGCACCAGCACGCCCTTGTCCGTGATGAGCATGATCTCATCGTCCGCATGCACCAGCGTGGCGGCCACGACCTTGCCGTTGCGTTCGCTCTGCTGGATGGCGATCATCCCCTTGGTGCCACGGCCGTGGCGCGTGTACTCGACGATGCTGGTGCGCTTGCCGTAGCCGTTTTCGGTGGCGGTCAGCACGCTCTGCGTTTCGTCCTCGGCCACCAGCATGGCGATGACGCTTTGGCCATCCTCCAGCATCATGCCGCGCACGCCGCGCGCAGCCCGGCCCAGCGGGCGCACGTCGTTCTCGTCGAAGCGCACGGCCTTGCCGCCATCACTGAACAGCATCACGTCGTGCTTGCCATCCGTGAGCGCCGCGCCGATGAGGTAGTCGCCATCATCGAGGTTGACGGCGATGATGCCGCCCTTGCGCGGATTGCTGAACTCATCCAGCGCCGTCTTCTTCACGGTGCCCATGCTGGTCGCCATGAACACGAAGCGGTCGGCCGGGAAGGTGCGCATGTCGCCGGTGAGCGGCAGCACGACGTTGATCTTCTCGCCGTCCTGCAGCGGGAACATGTTGACGATGGGACGGCCGCGCGAGCCGCGCGAGCCGGCGGGCACTTCCCACACCTTGAGCCAGTAAAGGCGGCCGCGGTTGGAGAAGCACAGGATGTAGTCGTGCGTGTTGGCGATGAAGAGCTGGTCGATCCAGTCGTCTTCCTTGGTGGCCGTGGCCTGTTTGCCGCGGCCGCCGCGCTTCTGAGCGCGGTACTCGGACAGGGGCTGGCTCTTGATGTAACCGGTGTGCGACAGCGTCACCACCATGTCGGTCGGGGTGATCAGGTCTTCGGTGGAGAGGTCCTGTGCGCTGTGCTCGACGATGCTGCGGCGTGCGCCCAGCTTGTGCTGTCCGAACTCCTGCTTGATCGAGGTGAGCTCGTCGCCAATGATGGTCGACACGCGCTCGGGCTTGGACAGGATGTCCAGCAGGTCTTCGATGACCGCCATGACGTCCTTGTACTCGGCCACGATCTTGTCCTGCTCCAGTCCGGTCAGGCGCTGCAGCCGCATCTGCAGGATTTCCTGGGCCTGGGTGTCCGACAGCCGGTAGAGGCCGTCCTGGCCCATGCCGAACTCGCGCTCCAGGCCCTCGGGGCGGTAGTCATCGGCGCTGACCACGCCGCCGTCGGCACGGGTGCGGGTCAGCATTTCACGTACGAGCTTGCTGTCCCAGGACCGGGTCATCAGCTCCGCCTTGGCCACGGGGGGCGTGGGCGCGTTGCGGATGATGGCAATGAAGTCGTCGATGTTGGCCAAGGCGACGGCCAGGCCTTCCAGCACATGGCCGCGATCGCGCGCCTTGCGCAACTCGAACACCGTCCGGCGCGTCACCACTTCGCGGCGGTGCTGCAGGAAGACGACGATCAGGTCCTTCAGGTTGCACAGGCGGGGCTGGCCGTCGACCAGCGCCACCATGTTCATGCCGAAGGTGTCCTGCAGCTGCGTCTGCTTGTACAGGTTGTTCAGTACCACCTCGGGTACTTCGCCGCGCTTGAGCTCGATCACCAGACGCATGCCCGACTTGTCGGACTCGTCCTGGATGTGGCTGATGCCCTCGATCTTCTTCTCGTGCACCAACTCGGCCATGCGCTCCTGCAGCGTCTTCTTGTTGACCTGGTACGGCAGCTCGTCGACGATGATCGCCTGGCGCTGGCCGCGGTCGATGTCCTCGAAGTGGCACTTGGCGCGCATGATCACGCGGCCGCGGCCCGTGCGGTAGCCGTCCTTCACGCCGTTGATGCCGTAGATGATCCCGGCCGTAGGGAAGTCAGGCGCCGGAATGATTTCCATCAGTTCGTCGATCGAGGCTTCCGGATTGCGCAGCATGTGCAGGCAGGCATCCACCACTTCGTTCAGGTTGTGCGGCGGAATGTTGGTGGCCATGCCCACGGCAATACCTGCCGAGCCGTTCACCAGCAGATTGGGCAGCTTGCTGGGCAGAACCAGCGGTTCTTTCTCCGAGCCGTCGTAGTTGGGGCCGAAGTCGACGGTTTCCTTGTCGATGTCACCCAGCATTTCGTGGGCGATCTTCGCGAGCCGGATTTCGGTGTAGCGCATGGCCGCAGCGTTATCACCGTCCACCGATCCGAAGTTGCCCTGGCCGTCCACCAGCATGTGGCGCAGCGAAAAGTCCTGGGCCATGCGAACGATGGTGTCGTACACCGCACTGTCGCCGTGCGGGTGGTACTTACCAATCACGTCGCCCACGATACGCGCAGACTTCTTATATGGACGGTTCCAGTCGTTATTCAGTTCGTGCATGGCAAACAGCACGCGCCGATGGACCGGCTTCAAACCGTCTCGCGCATCTGGCAGTGCCCGACCCACGATCACGCTCATGGCGTAATCGAGATAGCTGCGCCGCATCTCTTCTTCTAGGCTGATGGGCAGGGTTTCTTTAGCGAACTGGGTCATAGCGACTTTGAGGGCGGCGGGAGGCGATCATTTTAGTTCCAAGAGCCTGTCGCAGCTTAGCAACACATCCGGGGGTATTGCGCTTTTGTCCTACGGTTGGGGCTGGACCGGAGCGGCGTTTGGGTTGTTACGTATGGCACAATCATTTCAACGTTTTTAGTGATGGTCACTGACGACGTCCCTGATTCGCAGCCCGGCTGCGGCTTTTTCCCCAAGAGGAGAACCATGAAGAAACTGAACAAAGTGGCGATGTTGTTGGCCTCTGCCGTGATTGCGACCTCGGCCGGCGCTCAAGTGCAGGCAGCTGACGGCGGCAAGGTCGTCGACAACTGGCAAAACGGCACGGGCGAACTGGTGTGGAAGAACGGCACCAACGAACTGTGCTGGCGCAATGCGAGCTGGACGCCTGCTACGGCAGCTGTTGGCTGCGACGGCGCTCTGGTGGTTCCTGCCGCAGCTCCGGTGGCTCCTCCCGTTGCGGCCGCCCCGGCTCCCGCTCCGGCACCCGCTCCTGCTCCCGCAGTGGCCACGAAAGTGACCTACGCTGCCGACGCGTTCTTCGACTTCGACAAGTCCGTGCTGAAGCCTGAAGGCAAGGCCAAGCTGGACGATCTGGTGTCCAAGATCAAGGGTATCAACCTGGAAGTGATCATCGCCGTGGGTCACACCGACTCCATCGGTAGCGATGCCTACAACCAGAAGCTGTCGGTCCGTCGTTCCGAAGCCGTGAAGGCGTACCTGGTGTCCAAGGGCGTGGAAAAGAACCGCGTGTACACCGAAGGCAAGGGCGAGAAGCAGCCTATCGCCGACAACAAGACGAAGGAAGGCCGCGCGAAGAACCGTCGCGTGGAAATCGAAGTGGTGGGCACCCGCGCCTCCAACTGATCTTCCCAGGTCAAAGAAAAGCCCCGGCGACGGGGCTTTTTTTATGCCCATTTGGTTCCTGATGGGACAATCAAGATATGAGTGAAACCTTGAATGCCGACCCGGCTGAACTGGCCAAATTCTCGGAACTTGCCCATCGGTGGTGGGACCCCGAAAGCGAATTCAAGCCTCTGCACCAGATCAACCCGCTTCGGCTGGAGTGGATCAATGGTCTCTCGCCTCTGCAGGGCCAGAAGGTCTTGGACGTAGGTTGTGGCGGAGGCATTTTGTCCGACTCCATGGCGCGCAGCGGGGCGGAGGTGCTGGGGATCGACCTGGCGACCAAGGCTCTCCGGGTGGCCCAGTTGCATGCTGTCGAGGCCAGCACGCCCAACGTGCAGTACCGAGAGATCAGTGTGGAGGCTTTGGCGCGCGAGATGCCGGGTGCCTTCGACAGCGTGACCTGCATGGAGATGCTTGAGCACGTGCCCGACCCTGCGTCTGTGGTGAGGGCTTGCGCCGAACTGGTCAAACCCGGTGGATGGGTTTTCTTCTCGACCATCAACCGGAATGCCAAGGCCTTTTTGTTGGCCATCGTGGGGGCTGAATATCTGCTCAAAATGCTCCCGCAGGGGACGCACGAGTATGGAAAGCTGATCCGCCCGAGCGAATTGGCGTCTGCTTGCCGTGGGGCGCAACTGGACGTTTTGCAAACCAAGGGGCTGGAGCACAATCCGGTGACGGGGCGTTATTGGCTGAGCGCCGATTTGAGCGTGAACTATATGTTTGCCACCAAGCGCCCTGCAGCATGAAGATAGGTGCATTCGGCGGCGTGGATGCCATCCTTTTCGATCTGGATGGCACATTGGTCGACAGCGCACCCGATCTGGGTGCGGCAGCCGACAAATTGCGAACGGACCGTGGCCTGCCGTCGCTGGCATACGAGCTTTATCGGCCCATGGCTGGAGCCGGAGCGCGCGGCATGTTGGCTGTCGCGTTTGGCATGGGGCCGGACCACGTTGACTTCTTGTCATTGCGAGAAGAGTTCTTTCGCAATTACGAAGCCTGCCTCCACGATCGAACGGTCATATTTGCGGAAGTGCCGGAACTGATCGCCGCCCTGCGTCTGCGGTCGGTGCCTTGGGGGGTGGTGACGAACAAGGCGGCCCGATTTTCAGAGCCCTTGACTGCCGCGTTGCCGCTTTTCGCTAGCGCGGGTACCGTCGTGAGCGGCGACACCACGCCACACTCCAAGCCGCATCCGGAGCCCTTGTTCGAGGCTGCCCGTCGGTTGGGGGTGGATCCCGGGCGCTGTGTGTACGTGGGCGACGATGAGCGTGACATCGAAGCAGGTCGTGCGGCAGGAATGCGAACTGCTGCGGCCACCTGGGGCTATCTGGCCGCCAAGGATCCGGCGTCGTGGAAAGCGGACGTCCTGATTAAATCTCCAGTCGAGCTCTTGAAATGGCTGGGCTGGGACTAAAATGGATGACAAGGGGCTGCCCTGGTTTCGACGTGGGTTCGGAATCGGCGTGGTGCATGTCGAGCTTGAGTGGCGCTCGTAAATCTGCATTCAAAAAACTAACTGCAAACGACGAACGTTTCGCACTCGCCGCTTAATAACCGGTGAGCCTTGCAACAGCACGCTGATGGGCTGGGCAAGGGGGCCGCAAGGCCTCCCGGCTGCAAGGTTATTCACATCAGCTGGCTTGGCACCGGGTACCTTGGTGTTGAGCGAGATCCAAGGGTGCTGGCTTCCGGCATAGCGTGCGACTGCGCGATGTCGGGAGTGAGATTCAAAACAGACCGCTAAACATGTAGATCTGCCCGAAGAAGGCTTGCGGACGGGGGTTCAATTCCCCCCAGCTCCACCACCCAAGACACCGCCACACTCCGGATCACCCGGGCTGTGGCGGTTTTTCTTTGTCCGCTGCCGGTGTTGTTTGGCGTCTCAATTGCGCGCTCATCTACTTGTGTAGAAGGTGTCACTATCCGCTGCAGTCGGTTGAGATTGGACGTGGTTCTGTTAAGCGGGGCGCTGTGAAGTGGGCGACGTCCGTGGCCAGCGGTGAATGCCTATCTGGAAATAAAAAATGCCACCCTAGGGTGGCATTTGTTTGGCTCCTCGACCTGGGCTCGAACCAGGGACCTACGGATTAACAGTCCGGCGCTCTACCGACTGAGCTATCGAGGAATATTCGGTATGTCGAATGTCGGTTGATCTTGTGATGTTGACTAAGCACAAGACAAAAATCTTGGCTCCTCGACCTGGGCTCGAACCAGGGACCTACGGATTAACAGTCCGGCGCTCTACCGACTGAGCTATCGAGGAACAAGACTTAGATTATATACACAAAAATGGGGCTCTTAGGAAAAGCGAAGCCCAGGCGATGGGGTGCCTTGGCGTGCGGCCCTACGGCACCGACGGCGGTTCGGGCCGGCGCCAGAGCCAGAGCAGAACGCAGCCCATGCACAGTGATGCCGTGAGTGCAACCCAGCGCGGGGCGCTGCTCACGATCAGAACGACGGCGCACAGGGCCATCAGAAGGGTTGCGCTCCACTTGGCGCGACGGCTCACCCGGCCGCCGTTGGCCCAGTTGCGCAGAATGGATCCGAAGAGCGGGTGGCGCCACAACCAGGCGTGCAAGCGCGGTGAGCTACGGGCGGCTGCCCAGCCTGCCATCAGGATGAAGACCGTTGTCGGCAGGCCGGGCACGAAAATGCCGATCACACCCATCACCAGGCACAGTGCAGCGAACAGCAGCAGGAGCCAGCGTGCAACCAGCGGCAGGCGTTTATGTTGGGGAGGCGGAGGGAGGGGCGGCTGCGGTTCCTGCATGGCCTGTGGATTGTGCCCTGCATGGGCGCGTCTGTCGGGGCACACAGGGTTATGCTGCGGTCCGTGTCACGTGTGGCGGCGTTCAAGGACTTGGGAGCCGCTGCCATCTATCCCCCACTGCATTCCCATGACCATTCACACCATTCTGAAGATGGGCGATCCGCGCTTGCTGCGGGTGGCCCAGCCTGTGACGGAGTTCGATACCGATGCGCTGCACCTGCTGGTGCGCGACATGCGGGAGACCATGCAGTCGGTGAACGGGGCAGGGCTGGCGGCGCCGCAGATCGGCGTGGACCTTCAACTCGTCATCTTCGGCTCCAACGACCGCAATCCGCGCTATCCGGACCGGCCTCTCGTTCCACCCACGGTGCTGATCAATCCGGTGATCACGCCCCTGGGTCCGGAGGAAGACAGTGACTGGGAGGGTTGCCTGTCGGTGCCGGGCCTGCGCGGGCTGGTGCCGCGTTGGTCGCGCATTCGCTATACCGGCGTGGACCCGTACGGCGACCCCATTGACCGCGTGGCTGAGGGCTTCCATGCGCGTGTGGTGCAGCATGAATGCGATCACCTCGTGGGCAAGCTCTATCCGATGCGGGTGCGCGACTTCACGCAGTTCGGCTACACCGAGGTGCTGTTCCCCGGCATCGATGCGGCAGAGGATGACTGACGTCGACCTGTTGCGTATCAAACAGGCTGCAGCGCTTCATGAATAAGCGCATGATGCTATATAAAGCGTAGCAATCAGTGCGCGGACAACGTGTCGAGCAGCTCGGTCTCGATCTGGATCTGCCGCGCGTTGTTCTGCAGTTCGGGCCCTTGCACCAGGAAGGTGTCTTCGACGCGCTCGCCCAGCGTGCTGACCTTGGCCAGTTGCACGCTGAGGTGGTGCTGCGACAGCACCCGCGCCACCAGGTACAGCAGGCCCGCGCGGTCGCTGGCAGAGATACTGATGAGCCAGCGTTGTGCCTTTTCGTCCGGGCGCAGTGCCACGCGGGGCGCGATGGGAAAGCTCTTCACGCGCCGCGACACGCGCCGTCGGGCCGGCTCGGGCAGGGGGCCGCCTTCCTCGATGGCCTGCACCAGGCCGTTTTCCACCATGTTGGTCAGCTCGCGGTAGTGCCCGGCCTGGTCGGAGGCCACGACCTGGAACGTGTCCAGCGCGTAGCCGTTGTTCGCCGTGTGCACACGCGCGTCCAGGATGCTGAAGCCCGCCCGGTCGAAGTAGCCGCAGATGCGGGCGAACAGGTCGGGCTGATCCGCCGCATAGACCATGACCTGCAGTCCCTCGCCCGCCAGCGACTGGCGTGCCCGTACCACCGGCTTGGCGGAACCCACGAAGCGCGAGAGATGGCGCGTGTGCCAGGCGATGTCGGCTGCCTCGTGGCGCATGAAGTAACCCACGTCGAGCGTGTCCCACAGCTTCTTGTGGGCCTCGAAAGGCTGGGCGCTCAGTGCCAGCAGCACCAGCGCCTCGCGCTTGCGGGCTTCGATTTCGGCGGCGGCGTCGGGTGCGCGGCCGCCCAGGGTGCGCAGCGTGGCGCGGTACAGGTCTTCCAGCAGCTTGCCCTTCCAGGCGTTCCAGACCTTGGGGCTGGTGCCGCGGATGTCGGCCACGGTCAGCAGGTACAGCGCTGTCAGGTTGCGCTCGTTGCCCACCCGGCGCGCGAAGGCACCGATCACGTCGGGGTCCGACAGATCCTGCTTCTGCGCCACCTGGCTCATGGCCAGATGCTCGCTGACCAGGAATTCGACGAGGGCCGCATCGTCCTTGCCCACGCCGTGCTGGCGACAGAAGTGGCGCACTTCCTCGGCACCGATCTTGGAGTGGTCGCCGCCGCGGCCCTTGCCGATGTCGTGGAACAGCGCGGCCAGATAAAGCAGCCACGGCTTGTCCCAGCCACCGGCCAATTGCGAGCAGAAGGGGTACTCATGCGCGTGCTCGGGCATGAAGAAGCGGCGCACGTTGCGCAGCACCATCAGGATGTGCTGGTCCACGGTGTAGACGTGGAACAGGTCGTGTTGCATCTGCCCGACGATGCGCCGGAACGGCCACAGGTAGCGCCCCAGCACCGAGGTCTGGTTCATCAGCCGCATGGCGTGGGTGATGCCCGACGGCTGCTTGAGGATGCGCATGAAGTTGGCGCGGTTGACCGGATCGCGGCGGAAGGCCGCGTCCATCACGCCCCGTGCGTTGTACAGCGCGCGCAGCGTGCGCACCGACAGGTCCTGCAGGCCGGGCGTGGTCTCGTAGAGCAGGAAGGTTTCGAGGATGGCGTGCGGATGCTTCTCGTACAGGTCGTCGCTGGCGACCTCGATCAGGCCGGCCTTGTCGAAGAAGCGATCGTTGATGCGGCGCAGCTCGTGCGTGGAGGGGCTGAGCCGTTCCTCGATGTTCAGCAGCAGGATCTGGCTGAGCTGGGACACGGCCTTGGCGGCCCAGTAGTAGCGGCGCATCAGCGTCTCGCTGGCGCGCATGGCCAGGCGCTTGCCGTCGGGCGAGGTGGAGCGGTAGCCGAAAGCCTCGGCCACGGCGGTCTGCAGGTCGAACACCAACCGGTCTTCGTGCCGGCCCGCAATGGCATGCAGGCGGGTGCGGATCAGGAACAACAGCGCTTCCGTGCGCTCGATGGCATTCACCTCGAGCGGCGTGGCCAGGCCGCTGGCAGCCAGCTCGCTCCAGTGGCTGCCGAGGCCGGCTGCGCGCGCCACCCACAGCACGGTCTGCAGATCGCGCAGGCCGCCCGGGGATTCCTTGCAGTTGGGCTCCAGGGAGTAGGGCGTGTTCTCGTACTTGTTGTGGCGCTGGCGCATCTCCAGCGTCTTGGCGACGAGGAAGGCGGCGGGGTCCATCTGCTGGTCGTAGCGCACCCTGAACTCGTCGAACAGCGCCTGGCTGCCGCAGATGCGCCGGG